>JAENYF010000022.1 GCA_016841905.1 Desulfoscipio geothermicus | reverse complement strand
GAAGCTATCAGGGATTTATCAAGTAACCGGGGTGTGTGTATGATTATCTGTAAATCCGAGCGGGAATTGTCTTACATGCGGGAGGCCGGTAAAGTGGTGGCGGGAGCTCTTGACGAAATAGCCAAGATCATCAAGCCCGGGGTAACCACCGCAGAACTGGACCAGCTGGCAGAAAAATATATCCTTTGTAAGGGAGCTAATCCGGCTTTTAAAGGACTTTATGGTTTTCCCTACACCATTTGTGCATCGGTGAATGAACAGGTGGTACACGGCTTTCCTAGTTTAAGAAAATTGGAAAATGGGGATATTATTAGTATTGATGTTGGAGCGGAAATAAATGGGTATTTTGGAGACTCTGCCCGTACCTTTGCGGTCGGTGAAATTTCAGAAGAGCTGCAAAGGTTGCTGGATGTAACTCGTGCATCGCTAGTAGAAGGCATAAGTGCTGCAAGGAACGGTAACAGACTATCTGATATATCTTATGCTGTGCAAGATTATGTTGAAAAAAATGGTTATTCGGTGGTTAGAGATTATGTTGGGCATGGCATTGGCACTAAAATGCATGAAGAACCCCAGGTACCGAACTTTGGTAGGCCTGGTCGAGGACCACGGCTTAAGCCTGGCATGACATTAGCAATAGAACCGATGGTAAACATGGGAAGTTACCATGTGCAAACTCTTCTGGATAAATGGACGGTGGTAACACAGGATGGTCAACCATCGGCTCATTTTGAGCATACCATTGTAATTACCGATAGTGAGCCGGTGATTCTGACATTGCCCTAGATTTTTGCACTATAATATCATAATATGGCGTGGAAGTAATATGGGCAGTTAAGTGCAGTGCAAGGGACGGTTGATTTTGTGTCCTGGCTTGTCTGGAGGATGAATGATGGTGCAGCTTGGGATAACCCCGGGACAACTAGTGGAACCCAAGGCCGGGCGAGATAGTGGTAAGTACTATCTGGTGCTTCAGGTTATTGATGATTGTTACGTACTTGCTGTTGACGGAACGGTTAGGCGATTCGAGAATCCGAAGAAAAAAAACATTAAACATCTCATTTTGCACAGGAAAATCGCCGAGGAGATTACTGATAAGTTGAAGTTGGGTGAGCGTATTAGTAATGTTGAAATACGCAGAGCGCTTGAGTGCTTGCTAGATAAAACGGAAGAGCTGCCATTTTAAAGGAGGTTGGTTTGTTATCTAATGTCAGGTAAGGATGTTATAGAAGTTGAAGGTACCGTAATTGAGCCATTGCCGAATGCTATGTTCCGGGTGGAACTGAAAAACGGCCATAAGGTTTTGGCCCACGTGAGTGGGAAGATTAGGATGAATTTTATACGTATTTTAGCCGGGGATCGGGTCATGGTGGAATTGTCCCCATACGATTTAACCCGAGGGCGCATTGTCTACCGCTACAAATAGCGTTCAGTACTAAAAGTAAGGCCCCAAGGAGGTTGAACAATGAAAGTCAGGCCTTCTGTAAAAACAATATGTGAAAAGTGCAAAATTATACGTCGAAAAGGTAAGATCATGGTGATATGTGAAAACCCCAAGCATAAACAAAGGCAAGGGTAAGCTGGAGGTGTTTATAAGGAATGGCACGTATCGCGGGAGTAGATTTACCGCGGGATAAAAGAGTGGAAATTGGCCTTACCTATATTTACGGCATTGGTAAGCCCACCTCGCAGAAAATATTGGAACAAACTGGAGTTAGTCCTGACACACGTATCAGGGACTTAACTGAGGAAGAAGTAAACAAATTAAGAGATGCCATTGAAAAGAACTATCGTGTAGAGGGCGATCTGCGCAGAGAAATAGCTTTAAATATCAAGCGACTGATAGAAATCGGCTGCTATCGTGGACTGCGCCATCGCCGTGGGCTGCCGGTGCGAGGTCAAAATACTAAAAACAACGCTAGGACGCGCAAGGGCCCAAAACGCACGGTTGGCGTACGCAGGAAAAAGTAAGGGGGGGATATAAATGGCTCGTAGAGCAACTAGAACCAAAAGACGGGAACGTAAGAATATCGACCGTGGCGTGGCACATATCAAGTCGACATTTAACAATACGGTAGTTACTATTACCGATACAAAAGGTAATGCTATTTCTTGGGCCAGCGCCGGCGGGGTTGGTTTTAAAGGATCACGGAAAAGCACCCCCTTTGCTGCTCAAATGGCCGCTGAAAAAGCTGCTAAAGATGCCATGGAACACGGTATGAAGGAACTGGAAGTAACAGTGAAAGGACCGGGCGCAGGGCGTGAGGCTGCCATTCGTTCCTTGCAGGCTGTTGGGCTGGAGGTTAGTGTGATAAAGGACGTTACACCTGTTCCACACAATGGATGCCGGCCGCCCAAGCGCCGGAGAGTATAAGAGGAGGTGTAGTAAGCAACTTATGGCAAGATATACGGGTCCGCAGTGTAAGCTGTGCCGTCGCGAAGGTCAAAAGCTATATTTAAAAGGTGACCGTTGCTATACCGGTAAGTGTGGTATTGACCGCCGTAGTTATGCTCCCGGTCAGCATGGTCAGGGCCGGAAAAAGGTTTCAGAGTATGGCCTGCAGTTGAGGGAAAAGCAAAAAGCCCGTCGTTTTTACGGGGTTTTGGAAAAACAGTTTAGAAACTATTATTTCACAGCAGCCAGGCAGCCAGGTGTGACTGGTGAAAATCTATTGCGTTTATTGGAGCGTCGTTTAGACAATGTGGTTTACCGCCTTGGTTTGGGTGCTTCACGTAACGAGGCCCGCCAATTAGTGCGTCATGGTCATTTTATTGTCAATGGCCGGAAAACCAATATCCCTTCATTCCTGGTTCGGGTGGGGGATGAAATTACTGTCCGTGAAAGAAGCAAGGAATCGCCGCGGGTTAAGGAATTAATTGAACGTGCAGCCGACAACACAGCCCCGGCCTGGCTGGAATATGACGCCGAGCAATTAAAAGGCCGGGTGGTAGCTCTTCCCTCTCGGGAACAGATAGATGCCCCCGTTCAAGAAACCCTTATAGTAGAGCTTTACTCTAAGTAGTACGGGTTTGAGCAGGGGAAATCCTAATCCGTCCTAAGGAGGGGTTTAAATCTCAGTTATGTTGGAAATTGAGAAGCCTAGAATCGAATGCGCAGAAATCAATGATGACCAACACTATGGTAGATTTGTGGTGGAGCCGCTGGAGAGGGGTTACGGAATTACTCTGGGCAATTCGCTACGGCGTATATTACTATCCTCACTACCAGGTGCAGCGATAACCTCAGTTAAAATTGAAGGGGTGCTGCACGAATTCTCTACGATACCTGGTGTTAAAGAAGATGTAACTGATATAATCCTAAACCTCAAATCTCTTTGTCTGAAAATGTATACTGACGAGGAAAGGATTATCCGTATTGAGACTCAACAAGAAGGTGCAGTAAAAGCCGGGGACATTTTAGTAGACCCGGACGTGGAAATTTTGAACCCAGATATGCATATTGCTACTTTGGCTGAGGGTGGGCGGTTGTTTATGGAAATGACTGTTTCCAAGGGCCGTGGCTATGTATCAGCTGAGCGCAATAAAAAAGGTGACCATATTATCGGGGTAATTCCAGTTGATTCTATCTTCACTCCCGTGCGCAAGGTTAACTTCAATGTGGATAATACTAGGGTGGGTCAGCGCACAGACTATGATAAGCTTACCTTGGAAGTTTGGACTGATGGCAGTATTAAAGCAGATGATGCAGTAAGTCTCAGTGCCAAGATATTAAGTGAGCACTTGCGTTTGTTTATTGGCTTAACCGAGTCTGCCGCAGAAGTTGAAATAATGGTGGAGAAGGAAGAAGAACAGAAGGATAAAATACTGGAAATGCCGATTGAAGAGCTTGATTTAAGCGTACGTTCATACAACTGTCTGAAACGGGCGGGTATCAACACTGTAGAAGAGTTGGTTCAGCGTAACGAGGAGGATATGATGAAAGTACGTAACCTGGGCAAAAAATCCCTGGAAGAGGTCATGAACAAACTATCCGATTTAGATTTGAAACTGCGCCGCGAAGATGATTAAGGAGGGATAATGGTGGCCTACGCTAAATTGGGTCGCAACACCGGCCATCGAAAGGCGATGTTGCGTAACCTGGTGACTGCTCTGTTCCGTGATGAACGTATTACCACCACCGAGACCCGAGCCAAAGAGGTTAAAAGAATTGCTGAAAAAATGGTAACTCTGGCCAAGCGTGGAGATCTTGCTGCCCGCCGCCAGGCACTGGAATATATTTACGAGGAAAGAGTAGTACGCAAACTGTTTGACACCTATGGACCCAAGTACGCTGAACGCCAGGGTGGTTATACCCGCATAGTTAAGCTAGGTTACCGGCGCGGTGATGCTGCCCAGATGGCACTGTTAGAAATGGTATAATAGATTTGCTGATCGGGAAATCGCTAATTGCGGTTTCCTCTTGGCATTTATAGACAGGGAGTTATTAGTTATGCCCGGTCCAAGCAGCTTACTTATTGAACTGGAAAGTGTATATTATACCTACCCGGGCAGTAAATTTGCTGCATTGCAGGATATCTGTGCACATGTCGGCAGAGCAGAATTTATTTCTGTGATTGGTCCTAACGGTTCTGGTAAATCTACTTTGGCTCGGGTAATGGCTGGATTATTATTAACTTCCGGCGGTCGGGTACTGGTTAATGGTCTGGATACTTCTAGGCCAGAGTCTCGCCAAGAGATACGCCGGAACGTGGGATTAGTTATGCAAAACCCGGATAATCAATTGGTGGCTGCCGTGGTGGAGGAGGATGTGGCCTTTGGCCCGGAAAATTTAGGCCTGCCCTCTGCTGAAGTGTTCCGCCGGGTGGAAGAGGCGCTTGCTGCAGTTGGCTTAAGTGATATGCGCAGCCGTCCGCCCCATATGCTCTCCGGGGGCGAGAAACAGCGTTTAGCGATAGCCGGTGTGCTGGCCTTGAAACCGTTATGTGTGGTGTTAGACGAACCTACTTCGATGCTCGACCCCCTTGGTCGGCAGGAAGTGCTGCAGGTGTTAGAACGTCTCGCAGAGTCTGGTACGACGGTGGTACTAATCACCCACCATATGGATGAAGCCGCCTGTGCTGACCGGGTTTGGCTGCTGGACAAAGGCTGTTTGTTGTTTGATGCTGAGCCTGCAGCGTTATTTGGTCAGCTTAAGCTGTTGCATGAACTTGGGTTAACCTCAACCAGCGCCGGCGAACTTGCGTACCACTTGGCGGAACAAGGTTTTGCTCTGCCGGCTGGCATTGTCACCATGGAGGATATGGTAAAGTTTTTATGCCGTGTATTGAAGTAGAGGAACTAACGCATCTATATTATCCTGGTACGCCGCTGGAAATGGTGGCCCTGCGGGATATCGAACTTACGGTATACGATGGTGAATTTATCGCTTTGGCCGGCTCAGCCGGCAGCGGTAAATCCACTCTGGTGCAGCACTTTAATGGTCTGCTGTTGCCCACCGCCGGTTGTGTGAAGGTGTTAGGCCGTGCAATTTCCGACAAACAACATCGTCAGCAATTGTGGCGGCAGGTCGGCTTGGTTTTCCAATTCCCAGAAAGACAAATTTTTAGCAGCACAGTATTTGAAGATATTGCCTTTGGCCCCCGTAATTTGGGCTGGGACAGTACAACGGTGAGTAAGCTGGTCAAAGATACGGTGGCCCTGGTAGGTTTGCCGGAAGAAATACTTGCTGCAGACCCCAGGACCCTTAGCGGTGGGATGCTCCGGCGGGTAGCTATCTGCGGAGTGCTGGCGATGCGTCCCCAAATACTAATCATGGACGAGCCGGGGGCTGGTCTTGAGCATGCAACCAGGCAGTTAATTTTGGCCAACATAAAGGAGATTCAAGCGCGGCAAGGGATGACGGTGATATTAATTACCCACCACCTGGAGGACGCAGCTGTCTTTGCCGAGCGAGTAGCTGTGCTTCACCAGGGTGTGCTCTTATCTATTGGCCCCACCAGGGAAGTGCTCAGTCAAACTGAGCTACTGCATAGAGCCGGTTTAAAAGCTCCCTTTGCTGTGGAACTAGCGCAGCAGTTGAGCCAAGCGGGTATCTATTTACCCTCATTACCGCTGTCCTTGGCAGATGCCGCCCAATTACTGCAACAGATGTTACAGACCAATCGGGTCCGGCCGGGGGGGACGCCATGATGAACAATATTTCGATGGGTCAATACCTACCGGCCGGCTCTCCGGTGCACCGTCTGGATCCACGCTCTAAATTAATCTGTACCGCACTGGTAGTCCCTGCTGTGCTTATAACATTTAATCCGCTCGGTTTAACACTGGTATCTCTCTGGACGTTGCTGGTTGTGCTCTTGTCGGGCATAAAGCCAGGCGTGTACTGGCAAAGCTTAAAGCCTTTGTGGGTGCTGCTGCTCATTAGTTTTGTTTTACAAGTATTTTTTACACCTGGTAACGTGCTCCTTACCGTGGGGTTTATTAAGATATCCCGTGAAGGTTTACTGCTCAGCGGGTGGTTATTATGGCGAATTAGTGTGCTGCTATTAGCAGCATCTGTGCTAACCTTTACTACCACGCCTCTGCAGCTGACCATGGCACTGGAATGGCTGTTGTCACCGCTGCGCCGGTTGCGTATACCTGTACAGGAATTGGCAATGATGATTAACCTGGCGCTGCGTTTTGTGCCTACCTTATTTGATGAGGCCAGAATGCTGCTATTAGCGCAGCGTTCCAGGGGGGCCGATTTTAACAGCGGCAGTATCAAGGAACGAGTAAGCCGACTGACTCCCTTTATGGTGCCGCTGCTGACGAATATTTTTAGCCGGGCCGAAGAACTAGCCTTGGCTATGGAAATCAGGTGTTACCAGGTTGGTGCTGCTCGCTCCCGTCTACACGTAATGAGGTTTAGAGTGGCAGATTATGCAGCTCTTTCGCTCAATACAGCCATTTTGGCAGCGGTGATCACTGCCAAAGCGTTATGATGAACTGCCTGTTGTGCAGGCGCTGTATTGATAAATCTTTTCCCGCGAGGTGAGCCCTTGCGTAATATTAAGTTAACCTTGGCTTATGACGGTACGAACTACTACGGCTTTCAAGAACAACGGGGTACCGGACTGGTTACGATACAGGAAGTTTTAGAGCAACGCCTTGGCCAGATGGCGGGGCGTCGGGTTCAGGTAATTGGAGCAGGGCGTACTGACTCGGGGGTCCATGCCAGGGGGCAAGTGGTTAACTTTGATGCAGCGGGGTGGCCTATACCTGTGGAACGCATGCCACTGGCCATCAACGGCATGTTACCCCGTGATATTGTCGTAACGGACGCCCGGGAGGTCGGGGAGGATTTTCATGCCCGTAAATCCGCCAGGGCAAAAACGTACTGTTATTCGATATGGAATAATCGCATTCCCTCGCCATTTGACCGTTTGTACAGCAGTTTTTTGCCCGCTCCCCTGGATGACGCAGCCATGTCAACGGCCTGTGCATTTTTAATGGGCAAACATGACTTTAAATGTTTTCAGGCTGCTGGAGCTACTGTGAAAACCACAGTGCGCACACTGTACCGGGTTGAGGTTATACGTAAGGGTTCCCTGGTGCAGTTTGTATTCAATGGCGATGGGTTTTTATACAACATGGTACGCATTATGACCGGCACATTGTTACAGGTGGGTATGGGTAAAAATGACCCGGAAGCGATTAAAACAATAGTAACATCCAAGCAGCGGATATTAGCAGGACCGACCATGCCACCCCAAGGCTTATGCCTGGAATTTGTAGAATATTAGCAGTAGTTATCCAAACCCTAAGCACCGGTCGCGTGCCCGAAGGATAGAACTAACGATAGTCGATAAATTAATTTACCTTGACACTGGAAATACTATGTATTAAAATAATTGCATGTGTGACCTAATGGCAATCGAAGAGCCCCCGATTAGCCAATATGGTTTCTTTTCACCACACGGGAGGTAATAATAGTATGAGGACGACATATATGGCCAAGCCAGCCGATGTACAGCGCAAATGGTACATAATTGACGGTGAAGGCAAGGTCCTGGGACGTTTGGCAACTGAGGCTGCCAGGATATTAAGAGGGAAACATAAACCAATTTTTACGCCCCACGTAAATACAGGTGACCATGTAGTGATTATTAATGCGGATAAGGTTATTCTTACCGGCAATAAATTACGCCAAAAGATGTATTACAGGCACTCAGGCTATCCTGGTGGTTTGAAAGCTACCAGCTATGAGAAACTAATGCAAAACAAACCCGAATTGGCCGTTTACAAGGCAATTACCGGGATGTTGCCCCATAACAGCCTGGGCAGAGATATGGCCACGAAACTAAGGGTATATCGCGGTAGTGAACATCCCCATGCGGCCCAAAAGCCGGAAATTTGGGAAATGTAACGGTCGAAAGGAGGAGCATGAGTGGCTTTTGTGCAATTTTATGGAACCGGACGCAGGAAAGATGCAGTAGCTAAGGTTTTTCTTCGCCCCGGCGAAGGCAAAATGACGATTAACAATAAAAGCTTAGAGGACTATTTTGGCAGGAAAACACTGCAAATTGTAGCTCGCCAGCCATTAGAGTTAACCGGTACGGGAAGCCGATTCGATATCATGGCCAAAGTATTGGGCGGTGGTGTTAGTGGCCAGGCCGGCGCTGTTAAACTGGGTATAGCTCGGGCCTTGATTGAGGCAGACCCTAACTTGAGGCCTGTGCTTAAAAAAGCCGGCTTTTTAACCCGTGACCCGCGCATGAAGGAAAGGCGCAAATACGGCCTGAAAAAAGCCCGGCGCGCACCTCAATTCTCTAAGCGTTAAGCTTATTAAAAAAACTAAATTTACAACCCAGACCACCGAAAATGATAAGGTGGTCTTTTTTTGGCCTTTAGGCTCTGGATAAACCCCTGGTTGCCGAACTCTGCTCGTCTGTTTGTTGCCATTAGGGCATCAGCAGGCGCTTGCTTTTTCCCACATATCTAATTTGACACCCGCATAATTTTAAACGGGGGCTAAATGAGCCCCGTTAAGTGCGGGAGGGATGAATAAATGCTGCGAGTAATCAGGGTGAGATTTAGTTATTTGTGTTTGTTTGTTGTTATTTTAGTGCTCGGTTATTTTTCGCTGCGCGTTATTTATGACCACATGGAAAACCGTCGGGTGGCCGCTTTATCCTGGTCGTTGGCTAACAAGGTGATTGTGGTAGACCCGGGACACGGTGGTATCGATCCCGGGTCTAAAGGTCCAACCGGGGCTATTGAAGAGGATATAACCCTGGAGGTTGCTCGTAAACTGGCCACAGTTTTAAGCCAAGCAGGCGCGATTGTGCTGATGACCAGAGAGTCTGATATGGACCTTAGCGATGCGGAAGGCGGCAGCCTGCTTGCACGCAAAAGGCAGGATTTGTCCAGGCGGGTAGCCCTGGCTAACGAGCACGAAGCAGATGCTTTCATCAGCGTGCATGTCAATAGTTTTAAAAGCGGCCCATTGGAGCACGGGGCGCAAACTTTTTACCAGCCAGGCTCAGAAGAGGGCAAGAAACTTGCCACCAGCATTCAATCGGAACTGGTCCGGATGCTAAGAAATACCAACCGAAAAGCTAAAGCAGTGGACTATTATACCACGCGTAATGCTAAAATGCCGGCAGTTATTGTGGAGATTGGCTTTATCAGCAATGCCAAGGAAGAAAAATTAATGGGCGATGTCGATTATCAAGGCAAACTTGCCTATGTCATCTACTCCGGCATGGTCAAATACTTTGCCGAGCACGCCACGCCCACCAGTGGTGCGGTGGACAAGGAAAAGGCTATGGAGACCTTCATGCATAATAAAGGAGAAACTTATAATGCTCCGTAAAAATAGCTGCCGGCATATTGCGTTAGTATATTAGTTCTCAGATTAGAGATTTGCCGCCCAACTCAGGCTTAACTGGGGTCATATAAAAATTTAAACCGGTTCATGACCTGAATAGCCAATATTGCAGTTACGGTAGTCGCTATGACAATAATTAAATCACCCATGTCTAACGGTACAGTTTGCAGTATCCGGTTCAGCAAAGGCTGGTAGATAGCCAGGGCTTGCAGGCCAAGCACCAGCACTATAGCCCCCCAGATGTATGAGTTGCTGAATAAGGTGTGGTCCAGTTTGAGGACCCCGCCATTGCGCACGTTAAAAATGTGCAACAATTGTACCGCTGCCAGGGTAGCGAAGGCCACGGTTCTGGCTTCGTCCAAATTACCGGTGGTGTTCAGGGTAAATAGGTAGCTGGCTAGGGTTGCTAATGCCAACACAATACCCTGGATGAGTAAGCGCAATTTAAACCGGTTGGTGAGAATAGCCTGGCCTGGTTCGCGGGGCGGGCGCTTCATGATGCCCTTATCGGCAGGTTCCCAGCCCAGGGACAGCGCAGGGAAAACATCCGTCACCAGGTTTAGCCACAGAATTTGCAAGGCTACCAGGGGTAGAGGCAGGCCCAGTACCAGGGTGATAAAGATGAACAGGATTTCACTTAGGTTGCAGGAGAACAGGTAGTGTATAAACTTGGAAATATTATCAAAGATAACCCGGCCTTCCTTGACGGCCTTGATAATGGTAGCAAAATTATCGTCGGCCAGAACCATGTCGGCCGCCTCTTTAGCCACCACGGTGCCCTGTATGCCCATAGCAATCCCGATATCTGCTTCCTTTAAGGCCGGAGCATCATTAACGCCATCTCCAGTCATAGCTACAATTGCCCCCTTGCCCTGCAGGGCATCCACAATCTCTAGCTTATCTTTGGGGGTGACCCGGGCAAATATGCTGGTATGGGCCAGCTCAGCGGTTAATTGCGTTTTAGACATGTTGTGAAGGGCAGCACCGTGGATAACGTCACCCTGGGGCAGGCTCAGGCGCTTACCGATGGCTAGAGCGGTCTCCGGCTGATCTCCGGTGATCATGATGGTGCGGATGCCGGCCCGGGTAGCTTCCTCGATGGCCTGCTTAGCTTCCTCCCGGGGCGGGTCCATAATGCCCGCCAGACCGATGAGGATCAGGTCCCGGTAGGGTTCTTCTTCTATAGATTGTACCGGACGGTAGGCTACGGCCAGCACCCGCAAACCCCGGTGAGCGATTTGCTCGTTAGCTGCCAGGGCCTGCTGCCGAACCTGTTCATCGAAGGGCACTAATGCACCGTCCTTGAGCAGTGAGGCACAGCTCTCCAGGATCACTCCTGGAGCTCCTTTGGCCATTACTTGTATTTGCCCATCGGGCAGGCTGTAATAGACGGCCATGCGCTTTTCATCAGAGTTAAAGGGGATTTCCTTTAACTCTTTATAACCGGACCGTCTGGCTGTTTCTGGGTTGAAGCCACCCTTTAGCGCGGCTACTACCAGGGCGCCCTCCGTGGGATCACCCACCACATCCCACTGTCCGGTTTCGTTTTTATTGATGGAGGCGTTACTGGCCAGGGCACCAGCTTGCAAAAATAACTCCAAATCTCCCTGCACCTCTGTCTGGCGGTCGTCGTCCAAAAAATCTCCTTCGGGTGTGTAACCGGAGCCGGTTACCGTGATTACCCGCCCCCCCAGCCAAATTTGTTCCAAGGTCATGGCATTCTCGGTCAGGGTACCGGTTTTATCGGTGCAGATTACCGTGGTTGAACCCAGGGTTTCCACCGCCGGCAAACGCCGGATAATCGCGTTTTGTCTGGCCATGCGGGTCATGCCAATTGCCAGGGTAATGGTGAACACAGCAGGCAGTCCTTCGGGTACGGCGGCGATAGCCAGGGCGATGGCTGTCTCTAAAACCTCAAACACCGGGTGTCCCATAACAATACCTACCGCTACCATCACTGCAGCAATGACCAGGCTGATACTGGCTAAGGAGCGGCCTAAAACAGCCATGCGCTTTTCTAAGGGGGTTTGCTCGGAAACGGTTTGTTCAAGCAGCGAGGAAATACCGCCAATTTCAGTATGGCTGCCGGTAGCGGTGACTACAGCGTGCCCATTGCCCCGGATCACCATCGTGCCCATGTAGACCATGTTTTTACGATCGCCCAGGGGTAAGTTTGTTTGCTCCAGCACAGCTGTTTTTTTATTCACCGGCTGGGATTCACCAGTTAAAGAAGCTTCCACTGTAGCCAGATTTTCGGCTACCACCAGGCGGGCATCGGCAGTAACCCGGTCGCCCTCCTCCAAGACCAGAATATCGCCGGGTACCAGCTGTTCGGCGGCAATCGCCTGTAACTTACTGTCACGCACCACCTTGGCAGTGGCGGTCACCATCTTTTTTAAAGCATCCATCGCTTGTTCGGCCTTGTATTCGGTAACAAAACCAAATGCCGCGTTCAGGATAATCACCGCTACTATGGCCACCGCTTCAACATAATCACCCAGCAGCAGAGAAATAGCCGTGGCCACTAGCAATAAAGCAGTAATAATATTGCGAAACTGGTTTAATAAAATTACCCAGGGGGAGATGCCGGCCTGTTCTTTAAGCTTGTTTTCGCCGTGCTCGGTCAGGCGGCTTTGTACTTGTTCACTGTTCAGCCCGTTTTCCAGATCTGTTTGAAGATGAGCGATTATTGCATCTGCTTCCATGGTGTGCGGGTGTACTGGCATTTGCTCTGATCCTCCTAATAAGGTACTGTCGATATGGCGTAGTTCATTTAAGCAGGACCTTGATATAGTGTTAACGCATTTTCCACTGTGGTGTTCTTTTTTCTAAAAAGGCATTGACCCCTTCCTGGGCATCCTCAGTAGAGCACAGGATGGCAAAATGGTGATTAACCAATTCATAGGCTTTAGCGTATTCTAAATCGCACATTTTATAAAAGGACTTTTTACCCATTTGTACAGCCAGGGGACTTTGAGTGGCAATTTTTTGCGCTAGTTGCATGGTCTCTGCTTCCAGTTCTTCTCGGGGGACAACCTTATTGATCAGGCCAAGCCGCTCAGCTTGCGCAGCGTCAAAGAGCTCCCCGGTTAAAAGCATTTCCAGCGCTTTTTTCTTGCCTACATGGCGGGATAGGGCTACTGCCGGTCCCATGCAGAACAAGCCGAGGTTTACCGCGGTAGTGCCAAAACGTGCGCCTTCGGCGGCTATCGCCAGGTCAGCCGCTACCACTATGCCCGTGCCGTTGGCTATAGCCAGATCCTGGACCGAGGCAACCACCGGCTTACCCATAGAGGCAATGGTTAAGCCCAGCTGACCCATTAAATTAACCCAGTTCAATCGTTCCACCGTGTTTTTACCGCTCATTTCATTTACGTCTACCCCGGCACAAAAGGCTTTGCCCCTGCCTTGAATAATGATGACCCGGGTTTCTGCGTCTTGTTCCAGGTCATGCAGGGCCTGGTTAATTTCCTGAGCCATAACAGTATTAAAAGTATTTAAATTTTTTGGACGGTTTAACGTGATTATACCGATGTGTTCATTTTTGTCCACCAGAAGAGTAGCATAAGCCATGTTTATTACCTCCTCATATAAAGTATATTTTAACCCGAATAGAAGACCCTTTTTTATAGTTACTATATTTTCAAAAAAAATCCTTCAATTTACTAAGCTAGAGCAAAACAAGCTTCCCAGATCAAGATATTGGTATTAATAATAAATTAGTTTGGTTTAATAAGATTTATTTAAATTCTGCCCATAATAGCCTATTACTTAGTGAAGATTTTGCTTATAATTAATATCTGGCTTAATGTAGCAGGTTTACCGGCGAATTTGTGAGATGGTATGCTGGTCTTAATTGGATATACATATTAACAAGTATGATTAAGCAGCTATGCTAATTTTATGGGGGAGTAAAGGTATGGACTTAGGTGCAATTTTTATAACTGCGCTGGTGGTTGGCTTTTCCGGCGCAGCCATGCCGGGGCCGCTAATGACGGTGACCATTGGGGAAGTCGTTCGGCGCGGTTTTATCGCCGGGCCGCTGTTAATTGTGGGTCATGCCCTGCTGGAAGTTCTGCTGGTGCTGCTGCTGTTGTGGGGAGCAGCCGAAATTTTGCTGGCGGAACAGGTGCAGATTATTATTGCCCTGGCGGGAGGAGCTTTTTTAATTTACCTGGGCTGGACCATGTATCGGAACGCCCGGCGGGGCAGGGTTTACTTGCAGCTGGCACCTGAGGCTGAGGGAATAGCCGATAAACAAGTGGCTGAGCGGTACAAGATGCATCCGGTACTGGCAGGCATACTGGTTAGCTTGTCTAACCCTTACTGGAGTATTTGGTGGGCTACGATCGGTCTGGCCTATATCACCACCGCAATGGCCAGGGGTACGACCGGGCTGCTGGCGTTTATGAGCGGTCACCTGCTGGCTGATTTCATCTGGTACGGGTTTATCTCGGGGGCAGTGGCCGGCGGGCGCAGGTTTTTAAATCAACAATTCTACCGCGGTGTCGTAGCGGTGTGCGGGATATTTTTAGTGGTACTGGGCAGTTATTTTGTCTATAGTGGTTTGGCTTAAGCCTGGAGGTGTCGGAACAGCGAAAGACTTCGGAAATTGCATTCCGAAGTCTTTTTGTCTAATGTCCTCTTCTAGGGCTTGCTGATCATTAGCGTAGCGCTCCCCTTCTTCAAGAAACTTCCTGGCTGTCATAAAGTTGGGTAATTTAATTTATCTGAGCCAACCGGGCAGGTTTAGCTAGGTAATTGGCGAAAATCAAAAGTAATACTTGCTGTATAAAATTTCTTGATCAAGAGTAGTACAGAATAAAAACATGGTTTTAGTATAACAGCAGCCGGGCCGGGAGGGAGTAAAGTTACTGATCTTACAGCAACAGATTATCATGGTGGCACGGCTGTGAGCGAGGTATATTAGCAGGTGGGCAGTTATTTTGTATATAACACCGGGCTTAAATGAACAATATAATAGGACCAGTTATTTAAGGAAGGAGTTGAGCTACCCGCAGCGGCTTGACTGCGGCGCGGGTATACCTATGTCGATTGTTTTTTGCGGTATTTGTCCTCACCCACCGGTGATGGTACCTGAGGTGGGGCAGGGTCGGGATAATGAGGTGGCCAATACTAAAAAAGCGATGTTGGAGCTGGGGCGGCGGTTAAGTGAAAGCGGTGCTGAAACTCTGGTCATGATTTCTCCCCACGGCACTGTATTCAGCGATGGTATTGGGATCAATGCCGAGAAAGAACTGAGCGGCAACCTGGGCCAGTTCAATGCTGCCGGGGTGCGCTTTGCGCTGGCTAATGATTCGGCTCTGGTGCAAAAAATACAGGCTACGGCCAGATTGCAGAATATCACAGTTGCGGGTATCGACAGTGCCTTGGCTCAGCGCTTTGGTGTCACCACCGAGTTGGACCACGGCATCATGGCGCCACTATATTTCCTCCGGGAAGCGGGTGTGCTGCATATTCCCCTTGTACATGTCTCGATGGGACTGCTGCCTTTTTACCAGCTGTATTCCTTCGGGGTCGCCCTGCGGGAAGCTGCGGCGGAATTAAATAAACAAGTGGCTGTGCTGGCCAGTTCTGATCTTTCCCACCGGTTGACCTCGGACGCGCCGAATGGCTACCATCCAGCCGGCCAGGATTTTGACCACCTGCTGGTCGAGTTGGTGCGCGCGGGGGATGTGGAGGGTATTTGCGGGCTTGATCCTGAGCTGGCTGAACAGGCCGGTGAGTGCGGTCTGCGGTCCATCATTATGATGCTAGGCGCATTGGATGGGGTAGAGATAACCAGTGAGGTGCTGTCTTATGAAGGGCCGTTCGGAGTCGGCTACCTGGTGGCCTCCCTGGTGCCCGGCGCCCGGGACGAGCAGCGCCGGCTGCAGGATAAAATCCAGCGTCTGGCTCTTGACCGGGCTAGCCAAAAAAGGGCGGCGGAGAGTTATCCTGTGCAGCTGGCCCGCAAGGTGCTGGAGAACTATTATCATGGCCGGCGGGATGAATTTAAACCTCAGAGAGTGCTGGAGGAATTAGCCGAGCGCCGGGCGGGGGTGTTCGTATCGCTGAAGAAGCATGGTCAGCTGAGAGGTTGTATCGGCACCATTGCCCCCACACAAAACAATATTGCTGAGGAGATTGCCGAGAATGCCATTAGCGCTGCTATCCGGGATCCCCGTTTTTACCCGGTGGAGCCGGAGGAATTGCCGGAGTTGGATATTTCGGTGGATATCTTAGCCGATCCGGAGCCTGTACGGGGCACGGATGAACTGGATCCCCATAAATACGGCGTGATTGTTTCTGCGGGCGGCAGACGGGGGCTACTGCTGCCGGATTTGGAGGGTATCGATGCCGTAGAAGAGCAGGTGGCGATCGCCAGGCAAAAAGCAGGCATTAGTCCGGGAGAAAAAGTCCGCCTGGAACGTTTTGAGGTTGTGCGGTATCGTTAGGTCTGGCAAAAGGTATGACTGCTTACTATCCATGACAAGGAGATGGTGTGGTGCGGCACGAGGTAATGTTTTATACCAAAGGACCTGAAGATCAGGTTAATTGTAAAGTGTGTCCCAGGCTATGCAATATTGCCCCGGGCAAACGGGGCTTTTGCCGGGTACGGGAAAACGAGGGGGGCGCTCTTTATGCCACCAATTATGCCGAGTGCTCATCTTATGCTCTGGACCCAATTGAAAAAAAACCGCTCTACCATTTTTACCCCGGACAGCTAATCCTGTCCCTGGGCACGGTGGGCTGCAATTTGCGCTGCGGTTTCTGCCAGAACTGGCAGATTGCCCAGGAGACCCCGCCGACTAACCGCCTGGGGCCGGAGCGGGCGGTGGAGCTGGCCTTACAGCAAAAGGAGCGCGGTTACCCCTGCGTGGGACTGGCCTATACTTACTCGGAGCCTTTCATGTGGTATGAATACGTGTACGACACGGCCGGGCTGGCCCGTGCGGCTGGTCTCAAAAATGTGCTGGTCACCAATGGCTATGTCAATGAACAGCCGCTGCAAGCCCTGCTGCCATATATTGACGCTATGAACATTGATGTGAAGGCTTTTACCGATGATTTTTATCGCTCGACCTGTGCCGGCCGACTGGAGCCTGTTTTGCGTACGGTGGAGGCGGCTTATGGGCACTGCCACCTGGAAATCACCACTCTTTTGGTCACCGGCTTAAACGACAGCCTGGAGGAAATTAAACGTTTAGTGGATTGGCTGGCCGGTATAAACCCGGATATACCGCTGCATTTTTCCCGTTATTTTCCTAACTACAAGTTGGACTTACCGCCTACCTCCGAGGAGACGATGAAGATGGCTAGAGACTTGGCCCGGCAGCAGTTGCGTTTTGTGTACCTTGGTAATGCCCCTCAGCTGGCAGCTGCCAATACAACCTGCCCGGGCTGCGGCAGAATTCTAATTAACCGGCAGGGCTATCAAACGCAGGTCGGAGAGCTGGATGGCGGGACCTGTTTGCAGTGTGGGGAAAAAATACCCGTGGTCATGTAAACAGGTTCAGTCCTCCAGCTCAAATGCTGCGTGCAGTTTAAGAAAATCGGGGTTAGTGCTGCAGGTCACCAACAAACATCTGTGAAACGGGTAGTTTGATGTACCAGGCAGTTCAACCGCCGGGTCCATGGCAAGGATTAATGTAGTAATTGCTTGAGGAACGGATATAATAAATCTGTACATGTATGTGTAGGCGAGGTTTTTACATACAATTTTTATCAAAGTAAGCTAAAATTAGTGGTCAGGAGAGTTGTTAGATTGGCTAACGCCAGAACAGATGAAATAAAAAAAATATTACTTGAGCAAATAATCGCGGGTGGCCCGACAAGCCTGCCCGATTTATGTAACCGGGCAGGGAACCGTCTCGATGATCTGTCAGGCGCCTTGCAATCCCTGGCTGTCCGGGGTGAGGTGATGGTGACCGGGCCACAGGGCGGGCCGCCGGAAGAGGTTGTCCTGAGCTGCCCCGGTGGTGGTGCTGGGGATGCGGCAGCTGCACCTGTCGGGCGTGAAAAAAGGCTGGCGGCGAAGATCATCGCCTCCAACATCCCTATTTTGAAGACCAGATTATTGATCCAGGCTCAGGAAATGATCCGGGAACTGCTGGGTGATGGGGTGCCCCGTACCCGTGAGGAGCTGGCATCCCTGCTGCCGATGGAGCTGCCGGCCAGGCTGCCCGGCGGCATGCCCGATGTCCTGCTTCTGCCCGATCATACCTATACCATGCGGGTTACAGCGGCTGGGCAGACCGAACTGGAGCGCCGGGCTGAAGCTGCCCGGGCCCACAGCCAGTTGGTGCGGCGGCAGCGCCGGCAGGTGGATGATTTGCTTGATGAGCATGAAGTCCTTACCGAGGAGGAAATCAGCCGGTTGCTTGGTGAAACATTGCATCCCGAGGCAGTGGCCCATTTGGTTTGCCTGCCCGGCGGGTGTTATACCCACCCGGACAGTGACGCTGCCTGGGATGAGGTGGGCCGGTACCTGTCCCACAGTGAACCCATCAGCCGCAAGGAATTTGTCCTGATGTTCAAGCGTCATAAGAAACTGGTAGCCCAAATAAAAAAAGGACGGGAAGAGCCTCCCTTTGTGATTCTGCCTGACGGAAGGGTTACTGTGGATACGCGGCCCGAGGGTGCAGAAGAGCTACGGCGCCGGGAGATCCTGGCGTATGTCCATTACACACTAAAACAGAAGATGGGCGGTCGTTCTTTTTTTACACTGGAGGATTTTGCGCCACGCGAGCGTAAATTGGCACGGCAGGAAGCTCTGCAGGCCGGCTGCGTGGAGCTAAAAATAGAACGGCGGGAGCTTTTTTGCGCGCCCATCAAAGCTGAGCCGGGGAAAATTGCCCGTGAGCTGAAGGAGCTTACCGGGCTGGAATTACCCGTCAAGGGTGGCCCAACTGTGCCGGTGGCTTTCCTACTGGATAACTCCTACACTGCCCGGGAAGCAGGGCGACTGCTTGGTGTGCACCCTGGTGATATCGCCAGCCTATGGGAACTGGGACACTTGCAAGGTTTTCAAATGGAGGGTATTATCCGCTACTGGCGTGCCCTCGTTGATACTCTGCACCGTTCCCCCAATATGGAAAGACTGCTGCGGCGGGCTGAAAAAATCAAGCCCGGCGATGCGGCCAGGATACTCAGTATCACCCAGGACCAGATCAGGCAGCTGATCCGGGAAGGGCATCTGCGCAGTGCTGGGCGTTCGGAGCGGGGCGCTAACTTTTTACGCCGGGGTGATGTGGAGGACCTGTTGGCCCGCCTGCCCGACCTCCGGGCCGGCTGGGTTGAGACGCCCGCTCAAAGCTCGGAACGGCCGGTGTGGCACAAAAAGCGGCACCTCAAACGCAGTAAATCCGAGGCGGCCCTGCCCTCCGGTCCGCTTTTGCTGGATGAATTCCAGCAAAAATCCATTGCCGCTCTGCTTGAAGGTCATTCGGTGCTGGTGGCGGCACCCACAGGCACCGGTAAAACACTGATTGCCGAGCGGCTGGTGGACAGCATTTTAGAGCAAGGCCGGGAGGTGGTGTACACCTCTCCCATTAAAGCCCTGTCTAACCAGAAATACCGTGATTTTGCCCGTCAATATGGCCATTACCGGGTGGGCCTTATAACCGGTGACGTATCGGTTAATGAGCGGGCGCAGCTATTGGTGATGACCACCGAAATTTTCCGCAACTGGTGCTTCGCCAATCCGGAGTGGATGGATAATATATCCCATGTAATCTTTGACGAGGTGCATTACCTGGATGATGTGGAGCGGGGTACGGCCTGGGAGGAAAGCATCATCTTCGCACCGCCGCATATCCGCATTCTGGGCCTGTCGGCTACGGTGCCCAATATTCATGAAATAGCCCAGTGGATTGAAACAGTGCGGGGCAGCCAGGTTTTGGTAGTTGAGGAATACCGTAGGGCAGTGCCGCTGGAAATCAACTGGATAACCCCGGACAACGAGATACTGGATGAGGAAGAGGCGATTGATGAAATTGAAGCGCTGCATCAGGTAGGCAGTCGCAGCCGGTATATGTATGGTAATAGCGGGGGGGAGAATAAACATGGCTCTAGTAAATAACGCCAAGTGCGTGGGGGTTATCGAGGCGATCCAGGATCACCTGCCCACCCTGTACTTTGTCTTCAGCCGTGGCCGCACCGAGCTTTTGGCCGAGGAATTAAGCCGGGAATGGGACTTTTTGCTGCCTGAAGAAAAGAAACGAGTAACTGAGCTAATGGAAAAGGCCGAGCAGGTTACTCCCGGGCTATTTGGGGGGCGCCGCAAGCATCTGCGGCGTCTGCTGATGCAGGGCATTGGCTACCATCACGCCGGTTTATCGCCTGCGTTGAAGGAACTGGTGGAAACTCTTTACGAGGCCAGGCTGGTTTTTGCGCTTTTTTGTACGGAAACCTTTGCGGTGGGGATAAATTTCCCCGCGGCCAGTACGGTATTTGATGCCACACGCAAATGGGATGGGCGCAATCATCGTGGGCTGCTGAACCGGGAATTTTTCCAGATGGCCGGCAGGGCAGGTCGGCGCGGCTTTGATAAGGTAGGGCACGTTTATGTCAATATAGATGAAAAATTCCCTGAGCAAACCGGATTTTTTGATGAGGACAAGGTGGAGCCGGTGCATGGCCGACTGGTGATTTCACCTAACACAGCCTTAAGCCTGCTGCACTGGAAGACCGATGATGAAATTGAACGCTACCTATCCCAGAACCTGGCGGTATATCAGAACAACCGGGAAGTCGCTTCTCTGGCTGATGAACTTAAAGCAATAGAGGAAAAAATCTACATTTTGCGCAAAAACTTTTGTGCGGATAAAGATGGGCCAACTTGCCCCCTGTTGCGGGAAAAGTTAAAAAAAGAACTCAACCGCCTGCGCAACCGCAAACGTCGGCATAAACCGAAGGTGCCGGGGCGGATTGTGGAGATTAAGTCCATCTTGGCCCAGCCTGACAAGGGCTGTCTGCACCATGACTGCCGGGATGCCCATGATGAAATCACCGCCCTTGTCGAGCGCAAGAAGGAACTGGTGCGGCGTAACCGGCAGCTGAAAAAATTTGCCGTGGACTACCACCAGGAATTTCATCACATGTGCGCTTTACTGGAAAAGCTCGGCTTCATCCAGGGTAAAACACTGCTGCCCCGGGGGCTTTTTGCACTGCACGTGCACGTGCAGGAAATACTGGTGACTGAGCTGGTCTTTTCCAGCATCCTGCGTGAAGCTGTACCGGCCGAAGCCGCCGCAATTTTAGCAGGTATTGACTACGAGCCCGGGCGTGACGAAGTTGTTTTGCCGGGGGCATATGATATGGACAATGTAGCTCTGCTCAGAAACGAACTGCTGGACGCAGGGGTGCCGGAACAGCTTTGCCGGTGGTCACCATTGCCCGGCCCGCTGGCGGAAGCCTGGTACAACAACGCTACCTTTGAGGAGCTGCAGAAGCGTTGCAATTTGCACGAGGGCGATATTTTCTCAACGATGCGTCGGGAAATCGATGTGTTGCGGCAGATTGAGCGGGCCGCCGGTGAGGACTACTCCTTCCGGCAGGCTATGCACGAAATTAAGGGCAAACTGGACCGGGACGAGGTAGCGGTATTAATCTAGGGGGTTAAAAGTGGCAGCAATTTTTGGACAAGCCGGTATCCTGCTTCTGATCATTATTCTGCTGGGCCTGGCGGGGCATAATTACATTGTGGCGGCAGCAGCCGGGGTGCTGCTGGCGCTGCGCTTGCTGCATGGCGAGGCATTGTTTCCCCTGTTGGAAAGAAACGCCCTCAATGTAGGCATCGGCATCATCACCCTGGCGATTTTAATCCCCATAGCTAAGGGGGGAATTGGCTGGTCCGAGCTGTATGGAACGCTGACCAGATTTTCCGGGCTGGTGGCGGTGGCAACAGGTATTTTCGTAGCTTACTTGGGGGCTCGGGGAGTTAGCTATTTAACTATTCAGCCCCAGGTGATCATCGGTCTCATGGTGGGTACAATTATTGGGGTAGCCTTTTTCCGCGGCGTGCCCGTGGGGCCGCTTATCGCTGGAGGTATGGTGGCGCTGGCCATGCAGTTAATCGGCAGCGGCAAGTAGGACAAATTGGCAGTTGGCAGGGTTTAAGTCTACTCAAGACAGTAAAAAGAGTATCGCAGCGGGGTGCGGGTGATAGTAGATATCCCCGCCTTTTTTATTCGGCAGATTACTAGGAACCGTGGCGGGGGCCGATATCGAAGTGCACCGCCTGCGTTTTTCTTTAGCTTTGACTTATTGTCTTGATCAGCTGAATTGTTTCCTCTGAGGTGGTTGTCGTGTGCAGCTGCCCACTGCGTTGATAGGCATTGAATAAAGCAGCGGTATCCCAGCCCAGCAGAATCACCGGCTTATTATTTTTTAACGCCAGTGCGATTTCTGAGATGGTCCCGGCCTGCCCGGGCAAGGCAATCACCACGTGGCTAGAAAGAGCATTGATGTAATTTCGCCCGTCCCCCATACCGGTAGCAATGGCAATGTCTATATAAGCGGAGGCGGACCGGCTGTCACAGCCCGGCAAAATACCGATGGTCAGCCCCCCGTATTCCTTGGCCCCCCTGGCCGATGCTTCCATGATACCCGCCGGGCGGCCTCCGTTAAGCAGTACCCAGCCCTGCAGGGCAATCAACTGCCCGAGACGGTAAGCCAACCGGCAGTGGTCCGCAGTGGCTGTTTCGCCGCCGCCCATGACACCGACAATAAACCTGGACACAGGCAGTACCTCCAGTGAAGTAGTTCACTATGTATTATACCGGAGCAAGCTGCGCCCGCGCAAAGAGCATTAGAGGATATATATTTGTTAAAGATTACTCTAAAGCGAAAACCAAATAGGCAGGCAAGATAGCAAAGGCGGGAGACCACGTTGATGGCGTGGCTTCCGCCTTAATTAGTGAAGTAGACAACTGCTCAGGTTATAGAAGCATTTCTAAGTGTTGGCGTTTATTACCCATTCAGATTGTTTGAAGGACTCGCTTATTTGTTCGGCGGGGGCCAGGTAGGGCTTGTACCAGCCTTTCTTAATGGCCAGGGCAGTTGTAGCTTCATGGGACATGACACACTGGGTCAAATATTCATTGTACATCCTTCTAACTTCCGGGGTTGCGGATTCCAGGGTGGCGCCAAGATAGGCTAAGGAGGCGCCTTTTAAAGCCATTAAAGCGTCATTGGCCAGCACCTGGTCGTTTATTTTAAAATCGTTTTCGTTGCCCATTAAATTCTGAAAAAGAGATGTCATTTAGTGCACCTCCATAGTAACTAAATCATTATCACTAATAAATTTTTGCATACCCTTAATTCTGGCTTCGGTAGCCTGGATGCCGGATTTGGCCAGAGTCATTAGTTCGTCATCCTCGATCAGACTCATAGTTGCTTTGGCTTTAGCCACCGAATTAGTCTCCATCTGCAGCAATTCCCGCAGTTGAAGCATTTCCATCGTCGAAATGCGGCTCAAATAAAACCCCCCTATCAAATTTTTAATATCTTGCTTCATAATACTAAAAATTATTCCATATGCCTGAACTATTTACGCAATTAAACAAGGCCTGGGGGCTTTACTCAGACTTATTACGGCATGCCGGCATGCGACCCGGTTTATCTCTAGGTTTTTTATCGGTCGCTCACCCGGTCAGGCAGGTCAGCAGTTCTTGATGAATCAGCCCGTTGGTGGCGACAATATCCACATCTTCGGCAAGCTGCAGCGGCTGCCCGGCCAGGTTGCTCACCGTGCCGTCTGCTTCTTGAACCAGCACCATGCCCGCCGCCACATCCCAGGGCCGCAGGGCAACCTCCCAGAAGCCGGTAAGCCTGCCGCCGGCCACATAAGCCAGCTCCAGAGCGGCAGAGCCAAGAGCGCGCAGGTTGTTGCAACAGTCGAGCACTTGCGTATAGTTAACCTGGTGCATGCGGGGGCGGTTGGCGATGTTGCCCGGATAGCCCGTCACCAAAAGGCTGTGTTCCAGGGTGGCAATTGTCTTGTCCACATTTATTGTTGAACCGTTTAACCGGGCGCCGCCGCCCTGCAACGCGGTGAAGGTTTCCTCCCGCAGTGGATCGTGCACAACTCCCAGCACCGGCACTCCGTCCTCGGCCAGGGCTATGGATACCGCGCAGAAGGGCACCCCGAACACAAAATTGGTGGTGCCGTCCAGCGGGTCTACGTACCAGGTCATGTTTCCGCCGGGTTCGCCGGTGCAGTTGCCCTGCTGCTCCTCGCCGATGATGGCATGGCCGGGAAAATGCTGCTTGAGTAGCTGGACAATGCAGCTTTCCGCCTCCCGGTCTACCTCGGTAACCAGGTCGGACAGGCAGGACTTGGTTTCAGTAACCTGGTGTCGGTATAATTTATTATTGATCAGGCGGCCGGCCTTCCTGGCCGCCTGGACAGCTAGGCTGAGTTCTTCTTGATATTTAATCGTCATTATTTCACCTGCTTTAGGTAGTTATATATATTATCATAATGCAACTTGCTTTCTAAATGAATCGTTATCTGTAAAATCGGCAGGAATTGGTGGGTCTATACAAGAATTCTGTAGAGCAGAAAAATATGCAAGTATTGGGCGGCGGTTTGCTCTGATGTTGCGGAGTCTCGGTACAGCCCGGTCGCTTGTCCGCATTAACCCTGGCCCGGCAAGATAAACTAAAAGAAGCAACTAAAAGAATGCCTCTGGAGGGCTGGCTCAAGGTCGGTATGGTTATTACGGTAGCGGATTAGGAAACATAAGTGCCTGAACACACCGGCCGGGTTGTGCTCAGGCAGCAAGCGTTTCCGTGTATCAGGACAGGCTTAACTAACTATTTGCCGGGCATGGTTTTAGCATCCGGTGACTGCATGAGCAGCGGTACCACCTGGCTGTGAAAGGATTCTATCCCGGCATGAATACTGGCCACTGCTTCGCGCATGGAATTAATCGCCTGACCCAGGTTATTCAGACTGCCTGCTGGATCAGGAGTGTTAGCGGCCATCATCAGCATCAGCGTAACCAGCGGACTGTCAAAAGGAGTTTGGTTATTGTCTGCCATAGCCGGTGCACCTCCCTTTTATTTGATAAATTTTGTTCGTTACAGGTAATTTATGAAAATAGGTTAAAAGATGTGCAGAGAAAACTGTTGTATTATTATACGTGTCTATGTATAATTATTACATGGCCTTTGGAGGGTATTTACTATGAAAATTAAAGTTGGTATAATCGGTGCTACGGGTTACGCAGGGGCCGAGCTGGTGCGTTTGCTGGTATCGCACCCCCAGGCCGAGCTGGTGGCGCTGACCACCCAGAGCTATGAAGACAGCCTGTTTTATAAGGTTTATCCATATGTATACAGATATGTAGACCAGAAATGCCTGCAGCTGGACCTGCCGGCCCTGGTTGGCTCAGCTGATGTTATCTTTACCGCCCTGCCTCATGGGCATGCTATGCCAGTAGCCCGGGAAGCGCTGCGGCAGGGGAAAAAGTTTATTGACCTGGGCGCAGACTTTCGTTTTGACAGCCGGGAGGTATATGAACAGTGGTATAAGGTGGAACATACCGCGCCGGATTTGCTGGAGCAGGCGGTGTACGGACTGCCCGAACTGCACCGGGATAAAATAAGGTCAGCCTGCCTGGTGGGCAATCCGGGCTGTTACCCCACCAGTGTCATACTGGGGCTGGCCCCGCTGTTAGCCCACGGTTTAGTGGATACCGGCACGGTGGTGGCGGATTGTAAATCGGGGGTTTCCGGGGCCGGCCGGGGCTTGTCCCTGGGCGTGCACTTCGCTGAAGTAAACGAAAACTTCCGCGCCTATAACGTAGGCCAGCACCGGCATACGCCCGAGATTGAACAGGAGCTGGGCAAGCTGGCGGGTGAAGCCATGGTGATTTCCTTTACCCCGCACCTCACACCCATGAACAGGGGTATTTTAAGCACCCTCTACGCTCGGCTAAAGCAGGAAATTTCAGCGGCGAAGGTGCGTGCCTTATATGAGGAATATTATAACGCTGAATTTTTTGTGCGGGTGCTGCCCGATGGGTTACTGCCCCAGACCAAGGCAGTAGCCGGCTCAAATCACTGTGACCTGGTGCCGGTGGTGGATCCGCGTACCGGGCGGGTGGTGGTTGTTTCCGCCATTGATAATTTAGTCAAGGGAGCGGCGGGCCAGGCCGTGCAGAATATGAACCTGATGTACAATTTGCCGGAAACCATGGGTTTGGACCGGCCGGGGTTGTATCCATAAGCCATAATGGCCGGAGGGGCTTTGGTTTTAACGAAACGCTGGTCTGGCCGGGCCAAATCAGCCCGGCGCCTTGGACGCGCGCCAGAGGAACACACCGGGGTAGTGCAGAAAGAACAGTTTAGTTTGGAGGAAGCAAGCATGTCGCAAACAGCGTATGTAGAGATAGCCGGAGGTATCACGTCCCCACAGGGCTTTACGGCGGCCGGGGCAGTGGGGGCGATCAAATATGATAGAAAAGATGTGGCACTGGTGTATTCGGACCGGGAGGCGTCTGCTGCCGGGGTTTTTACCACCAATATCGTCAAAGCGGCACCCGTGCTGCTAACCATGGAACATCTTAAAAATGGCACAGCCAGGGCTGTGGTGGCCAATAGCGGCAACGCAAACGCCTGTGTCGGTCCCCAGGGAATGGAGGATGCCCGGGCTATGGCTGGTGAGGCCGCGCAGCATTTAGGCCTGCCGGCGGAGCAGGTGCTGGTGGCTTCTACCGGGGTAATCGGCCAGCCCCTGCCCATGGGCCGGGTCCTGTCCGGTGTGCGGCAGGCGGCAGCGCAATTGAGCCGGGAGGGCGGTCATGACGCCGCCACCGCCATTATGACTACGGATACTGTGGCTAAGGAAGCGGCGGTGACCGTGGAGCTGGGCGGGGTGCAAGTCACCATTGGCGGCATGGCTAAAGGGTCGGGAATGATTCACCCAAACATGGCCACAATGCTGTGCTTTATTACCACCGATGCCGCTATTAATTCGAATTTACTGCACAAGGCGCTGGCCGGGGCGGTGAAGCGCACCTTTAATATGATTACCGTGGATGGCGACACCAGCACTAACGATATGGTGCTGGTCCTGGCGAACGGTGCCGCGGGCAACCGGCCCATCAGCGAGGAGGATGCGGATTACGCCGCCTTTGCCGCGGCGTTGGAAGCGGTGTGCCGCAAGCTGGCTATAGTTTGTGCTGCAGACGGTGAGGGGGCTACTAGGCTGCTGGAAGTGCGGGTGCTGGGCGCGGCTACCTGGCAGGATGCGCGCCTGGTTGCCCGGACCGTGGCCTCCTCCAGTTTAGTGAAGACGGCCGTGTTTGGCAGGGATGCCAACTGGGGCCGGATTATCTGTGCCGCCGGGTATTCCGGGGCCGGCTTTAACCCGGATGCCGTGGATATATATGTGGGTGATATCCAGGTGGCCAAGAACGGCGGAGCCCTTGCCTTCAGTGAAGAACAAGCTACCGAGATGCTGTCCGGCCGGCAGGTGATTTTTTCTATCGATCTGCATAACGGAGATCACAGCGCCACCGCCTGGGGTTGTGACTTGACCTATGATTACGTGCGCATCAATGGCAGCTACCGTACCTAATACTGTGCATGTAGGATTTTTACACCGTAACAGCGGGCTAACGCAGAAATGCGCAGACGATACCGTGAGGCCAGGTGCTGTCATTGCGGCTATATCCATATATTTAAATTATACGGTTAGTTTAAGAAAGTTAAAGCCTGACCCCTAAAGAGAGGAGGTGGCTGGATGCCGAGCCCAAGGGAAAAGGCGGGTATCTTGGTGGAAGCCCTGCCCTACATAAAAAAGTTTTACGGTAAAACCGTGGTTATTAAATACGGCGGCCATGCCATGGTTAATGAAGAGTTAAAAAAAGCGGTACTGACAGATGCAGTGTTGATGAAATATGTAGGCATGCATCCTGTGATTGTGCATGGCGGGGGACCGGAAATCACCGGTATGTTAAAAAGGTTGGGCATTGAAAGCTGTTTTGTCGGCGGCCTCAGGGTAACCGATACAGAAACCATGGAAATTGCCCAGATGGTGCTGGTGGGTAAAATCAACAAGGATATCGTAGGTTTGATCAATGATATCGGCGGCACAGCGGTAGGCCTCTCCGGCAAGGACGCCAATCTGCTGGTGGCCGATAAAAAATTGCACCTGGTGCGTAATCCGGACGGCAGCGAGGAAACCGTGGACATCGGTCTGGTGGGTGAAGTACGGGAAGTAAACCCCGGGATTGTGGATACGCTGCTCAAGGAAGGATATATTCCCGTGGTGGCACCGGTAGCAGTGGGCGAGGGCGGCAACAGCTATAATGTGAACGCGGATATCGCTGCCGGTACTCTGGCGGTGGCCCTAAACGCCGATAAGCTGATTATTCTCACCGATGTTGAAGGGATATTAGCCGACCGCACAGATAAAAACTCTCTGCTTTCCACGGTTACCATGCAGGATGTGCCCCGGCTTATCGAACAGGGCATCATAGACGGGGGCATGATCCCCAAGGTGGAATGCTGTACAAACGCACTACGGGGAGGGGTGGGCACTACACACATTATCGACGGACGGGTGCCCCATTCGCTGCTGCTGGAAATATTCACCGACCTGGGCGTGGGCACCATGGTTACGAAATAACACACCCATAATGCAGAAGGAAGGGCTAAACATTGAATACTGATGAAATTATGCAATTAAGCGATAAATATGTAATGCATACCTACGGGCGCATTCCCCTTGCCCCGGTACGGGGCGAAGGGGCGCGGCTGTGGGATGCGGAAGGCCGGGAATATC
This sequence comes from Desulfoscipio geothermicus, assembly GCA_016841905.1. Taxonomy (GTDB): domain Bacteria; phylum Bacillota; class Desulfotomaculia; order Desulfotomaculales; family Desulfallaceae; genus Sporotomaculum; species Sporotomaculum geothermicum_C. The sequence goes on along the minus strand of JAENYF010000022.1, from coordinate 24,255 downwards.
TTGATTTTGTGGCCGGCATTGCGGTTAATTCACTGGGGCACTGCCACCCGGCAGTGGTGCAGGCGGTACAGGAGCAGGTCGCCCGCCTGATGCACGTTAGCAACCTGTATTATATCGAGACACAGGCGCGGCTGGCGGAAATTTTAGTGGCCAACAGCTGTGCTGACCGGGCGTTCTTTTGCAACAGTGGGGCGGAGGCCAATGAAGGGGCTATTAAGCTGGCCCGCAAGTGGGCGAAAAAACAGCACGGCCCCGACCGATATGAAATTATCACTGCGGAAAATTCTTTCCACGGCCGGACTTTGGCCACTATTACCGCCACTGGGCAGCCAAAATATCAAAAAGGTTTTGAACCGCTACCTCAGGGTTTTAGATATGTTCCATTTAAAGACCTGACGGCACTAACCGCGGCGATTAACGAACACACCTGCGCGATCATGCTGGAACCGGTGCAGGGTGAGAGCGGTGTGCGGCCGGCCACTGAGGAATACCTGACCGGCGTGCGGCAACTGTGCGATCAATACGGACTGTTGATGATTTTTGATGAAGTGCAGTGCGGCCTGGGGCGTACCGGCAAATTCCTGGCCTACCAGAATTACGGTGTAGAACCCGATATATTCACCCTGGCCAAGGCATTGGGCGGCGGTTTCCCCATCGGCGCTCTGCTGGCTAAAGAGACGGTGGCTGAGGCCTTTGCGCCTGGTGACCACGCGGCCACCTTCGGGGGCAACCCCCTGGCCTGCGCTGCCGGTATCGCTGCTATGCAGACGGTGCTTAACGGTGGTCTGCTGGAAAACTGCAACCAGGTTGGGGCATACTTTAAAGAAAAGCTGCAGGGGCTGGTCAGTAAACACAGCTTCATTAAGGAAGTGCGCGGCCTGGGGCTGATGCTGGGACTAGAGCTGACCGTACCGGGTGTAGGTTTTGTCAACGCCTGCCGGGAGCGGGGGTTGCTGATAAACTGCGCCAACAATACCGTGCTGCGTTTTGTGCCGCCGCTGACCATTACCACCGGTGACGTAGACCGGGCGGTGGCGATTTTAGACGCGGTGTTACTGGAGCAGCCGGCCTGAGAGACATACAGTAAACGGGCACCCAGCCACTGTTGTGACCGAAGGGAACCCCAGCCCGGATAAATATCCTGGCAGGATAATTACCTTCTTGTAAATCTTGCCGTGTTATGATAGATCTAGAATATCTACCAGTTTTACTGTTACGGTAATTTATTGGAAAAGCGGTGATATAAATGGTTTCAATCAAGAATACCTTAAAGGGAAGAGATCTGCTCTCCCTGCATGACTTTACCCCGCAGGAAGTTGCCCTGTTCCTGGATACGGCCCGGCAGCTGAAGCAAGCGCAAAAACAGGGCGAGCCCCACGCGCTGCTTAAAGGGCAGACGCTGGGCATGATTTTTCAAAAGTCCTCTACCCGCACCAGGGTCAGCTTCGAGGTAGGCATGTACCAGCTGGGCGGACATGCACTGTTTCTAAGCTCCAACGACATCCAGCTGGGGCGGGGGGAAAGCATTGCCGATACCGGGAGAGTGCTGGGACGCTACCTGGATGGCATCATGATCCGCACCTTCGCCCAGAGCGATGTGGAGGAACTGGCTGAGTATAGTTCCGTACCAGTGATTAACGTCCTGACCGACCTGCTGCATCCCTGCCAGGTACTGGCCGATTTGCTGACGGTGCAGGAGCACAAGGGACGCCTGGCCGGCCTGAAGCTTGCCTATGTGGGAGATGGCAACAACGTTTGCCACTCGCTGCTCTATGGCTGTGCCAAAACCGGTCTGCAAATCAGCGTGGCCTCCCCGGAAGGCTATCTGCCCCAGGAGGAGATCGTGACTGCAGCCCGGCAGGATGCCCAGGAGACGGGGGGCTCGGTAACAATAACCAACAGCCCCGAGGAAGCTGTGGCAGGGGCCGATGTACTGGTGACTGATGTCTGGGCCAGCATGGGCCAGGAAAGTGAACAAAAGGCCAGAGAGAAGGAGTTTCCACCTTATCAACTTAATAGCCGACTTGCAGCCCTCGCGGCACCGGATTACATATTCCTGCATTGCCTGCCTGCCCACCGGGGTGAAGAGGTGACCCCAGACATCATTGACGGCCCCCATTCGGTGGTGTTTGATGAAGCCGAAAACCGCCTGCACGCCCATAAGGCCGTAATGGCGCTGCTGATGGCGAAATAGCCAAACGTTACTGTAACTAAGAAGGGAGTCGGCAAACATGAAAAAAGTAGTGTTGGCATATTCCGGAGGCCTTGATACCTCCATCATTATACCCTGGCTGAAAGAAAACTACGGCTACGAAGTGATCGCTATGGCGGCTGACCTGGGCCAGGGTGAGGAGCTGGAGCCGCTGCACGAAAAGGCAATCAAGAGCGGAGCCAACAAACTGTATATCGAGGACGTCAAGGAAGAATTTGTCACCGATTATATTTACCCCACCTTAAAGGCCGGGGCGATTTATGAAGGTAAGTACCTGCTGGGTACCTCAATGGCCCGGCCGCTGATTGGTAAGAAGCTGGTGGAAATCGCCGAAAAGGAAGGGGCTGAAGCCATAGCCCACGGCGCCACCGGCAAGGGCAACGACCAGGTGCGCTTTGAACTGGCCGTGAAGGCCCTGAAACCCGAGCTAAAAATAATAGCTCCCTGGCGGGAGTGGGACATTCGCTCCCGGGATGACGCTATTGACTACGCCGAAGCCCGGGGCATTCCCGTACCGGTGACCAAGTCCCGGCCCTATAGCATGGACCGCAATCTCTGGCACCTCTCCCACGAGGGCGGGCAGTTGGAGTACCCCGGCCAGGAACCGCCGGATGATGTGCTGCTGCTCACTGTGCCGCCGGAAAAAACACCGGACGCGCCCACCTATGTGGAAATTTACTTTGAACAGGGCGTGCCCAAAAAGGTGAACGGCCAGGATCTGGCGCCGGTTGAACTGGTCATGCAGCTGAATGAACTGGGTGGGGCCAACGGCATTGGTGTGGTGGATATGGTGGAAAACCGGCTGGTGGGTATGAAGTCCCGGGGCGTCTATGAAACTCCCGGCGGCACTATCCTTTACCAGGCTCACCGGGAACTGGAGCTGCTCACCATGGACCGGATCACTCTGCATTACAAGGAAATCGTGGCTTCCCGTTATGCTGAGCTGGTTTATGACGGGGTGTGGTTCTCCCCACTGCGGGAGGCGCTGGATGCCTTTGTTAATGTCACCCAGCGCACCGTCACTGGTACGGTGCGGATGAAGCTGTATAAGGGCAATTGCACCCCCGCCGGGACTACCTCGCCATACTCCCTGTACAGCGAAGAATTGGCCACCTTTGGCCGGGACGAGGTGTACACCCAGGCGGATGCCGCCGGGTTTATCAACCTGTTCGGCCTGCCGCTGAAGGTGCAGGCGCTGATGGAAAGGCAAGCAGGCTTGCGTAAATAAATTAAAGCGGGGCCGGTTAACAGGCTCCGCTTTAATATTAAGCTAATATATAAATATCGGTAAATAATCTAAGGAATGATAAACTATGTTATTATGACTTATATAACTGTTGGCATAAATAAACAGCCTGATTGATAAACCAGGCTAAGATAGTTTGACTATAAATTATGCAATGGTAAGTGTTATTTGAACCTGTATAACTTAGGTCAGATTATAACTCAATAATGTGTGCTTTCATTTCCTCTCTGAGGTGTTTGACTCTGGACTTACTTATATTCCTGAGATCTTTGTTATCGGCGGTATACCTCTTAACCCTGCCCTGGACTTTGGCCTCGGTACCGTGGAAGTAGCGGGTCTTCCACCCAAATTCACTATGATAGTCAAATTGCCAGTATTGTTTCATTTGACCTCATCCTCCCTGAAATAGTTCATTACATCTAAACCTGCAAATGCCTCGCTTGAATCAGCTTAGATTACGGCCAGCCTGGCCGGCAACACTGAGCAAGCCCTGATTTGGAACTCAAAAACTAAACAGTACTGTATTGCATTATAAAAATATATATTTGTACTGCTTGATACTAATTAGCACTAAACCTTATCAAATATAATTTTATAATATGTTATAATATTTGACAAGAGGTAATACGAATTTGATCCCTGTTTTTGTTGAGGTGAAAACATGAAAGATCCCTTATCCTATTCACCGGAAGAATTAGGCAAGATATTAAAGATATCCAGAGGAACGGTTTACGAATTATTAAAACGCGGAGAAATTCCTTCTTATCGCGTGGGCAAGAAAATTCGCATCAGCCCGGCCGATCTGCAAAAATATATGCACGCAGCAGTGGCGCCAATGGAAACAACCACTGCAAATATGCCAAACTCACTGGAAAAGTTGATTATCGAAAATCAGGGTTTGATTATCTGTGGCCAGGACATCATACTGGATGTGCTGACCCGCTACCTGGAAAAAAAGAATCCCCTGCTTCGTTCATTGCGCTCGTACGTTGGCAGTATTGACGGTTTGCTGGCGCTTTATAAGGGCACAGCAAATATCTCGGCAACTCATCTCTGGGATGGCGAAACAGGAGAGTATAATATCCCCTATGTCCGTAGATTGCTACCCGGCCAGCGTACGGTGGTAATTAATTTAGTGTACCGGAATCTGGGGTTTTATGTTGCTTCGAGCAATCCCAAAGCTATCCATGATTGGCCGGATCTGCTCAAGCCAAATATAACCTTTATTAACCGTGACAGGGGTTCAGGAACCCGGGCCATGCTGGATGAGCAATTGCGCAATTTAAATATTGATGCACGAGAGATCAAGGGTTACCAAAATGAAGAAACAACCCATATCGCGGTGGCCAGCACTGTGGCTAGAGGGCTTGCAGATGTTGGTCTGGGCATTGAAAAAGATGCTTTACAGGTGCCGGAAGTGGATTTCGTTTTTTTAAAGAAAGAACGCTACGATCTCGTGTTGTATAAGCATGACCTGGAAAAATCTAATTTTCAAACCATGTTGGCTATTTTAAGGTCAGATGAATTCAAGGCGGAAGTAAACGGGATGGGTGGCTATGATACTTCAATGATGGGCGAAATTGTGGGGGAATTGTAGAATGAAGGGATATAACAAACCCATGGAGGGGATTCCCACCATGGGTTTGCATTACATTTGCTGTCCGGCAATAAATTTTTCTCGGCAGGCCCAGCTGCAAAAGTAGTGCCGGATGCCATCCTTAGCCAGGATATAAGCTTCTGACTTGGGCAGAGTAGAGCCACAAATATGGTCATGGACCAGCTCAATTTCTTCTTTAACGGCCAGATTAACTGCCGCATGTTCCTGTTCTGCTTGTTGAGCTGCTTTTTTGGCCCGGGAATAAGCTATATAATTAAATATCCCACTGACGATAAAGTAGATTAAGATAAAGTTTAAAACGCCTTCAATAATGCTCATGCGCTGCACCCCTTTCCAGCCACTCATTTTCAACCCCGGCCAGTATTTTTTTAAGTACCTGACACGCCGCTATCACTTCTTCTTCGGTTATATGCTCAAACTGCCGCATTAATAATTGTAGCCTCCTGGCCTCGATATCGGACAGCAGTTTTTCCCCCTGCTCAGTTAATTTAAGCCATACGATACGCCGGTCCTGGTCGGAGCGTTCTCTTTTTATCCAGCCGTTTTTAAAAAGCCGATCTATAATCGTGGTGGCGGCCGACGGGGAAATATCTAAAATATGAGCAATATCGGCTGCTTTACAATGCTCATGTGCTGCCATGAGCTTGAGTAAAAAAAATTGTGTTTGTGTTACCTGGCCATTAAAAAGCCCTTTCAGCCGGCAGGTATTAGCTTTAATCAGTTCCTGAAACAGGGTATCAAATTGGCTAATGTTTTCCAGTTTAGTCAAGGTGTCAAGGGCTCCTTTAACAATCTTTAGAATAATTATAAACTACGATTATAGTTATGTCAATTAATAATTAGCCAAGTTAATCATCGGACGGGCATTGTGTATTACATTGCTTGCGGAGGCTGCACTTGCTATAGCTAGAAAATATAACAAGCTACTGTTAATGCAGCAGCTTGTCAAGGCATAAGTTATGTACGCTTTTCTAGGAGCTTGTTTAATGATAATTGCCCTTAAACAATGCGGGGTACTGCTCAGCTAATTCCTTCAGCTCCGCTACAGCAGTCTCTGCATTGGCTTCACCCTGTTTATTGGCCAAAATCACCAGCCCATTAATGAATCTAATTAGAACCTCCTCATTATCGGGGTGCAGGTGAGATAATTCCCTTAGCTCCGCCACGGTAACCTCAGCCGCCTCCGCATCATGCTTACAGGCCAGGTCGAACAGACCAAAGGCCAGGGCAACGACAATTTCAGCCGAACCGGGATGCTGGTCGGCTAATTTTCTGAGCTTGGCCACAGTAGCCATAGCGCCCTTTCCATTTTGCTGATTGGCCAGATTGACCAGCCCTTTGGCTAATTCAACGACCAGCTCTGGAATATGGGGGTGCTGGTCGGCTAATTTTCTGAGCTTCGCCACAGCCTCTTTGGCCCCGGCTTCATTTTGTTTACTGGCCAGATCGGCCAGCCCATAGGCTAAGGTAACTACAAGCATCTGATTATCGGGGTGTTGATTGGTTAATTTCTTAAGCCTCTTCACAGCAGTCAGCGCCCCGGCCCCATCCTGTTTATTAGCCAGGTCGACCAGCCCATAGGCCAATGAAACTGCAACTACCTCATTATTGGGGTGCTCATTGGCTAATTTCCTTAACTTTGACACAGTAGCCTTGGTGCCGGTCTCATCTTGCTGATTAGCCAGGTTAACCAGCCCTTTGGCCAAGGCAGCGTTAACTTCCTCATAATCGGAGTACCGGTCGGCCAGCTTGCTTAGTTCCGCTATTGTCGCCATTGCGCTTTTTTCGTCCTGCACACAAATTAAATTGAACAGCCCCTGGGCAAATCTAACGGTCACATCCGTATATTCGGGGTGCTGCTCGGCTAATTTGCCAAGCTCTGCTACGGTAGCCTTAGTACCTGCTTCATCCTGCACACAGGTCAAATTGAACAGCTGTTTGGCTAAGCCTACGATAGCCTCCGGACTATCGGGCTGCTGTTTAGCTAATTCCCTTAGCTCTGCTGCATTGGCCATGTTATCTTCAGACAATGCTTGTCCCTCCTTTAGGCAAATATAATTCCCTTAATTCTGGCATAGTAACCTTTGTACCTGCTTAATCTGCTATTTTTCTCAGCTGTAAATGCACGATTGCTTGCTATGGCTCAGACCTGCTCTTACTTATTGTGCCAGATTTACCTGCCTGCTACTGTATTCGTACCTCAATATACCATCGAACTGGCTAAGCAAATGATTGAAGACCCAGGCTTTATATCATTTATAACCAATCTTCAAAACAAAAGGCTTTCTTGGTATAGGATAGCCTATCTTTTATTACCGGGACTGTTTATTGAGCAAGACACCATGCGGAGTAGAATTAATGTCATCTTGATCAGATCTATTGCAAATCATCTACTTGCTTAGTGTTCCTGTTGCTAATGAAATATTGGTGTCTGAGATAACTGAAATCTTAAGGTCCCTGATCACCAACGGCATTATTTTATACGCCTTGTTGCATAAACACGGGGGGAGGCTCATCCATTGAACAAAAGAGAGAAGGCAGACAAGCTTTTTCATAGCGACACTGCCAGTTTATATTTTGGGTGTGACCAAGAAACCAAGCGCCAGCGCATTTTAATATTTTTGGTATCTGTAAAAATTGAAAAATTGCTCAAACCAGAATACACCCTTTTACACAGGGAACACTAACACACAAGCATTTTTCAGAGGGGGGTATAGATTATTGCGCCGCATCAAAGATAGACTTATATTAGGATTAATCGCTGGTTTTAGTGCCAATCTTATTAAGGAAGCAATTGCAGAAACAGGAGTACGCACTGGGATAACAAAATATTCCTGCAGAAGAATGATTCCTTTCATACTACTAAATAAAAAAGACGCCGCAACATGGAAAGGAAAGGTTCTTGGCACAACCACAGACTTCACTTTAGCTGGTCTGACCGGCGTTCTCTTAACCTATACCCTTTCTTTTACAGGAAAAGATTATAGTCACCTCAAAGGTATAATGGTTGCTAATGGACTCCTTGATCAAGTGTACATTGCCTTTGCAAGATTACTGCCGCAGGTAAGGCAAGATCCAAATGGAAACTTGCTTTGCAGGGGCATTCATACAATATTTGGGATAACGGCTGCCTCCATTATAACTTTTCTGGGTGATCATACCCTTTTTGAAAAGAATCGTTCTCGTAATCGTTCTATAGAAGAAATGGAAACGGAGAAAGAGCGCTTAGGCTTATCACTTAAACCTTAAACCGCACATAAAACGTTGTTCCGTTGGAATCAGTCTTAAAATCTATCTTAGCATTATGCCGATTGGCAATGCTGTAGCATTTGGCCAGCCCTAACCCGGCAGCATCAGCCCTGGTGGTAAAGAACGGGGTACCTATCCTCGGCATAATTTCCGGCGCAATCCCGGTACCCTGGTCTTGCACAGCCAGGACTACCCCGTCCTTGGACCGGAAGGTTTTGATGGACAACTGCCCGCCAGGTGACATGGCTTCCAGGCCATTGCGGGCCAGATTAAGTATAAGCTGATTAATTTCGTTGCTGTCAAGGATTACGTGTGGAATATTACCCAGCTCCATTTGGACGCTATTGGCCTGTTCTATGGCCTCAGCCTGGATTAAGGGAAAGATATGCTTAAGCCTTTTGTTTAAGCTTTGCCTTTTCTTCTCCAACGCCTTATCCTCGGACAGCAGAATAAATTCGGTGATAATGGCATTAACAGCTTCCAATTCCTCCAGCATTAAATTCAGGCGTTCTCTGTCCTGAGCATACCTGTCCTGCTCCCTGAATAATTGCAAGAAACCTTTGATGGTCGTGATGGGATTCCTAATTTCATGAGCAAATCCGGCAGCCATTTCTCCCACCAGGTTCAAACGGTCTATACGTGTTATTTCCTGCTGGTAACGTCTTAATTCCGTAATATCGAATAATGAGGCAATTAAGCACTTTTCATTACCCCACATGATGGGGACTGCTGAAATTAAAACTGTTCTTATGGCACCTGATTGAAGATAGCCTTTAAATTCATAATTGCTTACCTGGCCGGCCTGCTCAAATGTTTCCATATATTTATGGCGATCATTTAAGTCCACCCAAAATTTAAAATCAGTAATCTTAGACCCCAGCAACTCTTCTCTGGCATAACCACTTTCCGTAACAAAAGCTTCATTAATATCGATAATTTGGCCGCTTTCCAGTGATTCGATTAACAGTGGCAACGGGTTAAAGTTAAAGGTTTTATAGAATAGTTCTTTAGTTCTGCGCAAGTCTTCTTCTATTTTCCTCCTGACGGTTATATCTATTGCCGAGGCAAATATACATTTTTCACCATCAAGTTCTAAGGTATTAAGAGTACAAAGCAGGGTACTAAACTCCCCCGACTTGTTCCGGTTATTAACTTCATAATCAGTTAGATAATCGTTTTCAGCCAGCAGTTGCAGCATTGCTTGCCTGTCTTGCGGGTTTGTCCAGATATTTAAATCAAGAATTCGTTTACCCAGCAGCTCTTCCCGCCGGTAACCAAATGTTTGTGCATACTTATCGTTTACATCAATAAAAAGACCGTCATCCTGCCTGGTAATAGCCATTAGCGTTTGAGTTTTATGAAATGCTTTAGAGAATCTTTCCTCAGATAAACGCAGGGTTTCCTCTGCCTTTTTGCGTTCGCTGACATCCCGTATACTTAAGAAGCTAATTTGCCTACGGCCAACCTCAAGTAGTTTTGAGGCTACTTCTGCCTCAAATTTCGTGCCATCCTTGCGTAGCAAGGTCAGCTCACTGATGAAGCCGCCCGATTTCATTCTTTCCCGGTGGGCCGCACTATATCTCGGATCAGCTAAGTCAACGAGCTCATTAAGCCTTACTGCACGTATCTCCTCCGGGGTTCTACCAAACATGCGGCATGCTGCGGGATTAGCTTCTACAGCAGCATTATCCGGATAGATCAATAAAAGACCCTCATAGGCGTTATTAAATAAAGTTCGCCTAAGATCTTCTTTTTCAATTAGCCTGGCTTGAGCTTTAACATTTTCAGTAACATCCTGTAGTTTTAAGATTAATAACTTTACCTCACCTGATGCATCAAAGACGGGGTCAAGCGTCCAATCCCAATAAGATATCCCCCGTTCAGGATGGTCTGCATAGGTGAAAGGCCTTGCTGAAATCTTAAAGGCTTCTTTGTTCCGGACAACGTTATCGAATATTTCTTTAGCGGCAGAAGGATAAAATTCGAAGTGATTATGGCCTGGAAAATCAGCAGCCTTACGGGAGTCTGCTCTAGCATAGTTCTCATTGACCTGGATAAAATTATACTCCCGATCCATGATTGCTACTGGGGAAATATTATTGGTGAAAAATACCTCAAATACTGCCGCTGCTTTAACGCTGTTATCAATTTGCTCTCTAAGCCGTTTAATTTCGGCTTCCAGCTCTTGGATACTCTGTGTTGTATCCTCAGTTAACCTGGCATTTTGGTCGCTTGGGTCGGTAAGGCCACCAACGCTTATCTGCCGTCCAGTTTTTTCCTCGCTCCTGGTAGCCAATATCTACACCCCTCGCCGTTTCAAATTAATGCTTTTCTATTACTTTAACACCAATCCTTTTTTCCCTTCGTGAACCAGGTAATTTTAGTGTCGAACCGATGAAATTTTTATATAAAAAAGTCATTAATTTTATTAATTTATTGAATGAAGGAAAAAATTAGCTCTTATTTGATAAAATAATTTATGTTAGATAATAATATGGGCTTTACAATAGTGTGTTGATTAATCTCATGCCCAATCCCTGGCCTGTCAGGTCTTGCTTGATGAAGTAAGATATTTCAACGGCAGTCTTGAAGGCGGGTATAGGACTATAAGGACGAAGCATGGCAGAGCCTGCGACGACATTTTCCGGACGCTCAATAACAATCCTGGGGTAACCCTCAGGCCCGGACTTGAGAAATATCTCTTCGAAAATGGCATAAGGTAATTTTTCTCCGGGTAAGTTGCATAACTATATTCAACGTAATGATTGAAAATGTCCATAACGGGAGTTGCATCATCGATGTTCATATCTCTGCTCCTGGTCACATTGCTCAACTCTACATATAAATTTATCTAGTTATGATTATAATCGTGTCTAGTTAAATAAAGGTAGCTATAGCAGTATGGCCGGTATTTATCATAGGGGATGCCCCGGGAACTTTGTCATTTACTATTGCTGCGGATGATCCAAGTGCTGCGCAGCTATTTTTACATAATGCATTAACCGACTATGTAATGGAGGATAACACATATTTTAAGCGAAGCCGATAATATTACTGTCAAAGGCCGCATGGTGAATTATGTGGGTTTACCCAATTAATGTATTTTCTGTTTGTGAAGTTGCTGGATGCCGTGCCTTAACATTGAGCCGTCTGTCTTTAAAATGGAAAGAAGGCACTAAACTAGAATTTTACATTGATGGTGAAAGAAATTAAGGTATAAGAAATTACCATAATTGTTGAAATGGAAGATTTGTCAGTGAAAGAACTTATGGCTTTAGGTTATCAACGTGAAAGTTAAAAACTAAACTTTTTGAGCGTAAAGCAGAACTTAATAAAGCCTTTGATAAATTTATAGAGGAAAGGCTAGTTGAAGAAACCGTTCCATTTGAGGAAGCCATTCGGAGCATTTTGAAAATGGCGAGCTATAAAATTGAGTTAACTAAAGGTGCAGTTCGTGATCTAAAAAATATAGAACCCGCCTTGCGGGATTTTATGTACAATGGGATATAAGAGATAGCAGATGAGCCTTACCAAAATGAGAAATTAACAGGCAAATTTAAGGAACTTCGGTCACAGCATAGTTAAATATAAGGTGTAGAGTACCGTGTTACAACCCAAGTCCAATTTAACACACGAAGGGGTGATTATTATTGAAAAACATAGACTTTGGATTTGTTGCAGATATTTATGATGATTATGTTAATGTTGATTTTGACATACCATTTTATCAATCGATTTGTAAAGGCTACCGCGGTAATGTTTTGGAATTAATGTGTGGAACGGGTAGGGTATCGTTGCCTCTTATTGAAAATGGAATTAATCTGACTTGTGTTGATTATTCTCAGGAAATGCTTGATGTGTTTTCTAAAAAGCTAAATGGGAAAACCCCCTTACTAATTTGCCAAGACATATGTGAACTTGATATTGATAATAAGTTCGAATTTGTTTTTATACCATTCAACTCATTTTCTGAAATAACCGACAGTAAGAAACGAAAAATAGCTGTAAAGAAAATCACTGAACATCTGGTAGATGGCGGCGACTTTTTAATAACGTTATATAATCCGGAGTACAGAAAGCTAGCTGCTGACGGAAATTTGAAATGTTTGGGAAAATATGACATTTCAAATGATAGAACATTAATAGTAACGTACTATAATTCATTTGATAGCACTTCTAATCTGGTTTCCGGCACACAGTTTTATGAAATTTACGATCGTAAGAACAAACTGATAGACAAACGTTTTTTAAACATTGCCTTTTCACTTATTTCTCATGATGAAATCGATGAACTATGTAATGAATTTAATTTAGCTGTCAAAGGAATATTTGGCGATTATCATTTTGGGAACTTTAGTGATAATAGTCAGTTTATGAATTATCTACTTACTAAACGGGTTATAGTTTAGCTTAGCCTCCCGGGAACACAGGCCGAGAGGCTTTATGTTTACTATCAAACTTTATAATATCTTCTGCGCTTGAACAACAAGGCAATGGTTATCCCTACTGTAATAAGCACCCCTGATACTACCATTAGCCTGGTTAATGCATTTTTGTCAATGGGCGATTGTTGTTGCCTGCCCATACCCATTGGGCGATTACCATCGGCACCTTCTGGCGGGCGTATCCCGCCAAACATTATTTGATCTCGGCCACGGGCCATCATTTCGAGCATATCATTAGGAATGCTCAGTTTTTCGGCTTTTTTACGCAGCTCATCGTTGAGCTCATCCGCTTGCCTGATTTCCTGCCTAAGCGCCTCTATGGCCTCCATGTCCGCACCCCGCGGTGGCATCCGAATCCCACCGGGACGCTGTTGGCCCGGTGGCCCTGCGGCATTATTATCGGGCATATCGCCCTTAGGCGTGCCTCTACCCATGCCCATTCCGTTGCCGTTATTGGTGGAGGGTAATTCCCCACCGAGCTGCTTTTGGATTGAATCGGATACGTCGGCAGCAAGCTTCAGGATACCGGAGGCATTGTTGCCAAAACCCCGTGCCCCGTTCATTTGAAAGCCATTACGGGCGGGATCTTCATTTTCTTTCTCCTGCCGGCCCGCTATTACTCCTACCGTTTCTTTATCTTCCACAGCACCGCCGGTGTCAGTGCCGGAAATGCTTTGCTCAAACTGTTCATAGGTGAAAAAGGCCGTGGGATCAGTCCTAACATATTCGGAAATCAGCTCGTACAGCAGGTCGGTTTCCTCCTCCAAATAGCCGCCGCTTAAATACTTGGTAGCGACTTGTTTCAGATAACCATGATAGGCTTGCAGATATTTTTCGTTTGCTAATAGTTTGTCTACTAGAGGCCTGTCGGTAAGCGCCCCCTGGGTCGGTTCGTCGATATACAACCTGGAAGTATCATCGCCGAAGCTGAACCCTCCAAAGGACATGTTTAAGTCCCACGGGAGTATTGTAAGCACGCCGTTTTTCTCATAAAGATAGTAATTGTGGCCGAAGTTGCCCAGATAGCTGTCGAAGTTGACCAGGGCCGCGCTGACGGCAATATATTTTAGTGCCGCGTCGACGTCGAGATGTTTGTCAATGTCACCGCCGTTATTCAACACCTCAAGCATTTTGATCAGCTTAGACCAATCGGCATTCTTTAGTGTACTCTTCACTTCCAGGCCCGTATAGTCTGAGGGGTTGTCTCCGTTATATTTAAGGGTATTACCCACGGATTTATACAGGTCCCCGGTGATGTCCCCGAAATTCCTTTCCAGATATGGCTCCAATATGCTCTCTACTGCAAGGTAAAGCCCAAAATACTCGCCGTTTACAGATACAGCAGCATAGGAGAAGGACGGAACGGCTACCCCCATTTCCTCAAAAATCTGGTAGGAGAGATATTCCCGCATATAAGAGGGATCAGAAAAGCAGTTGTTTAGGTTTAGCTGGGTCAGCCCCGCCATAGTCTGGTTTTCGACTATATCATTGAAATTTATCTTAAAGCTGTACCGGTTGCTTTCGCTGCCGGCAACCGACCTGAGGCTGGAATTACCCTTGGGTCTTATTCGCACCGACGGGTAGACATCGCCGTTTATAACAACCGTGGCCGTAACAAATTCCTCTGCAGTGGAGTTGGCCATCATATGATTCCAATCAGCTTCATCGATTTGAATGTTTACTTGCATGACTTTGTCCCTTTGAAAGTACTTGGTTAAATATTCATCTCCGTAGACCTTAACGGTGCCGGTGCCGAACACTGTAAAGGCCCAAATAAACAGGGCTGCAAAAACTACCAGCACCAGGGATAGTAATATTAGCTTGGTGTTTATCATAACCATCCGCTCCTTTAGGATGCGTACTCTCCGTTAAAGCTTACCAGAGCGGAGTTTGTAATACCCGGTATGGCCGACAGCTCATTAATAAACCTTGTCTCCCCGTTTTTCAATCGTATCTCATATACCAGCTCAATACCTTTTCCCGCGGTAACGGTTTTAGACTTTACGCGGTATTTGGAGAAGATCTTTCTCATGAGGTCCACGGCACTGCCTTCAGCGCTCTCGTCCGCACAGTTGATGATCACGATGTAGGGTGTTTCAATCACATTCCGGCTGACAAAGGCGATAAGTATGATGCCGATGATTACCGAACCCAGTACGGCCAGGGGTATTAGGCCGGCGCCAATTACTATACCCGTGACTATGGACCAAAACAGAAAGACTAAATCCATCGGATCCTTAATAGGGGTGCGGAAGCGAACAATGGACAGTGCGCCTACCATGCCCAGAGCGATGATTACATTTGAGGTAATGGCCAGAATAACTAAAGTAGTCAGCATGGTCAGCAGCACAAGCGAGATATTGAATGCCCGTGAATACATCACACCGCCAAAAGTTTTCTTGTAGACAAGGTATATGAACATGCCCACCAGGAAAGCGGCTGTTATGGCCAAAGCCGCGTCGGTGAAGGAAAAACCGGATACCTTTTCCAGGAAATTAGTATTAAAAACGTCGTTAAAGTTGAATTCCATATTAACCCACTCCCTTCAATGCCTAGCTTCAGTGTTTACATAATGCCTCTGATGGACGTATTATACAGGCGGCAGGCCGCGTATTTGGAAAACGCGGTTGAGGTACAGTTGTTCAGCTGCACAATGTCCTGGATATACTCGGGCAAAAAACCGTCATATTTAACCTCAAGAATGCATATACTGGAATCCAGTGCTGTTGCGTTTGGCAGGCCGGCATCAAAGAGGTCGGTGGAACTTATGGACGTTCTGATATCACTGTCCATAGTTACCCGTACATTGCCGGCCGGGTAATGGTAGGCTTCCCGCATATAGTCTACTATTGTTTTGGGTTTCAGCCTTTCCGTCCTCAGCTTCAGGTAAAACTCCCGCAGCAGTGGCTGATCCGACTTTTTCAGGAAAGTGATACTACCGTCGAGGATATCCTGTACCTCATTTTTGGTTATACTTGCTCCAAGTTTGGCGGTTTTGCTGTAGTGTTTCACTTTTTTCTCCAACCTAATGAAGCCGTGGTTATGATTGTAGAAGCGAATGCGGAATTTTTCCTTTACCGGCAGCCCTTCCATCTTTTCAAAGAGGGCCTTGTCCTCCGGAGTATCGAAATACAAACTGCGGATATGGTATCTGCCATCGGGCCCGGCGTTTTTATCGGTGCCCAGGATGCAAGACAGCCTGCTCCTGATCACCAGCGCATCTGCCATAGTAACGATGTGTTTTAATTCATCACGATATTTTAAGCCAGTCATCAATCATCACCCTACTTTCTTTTTCAAAACAATCTATACCCAAAAGGATTGAAGGCGGCCAATGGCAACCCTGTCTTTCCATTCTTAATTTTAGTCCGGGGGAAAGCTGTAAATCACCGAAAACAGGTGGTAAAAATGACGCAAAACTGCCGCAAAAAAAAAGAGAACAGGCAGCCTGGCAACTGCTCTGTTCCTTTTAATAGATATTTCTTGTTCCTGCTTGCCTTTAAAAGGTGATTGTGAAGAGGGTTCCCATACCGGTGTTCTGAGCTTCAATTTTGCCGTGGTGCTGCTCAATAATTGACTTTACAATGGAAAGCCCTATACCGTAATTACCCCCGTTACCTTTGTAAAAACGGTCAAAGATATGCGGCAGGTCTTCGTTCGATATACCTTCACCATCATCGGCTACCGAAATGGTTATCCTGCCGTTGGCCTGATGACATGCAAGTGTGATCCTGGTTTTTGCATATCTGATTGCGTTCGATATGAGATTTGAAAAGGCACGGGAGATATGCTTTTCGTCGCAGCACATATTTACCGGCTGATCATCAAATCTAAAAACGAACTGGATATTTCGCTCCGCTGCCAAGCTTCTTTGACGCTCCACACAGTTAGAAAGCAGCTCGCGCAAATCACATTCCTCAATTTTACTGCCTGTTGTTATGCTGTCGATACGCGAGAGGTAAAGCGAATCCTCAACCATTTCGCTTAGCCGATCGGTTTCGCTTATGATTACCCGGCTCGATTTTTCGGGGTCCATAATCCTCTGCTCGATGCCTTCAGCATTGCACTTAATGGCTTGCAGCGGAGTTCTAAGCTCGTGCGATACATTTTGGAAGAATTGTTTTTGCTCCTTATCGTAGGCATCAAGCTGAGTCGCCGCTTTGTTCATGCTCTCGGCTAGCTCCGCCAGCTCTATATCGCTATAATTAAAGGTGCTTCTCGAAAAATCGCCTTTGCCGATTCTCACGGCGAACCGTGTAAGCTCCCTAACGGGTTTTGCAATCAGACCGGACAAGAAGAAAGAGAGCGTTACAGCCAGAATTCCGGCTATACTCATAACCGCCAAAAGTACAATATTGATGCGACCTGCAAAGGACTTGATCGCTGTCATGTCGATATAGTACACCAAAAAGGATACGCCGCCGAACGGGTTCGGCTGCATTTTCGCCGACACAAAATAGTACTCCCGGTCGGAGGCCTTAACCCGTGTGATTTCGTTGCTTTGCAGGTCCACCTGCTCATACTTCAGCTGTGCAGCTAAAGCTTGTATTTCATCAAATTTCCGTATAAATGCCATGCTCGAATTGGGGAAGATGAGTTCATAATTATCTGAGACAACCATCACCTCGGCCTTGTCCATTGGGCCTCCCGGCAGCCTTCGCATGTCGGGGATGGATTCAGGCCCCGGCGGAGGTTGCCTGCCCGACGGGAGTTTTGGTGGTATCGCCCCATCATGCACTAGTTTCCTTGCATCTTTAAGTTGCTCGTTTACGCTGCTCTTGATGTATTCTTCAACCAGCAGGTTAAAAACGGTCAGGACCATTAAAAAAATGAATGCGATAAGCGACAGCACCATAACCAGTATCCTTGTGCGGATGCTTATCTTGCGTCCGCTGATGTTACTCACCGGCTTCACGCTCCTTGAGACGAAAGCCGAAGCCCCATACCGTGTCGACCACCGTCCTACTGCCCGACAGTTTCTTGCGCAGCCTTCTCACGGTGTCATCCGCCGCTCGGGTCTCCACTTCGCTGTTGTATCCCCATATTTTACTGAGCAGCTCGTCCCTTGGTATAGCCCTGTCTTTGTTTTCGATGAGGTAGCATAAGAGACTGTACTCGTTCGGCGTAAGCTCTAAAGGAGCGCCTCCAAGCACCGCGGTCTTGTAATTCAAGTTGACTTGTATGTCGGCATATGCAAGAACGCGCGGAAAAGAATTGTCTTGACCTTTATCAAATTCTATCCTGCGGAATATCGCCTTAACCCGCATGACCAGAGACAGGGCGGAAAAGGGCTTGGTAAAATAATCATCACTGCCGAGATTTATCCCGGTGGCGTAATCTATGTCGCTATCACGTGCTGTAAGCATGATTATGGGCACCGTGCTAATCTCGCGCAATTCCGAACATATGGTAAAACCGTTGGATCCCGGCATCATAACGTCAAGGATTACAAGATCACATGGATCTTCTTTAAAAGAAGCAAGAAGCTTATCACCGTTTTCAAAAGCGGTGACGCGGTACCCTTCACTTTCCAGAAAAGATTTTATCACATCACGTATGTTTTGTTCGTCATCTGCAATATATATATCCTTACGCATGGCTGCATTCCTCCCGCTTTTTTTCATTTTAAACAAAGTTTCGGGAATTAGCCAGCTAAAATCTACGGTAATCCTCATTGCAAAAATGACAATAAGGGTAAATATGCAACCTCGAATGACGGTAGTGGTACACTGGTGAATGTTCTACAAGATAATAAGTATTATTTGTGTAATTTCGTTCTTAAAGTGATTGACGCGAATAAACTTTAATGCTAGAATTTTTGCGTAGTAATAAAATATAAACCGATGAACAAGAGAAGTAAGAATGATTGGCTGTACTCAGAGAGCCGCCGACTGGTGAGAATGCGGTTACAGTGATGATTCCGAATGGACTTGCGAGGGCGGCCCGAAATCGAAAGAGATTAGGCGCCGACGGGAACCCTGACCGTTATCAGTGGGGTGCATATGATGGTATGCAAAATGAGTGGACGATTTATCGTCAATTTGGGTGGTACCGCAGAAGCTTACAGCTTTTGCCCCTTTGATTAGGGGCAAAAGCTTTTTTGCTTTTTACACAGCCCGCGGGTACCAATAACATGGCGAACGGTCACTTTGTATCCATGATGGAAAAAACATTCAAATTTTATAAAAATATCAAATAATGAACTGAGGTGAGTTTAGCATGATTAAAAACATTTTACAAAAATTGACCACAAAAGAAGATTTAACCGCAGAAGAGGCTTACAACCTGATTGTAGCCATTAAAAATGACGAACTGAGTGATGTTCAGATTGCCGGTTTTCAGGTAGCCTTCCTGATGAAAGGTCCGACATTAACGGAAATCACGGCAATTGCCCGGGCAATGCGTGACATATGTAATAAAATTGACCCGAAGGTAAATGATGAGCTTATGGATACCTGCGGTACCGGTGGAGGCTTAAGCACGTTTAATATCTCAACTTCGGTTGCTTTTGTAGCTGCAGCAGCAGGTATTCCGGTAGCCAAACACGGCAGCAGATCAATAGCCAGTCTTTCCGGCAGCGCTGATGTTTTGGAAGCTCTGGATGTAGAAATTAATCAAAGTCCTAATGGCGTCGAGAGGCTTATTGAAGACATAGGCATTGCCTTTCTTTATGCACCTCTCTTTCATCCGGTTATGGGTAAAGTGCTGCCGCCGGAAAAGGATCTCGGTATCAAGACCATCTTTTATACGATTATTGGACCACTGATTAATCCTTCCAAGGCGACTAAACACGTTTTAGGTGTCTATAAGCCGGAGCTGTTGGATATAGTTTCCCAGGTTGCCGCATCTTTAGGTTATACGAGGGCACTCTTTGTTCATGGAGAGGACGGCTTAGATGAAATTTCCCTCTTGGGCAAAACCAAAATTATTGAACTAAAAAATGGGTCCTTCAGCAGATACGAAATCGCTCCTGAGGATTTTGGCTTGTCTCGTTGTACCCTTGCAGAAATAGCAACAGGAACTCCGGAAGAAAATGCTGCCATGATCCGGGATGTTTTCTCCGGCAAGGACAAAGGCCCGCGTCGCCAGGCAGTTATATTGAATGCTGCCGGAGCCTTGATGATAGGTGATAAGGCAGATTCTTTTGCAGACGGCATAAAATATGCCGCGGAGATTATTGACAGTGGAGCGGCACAAAACAAACTGGAACAGCTTATAGTTGCCTCGCATGACTATAAAACGGTGGTTTGAAATGGAATGCACGAAATGTACTACAGCGCTGTGGACCCGGCACCGTCTGGGTAAGATACCGGTTATTCCGGACATTAAGTGTAAGTCCCCGGAGGAAGGCGACCTGCTAATGGGCAGAGATCCCATAGCGCTGGCAAAAAGCCTGGCAGCGGCTGGTGCCCCGGTTCTTTCGGTGGTAACCGAAGCAGACTATTTTGGGGGCTCACCGGAATTGCTGCGACAGATTGCACGGTCTACCTCGCTGCCAATTTTGCGTAAGGATTTTATTACTACTCGCGAACAATTACATGAGAGTGCGGAGATAGGAGCCAGTGGGGTACTGTTGATTGCGGCTCAGCTAGGGATAGAACAACTGTGCGAACTTATTGATGAGGCTTGGGCACTTGGACTAGAACCCCTCGTCGAAACGCACACCGAGGCGGAGATTATTGTTGCAAACGAGTTAATGGTAACCTTTCTCGGCATTAATAATCGGAACATCATGGAATGGGAAATGGATGGCGGAAACGTTAATACCACCGAAAAGCTAGCCGGTTTAGTCCGCCCTGGGGCTTTATTAATAAGCGAGAGCTCGATTGCGTCCCCTGATGACGTGTTACGTGCCACTGCAGCAGGAGCTCAGGCGGTCTTGGTTGGAACTGCCATACTCCGGGCTCAGAATCCGCCGGCATTCTATAAGATGCTCAGCGAAGCCGGGAGGTAAAGCTATTGACACGTGTTAAAATATGTGGCTTAATGAACCGCCGGGATATCAATCTGTGTGTGCGCGCCGGCGTGCATATGCTCGGCTTTGTCGTAGATTACCCTATTCCGGTTCCATGGAACTTGACTCCGGCAAAAGCCAGGGAGCTCATTGGGCAGGTTCCTCCGTTTGTTGGTACCTGCATCGTCACAGGTGGTTCCTCCAAAAAAGTTATGACGTTGGTAAATAAAACTAATCCTAATGTTGTTCAGCTTCATTATCAAGAAACGTTGGCAGAGATTAAGGAATTAGCCCGCCGGTTAAAAATACGGGGGATTAAAACAATCAAGGCTTTGCGGATAGATAGTAACGGGCAGTGTGATTTCGAAATCTCCGATCCTGCCACGGCTGCACGGGCACTTGCTAAAACCGGGATAGCGGCTATACTCGTGGATTCCTATACCAACTCAATGCCTGGTGGAACAGGAGTTAGGGTTGATTTGGCAACATTTAAAACCATCCAACAAGAGAGCTCTTTGCCGGCTATCCTGGCAGGTGGCCTAAATCCAACTAATACCCTGCCAATAATTCACAAGGTACACCCCTTTGCAGTGGATGTCCTGACAGGGGTTGAAAATAAACCGGGGGAAAAGGACCCGGAGAAAATTGAGCGATTTATGCAGAGTATTCAAGCGGTATGAGTAACCCATAAACATCATAATACTTATCTTTTTATCGATATCGGTGTTATCATAGGAACATGGTTGGGAAATTTTTTGGAGGTCTTACCAGGTGATTGATCATGGCGATATTTTATACTTGCAAGAGCATTTGCCTTTTTTAGTGAAACTGGACCTGGATGATAAGCGCAGGGTTCTTGACGCGGTTTTAAAATCCGCCTATCAGCAGGGAGAGACTATACATAGCCGCCGGGATACGGAATGCAACGGTCTGGTTATCGTTAAAAGCGGTCAGCTAAGGGCCTATTTTGAAACGGAAGATGGTAAGGAAATTACGCTTTACCGCTTGCTTGACAATGATATTTGTATTCTTTCTGCCTCCTGCGTACTCAAGAACATAACCTTTACTGTGATTCTTGAGGCGGAAAAGGACAGCCTGCTTTTTTTAATTCCGGCGGTTTTTTGGGGCAATTTAACCGTAAGAGACATTTATGCCAAGCAATTTGCGATGGAACTTGTTGCAGAGCGTTTTTCTGAGGTTATGTGGGTTATGGAGCAAATAGTTTCTAAAAATATGCGGCAGCGGATAGCTGTTTTTTTGTTGGAACAGTCGGTTTTAGAAACCTCCGATACCCTGACCATGACCCACGAAACCATTGCCAAAAACCTCGGGACCGCACGGGAAGTAATTAGCCGCATCCTAAAATATCTTGAGAACGACGGCATCATACAACTATCCCGTGGGCAGATCCACATCGTGGATCTGCCCAAGCTTAAAGAGATCGGCCGGTAAGTGTTAAATACCTGATTTGCTCCGGGCAATGTTTAATCAGGCTGCTTTTTGGCGATTAACTGCTGCTCTGCCCTCAAATGATAAGGCTTTTTGGGGACAACTGTTTACGCAGGAGTTGCACCTCAGGCAATCGCTGTACTCATCAGAATTTTCCTTATCTAATTCATTCGGGTTCAACTGCATCGGACAGACTTTAGCGCAAATTCCGCAGGATATACAGCTGCTGCCGGTCTGCAGGGTTTTTTGACGCCGGGCGATCCAGTGGGCAACTGTGCCCATTGGGCAGATGTGGCACCAGGTGCGGGGATGGATGCTCCAACCCAGCAATATGCCTGCCACTGTGGTAACGGTTAGCACCCTGACCAGAGCCAACCCCATAGCCTGCAGGTCACCCCAGGCCAAGTAAAACTGCACCCCTAACACTGTAAAGATCAGCAGCAGCATAAAGATTCTTACCGCCGCTTGCTTAAAGAAAGAAGGAATGGTAATTTTCCTGCTGATCGGTCCCAGGAACAGGTCTAGAAAGGCACCCCGGGGGCACATCCAGTCGCACCAATTGCGGCCGCGGAAAAAGGAAACGCCCACTGCGCCCAACATACAGCCTAAGAGCAGGAACCCTAAAAGGGGATAAAACCAGCCGCCTATGGCCACCAGTGGTAGAACGACCCAGGTATAGGCCTGTAGATTAACCCTGCGCAGCATATTTTCGTGAACTTTCATTGCTTATGCCTCCTCAAGCAATTTTTTATTTAGTTGGTTGAATAACTGTCAATCTTTAATTAATATATACGGCCCATTAAAATTACTCAGTGATATTATCACAAAACACAAGGGGATGGTTTTAAGCTTGAGAATCAAATATCTTCTTGCGTTGCAGAAGCTAAATATTGTGTAGTATTCTTTACTAATACCACTTCTTTGTTTAACAAGAAAATTGTAGCATTAGTATTTTTTACGGATAATGAACCAGTAAAACAAACCAGCCAATACCGTTAAAGACATCAACGTTGTAATAGAAATTCTTAATAATGCTAATCTAAATATTTCCAGCCTGTATAGAAAATTATCAAGATCAATCCACAAAGTAAGAAAATAAATAAAAAGGAGAAAAGGTTATATCCTAAAAGTGTTGCAACAATAGAATAAGCCATCATTATTCGGTCATTATCCTCAAAAGCTAAACTCAAAAAAACGATAACTTTTTAAGAGCGGAGGAATTTCAAAATGGATTTTTTAGAATTAGCAAAAAACGGTGTACTACACGAGGGTTTATAGATAAAAAAATAGACAAAATGATCATGTATTACGTTGATCGTATTACATCTTCTATCTAACCAAGAGATTGGAAGCGAGCATTTTTTCATGACCCCGTTTTGGATGCTAGAAACTCTTTTAATCATAGGAGTATTTGAATTATTGAGTTAAAAATGCATGCAGGGATATTTTATAATTTATCGAAATTTTATGTCGAAAACACTGTAATAAAGGGGCAATTTATGAATAAGCAAGTTTCTGCCAAGAAAGGCCTGGGAACATTTGAAGGAGTGTTCACTCCAACTGTTTTGACAATATTAGGGGTCATACTTTATCTGCGTTTGGGATGGGTTGTAGGAAATGTAGGTTTTATCGGAGCTTTGACCATTATCATATTATCGCATGCAATCACCATTTCAACGGGTTTGTCGGTTGCCTCAATGGTATCAAATACGGAAATAGGGGCCGGTGGGGCATACTCTATTATCTCTCGTTCCCTGGGATTGGAAACAGGGGGGGCTATCGGCATTCCCCTTTATATTTCCCAGGCATTTTCTGTTGCTTTTTATATTATAGGCTTTGCAGAGCTTTGGCATTACTTTTTCCCGGAACAAAATATACTGTTGGTTTGCCTGATAACCTGGCTATTTCTGGCGATTATTGCTATGTTAAGCGCCGGGCTGGCTTTTAAGGTTCAATACATTATTCTTTTTGCCGTGATCCTTTCACTATTATCATTTTTTATCGGTCCTTCACTGAATAACGGTTCTATTGTATTAATCGGAAAAATGCAAGAGGCTACCTATTGGGAAACATTTGCGATCT
>JAENYF010000021.1 GCA_016841905.1 Desulfoscipio geothermicus | reverse complement strand
TGGCAGGGGAGACAGGACTTGAACCCGCAGCCCACGGTTTTGGAGACCGTTGCTCTACCACTTGAGCTACTCCCCTAAAACTGCTTAACAACAATAACAAAAATAATTATAAAATAATATTTCCGGTCAGTCAAGGGAAATTTGTGTCTTATAAAGGATTTTAAATATCGCGACCGAATATATATTAAACAATTACAATCTCGGAGGTGGCTTAATGGGCCCCAAAATTGGTGTTTTACTGGGCGGGCGTTCAGCGGAAAGGGAGGTTTCCCTGCGCACCGGGGAAGCTATTTATCAAGCATTACAAGCTACTGGTTATGATGCAGTAAAAATTGATGTAGATAAAAATATAGCGGAGAATTTAAAAAACCAAAACATTGACCTTGCTTTTATCGCCTTGCATGGCAAATACGGAGAGGATGGCACTATTCAAGGTCTTCTCGAGATGCTGGATATACCATATACCGGTTCTAAGGTCTTAGCAAGTGCCATTGCTATAAACAAGATTGCCACAAAAAAAATATTACTATATGAGGGGTTGCCCACTCCTAAATTTTTCACGATCACACGCAATGAGTACAGTAATGAAGCAGCCGGAAATATCAGCGCTAAAATAATATCTATGGGCTTGCCAGTGGTTATTAAAGCACCCACCCAGGGTTCTACTATCGGTATTTCGTTTCTGCATCACCAGGACGAAATTAGCGGCGCTATCGAGCAAGCTTTTCAATATGATCCCACTATACTGGTGGAAAAGATGGTGGATGGTATCGAAGTAACAGCCTCCATACTAGGCAATGAAACACCGGAAGTACTGCCCTTGATTGAAATATTTTCCACCACAGGGGTTTACGATTATACAGCCAAATACACCGTGGGACTAAGTAATCATATTATTCCGCCCCGTCTACCGGACAGTGTACAGCAAACAATCAAAGACCTAGCCTATAAAACTTACCTGGCCATTGGCTGTCGGGGACTGTCCCGGGTTGATTTCATGGTTGACCAGAATGGCCAGCCATACATTTTAGAGATTAACACAATACCTGGCATGACCGAAACCAGCCTTTTCCCCGATGCCGCCAGAGCAGCAGGCATAGACTTTGAAACACTGGTGGCTAAAGTGGTTGAATTGGCGATGGACAAATAACTCCAAGCTGCGCAAATTGGTGGAGTAACCGGTTAGCATGGTTACTCCACCAAACTACAAATTCTCTCTAGCCAAATAATAGACAAGTTCTAGCAGGAAAAAGGAAGTTGGTTTACATAATATTATGAAAACAACCCGTTCCTTAGACATCGAGTGTATGTTTATTTATCAACCAGCAGGTTATAAAAACTGGATTCTAAATTTAACATGCTAGAGATGATGTTTTCACCTGTCCAAAGACAAATCAGGCAGGAATCATACTTTCGGCGGAGAATATTAAGCTATTATAACATAACTGGACCGGAGGTGAGTAAAATGGCTATTAAGAAATGTATCATGTGCGGAAAAATGTTTGATCCAGACCAGATAGTAGTAGAAAATAAAAACCATTTCCTTGATGATGATGACGACGACGAAGACATGCCTAAAAAAACACCTTCTTTTTGCCAGATGTGTGAAGCAAAAATACGCCATGAGGCAGATGATACTAGAAAAGGCACAAAACCAATGTAACTCTATTTGGCTAATTAAATAGCCATCTCACGTCCTCGCAGTAATAAAGGAGGAGATTTATTGGAAAAAGGTATTAAGTGGCTATCCACTACAGTCATCACAGTTTTAGTGATTTTTTTGCTCCTAGCCAAGTGGGGTGCCAACATTTATGTTGACTGGTTGTGGTTCAAGTCCCTAGGCTATAGTAGTACGTTTATCACCATCTTAGTCTCCGAAATAGGCCTGCGGACATTGGTTGGCTTAACCACATTTGTATTTGTTTTTATAAATTTAATGTTGACCAGAAAACCTGTTCTCCAGAGCATCAACAACCGGCAGGTTAATAAAACGGAAGATGATGTCATTACCATTTATGAATCACCTTTGAATAAGTATTTAACTCCACGCCTGCTCACCATGCTTTACCTGGCCATTAGCATAGCCCTTGGTATATTTGTTAGTACAGCAGTAACTGGTGACTGGGTTATTTTACAAAAGTATTTAAATAGTACGGTCTTTGGTATCACCGATCCCATCTTTAATAAAGAGATCGGCACGTATGTTTTTAACTTGCCCTTTTACCAATTCCTGTACCGTCTATTAACCTGGTTTATTATTCTCGCCGCTTTCACCATCACCATAGTATACTTTTTGGCTGAAGCCAGCAATGAAGGTTTCAGCAAGCTATTTAACTCTACTGCGGCCAGGCTTCATTTGTCCTTTTTAGCTGCGCTCTTTTTCATCGTGCGTGCTTGGGGTTACCGATTGGAACAATACATGCTTCTATATTCTAGCAACGGTGTTACCTTCGGGCCGGGTTATACAGATATTCATGCCCGGTTGCTGGCCTATAAAGCTCTCTTCTTTATTGCGCTGGTCATTGCCCTAGTCATCATCATTAATTTATTTATGCGTCGGTTTAAACTAATCCTATACAGCATTGGTGCATTGTTTTTAGCATCAATTGTTTTAGGCAGCATATATCCATCGTTAATTCAAAACCTAATCGTCAAACCAAATGAACTGAACAAAGAATCACCATACATTGCCAATTCCATTAAATACACCCGGATGGCTTTTAATCTTAATCAAATGGAAACTAAAAGATTTCCTGCGGGGCAAGTGCTGAGCAACACTGATATTGAAAACAACCGGGATACCGTTAACAACATTAGACTTTGGGACTGGCGACCATTGCAGGAGACCTATCAACAATTGCAAGAGATCAGACCTTATTACGAACTGAAAAATATTGATATCGACCGTTATCCAATTAACGGAGAATACCGTCAGGTCATGCTGGCAGCCAGAGAACTTGATCAGGCGCAATTACCGGATACAGCCAAAACCTGGATTAACCAGCGACTTAAATACACCCATGGTCATGGCATAACCATGAACCCGGTCAATAAAATGACTTCGGAAGGATTGCCGGAGTTATTTATCAAAAACATCCCTCCCAGTAGCACAGTGGACTTAAATGTAACACGACCTGAAATATACTTTGGCGAACTAACCAATAACTATGTGCTAGTTAACACCAAAGCCGAGGAATTTGATTACCCTGTAGGCACTGAAAATGCATACACGACCTACGAAGGTAAAAGCGGTGTGCCGGTCAATGGATTACTGCGCAAAGCTATTTTTGCCCTGGCTTTTAACGATTATAAAATGCTGCTGGCCAGTGACCTGAAGAACGACAGTCAAATACTGTATTACCGCAATATACAGGAAAGAGTACCCAAACTAGCGCCTTTTCTAAATTACGACGGTGACCCGTATATAGTACTGGATGATGCCGGTGTACTGCACTGGATATGGGATGCTTATACTACCACGAATATGTATCCCTATTCCGAGCCATTCAAAGGAGGGTTCAACTACATCCGCAATTCAGTAAAGGTGGTCGTCAATGCTTATACCGGACAGGTAGATTTTTATATTGCAGATGCCAAGGACCCAATAATCCAAGCTTATGCTAAGATATTTCCTAGTGTTTTTAAGCCGCTAAGTGTTATGCCTGAGGATTTAAAAAGACATATCCGATATCCTGAAGACATTTTTAATATTCAAGCAGAAAAATATGCAGTTTACCACATGACCAATACCGAGGTATTATATAACCAAGAGGATAAATGGAATATACCAACTGAGAAACATTATGATGAAGAAGTAGTGATGGAGGCTTATTACAATATAATCAGGTTGCCGGAAAGTGAAAAAGCTGAATATGTTTTAATTTTGCCTTTCACGCCTAACAACAAAACAAATATGATTGGCTGGATGGCAGCCAGGTGTGATGAACCTAATTACGGCGAGCTAATAGTGTACGAATTCCCTAAGCAAGAATTAGTCTACGGTCCAATGCAAATAGAAGCCCGTATTGACCAGGATACTGTAATTTCTCAACAGCTGACCCTATGGAACCAGCGGGGTTCATCGGTCATCAGGGGCAATCTGCTGGTTATTCCGGTCATGGACGCTTTACTATATGTTGAGCCGCTGTATTTGCAATCCGAACAGAGCAGAATGCCGGAGCTACGCCGGGTAATTGTGGCCCATAATGATAGGATCGTCATGGAGCCTACGCTGGACATCGCTTTAAACAAAATCTTCGGTACGGCAGTAAATGATACTACACCGGATAATCAGCAGCAGCAACCGGACACAAACGAACCGCCAACAACGACAATTAATGATTTAATTAAAACTGCGAACAACTTATACAATGAAGCACAAGGTAAACTACAAAATGGCGACTGGGCTGGTTATGGTGAGACAATTGGTAAATTAAAAGAAACTTTGAATGACTTGTCCGCTAAAGCGGAATAGCCTTATAAAATTTTATGGGAAGGAAGTGAGTAGTTATGTTTTTTGGCAGTTGGTGGCAGGCTATAGTATTCGGCTTAGTAACATCTATCGCTATGGCATCCCTTTGTTACGCCTTCGCACTAAAATGGAGTAAGTTTACCGGTGAATTTAAAAAACCTAGTCCCTCACACAATGCTCATCATTAAAATCAAATCCATCTGCTAAGCCACCGGTTATAAGGTAGCCGGTGGTTTTTTATAATGGAGGTATAGAAGTGCCTAAAGTAGTTATCGATGGTAAAATGTATTATTATGATGCCGGGATCCCTCAACAAGACACTAAATGCGCCATTATTTTTATCCACGGCGCCGGAGGCAATCATAAACACTGGACCAATCAAACTACGGGGTTAGGTCATAAATTCTTAACTATAGCCGTTGACCTGCCGGGGCACGGTGATTCGGAAGGCGAACCTTTTGACTATCTCGAGGGCTACAGCAATTTTTTATGCGATTTCGCAGAGCGGGTATTGGGTACTAAGTTTGTTTTAGCCAGTCATTCAATGGGTGGAGCTATTGCTTTGGATTTTGCTCTTCGTTTTCCCGAGCAACTAAGCGGTCTAATTTTAATTGGCACCGGGGCCCGTATGAGGGTGTCGCCCTACATTTTAAACCTTTTTGCACCCGGCAAGTCTTTTCCCGATTTTGTTAATTTTACAAATAGTGATGCGGCTAACCCCGAGTTATTCAAACAAGCTGGTATTGATGAGATATATTATCATGATTTTTTATTCTGTGACGGGTTTAATTATAAGGACCGGATTAAAGACATAGCCACGCCCACACTGGTTATTGGAGCCACAGAAGACCCGATCAAACCGCTTAAGTGTAGCCAATATATGGCAGATAACATACCTAACTCCCGATTACAAATAATTGAACGAGCCGGTCACTTAATGATGTTAGAGAAACCCCAAGAAGTAAACGACTGTATTGAAGAATTTATCACCAGTATGGTGTGCAAAGGGGTGTCTGAACATGGCTAAATCAGTGGTTAAGCGCATTGGCGTTTTGACCGGAGGAGGCGATGCGCCAGGTTTAAATGCCGTAATCCGGTCTGTTGTTAAAACCGCCATTAGAGAATATCAAATGACTGTCATCGGTTTTGAGAACGGCTTTGGCGGGGTAATTAAGAACCAGGCCAGAGAGTTGACCGAGCAGAACGTTGCGGGTATCCTGCCCAGGGGTGGAACGATTCTCGGCACCACTAACCGTGACAATCCATTTCATTATCCCGTGGTTAAGGGCAATGAAAAAACCTTTGCTGATGTTTCAGACCGGGTTTTTGAAAACATCAGCATCCATGGCATTGAAGCACTCATTGTCATTGGCGGTGACGGCAGTCTGGCGATAGGTAAAGAATTGTATGACATGGGTTTAAAAGTTGTAGGTGTGCCGAAAACCATTGACAATGATCTTTCAGCTACTGACCAGACTTTTGGTTTTGATACAGCTCTCACCACAGCCACAGAAGCAATTGACAAGCTCCATACCACCGCTGAATCCCATCACCGGGTAATGGTATTGGAGGTAATGGGACGTTATACAGGCTGGATAGCATTAGAATCCGGTTTAGCGGGCGGGGCTGATGTGATATTAATCCCCGAAATACCTTACAATATGGATGTCGTGGTACAGAAGATCAATGAGCGTACCCGAGAAAAGAAAAAATTCAGTATCATTGTAGTAGCCGAAGGAGCGAAACCCCTGGGCGGTGAAATGGTAGTCAACAAACATGTGGAAGACAGCTTTGATCCCATTCGCTTAGGCGGTATTGGCAATGTAGTAGCTCAAGCTGTAGAAGCCGCCACCGGCAAAGAATCAAGAGTAACTGTGCTGGGTCACTTGCAAAGGGGCGGGTCACCCACAGCTTATGACCGCATCTTATCTACTCGCTACGGCACAGAGGCAGTCAATTTAGTTGCCAAGGAATTGTTCGGCAATATGGTCTGTCTCAAGGGACAACACATTAAGCATGTCCCGTTAGACCAGGCCGTCGGCCAACTGCATAAAGTGCCTATAGATGGAGAACCGGTCCGGGTAGCCAGATACCTCGGCATTTGCCTTGGTGATTAATACAAATTAGAGGAGAGTTTTTTATGCATCTAGAAGCGCCGGTCTACAGACCACCCAGTGAAGCATACAGCCTAATATTTCAACTTACCATTGGCTGTAGACATAATGCCTGCACTTTTTGCGGATTGTATAAGGGCAAACCCTACCGCAGTAAAACATGGGAGCAAATAAAAAAAGATATTGATTCCTGTGCCCATTTAAGGCGTGTACAAAGAGTTTTTTTAGCTGACGGCGACGCCCTGGCTGCAGAAACATCTCTGATCTTAAAAACTGCTTTTTACTTGGATAAAAAATTCCCGGGATTGGAACGCATCGCCATGTATGCTGGTCCCAAGGATATCCTGAAAAAGTCAATAAACGAACTAAAAGAAATTCGGGCCAGTAATATCAAAATGCTGTACATGGGCGTAGAAAGCGGCAGCGATAAATTACTGAAAACCGTGTATAAAGGAGTAACCGCCGAACAAATGGTCGAGGCAGGTAGAAAGGCTCTAGATGCTGGCTTTGAACTGTCGGTGACCATCATCAACGGTCTTGGCGGTACTGAATTATGGGAGGAACACGCCAGGGAAACCGGTAAAATTATCAGCGCCATCGACCCAACCTACCTAAGTGCACTTACTCTAATGCCGTTGCCAAATACAGTCTTATACGGCCAAATACAGCAGGGTAAATTTACCGTGCCCGACACCATGCAAATGTTTAAAGAAATGAAGTTGTTATTGCAAAACTTGGAATTAAACAACTGTATCTTTAGATGCAACCATGCCACAAATTACCTGCCCTTGCGTGGTATATTAAATACAGACCGAGAAGCCCTGATCAATATTCTAGACCGGGCTATTAACCAGCCGGGAACGATAACCCTAAGGCCAGAAAGTGCCAGAGGCATGTAAAACGGATTAATAAAACCAAAAAAATTATTGAGCAATTGCTTACATTATATGGTATTATATACTTGTATTACCATAATAAGGGGGCAATTGCTTTGTTTATAAAAATGATATTTTCATTCACCCTAAGCATGTTTCTCATTTTATACTGTTCCAGCGTTCACGGTGCGATTAATCAGCATACAATATCTATGAGTGTTGAGCAGGCAAATATTGTTAAGTTAATCGAGCAAGCGCTAACTTATGAATGGTGGTCAAAAGAAAAAGACTATCAAGTGGAGTTAGGGAAGTTTTATGAAAGCCCAACTCTTGAGGTTGTCGCTGATGATATAAAACAATATCAGGAAACCAACACAGACTGGTATAGCTTGACATTTATAAAAAACTGTCATATTGTTTATAATAATGGAAATATCGCCATTGTTGAAGCATCCGTAATAGAAACCGATATGATCACGAATGAGACACAAACAGGCAGGGGAGTGTTTACTTTACATAAAACCAGTGAAGGTTGGCGGATTAGAGAAATGCATTATGACTGGTACACTCATCATAATCATCTATTACAGGAGGTGACATCTCTTTGAGCCTGAAAATAGGGTTCTTTACAGACAGTTACCTGCCATATACCAGTGGTGTGGTACGGTCAATCGAAACATTTTCTTCGGAACTACAGGCTCAGGGACATGAAATTTTTATTTTTGCACCAGACTATCCAAATAGTCAAGGGCAGTTAGAGGAAAACGGAGTATTCCGTTTTCCTTCCATACCGGCACCAACATACCACGATTTTGCCCTGGCTGTTCCATTTTCTATCCGGCTACGGCCTACTTTGAAAAAAATTGGCTTGGATATTATTCATGTACATTCACCTTTTTTACTAGGTAGTTTGGGGTCGCACAGCGCTAAAAAACTAAATATACCGCTGGTGTTTACATTTCACACCCTTTACGATCAATATGCTTTTTACTTACCACTAGGGCATAATTTCGCCCAAAAAATTACTAAGAAATATTGTACTGATTTCTGTAACCATTGTGACTCGGTGATCGTACCCACTGGTATAATAGGTGAACAATTACGAGAATGGGGGGTAAGCACTGCAATAAAAGCTTTACCCACCGGTATTGATATCGACAGCTTTAGGACTGAGGAAAAAAATTGGTTATACCAAAAATACAATATTGATCCTTCTGTGAGATTAATCATATCTGTAAGCCGGCTGGGCAAAGAAAAGAATTTTCCCTTCGTTCTAAAAAGCTTTAAAAATATTAATGCAGCTTTCCCGAACACCAGACTGATACTGGTTGGTGACGGTCCTGAGAAAGATGCACTGGTTAATTTAGCTGGGGAACTTGAGATTTCAGAAAAAGTGCTCTTCACTGGCAAGTTACCTAAGGAGGATGTAGTCAATGCTTATAACAGCGCTCATATATTTATCTTTGCCTCAATTACCGAGACCCAGGGACTGGTCGTTGGAGAGGCTAAAGCAGCCGGGCTGCCAACAGTTGCAGTAAAGGCCTTCGGTATTTCTGAAATGATCGAAGATGGTGTTGATGGCTTTTTAACCGGTTTAGATAGTGAAGAATTCACCAACAAAGTAATTCTATTGCTCAACGATGAGAATTTACGATTTGCCATGAGTCAAAATGCCTTAAAAAATTCGGAAGCTATATCAGCCAAAAATTGCACGCAAAAACTTATCCAGCATTATTTAGAAGTGATCGAAAAATATAATAAAGATTTAAGGCTGCCTAATTTGAGCTAATAATCATCACCATAAATAGATTTCATGGGAACACTTGGGTGTTCCCATTTTACCGAGCAAACGTTAAAGCAACTATAGTTTACGGGGGATTGCAATGGAACAATGGCTGCCGGTAATATTTGGTTACTTGTTCATTTTCGGTGCTAGGGTGATCGATATGTCCCTGGATGTGGTACGTATTTTAATGTTGATGCGGGACCGGCGTGTTTTAGCTGCGGTGATAGGTTTTTTTGAAGTTACTGTATTTGTGCTGGCCTTAAACGAAGTCCTCAAGGGCGGTTTGAATGATCCGGGTAAAGTAATTGCTTATGCCGGTGGTTTCGCAACCGGTAACTATATTGGCAGTTTAATAGAAGAACGGCTAGCGATGGGCTATTTATCTATTCAAGTATTTCCACCAATGGATTGCGTAAATGCTCTTGTTGAGCAAATGCGCAATGCCGGTTTTGGTATAACCAGTGTCTCTGGGTATGGCAGAAACGGTGAGAGAATAATCTTGTTTATCTTAATTAAACGTAAAGACCTCAATAAAGCCATGCAAATTATTAATAAAATTGACCCGGAAATCTTTTTTAACATATCAGATGCCAAACGCATTCACGGCGGTGTTTTTCCTGTAAGAAAAGGTATATAAAACGGAAGTTTACATAAAACGTAATTGCATTAAGTTTAGGGTTTCCATCTAATGATTGGAAACCCTTGTTCATATGAAAATTTAATTGAGCTTGCAAAGCCGACTACCATAATCCATTTTCAATTCATCCTATTCAATTCATCTAGACTTAACAACTTAGGCAGGCAGGCAATATTTGAACTTTTATCACATTTGGCTTATCCGTTCACTGTAGTATGGTTAGTACATATATAAGCGCAACATAAGATTGCCAAGGCCGACGTACTCAAAGTCTTTGCCTAGCATAAATTATTTAGCATCGAGCTAACTTTCAAATGCTCAAAAACTGTAAAATGGATACGGTAAATATAGATAGGGTGTCCTGTTCCATCTTTAAGTTTACATAATATCTATTATCGGAAGTATAAGATTTAGCTTTATCATTAACATCCTCAAAAACATCCTCAAACATCCACTACTCTTTCTCATACTGCTCTGATGTTCCTTTATGGTAAATTGGAGATGCTAATATAAGCGGTCGCTATCAGTTCTAATACTATCAGTTCTAATAACTGTACATTAAGTGCGTAAATTAAAAAGCCTAGCTTAACTGTCTTAAATGAAAAACTAAAAAAACACAAGCCCTAAAAAATAGGCCTGTGTTTTAGCTTCGCGGTAATCCATTTCTGATCATCGGCCAACAACCGAAAACCGAAGTTATTATTCTATTACTATTAACAATTCACTACTTTGTACTACCTGCCCCTTTTTCACAAGCAATTCTTTTATCATACCGTCGATAGGAGCGGTAATTTCATTTTCCATTTTCATGGCTTCTAAGATAATCAGTACATCTCCAGCATTAACCTGATTGCCTACAGCTACTTTAATTTCATTGACATTACCAGGCAAGGGGGCTGTCACATTATTCAGCCCATGCACCGTCATTTGAGTTTTGGCTTTCTTAGTAACAGCTTGTCTAGTAGTGGCAGCTGCTTTGGTTTGTGTGGGTAATGTGGTAGTTAACTCTTCTACTTCCACCTCAAAGGTTTCCCCGTTGACAACAATCTTATACTTTTTCATTTATTCATTACCTCCCCCGCATTGGGATATGGAGCTTCAAAAGCTATCAGGCCAGTAGACCAAAGCTTTTGC
Source organism: Desulfoscipio geothermicus (assembly GCA_016841905.1). Taxonomy (GTDB): domain Bacteria; phylum Bacillota; class Desulfotomaculia; order Desulfotomaculales; family Desulfallaceae; genus Sporotomaculum; species Sporotomaculum geothermicum_C. The sequence continues at coordinate 44,826 of JAENYF010000021.1, read as the reverse complement.
AGCAACTCCTGTTATTTAAGGCTATAATCCCTACCCGTCATTATTTCAATCATACCCTGATATTTCCAAGGATTCATCTGACCATATTTTTTAATTCCCACCACCCGGTCACCGGGATTTAAATATCCACCCACAGCTAGTGCAGTAGTAATAACCGCTATGGTCTTGGGATCAACTGCAAGCTTAGTATAATCCTCTATCCGTGTTCCCATTTTTCTAGTCCCTCCACTTAACCAGCGTTGTTGCTCTATCCCCCTCCTGAAGGGGGTTAGCTCCTAGCCCTCTACACGGGTATATTGCCATGTTTTTTTCGGGGCCGAATTTCTTGCTTGCTACTCAGCGCATCCAGGGCGTCGATAATCTTAACCCTAGTATCCCGCGGATCAATAACCTCACCCACATAACCTCGGGAACTGGCCACGTATGGGTTAGCAAAGTTGTCCCTGTACTCTTGCACTAGACGTTCTATTTCTGTTTCTGGATCTCGGGCGTTAGCAATTTCATCGCGCTTAACAATATTAACCGCACCCTCAGGTCCCATAACCGCAATTTCAGCAGTAGGCCAAGCATAAACAATATCAGCTCGCAAAGAACTGCTGCACATGGCAATATATGCTCCACCATAAGCCTTGCGTAATATAACGGTAATTTTGGGAACAGTAGCTTCAGAATAGGCATAGAGCACCTTAGCACCATGCCTAATTATGCCGCCAAATTCCTGGGCCGTTCCAGGTAAGAATCCCGGCACATCCATAAACGTAACCAGGGGGATATTAAAAGCATCACAGAACCGGATAAAACGGCTTATTTTATCTGATGCATTAATATCCAAAGAGCCGGCCATAAAACTCGGCTGGTTAGCAATAATACCCACTGACTGGCCATCCATTCTAGCAAAGCCAACAACTGCATTCTTGGCATACAGCGGTAATACTTCCAGGAATTCACTGCCATCAACTAAGGCAGTAATAATTTTCTTTACATCATATGGTTTCTGGGGTTTATCCGGTACAATATCAAGCAGTTCTTCGCTGTCCATTTCCGGTTTCCTGACAGCATAACAAGGTGCATCCTCCAGGTTGTTAGACGGCAAAAAGCTCAATAGCTGTTTAACCATATACAAGCAGTGTTCCTCGTCTTCACCCATAAAGTGAGCCACTCCGCTGGTTTTGTTATGGGTTAAGGCTCCGCCCAACTGTTCCATAGATACTTCTTCCTTAGTTACTGCCTTTATCACCTGCGGGCCGGTTATAAACATTTGCGAAGTGCCATCAACCATAAATATAAAATCAGTTAGCGCAGGTGAATAAACTGCCCCACCTGCGCAGGGTCCCATAATAACCGATAATTGTGGGATGACCCCTGAAGCTATTGTATTGCGGAAAAATATTTCCCCATATCCATTTAAAGCTTCCACACCCTCCTGGATGCGTGCCCCCCCAGAATCATTTAAACCAATTATCGGGGCACCCATCTTCAAAGCCAAATCCATCACATTGCATATCTTTTTAGCATGGATTACGCCTAGAGATCCACCATTTACCGTAAAGTCTTGAGCATAAATATATACCTTTCGGCCATTTATCTGCCCATATCCGGTGACAACACCTTCACTTGGGTTATTGGTGGCATCCCCGGCATAAATATCTATTTCCCTGAAAGTGCCGGGATCAAAAAGATAGTCTATTCTTTCTCTAGCTGTTTTTTTGCCTGACTCGTACTGTTTGGCAATCTTTTTTTCACCACCACCGGACTGCACTTTAGCCCTCAGTACCTGTAGTTGTTCAAGCTTGTCCTGCATGCTCATACTTAGCAAAACCCCCTCTAATCGCTTCATACAATCCAAAACCAGCAGGCCGCAGTTTGGCCTTAGAATAACATTAAGCCAAGCTGATATCTTTTCTTTTTCATACAACCAGCAACCATTAATTACTATAATAACCTTAATTGAACATTTGCAGTCAACGTCAATATAATATAACAGAGTTGAAAGTTTGCCTGACCTGTCCGTTAAGACCTAACCGCTTAAACACGTCTCTGCCAATATATAGCTATTCTCCAAATATTAATTCTTGATCAGTGTTAATTCTTTCCTCCATCAACACTTTGTCTACCTTATGAACATCTACACCATAGCTAATAGAAGGGCTGCCGCCTTTCTGGCCTCACCTGGAGTATCAGCAAACTTAATGCCACCACCTTTGCCCCTTTTCCCGGCCATTTAATTAACTGGTCGCAGCATACATTTTAATACCTTCTTCGTATAAATCTCCACCTTGCGTATCATTAACAACAATCACGGAAAAATCTTCGACTGCCAACCGATAAATCGCCTCCGGACCCAATTCCGGGTAAGCAACTACTTCGCATCGCTTGATCGTTTTACTGATTAGGGCAGCCGCTCCTCCAACAGCAGCAAAATATACTGAATTATACTGTTTTATTGCCTCGATCACCTCGGGTGACCGCTTACCCTTGCCCACCATGCCTTTTAACCCCAGCGCAATTAGCTTAGGAGCATATAAATCCATCCTCCCACTCGTGGTAGGACCGACTGAGCCGATAATTCTTCCGGGCTTGGCTGGAGATGGCCCTGCATAATAAATAATCTGCCCCTTCAAAGCTATTGGTAATTCCTGGCCATTACCAATTAATGCAACCAGCTTTGCATGTGCTGCATCACGGCCAGTATATAAAACACCATTAATAAGTACCTTTTGACCAATCCGGAGTTGTTTAATTATGTCATCGGTAACAGGGGTTGTAAGTCTAATGGGAGTCATGGATATATTTTCTAACATATTTTCACCACACCGCCTTATAAAATTATTTCTTTATGCCTGCTAGCATGGCAATTGATATTAACCGCAACTGGCAGACTAGCAATGTGGGCAGGGAAAACATCTACATGTACGGCCAGAGCTGTAATACGGCCCCCCAAGCCTTGGGGCCCAACCCCCAGCTTATTAATACTAATCAGCAATTCCCTTTCCAAATCTGCTATTTCCGGACTGGTGTTTGGTGTATCAACTGCCCTTAGTAATGACTCCTTAGCCAACAGGGCTGCTTTTTCAAATGTTCCGCCGATACCAACGCCAACAATAATCGGTGGGCATGGGTTTGGCCCGGCTGCCAGCACAGTATCCAGCACAAATTGCTTAACTCCTTCTACCCCTTCAGCAGGCTTCAGCATTTTAATAGCACTCATGTTTTCACTGCCACCCCCTTTAGGGGCTACAATTATTTTAAGTTTATCACCTGGTACTAATTTATAGTATACCACTGCTGGTGTATTATCACCAGTATTAACCCTCTCCAACGGGTGTCCTACTATAGATTTTCTTAGGTAACCATCGGTATATCCCCTGCGTACACCCTCATTTATGGCTTCTTCCAAGGAGCCTCCCTCAATATGAACATCCTGACCCAGTTCTACAAAAACCACTGCAAACCCAGTATCCTGGCACATGGGAACTTCTTCCTTCTTAGCCACATCAGCGTTATCAATTATCTGTTTGATAATCTCTTTACCAGTCAGGGAAATTTCTTCTTCATACGCCTTTTGCAGAGCACTTAACACATCTTGATCAAGGAAATAATTAGCATCAATACAGAGTTTAGCAACCGCCTGTGAGATATCGACAACATTAATCGGTTTAATGGTGTTTCCCTCCTCGTTTATCTGCAGCAATACACTTAACCACACTGAAATTCCATTTAAGTTAAATTTTAACATATCTTTTCTTTAATTAATATCATTTTCCTTAAATTAGTTAAACTTTTTATTCATAAAAGTCTGAATCTTTACTTTGCGTCGAGATTTAATAAATCTATCCTACGATTATATAATAACGTTAATAAATCCTTTTAGCAAAAATATTTATTTTTACGAACACATGTTTACGGTGCTTATTTGAGCAATAATTCAACTGTCTTGCGATAGGTGCTGTTTAATATGAGGGAAAGCCTCAACAAATGCGAGGAAGATATTTTGCAGTTTATCCAATGTAAGTTACATAAAAAGGGATATCCACCTTGTTGAGGGCAAATATGACAAGCGATGTGGCTAGAATCGATTCCACTGTCCATAGCTACCTGCGCAGACTTGAAGAGAAAGGTTTATTTAGAAGAGACCACTAAACTAATGGCTAGAGAGCTAATGTCAAGTAGCCGCAAAACCCTCATGGAGTTAGTGCCGGTATCGATGTTGAATTCAGTTGTAGCAGGTACACCTTTAATGGCCGAAGAGAACTATGATAGCATGTTTCCCTTACCAATATATTTTGTTGGACAGGATGAATTCTTCATGCTTACCATAAAAGGCGACAGCATGATTGAAGCAGGCATTTTGGCAAAAGACCTGTGATGATAAAAACGCCAGCTACATGTAGAAAAGAAAGCGATATTGCTGTCGCTTAATCAAAGATGAAACAACGATTTTTTTCAAAAAAACGACTATATTCGGCTGTAGCCTGAAAATAACAGGCTATCGCACGTATTGGTTAAGATGTTCAAATACTGAGTAAAGTTGATGGCCTGGTAAGAAAATTTTAATAAACATCAAAAACTCCTTAATGTCAAAGGCAATAAGGAGTTTTCTTTTCGATATTTTAATGACAAGCTACATCATAATTTTTGAGCATATTCATAAATGCGTCAGTAGCATAATTGGCAATACCAGGATGATATCTAGCCAAATAAAAACTCCTGGTCATGTTAATACCCTTTAATTTGGTCTCGCCCAATTTGCCAGCTTCAATAATATCTACGGCCGCCCAACTAGATACAAGTGCTATGCCCATACCAGCCTGTACAGCGCTTATTACCGACCTGGTACTGCCTAACTCCATTTCTACCTTTATGTCATCTGTAGAAAGGCCTTTTTTTTCAAGTATATCAAACATGGATTTTCGGGTGCCGGAACCTTCTTCCCGCAGTATCAGCTTTTCACCAACCAGTTCAGAAACATCAATGGTTTTTCCGGACCAGTGGTGACCTGGTGGAACGACCAGCACCAATTCATCATCAATCCATTTAGTAAACTCCACATTTTCTTGCTGCCCCATGGCACCTACTACGCCTAAGTCAATGTCTCTTTCCTGCAACCATTTGAGTACATCACCACTACCAGCAATGCGCAGGTTTACACGCACTCCGGGATATTTGCTTCTAAAAGCACCGATAATGATAGGCAACAGGTATTCCCCTGGAATAGTACTAGCCCCAATAACCATATGACCAGCCTTCAGCCCTCTCAGAGCATCCAGTCCCGCTTTAATTTTATTATAATGACCCAACATCTGTTTAGCCTCGGGATAAAGTAACCGTCCTGCCTCTGTAAGGGCAACTTTTCTCTCACTGCGTTGCAAAAGGATGACACTGAGATCTTCCTCCAAAGCTTTAATTTGAAAGCTAATGGCAGGCTGACTCATGTACAACTGCCTGGCGGCCCTAGTAAAACTCTGTAGTTCGGCTACCCGGACAAAAGCTTCCAATTGTTTAAAATTCATTCTTTATCACCGCCGTAAAATTTCCTCGGCCGCCTTCATTAAGCCTATTTTGGTGTATTGAAAAGAAAGTCCACCTTGGAAATAAGCTATATACGGTTCTCGCAAAGGTGCATCTGCAGTAAACTCTAACGAAGCACCTTGTATAAAAGTTCCAGCGGCCATAATGACTTGATGGGAATAACCGGGCATTGGAGCAGGAACAGGTACTACATGACTATCTATCGGCGAAGCAGCCTGCACACCCCGGCAAAATGCCTGTAAGCGTTCCGCAGAACCAAGCTTGATAGCCTGTATAATATCAGTACGGGGCGTCTCCGGGTTTGGATAAACTTCATAACCTAGTGCTTCAAAAAAACATGCCCCCCAAATAGCACCGCGCAATGCCTCCATAACTGCATGGGGAGCCATATAAAACCCCTGATAAAACTGGCGCTGCCAATCTAACGTAGGCCCTACATCTGCACCGATACCAGGAGCGGTCAAGCGCCTGGCAGCCAGATGGACAAGATGTTGTTTGCCAGCAACATAACCTCCAGTCGGAGCCAAGCCACCACCTGGATTTTTAATTAACGAGCCGGCAATCAAATCGGCACCATGTTCGGTTGGTTCGGATTGTTCAACAAATTCACCGTAACAATTGTCTACAAATATCACGGTATCCGGCTGCCTGTCCTTAATAAACCGGCAAAGCTTGTCCAACATAACCATATCTAAGGAAGGCCTGGTGCTATAACCACATGAGCGCTGCAGCAGCACCATTTTAACTGGCTGACCCAACGCGTCTTCAATACTGGACCAGTCAAGCTGCTCGTTTGGTAATAATTCTATTTGCCGGTATTGGACCCCATTGCTGCATAGTGAGCCTTCGACAATCTGGTAAGCACCAATAATTTCCTCCAGGGTATCATACGGCCTGCCTTGCACAGTCAATAATGTATCACCGTTCTTTAACACACCAAACAGGCATATAGCAATCGCATGAGTGCCACTCACTATCTGACCCCGCACCAGAGCGTCCTCGGTGGAAAAAAACCGGGCATATAACTTTTCCAGTGTCTCCCTGCCATCGTCATCATAACCATAACCAGTTGAACCCTTAAGATGGTAAGAACTCACCCTCATCTCTCTAAAAGCATCCAGTACTTTGCAATGATTTGAATATTCTACAGGTTTTAATCTACTTAATATTTCTTCAGCCTTTTGATCAACTCCTGCAGCAAGAGCAGTTAAATCTTTCAACTGTAACTATCCACTCCTTGGAATTTTAATAATTAGTTTTGTACGCTTTCCCTTGCACCCAAGATATCCTCCCGACTTAACACCACCAAATCTTCCCTGGTTAACTCCTTCTGGTCCATGAGCCGTACCGCTTGCACACGCATAGCCCTTTCAATTAAATTGCGCACCAACCTGGCATTGCCGTTATGCTCATGCAGTCTGGGCATGGCTTCAATGAGCATCCGCAGCTCTTCCTTAGCTCCGCCTGATAAACTATACTGCCTTTGTTGCAGCATCATATCCGCTATGGCAAGCAATTCATCTGTCGAATAGTCGGGGAAATTAATATGTATAGGAAACCGAGAGCGCAAACCAGGGTTGGTTTGCATAAATTTATTCATTTCCTCTCCGTAACCAGCCAGGATAATAATTAAATTATCTTTGTGATCCTCCATGCCTTTAACTAAAGTATCAATGGCCTCCTTACCAAAATCCTTTTCTCCGCCCCTTGCCAAAGAGTACGCCTCGTCGATAAACAAAATCCCACCCAAGGACTTTTTAATTTGCTCCCTTGATTTTTGAGCTGTATGCCCTATGTACTCCCCAACCAAATCAGCCCGTTCCACCTCAACTAAATGACCCTTTGGTAAAATGCCCGCTTCCCGAAATAATTTGCCCAATATTCTAGCTACTGTAGTTTTCCCAGTGCCCGGATTTCCTTTAAATACCATATGTAGTGTTTGAGATTCAGTGTGTAATTTCTCTCTAGTACGACGTTTTTGAATTTCCATAAATGCATATATTTCATTGATATGTTTTTTTACGTTACTTAAGCCTACGAGGACATCAAGCTCTTTTTTAATCTCATGGACATTATTCTCCGCATCAACAACCTTGACCCCGTGCCTTTCTGGAACTAATAAAATCTTATCGGTTAGCTGGGTATCTCTCTCCTCACCCATACCCTTACCGCTTGGGTTATGCCACATTTTGATTTTAACCATTCCATCACCTCACCGAGCCTTTATATATGTCTATGCGCCGGCCAGGTGAACCTGACTAAAAATTAAAGTCTCTCTAAATAGAGAGACCAAGTCTAATTGCAGGTCTGATAGTACAGATACAATAAACTAATAAACTGATACTTATTACCAATAACTAAAGACATGGTCTGAATACTTATTATTTAGCTAGGCTTATAATCCGAAAAAGACGTGTTGACCGGTTTCATAGGACTAACGGTAGAAATGGCATGCTTATAAACCATCATTTGTTTGCCATCACTTTCCATAATAACCGTAAAATTATCAAATCCTTTAATCATACCCTTTAATTGGAAGCCATTAACCAAAAAAATTGTTACCGGGATATTATCCTTTCTGACCTGGTTTAAATAAGCATCCTGTAAATTTATCTGGGGCTTTGTCATATAGTTCCCTCCGTTAGTATTTTATATTTTTCTTTCTACTGACACCGGGCATTTAGCCATAAGTTTTTCATAACCTCTGCAACTTTATTAATTGTATCATACTTCTCCATATCTATCCAGTTGATACTACTATATCGTCTAAACCAAGTCAACTGCCGCTTGGCAAATCTTCTCGTATTTCTTTTCAATAACTGCACCGCTTCATCTAACGGATACTCGTTAAACAAAAAACCTACAATTTCTTTATAGCCCAATCCCTGCATAGCAACCAAGTTACGCTGATAACCGGCATCCAGTAAACCACGCACCTCCGTCACCAAACCTTGGCCGATCATCTTATCCACCCTGGCTTCGATACGCTGGTATAATGTCTCGCGATCGTAATAAAGGACAACGAATAGTACCTCGTAATCCCGGTATGTTTGTTTATTAGCATTTCTAAAAAGAGCGCCAGTTGTACCTGTTTGCTTGTATATTTCCAGCGCCCGAATGATTCTCTTTAAATCGTTAACATGTACACGGGCAGCGGTTTCCCGGTCGTATGTTTGAAGCAGGTTATGTACAGCTTCGTTCCCTTTTTCTTCAGCCATTTGGTTCAGGGATTTTCTTAATTCCTCATCCACCGTTGCTCTACTAAAATCATAATTGTAAAGTACTGCATCAATATAAAACCCGGTTCCCCCAACCAATAAAGGTATTTTACCGATGAGATCTATGTTTTCGATGGCCTCCCTAGCAAATTGCTGATAACAAGCCACCGAAAAATCCTCATCGGGGTCAATAATATCTATCAAATGATGGGGGATACCTTTCATTTCCTGCATCGTGGGCTTGGCAGTACCTATATTCATATAACGGTAGATTAACATGGAATCAGCTGAAACCACTTCACCATTAAGAACTTGTGCCACCTCCACGGCTATTTCAGTTTTACCAGTGGCCGTAGGACCAGCAATAACCACTAGGGGTATTTTTGCATTATGTTTCATAACCATTTCCAATCATCATTCCTAGCATACCAAATAAGAGTTGTAGATCTGCTAACATTTATATCAGTTCATTTTTTACAGAACAGAACAATTTTATACCCAATTTATGCTCACACCCTTCCGCTTAAGTACGTTTAAACATAACATCCAGCTCCCGGCGAGTGAAGGATATCGTAGTTGGACGGCCATGTGGACAGGTATATGGTTCATCAGCCCTAGCCAATCGCGCGATCAGCATTTGCATGGCTTCCATAGACAGCCTTTCCCCTGCCTTAATGGCTGCTTTACACGCCAAAAGAGCAGCCACTGCATGTTTATTTTCAGCATCACCAAGTTTACCCCGCTCAATAATGGTCTCCGCTAGATCAGCAATTAATTGTTCACTTTGTCCAGGGGAGCAATCCACAGGTATACCACGCAACAAATAACTATCTCGCCCAAAATCTTCAAGAACAAAGCCCACGGCCTTCAGATTAGCTGCATACTCCTGGAGCAATTCTTTTTCATGTAATCGTAAACTGATATTAACCGGGGTTAATAAATACTGCACTTCCGGTATGCTCCTATTTAATCTATCTAGAAACTTTTCAAATAAAATGCGTTCATGTGCAGCATGTTGATCAACCACAAAAAAACCATCTCCGGTCTGGGTTAAAATATACGTATTCATTAACTGACCTATAACCCGTAATTCAGGAAAGTCCGAGTTATTTTCGTAATCGATAGCTACTTCAGCCAACTGGCTGCAGGCATAATTAGCCTCAGTTGTATGTGTTGGTAGCAGGTCGCATCCAGCATTGGCTACCTGATCTTTAGATAGCTCGCCCTCACCACCCTGCGTCAAAGCGGGCACTGCCGGAATACAGGCCGCTGTAAAAACTTGCTTGCTCTCCCAATTACCTTCTATGGGCCTATTGTATTGCTTTATATCTCTTGGGAAATATAGTTTATATGGCTCACTGTCAGCAGGCAGTTTTGACTTGCGGGGAATTAAGTCAGTTTCCCTTAACACTTTGTTGGTCGCAGAGGTAACCAAATTCATAACTTGTTCATCATTTGCCATTTTAATTTCCATTTTAGCCGGGTGCACATTCACATCTACCTGGTCCGGAGGGAGCCAAATTAAAATAACCGCCACCGGGTAGCGACCAACAGTCAACATACCCCGATAGGCTTGTTCGAGTGCCGTATTAACGGCCGAACTGTGCACAAGCCGCCCATTCACAGCCACAGTTATGTGCTGGCGTGTGCTGCGGCTAAGCTCAGGTTTACTGATATATCCTTCTACTTTAACACCATCTTCTTCACCAGCTATCGGCAGCATCATTTTAGCCGCGCGAACATCATAAACCGAGGCCAACACATCACGCAGTTTACCGGAACCCGAAGAACGGAAAATTTCTCTCCCGTTGTGATTAAATATAAATTTAGTTTGCGGTTTGATCAGTGCCATTTTATAAACAAAATCTGCTATAAGCCCACCCTCCGTGGTTTTGGACTTTAAATGTTTGCGACGCGCCGGAGTGTTAAAAAAAATGTCCTTGACACTAATCATTGTACCCACTGGACAGCCAACCGGTCCATTCTGCAGCACTTGCCCACCCTGAATAACCATCCGAAAACCTTCTTGATTGGTGGGCACTTTTGTTTTTATGGTCAGATGTGCCACAGAAGCAATGCTCGGCAGTGCCTCGCCCCGGAAGCCTAAGGTATGAATATCCTCCAGGTCAGCCGAGCTTTTAATTTTACTGGTGGCATGACGGTGAAAAGCTAGGGGGGTATCCTCCTGGCTAATGCCGCACCCGTTGTCCACCACCTCAATAGCGCCAATACCTCCGTTGGCGATGGCTATATTCACCAAATCAGCACCGGCATCCAACGAATTCTCCACCAGTTCCTTTAGAATGGAAACAGGTCGTTCAATCACTTCGCCTGCCGCAATACGACAGGCTGTATCCTCATTCAATAAGATAATTTTAGGCATTTACTCAACTTGTCCTTCCGTAATCCATTCCTGTCGCTTGTTCTTAGCGTAAGTCCAGTAGGTATCGGTCAATTTATCCTGCAAATAAACAAATTCGTATTCTTGTTGTTTTTTTGCCTGCTCATAAATATCATAGGCTTCACATTGACAGGATGGACAAGCCTGAAAAGGTATGGAAATAGTATAAACCCTAACCGATGTCCGGTGACCCCTTTCAGCTTGAGATGCAATGCTTAGGTAACCAGGACAATCAGGACACATGCGCACCTGCTCCTTCTGTTTTTCTTCAATGTAATCAGTATCATAATAAATAAACTTGTTCCGTCGATAATATTTCCCTGTACCAAAGATTTTAGGCACATCCACCTGAGCCTTATTAGCCCAGATTTCGGACAAATGCTCCACCATGCGATGCACTTGCGCCACCTTTTCAGGGCTTTCTTTAAATTTTCCCGGTACATAATCTGGTTCCTTAACGTTAGTATAATCAATTTCCGCCAAGGCTAGAATAATGGCCAAGTTAACGTAGGGCAGCGCAGTTTCAATGGCATAACCGCCCTCCAACACAGCGAGATGAGGCTTTAATTTTTTAGTAAAATCAGCATAAGCCCGGGCAGTGAACCGCATACTCCCCAACGGGTCGCTATAATGGTTATCCTGCCCCGCAGAATTTATGATCAACTCTGGTTGAAAATCCTTTACCACTGGCAAAACCAGGTTATCCAACACGTACATAAAGGTCTCATCTGTAGTACCCGGTGGCAGGGGAACATTAAGCGTGCGAGCATAAGCACCAGGACCACCTAATTCACTGGTAAAACCTGTACCCGGATAAATAGTGCGCCCGTCTTGGTGAAACGAGATAAACAAAACATCAGGATCGTGATAAAAAATATCTTGAGTACCGTCGCCGTGATGGACATCCGAATCTACAATTGCAATTTTTCTAATACCATGCTGGTGGCGCAGATAATCAACGAGAATAGCTTCATTGTTAATATTGCAAAAACCCCGGTTGCCGTGAACAACACGCATGGCATGATGCCCCGGCGGGCGAACGATAGCAAAACCGTTTTGGCTCTCTCCACTGACCACGCTGTCTCCAAGTTGCATTACAGAACCGGCAGCAATTAAATGCGCTTCAGTAACCTGATTTTGCACCTGCGGCACACAAAAATGCGTCCTGGTTATATCCTTTAATGTAGCTAACCGGGGTGCAAATTCGTGGATCTGAGGTAAATCCATAATACCTTCTTCAAAAATTTGATCCCGTGTATACAGTAATCTCTCCTCCCTTTCGGGATGAGTTGGCGATATCGCCCAATCAAACGCGGGAAAAAAAATTACGCCGGTTTTTTTAGGCATCACTACACCCGCCCTTTGCACCAATATAGTTGATAATCCCTCTGGGGGTCTGTACACTGATATCATATATTCTTCCGGTGGTGGACCAGTTGCGCACCAAATTAAACACGTCCCGGCGAGTGATTTCCGGATTATCCACGGGGTTGCTCAAGCCATGATTACCCGCCCGTTTTTTTAACCATTCCTCGGCTAAAAGCAGAACATCTTCCTCAGTAAAGCGTTTTTTTTCAATTTTTCCCTGGTAACCCTCCTGCTCAACAGTGTAAAAACCTCGTTCAGTATCCGCCCGCAAGTCGACTTGTAACGTGGGTATCGCCACAGCAGCGCCGATGGCATTAGCCACCGGGGCATAAGGTGGCAGCACAGGGTCAGCGCCTAACTTAGCCGCTATCTGGGTGATAAAACCGGCCGCACCGCCGCCCACTCCCACAACCATCTCCGGTCGTTCTTTACGCTTTTGTAAAACCTCCCAGACCCGGTACGCGGGTTCCTGTTCCCACTGTGTAAACATATATTTTATTTGCTGTACAATTGCATCGACAACTAGATCTATTATCCTTTGAGCAACTTCACTATAACTCATGCCCAGAGGACTGCCCAGCATGTCCATCGCTTCAGAAGCCTGCTCGGCATCGCCAACCCCGGCAAGTCCCAGCACCCTTAAAGCATCGGTCGGCGTAGGCATAGGCCCCCCCAGGCAAAACGGCGGTCCCAGTCTTTCCGGTAAAACCTTAATTTCCTGGCCTACCCGTTGTACTAGGCTGTCTCCACCCACAGCCACAGATTTAACAGCCAGTGCCCGAACCTGGGTTAGCTGCTCGTATACCGGTACACCTTTCGAGGAAAGCAGGGGCTGGCCGCTTAGAATTAAAGCCAGGTCAGTAGTCGTACCACCGATATCCACTACCACCGAGGTTTCCCCAGGTGGTATCAGCGCCTGTACCCCCAAAGTACTGGCAGCTGGACCGCTAAAAATGGTTTCGATAGGTATACCGGTTACTTTATTGAGCGGCATAGTACCACCGTCTGCTTTAAGGATATATACGGAACCCGAAATACCACGACTACGAAGAGCTTCCTGTACCGATTCCACAAAAAAGGCATATTTATCTCTGGTGGCACAAGCCAGCATTGTAGACACTACACGACGCGGGAAATTTAGCTGGCCTGCTACCTGATGCCCCATTTCCACATGCCAGTCCGGGTGCAAGTCTTTAATCCTGGAGACAACTTTAAGTTCATGACTGTTGTCCCGCACCGAAAACTTCCCTACTACGGCAACCTTTTTATAACCCTTGGCGTTTAAACCGTTGATGGCCTGATCTATTTCATCATCAATCAGGGGCATAGTTTCCCGCCCCCGGTAATCAATGGCACCGGACAGAATATACGTATCGGTCTGATACTGATAATACCCATGGCTTAAACCTGGTCCAGGTATAAGCATCAGGCCTACCGGTGCATATTTCTTTTCCGCAATTAAATTAGTAATTAAAGTCGTGCTTAATACGATCCGTTCAATTGATTCCGAGGACACATTAGCTATAATCTGCTCTAACGCTTCCAGCAATGAGGTAATTATATCAGCACTGCTGGGCACTGTGGCGGAATTGCGCACTAATCCATTTTCAAGGAGTACCGCATTAGTACTAGTACCCCCTACATCAATACCAATATACATAGCCTTACCTCCGGACTGTTGCATCAGTAAAAATTATAAAAAACAATTCTTGGCACTTGGTCTTTTTTACTCCTTTAACTCTGCCAACCTCTAAGCCTTATTTTTTAATTGCTCTGACCATTGATATATTAAATTCATAGCCTCCAGCGGAGTTATTTGTAACACATTTATTTTCTTTAATTCTCCGGTTAAGTATTTGTCGCTGCAATTAGCGCAAGGTGCATTAATATCAACCGCCGGTGAACTGTCACTTTTTTCACCTTGAAATTCAGCGGTAGCTCTTGTACCATTACTGACTACTTCCATCTGCTGCAAAACATCTTTGGCCCGGTCTAAAATTTTATCCGGCAAGCCCGCCAAACGGGCAACTTGAATTCCATAACTTTTATCAACTTTACCCGGTAGAACCTTTCTCAGAAAAATTATTTCATCATTTTCCTCATGGACACTGACTGTATAATTTACCACACCAGGTAAAGCCTCTAAGTCAGTTAATTCATGATAATGAGTAGAAAATAGCGTTCTTGCCTCAATTTCTTCATGAATATATTCCACCAAAGCTCGAGCAATACTAATTCCGTCGTATGTACTTGTCCCCCGGCCAACTTCGTCCATAATGATTAGGCTATTGGCAGTGGCATGATTAACAATATCCCGGCATTCACTCATTTCCACCATAAAGGTACTGCGTCCACCAGCAAGATCATCCGCTGCACCAATGCGAGTGAAAATATAATCCACCATACCTATTTCAGCTGCGACCGCCGGTACAAAGCTTCCCATTTGAGCCATTAAAATAATCAGCGCTACCTGGCGCATGTAAGTGCTTTTGCCTGCCATATTAGGCCCGGTGAGTAAGACAAATGTACTATGCTCATCCATATAGGTATCATTGGGCACAAAATTGCCCGCTTTCAATACCCGTTCCACGACCGGGTGTCTACCGTCTGAAATTTTAATTTTCTTATTAGTATTTACGATTGGCCTAACTAAATTCGCCCGTTCAGCCGCCTCCGCAAGTGAAACCAGTACATCTAAAAATGCCAAATTGCTACCGGTACTCTGAATGCGTCGTAACTCACCGGTAACTATGCTTTTTATATCATTAAAGATCTGAAATTCCAGCTGCGCCAGTCGGTCTTCCGCACCAATAATCATATCTTCATATTCTTTTAATTGGTTAGTAATAAACCGCTCTGCGTTGGCCAGAGTTTGTTTGCGTATAAAATAATCGGGGACCTGAGTTAAATTAGCTTTAGTCACTTCCAGGTAATAGCCAAAAACCTTGTTATAGCCTACCTTTAGGGATCTAATACCTGTCTTTTGGCGCTCTTCAATCTCTAACTGGGCTAACCAGTCTTTACCGTTACGACAAGCCGCACGCAAGTGATCCACCTCGGGATTATAACAATCTTTGATCATACCACCATCCCTGACATGTAAAGGGGGATCATCCTCCAGCGCTTGATGCAGCAATTTATTGATGTCAGACATATCATCCAGGTGTTCAATTAGTTTAACCAAAAATTCCGCATGTGCATTTGCCATCAAGCTCTTAATCTCCGGTAATACGTCAAAAGACTTCCTTAAGGCTAGTAAATCCCGGGCATTGGCACTACCGTAAGCCACCCGCCCCGCCAAACGTTCCAAATCATAAACTTGCTTTAACGAATCCTTTAACTGAGCACGCAAGAGCAAATTATTTACTAGTTCTTCTACAGCATTTAAACGCTGTTCAATTAAAACCGTGTCAAGCAGTGGTTGTTCAATCCATTGTTTTAATAAGCGTCCACCCATCGCTGTGCTTGTATAATCAAGCACCCAGATGAGTGTACCCCAGCGCATACCTTCTTTAATAGAACTAGTTAGCTCAAGATTACGTCGTGATACCGCATCTATCTTCATATACTGATTAGTATTGTATATTCGGGGACTTTTCATTTGCTGTAGGCTTCTTTTCTGTGTTTCCGTTAAATAATACAAGATTACGCCAGCAGCACGCAAACCGTATACATAACTTTCTATACCTGTGTTCAACCAATCCCCGCTAAACTGGCATTCCATAATATTTCTAGCTGATTCAATATTAAACAGCTCATCATTAATAACAGTAAGCAAAACATTGGTCATGCCAGCCAGCGTTTTAGTTAAAACACCTTGATAACTGCGCGACAACAGCATCTCGGCCGGCTGCAGACGGTATAACTCGTCAATCAATTCATTAAAAGCACTAGCACCGGTAAATTGCGTCACCTTGAATAAACCTGTGGAAATATCAGCCAAAGCTAACCCACAGCCTTGTTCTTCAACTAAAACGGCTACCAGATAGTTATTATTTTTATCATCCAAACACTGACCTTCCATCACAGTTCCAGGGGTAACAATTCTAGTCACTTCTCTTTTCACAAGTCCCTTAGCCTGTTTTGGGTCCTCAATTTGGTCGCATATGACCACCCGACGACCTTTCTCAATAAGCCGGGCAATATAGGATTGGGCTGCATGATGAGGTACACCACACATAGGTACTTTTTCTCCACCGCCCCCTTCACGAGCAGTTAAAGCTATATTCAAATCCTTAGACGCTAGCAAAGCATCATCAAAGAACATCTCATAAAAATCTCCCATGCGAAACATTAGGATATGATTTTGATAATCTTGCTTAATTTGTAAGTACTGTTGCATCATCGGAGAATAAGCCACCAAATATCCCTCCCGGGAATATTATAACATAAAGAAATTTAATCATTCGAGTACCAAACCAAGCCCAATCAATAATAAAACCCGGCGCAATAACGCAGGGGTTCTATTTGTTCAGTGACTGCAACCGCCACCGCAAGAGGAACAGCAATCATCACCACAAGATTCATTACCACTTATAGCCTGAGAGATAATACTATTTATTTCCTCCATACATATATTTATTCAGCCAGTATAACCTCTCCCTCAAGATGAGTAAGACCGTATCCGGTAATACGCAACTGCACCAAGCTACCCACCAGCTTTTGATTACCCTGAAAAATCACAATTTTGTTGGTACTTGTCCTGGCACTCATTAAATCCGCATTAGTTTTGCTAGGTCCCTCGACTTGACAGGGCAGTATTTTACTCACTTCCATTTTGTTTCTGCGTAAACTGATTTCATTTTGTAATGCAATGAGCTCCTCTATTCGAGCTATTTTTATTGGATCTGGAATCTGTTCTTCCATGGCAGCCGCAGGAGTGCCCTGCCTTTTATTATAAATAAAGGTGAAGGCACTATCGAATTCAACATCTTTGATTAGCTCAATAGTATCAGCAAAATCATCGTCTGTTTCTCCAGGAAAACCTACCATTATATCAGTGGTTAATGATACACCAGGTACAGCAGTACGGATTTTTTTCACCAATTCCAAGTAGTCTTCCCTGGTATAACCCCGGTTCATTTTCCTTAATATATTGTTGCTACCCGCTTGTACAGGCAAATGGATATGTTCACATACTTTGTTTAAATTAGCAATAGTCATAATCAGTTTGTCACTAAAATCTTTAGGGTGAGAAGTCATGTAGCGAATTCTATTTAAGCCTTCGAGAGCATTTATCTTGACCAGTAAATCAGCGAAATCTATACCTGAGGTTAAATCCTTGCCATAAGAATTAACATTTTGCCCCAGTAACGTCACTTCGTGATAGCCATTGCTTACCAGTTCTTTAATCTCTTCAATTATGTTCTCAGGTTGTCTGCTTTTTTCTCTACCCCTTACATATGGAACTATGCAATAGGTGCAAAAATTATTGCACCCGAACATAATGCTAACCCAGGCGCGAATACCTTGAAATCGCTTAACCGACAGGCCTTCTTGAATATCTTTTCGCTCAGACCAGATATCAATAACCTGTTTTTTTTGTCCCTCTGCCTTGTCGATTAAATCCGGCAGCATATGTATATTATGTGTACCAAACAGGATATCTACATACTTAAAACGCTGCTTTATTTTTGGCGTAATGTGCTCCTGTTGGCTCATACATCCACCCATCGCGATAATCAAATGAGGTTTTTGCTTTTTTAACTTGCCTAGCCTGCCCAACAGCCCGAACACCTTATTTTCAGCAGTTTCTCGAACACAGCAGGTATTCAACACAATTATATCTGCATCATTTTGGCCTTCGGCAAGAATATAACCTTTTTTTTCCATCATACCAGCTATTAACTCGGAATCGTGTTCATTCATTTGACAGCCAAATGTTATAATAAGATATTTTTTCAAATTTTCACCATCTTTAGATACAATAACTTTTTTTATTATAACATATATAATTTACAAATTACAAAAAAAAAGACGTCAAATAATGACGAGATAATTCCACTGCCCTGTAATGCCCCAGAATTGATAGTCTTGCCTGTCCAAAAGTTGCCATATATAATGACCATGTCTTTGAGATAAGAATAACGCCCCTGTTTAAATGTGCAACTGCGCCAGAAGCACCAAGGACGTCCACCACTAAATGATGCATTATATAGCATAATATGGGCTAAATGTACACCTCAAGAAAGGTGTTTTCTGCAAGGAACCTGGAGCAGAATACCTGCCCGTGCAGTGTGGTCAACTAATCGTAAAAGGTAGTGAACAAGAGAAATATATAAATGAAATTGGAGATACCATTATCCTGCTCATAAGACAACTGCCGTGATTGTGGTCGATTGCACCATGAACTTCCAGATATCCTCGTTCCATACAAACGTTACTGCAGTGAAAACATTGAAGCAGCCATAACCGGAGACACCTACTGACCGTAGCGCCGATGAATCAACCATCTATCGCTATCACAGTTGGTTTAATAAACATGCCACTTACTTCCTGGGCTACCTACCCTCAATCGCTACCCTGCTTGGGAAAAGCTCAGTGAAAGAAACGTCCTATCCTTTTAAGTCTATGTTTCAAAAGATCTTGGACTATGTTGGTAACGCAGTCGGTTGGCTGACTGAAATTGTCAGCCCGGTAGTAAATATAAATTATTGGGTGCATTCATGTTTTGAGTTCCTATTCTAACCGGAAGTATAAGAGTGTTTGATCATAAAAACAAACAAAAAGCCAAAGTGATCGTTGCTCAAAGGATGAAATTCCTGAGGATAGTGGTTAATGTGCTCGATAGTCTTTCCCATCAATCTTTTTCCACAGCGGCGAAGTTTTGCCCGTCAATGCTCGGGGCAACCGCCATTTTTCTTCGCCCGTTGATAGCTTCATGAAGGGTTGTAATCTTGGTAATTTAGATAAATAATCCCCAAAACCGATGTATAGGTTTATACTTCGCCTTTTGATGAATTCGTCGCTCAGTTCCTGCAAACTAATGGGTGTTATTGTCAAAACACTCTTGCCTCCTTCGGTCGTACGAAATGTTTACAGGTTCGGACCCTTCCCACCCGCGCGTTTTGCTGCACGCGTATCTATGGTACTACGATCCGTTACGCCACCCTGACGCCTACCTTCCCACTTCCCGCTCAAGGTTTAGGGATGGTCTCCTCGGCAAGATTTCTTCACCGGGTGTCGAGAGCTTCTACAGTTCCACAACCTCTTTCACTCCATATCAACGCTGATACCCCGTCGGAGACCGTCTCAACCACCGGATTTGGTGTTACGAGCTACGTCTGCGTTCACTATGCTTAAAACCTGAAGTTTTGAAAGACTCTCCTCCTGTAGCATGCAAGGCACCATAAAGCGAAAGCGAGACGGTGAAGCCCTCTGACAAAACACGTTCATAAAGGAACGTGGGTAAGATTGAAGCAAAAACTGCGAGTCAAAGTACAGACACGGGTATGACGCTGCGTCATCCTCGGTTCTAATTGGCCTGGAATACATGGTGCGATGGCTTAACAGTAAATACCAAAAACGAATCCTAAAACTAATGCAGTAAAAGCGATAAACACAGTTGTATAAAAAAGACGATTCGGCATTCAAATATGAAATAAGAATCGTCTTTTGTTTTGTGGTCATTTTTTAGCTCTGCGAAAAAACGCTAGTTTTTCAATGGCCTCATTAACGACCGTTCTTTTTTTATTTACCTTTAAACTCTGGCTTTCTCTTATCCAAATAAGAGGCGAACCCTTCATCCCTGTCTTCAGTGGAAAACGCAACCCCAAATATATTAGCTTCGTGCAAAAATCCTTTTTCAAGATCCATCTCTAGGCCGTCATTTATCGCTTCCTTGGTCAACTGTACTGCTATAGGTCCGCGTGCAGCAATGCGCTTGGCCATATTTATACAGTACTTCATTAATTCAGCGCCTGGTACCACATGGTTGATCAAGCCCATACGTTCCGCAGCCTCAGCACTATAGTAATCTCCAGTAAATAACATCTCCTTGGCTATACCCGGATTCACTAATCTTGGCAAACGCTGCGTAGCACCAAAACCGGCATTGATACCCAGGCTAACTTCAGGTTGACCAAATTTGGCATTCTCTGAGGCAATACGAATATCACAGGCCATGGCAAACTCACAGCCTCCGCCTAAGGCGAAGCCGTTAACCGCGGCAATAACCGGTTTGGACAGGTTTTCAATCTTGCTGAAAACCTTTTGACCCAGCCGGGAAAAATTTTTAGATTCCATTGGTTTAAGCTTCTGCATGAAGGCAATGTCGGCTCCAGCCACAAATGCTTTATTGCCAGCCCCGGTTATAATTACCACTCTAACTTCATCGTCTTGATCCAGCTGGTCCATAGCCAAACCTACTTCCAGCAATGTATCCGCATCCAGTGCATTGAGTACATCTGGCCTATTTACAGTCAATATAGCTATACCATTATCTTTTTCTAGTAAAATATTATTCCAACCCATATTAAACCCTCCTGCGGTAATGTTTATTTATCATACACATAAAAACCGCGTCCGGTTTTTCTGCCCAACCAGCCAGCAGCCACATATTTGCGCAGGAGTGGGCAGGGGCGATACTTGCTGTCACCAAGACCTTCATGCAGCACTTGCATAATGGAAAGACATGTATCCAGCCCGATTAAATCTGCCAATGCCAATGGTCCCATGGGATGGTTAGCACCTAGTTTCATATTTTGGTCTACTGCTTCAGGGGTGGCAATCCCTTCATGCACGCAGTAGATAGCTTCGTTAATCATGGGGATTAACACCCGGTTAAGTACAAAACCAGGGGAGTCGTTTACTTCCACGGGCACCTTTTTCATCCGCTCACTAAGTTCTTTTACAACGTTAAAAGTATCGTCACTCGTAGCCAGCCCACGTATAACTTCTATAAGCTTCATTACCGGCACTGGATTCATAAAGTGCATGCCAATAACCTTTTCCGGGCGCTTGGTTACAGCGGCTATTTCAGTAATAGGCAAAGAAGAAGTATTGGTGGCTAATATTGCATGCTGTGGTGTAATGTCATCTAAATCCCGGAAAATCTTGCTTTTAATTTCCATATTTTCTACAGCTGCTTCCACTACCAGGTCTACATCACTAGCATCATTAATACTCGTGGACGGCGTTATGCGCTTTATTATTGCTTCCTTATCAGCCTCGTCCAACTGTCCTTTGCTTACCTCACGGTTTAGATTCTTCTCGATAACGCCAATACCCTTATTCACAAATTCATCTTTAATATCGTTCAAAACAATTTCTAAACCAGCTACAGCGGCTACCTGAGCAATACCAGATCCCATTTGCCCGGCACCAATAATCATTATTTTATTAATTCCCATAATATTAACACCTCCAATGTACTTGTGTTAATTTTTAAACTACTGATTAATTATTATGAAAGCTAAACCAGGTTTATATATTTTCCACCACCATGGCAACACCTTGCCCGCCACCAATACATAATGTAGCTAAACCGTACTTGCTGTTCCGCCGTTTCATTTCATACATAAGGGTAATTAATATTCTAGTACCACTGGCACCAATAGGATGTCCAATAGCAATAGCACCGCCATTAACATTTGTTTTATCCACGGGCAGGTCCAGACCCCTAACTACTGCCAGTGACTGGGCTGCAAAAGCTTCGTTAGCCTCTATCAAATCAATATCCGCAATGCCAAGACCAGCCTTGGCAAGCGCTTTCTTACTGGCAGGAATCGGACCCGTCCCCATATATGCAGGATCAACTCCAGCGGTCGCTGATGACCTAATGGCGAATAAAGGTTTAAGGCCCAGCTCAGCCGCTTTTTTTGCAGACATGACTACCACTGCAGCCGCTGAATCGTTAATACCTGATGCATTACCTGCCGTAACAGTCCCATCCTTTTTAAATGCAGGTTTTAACTTAGATAGAGCTTCAGCTGTAGTGCCACGGCGAGGGAATTCATCAGTATCAAAATATACAGGTTCACCTTTTTTAGCGGGCACCTGAACAGGTACTATTTCATCTTTGAAGCGCCCTGCGTCAATAGCTGCTATAGCCTTCTGCTGACTGCCGGCCGAAAATATGTCTTGCTCTTCCCTTGTAATACCATATTTTTCTGCAACATTCTCTGCAGTTATGCCCATATGCACATCGCCAAATGCACACCATAAACCGTCTTTAATCATAGTATCTACCAGTTTAGCATCGCCCATGCGGTAACCCCAGCGGGCTTTTGGTACCAGATAAGGGGCCGCAGACATGTTTTCAGTACCTCCAGCCACGATTATATCGGCTTCACCAGCGGAAATCATCTGAGCAGCTGTGGCCACTGTTTTTAAACCTGATCCGCATACAATATTTAATGTCCAGGCAGGTATTTCAACAGGTATACCCGCTTTTACTGATGCTTGACGAGCCGGGTTTTGTCCTAAACCGGCCTGCACAACATTACCCATAATTACTTCGTCCACCTGATTAGGAGCAACACCTGCTCTGCGAAGAGCTTCCGCAATAACTATAGAACCCAAGTCTGCAGCGCTTATATTCGCCAGTGACCCTCCGTAGGAACCTACTGCTGTACGAGCTGAGCCTACAATTACGGCTTCGTTCATTAATATCTACCCCTCTCAATTTTTCATATTTTTTTTACAATACAGTCGATAGCTCTAAACCAAAATATATTATTCAGTTCCCCCCTCCAATCCGAGTTAATCAATCAATGTTGTAACTATTATAGTGCACTAAAATAATTTAAAACGATGTATTTTTCTTATTTTTTTTCTATTTATTTATCGTTGGTTATTAATAGAATGCAAAAATTAGTTTATTGAACCATAATTTGCACCTAAGCAAGTTTGTGCTAATTTCCAGAGTATATTGACCATGAGTATTTTCCTCATAAAGAAACATCTTATTAAGTTAAATAAACGACATTATATTAATCATAATTCCTACTCTCAGATAACACAAAATTAACCACACTCCATTATTTAGTGTAATTAGATTATAGACTAAATTAATGTTATGTCAACTTATATCCAAAAACCCCGTAAATGTCTGCTTTTTGTACACAATCTTCACAATCCGTTCGGACTGGTTATTGCTTGATTAAGATACTTTTTATATAGTTACGACAAAAAACATATAATTCCTTCAGGTTAATTTCCAAAATATAAAATATTTTTAATATTTAAAAACTGAATGTATTGTTTCTATTATATTCGAATTATTATTTTCTAGCATCTAAACAATTGCAAAAATATTTAAGCCAGCGAAAAATATTCCGCTGGCTTAAATTTTTAACTTGCTTTAAATTACTGCATATAACGAGCAACAAGTTCCGCAATATCTTTAACCTGTACATTTTCCTCTT
This sequence comes from Desulfoscipio geothermicus, assembly GCA_016841905.1. Classification (GTDB taxonomy): domain Bacteria; phylum Bacillota; class Desulfotomaculia; order Desulfotomaculales; family Desulfallaceae; genus Sporotomaculum; species Sporotomaculum geothermicum_C. The sequence goes on along the minus strand of JAENYF010000021.1, from coordinate 20,944 downwards.
GGTTCTTATCTTTTAGGCCGTCTTCAATCATGGTCAGACAGAACGGGCAGTTAACAGCAACTAGTTCTGGATTGGTTTCCAAGGCCTGTTCGGTTCTCATCACATTAATCCGAGTGCCATGCTCTTCCAACCACATCCGGCCACCACCAGCTCCACAGCAAAATGCTTTATTTCTATTGCGTTCCATTTCCGTTAATGAAGCACCAGGAATTTTGCTGATAATCTTACGCGGTGCATCGTATTCATTGTTGTAACGACCAAGCATACATGAATCATGATAAGTAAGATTTAACTTATCACCTGTACCTTGTAAGTTAATCTTCTTTTCGTCGATCAACTTGCTGATCAGCTGAGTATGGTGAATGACCTCATAATTACCGCCAAACTGTGGATACTCGTTTTTCAGCGAATTAAAGCAGTGCGGGCAGCAAGTAATAATCTTTTTCACACCATAGCCATTCATAGTTTCAATATTTTCATCGACCAATGATTTGAATAAGTATTCATTACCCAACCTACGTGCTGAATCACCACAACATTTTTCTTCACTGCCCAGGATAGCGAAGCTAACTCCAGCAGCTTGCAGTATTTTCACCATGGATTTGGCTACATTCTTAATGCGTTCATCGAAGGAACCTGCACAACCCACATAGAACAAATACTCAACGTCAGGATTATCTTCCATAAGCGGCACATCAAGCCCATCAGCCCAATCACCCCTGGTAGTCCAACCAACACCCCAGGGATTTGAATTACGTTCCATATTTGTGAAAGCCAGTTGAGCTTCTCCGGGGAATTCACTGACATCCAGTACCAGGTGACGTCTCAAGTCAATGAGTTTATTAATATGCTCATTTAATTGTGGGCAGTGTTCCTGGCAAGCATAACAATTAGTACAGGCCCAAATAATATCCTCACTAAGTATTTCACCGGCTACTTCCGGTAAATCAGCCTTATTGTCGCCCTTATTAGGTAAATGTTCCCTTAAGGTAAGGACAACCTTTTTAGGTGATAATGGTTTGCCACTTAGGTAGGCCGGGCAATTATCCTGGCAGCGACCACATTCAGCACAAGCATAACAATCCAACAGTTGTTTCCAGGTATAATCGGTAATTTTACTTACCCCGAAATTCATTTCTTCGTCTTCGTCTTCATCCTCGTCTTCGTCTTCTTCATCGCCGAGATTAATTTTCTTAATTTGACCGCCCCGAGGTTGTAAATTACGGAAATAAAGATTGATGGGGGCTGCAAGTGGGTGTACCAGAGGAGAATATCGGAAAAAAACAAGTAATCCCAAAGCAGGTATAATAGCTAACCAGTAAAATACTGTATATAAGGCATTCGCTGCTGCCATACCAGCAAAAGCATTTGTCAACATACCAGTTATCGGAGCCAGTGCATAGCGAGCTTCTGTACCGGTCTCTACGGCATTGGCAGCACTGCCGATATAATAACTAACAATCATTGTCCAAATGGCAAGCGTTAAGGCAACAATCATTTTTTCTTCTTCCCAAGGTCCCACATCAAGGCGTGGTACTTTGGCAACCCATCTGCGCCAACCAGCAATGGCCATACCAAGGAAACCAAAAATACCAAAAATATCGATTAATAAATAAAAATACGGATTACTAAATTTTATTACTGGGAACAAGCCTTCCAAGATGTATAAAATCAGACCGATAGCGAAAAGGGATACACCCCAAAAAATACACACGTGCATAATACCAGCTGCGCGATCACGCAATATTCTTTTTTGCCCCAGCACGTTGCCCAAAGCTCCCCATAATCTTTCCGTGGGCTGGTCAAACCTGTTTTCAGGCATGGCCATAGCTAACTTTTCGTAGCGTTCTTTGATACCCATAACCAAAGAGTACACTGCGAAAAGGCCTAAAGCCAAGAAAATAATAATATTAATTATATTCATATGACCCTTCACCTCATCGATTATTTCGGTATATTTCCGTGTTGACACCCGCTCGGTCAACACACCTGCTCTGTCCGAAATTGACCGAATATTTTAGCAAATAATAGTTTACAGCAGAGCAGTAATAACCACTCTGCTGTAAAAACTAACTATTAAGCAATAACTTTTTTAATTTCTTCTTTCAGTGCAGGCACTGCATCAAACAGGTCAGCAACAATACCATAGTCGGCTACTTTAAAGATGTTTGCTTCTTCGTCTTTGTTAACAGCCACAATGCACTTGGCGGAACTCATACCGGCCAGGTGCTGAATGGCACCGGAAATACCACAAGCAACATAAAGTATAGGAGAAACTGTCTTACCAGTTTGGCCAACCTGGAAGCTCTGAGCAATCCAGCCAGCGTCAACAGCAGCTCTGGAAGCACCCACGGCAGCTCCAATCGTATCAGCCAGTTCTTCTAAAATCTTGAAGTTTTCAGGTCCCTTCATGCCACGACCGCCGCTGACAATGGCATCAGCTTCAGTGAGTTCTGGGCGTTCAGAGGCCACACGAATAACTTCCTTGACAGCCGCGCGAACATCACCAACATTGGCATCAACGGTAACCACTTCGGCTGCTTTAGCATTCGAGGCAACCGGGAAAGTATTGGGGCGGATTGTGGCCATAGCAGGCCGTGCTTCAGGAACGCTAGCCTTAACAATAACTTTACCAGCATATAACGGGCGTGTGAAAACTATCTGTCCATCAGCAACTTCCATACCTATGCAGTCAGTCAATAAACCACTTTCCAAACGCTGAGCTACCTGTGCAGCCAAATCACGTCCAGTAACTGTGCAGCCAAGCAATAACGCGCTGGGCTCATATTGTTTAACTAAATCAGCCACTACGTTAGTGTATCCATCAGTGGAATAATTTTCTAAAGCAGCATTATCTGCCACATATACTTTATCAGCACCGTATTCACCAAGGGATGCGGCTAATCCGGCAACATCTTTACCCACTAAAACTGCGCACAACTCTTCACCCAGTGTATCAGCTACTTTACGACCTTCACTTAAAAGCTCGAAAGAAACTTTTTTAATCTGTCCTCCAAGCTGTTCGGCAAAAACCCAAATTCCTTTCGCCATTAACTATTTCCCTCCTTATAAAGAATATGCTATTTAACTAGATAACTTTAGCTTCTTCGCGCAACAGCTTGGCAAGTTCAGCGGTGACATCAGCCACTTCGCCCTGCAGGACTTTACCAGCCTGACGCGCTTCTGGCAGCGAGAAGGAAATTGCCTTTACTTTGGGAGCAATGGCATCCAAACCAAGATCGGCCAAAGATTTTTTCGCTAAAGGTTTTTTCTTAGCTTTCATAATACCCTTCATGGAAGGATAACGGGGTTCATTTAAACCTTTTTGAGCTGTGAAAACTGCCGGCAGAGCAACTTCCACTACTTCGTTACCGCCTTCGATTTCACGGGTAGCTGTAGCTTTGCCACCAGCAACTTCTAACTTGGTAATTACATTAACAACAGGAATGTTTAAGATTTCTGCAACTCTTCCGCAAACCTGGGCAGAACCGTCATCAATGGCCCTGAAGCCACCCAGAACAAGGTCATATTCCAGGCCGCTGATCGCTTTGGCCAGAATTGTGGCGGTGGAGTATTCATCCAACTCCGTATCACCAGCGTCAACAAGAACTGCGTCGTCGGCGCCCATGGCCAGAGCCTGTCTTAAGGCATCCTGGGTCCCTGCGTCACCAACGCTGACTACGGTAACTGAACCGCCATCTTTTTCAACGATTTTCAGGGCTTCTTCTACAGCAAACTCATCGTACGGATTGACAATCATGCTGACCCCTTTACGATCAATTTTACCGTTACCGTCCAGAACGACTTTGGCCTCCGTGTCAAAGGTTTGCTTCAGGCAAACTAGGATTTTCATACGCTTCCTCCTTTGCTGATTAAGTAATACTTATTATATTGGGTCCATTACAAGAATCGGACCTAGTGTTAAATAATGATGGCATTTACTGCCTGTAACCCATGATATTCACCACAACTGATTAGCAAAAGCAACAGACATTTCCAGACTCCATATTAAGAGCTTAACCGTGTTACTGCGGGAAAAGTCTGTTATACTTCACTAAGCAGAACAGTTTAGCATAGGTAATTATTTATAATGTAGGTGGCATGCCATCGATAAAATATACTTCGTTATAGATATCCAAAATCCTTTTTTTCTTTAAAGATTATTAACGATTTAAAAAAATATTCTTGAAGCAAATTGCCTTTTTATTTGCCAAGGATTTGACCGGCAATGACTATGCGCTGTACTTCACTGGTACCTTCATAAATTTCAGTAATTTTGGCATCACGCATCATACGCTCTACCGGATACTCGCGGGTATAACCATAACCACCGTGAATTTGTACGGCTTTTTCAGTTACCCACATGGCAGTTTCAGCAGCGTATAATTTCGCCATAGCAGATTCTTTGCTATATGGCAGGTGCTGATCTTTCAAATTGGCAGCACGGTATATCAACATTCTTGCAGCTTCAATACGGGTTGCCATATCAGCCATCATCCATTGTAAACCCTGGAAGCTGCTGAGTGGAGCACCAAATTGTTCACGAAGCTTACTATATTTAACAGCCTCGTCAAAAGCGCCTTGGGCAATACCGAGAGCTTGGGCAGCGATACCAATCCGGCCGCCGTCAAGGGTCATTAAAGCAACTTTAAAGCCCTGGCCAATTTCACCAAGCAGATTTTCTTTGGGAATCCGGCAGTTTTCAAACACTAATTCATAAGTTTTCGAAGCCCTGATGCCCATTTTGTGCTCTTTTTTACCAAAGGTAAAACCTGGGGTACCTTTTTCAACTATGAAAGCAGTTAATCCCTTGCTGCCTTTAGATTTATCCATTTGGGCGATAACTACATAAACTGAACCCACTTCACCGTTGGTAATGAAAATTTTCGTACCATTTAAGACATACTCATCGCCATCTAGCACAGCTGTAGTCTTTACGGAGCCAGCATCAGTACCGGCTGCCGGTTCAGTCAGTCCAAGGGCGCCAATTTTTTCACCACTAGCTAGCGGTACCAAATATTTTTGTTTCTGCTCTTCGGTACCAAAGTTATAAATAGGCCAGCAACACAGTGAGGTGTGAGCGGAAACTAAAACTCCAGAAGAACCGCACACCCGGGAAAGCTCCTCAACAGTTATAGCATAGGAAAGGTTATCCATCCCGGCTCCGCCGTACTCTTCAGGGAAAGGAACACCAGTAAGGCCCATTTCAGCCATGGTATCCCATAAACTCCAATCATATTCTTCTTCTTCATCCATGGGACCTGCTTTGGGAGCGATTTCTTTTTCTGCAAAATTCCGTACTGTTTTACGGAGCATTTCTTGTTCTTCAGTCAGCAAAAAATCCATTCTTTTCCTTATCCTCCTCTAATGACATTTGATATTATGGGGACAATCCATTTAAATATATATTATATTATCAACAAAACATACCATTGACAATAGAAGTTGTCCCCATTTTTACCATGAAAACATAAAGCAAAAAACATACCAAGCCCATTTAAGTCGATTTAGCTACATGCAGTATGAATATTAGACAAAAATGCTATAAATATAACTATGTATACTAATGTATAAACATAAACGTAACCATCTAAAAAAACCAGCAAAGCTGAGGTTAATTCCCATTATCCATAATAATTTATATGTCTCTATTTGTAAACATGCAATTGGTTCTAAAATTGTTGAAATAATTATTATTAATTGTTATTCTGACACAACTTTTATCTTAGGAATATATTATAGCATTTAAAGCAGGAATACTAAAAGATTCATCGAATTATTAATGCAAATCCTGGAAAGGAAGTGAGCAATTTGGCGAAGGAAGCGATTAATATAAAAGGAACCAAGCAAGGTTTAATTATTTTACTTGATCCCAAACGAGATTTTGAAGACATAAAAAGAGGTCTTAAAAATAAAATGGAATCTTCAAGCGGTTTTTTTTCTGGTGCAAAATTCACGCTATATCGTGAGAATCAACTATTTCCCGCAGAAAAAAATGAATTAGAGTCTATCTGCAAAGCATATGGTCTCATTCCCAACCCGGATGCCCAGTGGCCGCCATCACTAACCAAAACTAATCGTATCGTGGAAATATCAGTTAATGATAATGGAGTTAACAGGTATTCTCTTCCGGGAGAAGCTGCTTTACTAGTTAAACATACTTTGCGCTCTGGTCAAATGATTAACTATAATGGGCATGTTATGGTTTTAGGAAATATTCACCCGGGTGCAAAGGTGCTGGCTGGTGGAAATATTATTGTGATGGGCACCTGTTCTGGGTTTGCCCATGCCGGTCAATTCGGCAATCAAAAAGCATATATCATGGCATTACGCATAAAAAATATCCACTTAAGGATTGCGGAGCAAATATTATCCCTCAACCAGCTACAACAGATTGGACCTGTCATAGCATGTATTAATAATAACGAAATTACTCTAGCCGACTATCTGGACAAGCGAGCATAGCCATAAAATGCCATGTAGTGGAAAAATAACAACAATTGTCAGGTTTACTACGGCACAGCTGATTGCTTTAAGTATCGTTCAGCGGTTAGCAGGCCAACAATAGTTTTGGCATCTAAAATTTGACCACTGGCTACCATTTGCATAACCGCAGGTAACGAGATTTTTTTCATTTCAATAAACTCGTCTGGATCAAGATTTTGATTATATTTGGTTAAATCACTGGCCAGGAGTAAATAAATTTTTTCCGTGCAAAATCCCGGAGACGTGTAAAAGGAATATACCTGGCGCCAATTATGGGCCCGGTAACCCGTTTCCTCTTCTAACTCCCTTTGGGCACTTTGCAGCGGAGATTCACCAGCTTCTATTTTCCCGGCAGGTATTTCCCATAGTTCTTGGCCAGCAGGATGACGATATTGTTTAACCATGAGCACCTCATTAAGGTCAGTTAACGCCACCACCGCAACTGCATCAGCACAAGCTACCACCTCCCTTATACCTGAATGACCATTTGGAAACTTCATCTGGTCCTTGCGCACGGTAAGAATTTTACCTGTATAGATAGTTTCTGTAGCAATTGTTTGTTCAGACATAGTAAAGCCCCCCCACAATTAAATGTAAACATTTCTTTTCATCTCCCGTAAAGTTAGTCCAGGTAACAAAGCGTAATCTTCAGTCCTGAAAAGATATTCTGTTATTCTCAACTACCCGTGAACTGCAATGGATAAGGTAGTGCAGCAGTATTATCTGGTAATCAATCTTGACTTCCTCAGACTGCTCACACTTCCTAGCAAAGTATTCTACTTCTCTCCCGAGATAATATACACGATACCTTGAGCCTAAAAATGGTATAGTTTAAACAACCCTGACCGGTCAAATTCGACTAAAGAATTATCAGACATACTCTCACTCTCAGGTACAGCCAGAGCAAATTCTTCGATAGCCTTGGCGTGAGCAGGTTTTAAATTTATCGGTGACATAGAATACCCAAAACCTCCTTCGGCACATCACAGTTACAAAGATAAATCATTACCTGTATTTTATACAAAAATCGTTTTTTTCAGCAAGAGCTTTGCCCAATACAGAAATGTTTATTTTTGTTTACATCGGCAAGGAATTTTTACTATTTGCGAGAATTATAATATTATAATAACATCAATAATTCGGGAGTGTAGCAATCGTGCTTCGCATTGGCATACCAAGCGCTTTTTTTTATTACGTCCATTATCCCATGTGGAAAACTTTTTTTGAAGAGCTGGATATTCAGGTGGTAACTTCAGGGAAAACAACCCGACAAATAGTGGATAACGGCGTTCGCGAAGCGCTCGCCGATGCTTGTGTGCCTGTGAAAGTGTATTTCGGGCACGTGATAAACTTATACAACAAGGTGGATTATTTATTTATTCCCCGCATTGTTTGCTTAAATAAAAAAACTGTATACTGCCCCAAGTTCCTGGGCTTACCCGACATGATACGTTATGGAATAGCCAATATGCCACCTGTTATCGATGTACGCATAGATGCTAGGTCTCGTAAAGACAGCCTGTTTGCCGCTTTTCACAAAGTAGGAAAAATGCTTGGCAAAACTCCGCTGCAAATTAACAAGGCAATCTTAAAAGCAAAAATCTACCAGCGTAAATTCCAGAAATTATTAAGTAGCGGTTTTCAACCAATAGAAGCTATCGACAATATTTTTGCAGGTCGAGTGCCACAACCACCTGCTCAGCTGAAGCAATTAAAATTTGCGGTGGTAGGCTACCCATATATTATCCATGATCAGTACATTAGCGTGGATATAATAAATACACTGCGCAAAATGGGCATAAGTGTAATTACATCGGATAACATTTCTAACTTAATTCTCAGGCTACAGCCACGAGCAGCCGCTAAACACTTATTTTGGACATTCAGCGAGCGCACCCTGCGAGCAACCAGCCATTTTGCCAGGCGCAAAGATATTGATGGCATAATACACATGTCCGCCTTCGGCTGTGGGCCGGACTCCATAGTGGATAGATATATTCAATTGGATAACTATTCAAGCAAAATACCATTTTTGAGGTTGGTTATAGATGAGCTTAGCGGTGTAGCCGGTGTAAGTACCAGGCTGGAAGCGTTTGTGGACATGGTCAAAAGAAAAAAAAGGGGCATGCCATAATGAATAAAGTAACCTTCCCCCATATGGGCGAATCTTTTCGTGCTTTTAAAATGTTATTAAACGACATGGGCAATGAAGTAATATTACCTCCCCGCCCCACCCTGAACACGATAAATCTCGGAGTTCAGTATGCTCCCGAATTTGCCTGTTTTCCTTTAAAAATATTGATGGGCACCTACCTTGAAGCTATCCAAAAGGGAGCCAATATACTGGTCACTACCGGTGGTGTGGGACCCTGCCGGGCCGGGCTTTACGCCGAATTACATAAAAAAATACTTCATGATCTGGGGCACCCAATCGAAATGATTGTATTTGAACCACCCCGCTTATACCCCTTGAATTTTATCCGCAACGTGTATAAATTAAACCATGCCAAATTATCCATTAAAGCTATTATTGAACGTATAAAAAAAGGGTGGCGGAAATTACAAGCCTTAGATAATGCCGAAAAGTTAACTCATATTATCAGACCACGGGAATTAAAAAAAGGTACAACTACACAAAAATACAAACAAGTACTGGAATGGATTGATGATGCCAATACCTTCAATGATATTATTGAAGCTGAAACCGTAGCCTTAGAGGAACTGCACAAGATTCCCCAGGAGCCAGACCGGTTAGTTGTAAAGGTTGGTATTGTCGGTGAAATATACGTGCTTTTGGAACCAACCGCCAATTTAGAAATTGAGGAAACACTGGGCAACCTGGGGGTTGAGGTGGAACGATCCATGTTTTTAACCGGTTGGGCCCGAGACAATACCTGGAAAGAGACAGTGGAGGGAATGACAGTTAAGGATGCTGCCCTGCCTTACCTGCCGGAATTAATCGGCGGGCACGGCAGGGATTCCATTGGCAATACTGTTCTATATGCCAAACGCAAGTTCGACGGCATTATTCAGCTTGCTCCTTTTACCTGCATTCCGGAAATAGTGGCCCGTACCATATTACCTGCCGTTAGTAAAGATTACGACATACCTGTGCTCACCTTTTTCCTTGATGAGCAGACCGGGAAAGCCGGGATGAACACCCGCTTAGAAGCCTTTGTGGACCTGATGAAACGCAAGAAATTAAAAAACAACACCAAACCACAATATGGTCACCCTCCGGGGCATCTATTTAATTAATTATAACAACGAGGAAGTGAATTTGTGCAAGCTTATCTTGGCATAGATGTAGGCTCAGTCAGCACTAACCTGATTATCCAAGATCAGGCCGGAGAAATCATTGCCAGTCTTTATTTACGTACCATGGGACGCCCGGTGGAAACCATACAGGCTGGTTTAGAGCAAATAGCCCAAGCATTACCTGAACAGATACAGATCTGCGGAGTAGGTACTACCGGCAGCGGGCGATATCTAGCTGGGGTAATGGTGGGAGCAGATGTCATTAAAAATGAGATCACTGCTCACGCTGTTGCCTCCTCTCATTTTATTCCCGAGGTACAAACAATTCTCGAAATAGGAGGACAGGATTCGAAGATAATAATCCTTAGAGATGGTATAGTCACTGATTTTGCCATGAATACAGTATGCGCCGCAGGCACCGGTTCTTTTTTGGATCAGCAAGCCTCCAGGCTGGGCATACCCATCACCGAATTTGGCTGCTTGGCTCTCAAATCAACTAATCCAGTACGCATCGCCGGTCGCTGTACGGTATTCGCAGAATCAGATATGATCCACAAACAGCAAATGGGTCATCCCGTACCTGACATTATTAACGGTTTATGTGAGGCGCTGGTACGAAATTATTTAAACAATATCGGTAAGGGCAAAGAGATACTTGCTCCTGTTGCTTTTCAGGGAGGAGTTGCCGCGAATGCGGGAATAAAGGCGGCCTTCGAAAGATCACTGGGAATAGAAATAATCGTACCTTCCCACTATGATGTTATGGGCGCCATCGGAGCGGCAATGCTAGCTAAGGAAGAACTGGTCGGCACTCAACAAACAACAGGTTTCAAAGGTTTTTCCATCGCTGGTTTGACCTATCATACTAAAAGCTTTGACTGTCAAGGTTGTGCCAACAACTGTGAAATTGCTCAGATATTTGAGGAAGACCGGGTAATCGGACGCTGGGGGGCAAGGTGTTCGAGATGGGATATTCTTCAGGAGGGGTAGCGTGACAGAGCACGACTTAAAAATACTAGCATTTTTTTTTAACACTGTAATTGTTCTTATTATGCTCGTCTCCGGCTTGTGGGTAGGTATTGATGCCCGTAAAACAGGGCGCACCTGGATAGAGACTATTATGTGGGGTATTTTTGCCTGCTGGTTATTTATCGTGGGTCCTGTGGTATATTACTTCTTTAAACATAAATTTTATAAATAAAATTTCCCGGGTTACCCCGGGCATCGTTGAGCAATGGTTATTCGCTGTTACACCCATTACCACTAAACTGATCTATATTCATTTCCTTAAGGTCATTTAGACATTGCAGTGCAATATCCACTTCCTCAAGTTTATTGAAATATGAAAAACTAAACCTTACCAACATGCTATTTAGGGTGCCTAACGTGCGATGGGCATCTGGGGCACAATGCAGTCCGGCGCGGCAAGCTATATTATACCATTGGTCCAGGGCACCACCCACGGCAATACTATCCTTATCCTGTAGTTGAAAGGAAACCACCGGCACCCGGTTGGCAGTATCCGGCGGACCAAATATTTTAATGCCAGGTATTTGCCGAGCTCCCTGCAAAAACCGTTTAATAAGTATTTGCTCATGCTCTAGTATTTTGGACATCCCGATATCGCGAATATAATTCACTCCGGCAGCCAGCCCGGCAATACCCACAAAGTTTAATGTACCACTCTCATATTTTTCAGGTAAATAATCCGGCTGTGCACCTAACGAATGTAAGCCTGTGCCTCCCTCACGCCAGGGTTTTAGCTTGACCCGTTCTCCTACATAAAGTATCCCGGTGCCCGGTGGCCCCATTAATCCCTTATGCCCGGGCACGGCCAGCAAATCAATATTCATTTTAGCCACGTCGATATCCAGTAAACCTGCGGTTTGAGCCGCGTCAACGATAAAGATAACTCCGGCTTGGCGAGCCATTTCCCCGATTTCTCTAATTGGCATCACCGTACCAGTAACATTTGAAGCATGAGTTAATATGATAGCTCTGGTGTTATAATGCATAGCTCTTTTAACCGCGTCCGGGTCCAGCATACCATCAGGAGCACAGCGCACCTTGGTTACCGATATTTTGCCCCACATTCCATATAGCGGCCTGACAACTGAGTTATGCTCCATAGAGCTAATAACTACATGATCGCCAACCCTTAGGGAGCCTTTGATAGCCATGTTCAATGCATCTGTAGCATTTAAAGTAAATATCACCCGCTCGCTTTCTTCAATATTAAACAGCTCGGCTAAAGATTGCCTAGTATCATCAACTAATTTCCCAGCCGCCAGTGACATTTTATGGCCAGACCGGCCTGGATTAGCCCCTATATCTTCCAAGCAATGATGCATTGCATCCAACACTTCGGGTGGTTTGGGCCAAGTAGTAGCGGCATTATCAAAGTATAACAATTCATAACCTCCCGGCAGTTAATTAACCATACTAATAGTTATTTCTTCTATAGTTAACTTAGACCAGGAAAATAAATAAACTGGATGATAGTGGGTGTTACTTCTAGTAATAGGTCCTAAAAAAATTACTAAGCTTACATAGAATATTTTTGCTAGTAGCCCCAACAATAGGGATACCAACAGGTATCCCTATGAAGCCACTTGTCTGGTATTCTTTTTGAATAAACTTACCAATCTAGCCATCATTCTCACTAAGGGATGAGTTAAATGGTCTTCTAAATACTCATACTCATTTTTTATTTTTTCTAACTCTTGTTGGGCTAAGCGCAATGCGTTGCCCAGCTTTTCACCTTCAGACATGGAATGCTTTAGATCAGCACTAAGGGTATTAATTTCCTCCCGCCAAATTTTTTGTTCCTGACCAGCATTTTCCCTTAGCCGTTCCAACTTTTGTTTTAATTCAACAATCTCTGTTTGCAGTTCAGCAACCCGGTTAGCATGGTTCTCTTTCATCTCAATCAATTTTGCCCTATTCTCACGGTCCCGCTCTTTATATTGTTGCAGTTTAGAGAATAACGATTCCTGACTTGATTGATTAACGTTTAAAAGCTGTTGTATTTTTTGTACCTCTTTATCTTTTTCTTTATATTTAGCTACCCACAGCCTGCACTGGTACAATATACTATTTGCCTTAGCATCCAGCTTTTGCAAGTGTTCCTTATATCGATAGATCTCCTTTTTCCTCAACGCTAGCAGCAGATCCTTTTCAGCCATTTGAGTAGTAATTTGCTCAAACTGACTTACTTCGTTCTGGCGTAAAGCCAGTGCTGCTGCAACCTCACGGTGTGTCGCCGAAACCTCCTCAATTTGTTTCTGCAAGCAGGCACATTTTAGGGACCACTTCAAACGCTCTCTATGCCAACGCTCCCTCTGGCGCTTGATTGACTTCAAATATCTTTTAATTATCCGATCATAAATAACCCTGGCTTCTGCATTGTAACACCACACTCCATTACCGATTTCATCGAAATAAGGGAATTTTTTTAAAACTTCATGTATTTCTTTATGCCCTACTATCTGTCGCCAGTTACCAACCACATCAGTTAATTGGACCAACGATAGGCCAGTCGGATGTATCTTCAGGGCCTTGATAATTAAATGCTTTAAGGAATAATGTTCTGTTTCCACCTCCCATTCTGTCAAACCCCATTGACCATTGGCCAGTTGAATAAACCTACCATCATTGATTAATTCCGCCTGTTCCGCCAAAAGTTTATTCTTTTTCTTCTTTAAGCCATTTTTAGCTAGTTCGCTTGAACTAAGCGGTTGCTGTTTCTTTAGTAATAGATTATATAATTGGTCATTTTCACGTTTTCCTTCCAGGTTCAAGACCCATATGTAACCACCACTACTCTCAAAGCATTTATGCTGTTCCAAACATAAGCAAATATTTTCTTCTACTTGTTCTTGTGAATAATCCACCAGCATTTGCTTGTGCACATAAGGTGTCAATTCAGCTACAGAGAGAGATTCAAAGAAAAACAAGGTCTTTTTAAGGACGTCGGTAAGCGAATTTAATTTACCGCTCATTTAATGCACACCACCTTAAGCAATTATTTGCATTTATTTCCTAGATATATACTTCATCTTTAATTTTAAATATCCTTCCTAATTTTAAAATTTTTTCTATAATTTTCCTTTTACTTTATTGGTACTTATTATCTTACTTAGCAATAAATATTTGGTTAGCTTAAAATATTTAACTAGCTCATCGAAACGCTAGCTTAACCAGTGTTTATAATGCGTGTGGCCTGTCTTAAGTCTCATTTAACAAAATTAAGCCCACAGCATCAAAGTGATACCATGGGCTTAATATTAACCTACTATTATTAGTTAACGCCTACATGATAGAGCAACGAAAAATATTGTTATATCACATAGAACGGACAAAAGGTCAATAACTTATACTAAAAGGATTAGCGCAAGCTGTAGTTAGGTGCCTCCTTGGTAATTACTACGTCGTGGGGATGGCTTTCCCGCAAGCCAGCTGATGTAATGCGGATAAACTTAGCATTTTTCTTTAAATCTTCAATGTTGGGCGTCCCGCAGTACCCCATACCGGCCTGTAGACCGCCAATAAGTTGGAAAGAAGTATCAGCCAGTGTACCCCGAAAAGGAACTCTACCTTCAACCCCTTCGGGAACAAGTTTCTTTTGAGCTTCTTGGAAGTACCGGTCCTTACTGCCTCCCTTCATAGCAGTCAATGAACCCATCCCCCGGTAAACCTTATAACTACGTCCCTGATAAATTTCCATATCTCCCGGGCTCTCTTCCGTACCTGCCAGCAAGCTACCCAGCATAACCACATCAGCACCTGCTGCTATGGCCTTAGTAATATCTCCGGAATACTTGATACCTCCGTCAGCTATGATTGGTATATCGTACTTGGCAGCTTCCTCAGCGCAGTCATAAATAGCTGTTATTTGCGGAACTCCTACTCCTGTTACAACCCTGGTTGTACAAATGGAACCGGGACCGATACCGACCTTAACCGCATCAGCACCGGCCAAAATCAAATCGCGTGTACCTTCCGCTGTAGCCACATTGCCCGCAATAATGTCCAGCTCAGTAAACTTATTCTTAAGAGCATTCACGGTATTCAATACCCCACGTGATTGCCCATGGGCAGTATCAATAACTATGACATCCACTTTAGCTTCTACAAGCGCTAAAGCTCGTGACATAGTATCAGAGGTTACACCGACAGCTGCAGCTACTAGCAGCCTGCCTCCCGCATCCTTGGCAGATAATGGATACTGGCGAGCTTTTTCGATATCTTTGATGGTAATGAGACCCCTCAAATTAAAATCGTTGTCCACAATAGGCAGCTTCTCAACTTTATGAACTTGCAGAATTTCCTTGGCCTGTTCTAAGGTAGTGCCGACTGGCGCAGTGATCAAGTTTTCCCTGGTCATAACATTGCCCACTTTTTGCTGAAAGTTCTTTTCAAATCGCAAATCCCGATTTGTTAAAATACCTACCAGTTTACCATTGTCGGTAATTGGAACACCAGAAATACGGTAACGTTCCATTAAAACCAACGCTTCACTGATCAGGTTGTCCGCTGATAAATAAATAGGATCAGAAATTACCCCGTGTTCCGACCTTTTTACACGGTCTACTTCCAAAGCCTGACGCTCAATAGGCATATTTTTGTGAATTACACCAACGCCGCCCTCCCTGGCCATGGCTATAGCCATGCGGTACTCGGTAACAGTATCCATGCCGGCGCTCATCAGGGGAATGTTAAGTTTAATGTTTTTAGTAAGCCGGGTGGAAGTATCCACATCCCGCGGCAACACCTCTGAGGCCGACGGCATCAATAACACGTCGTCAAACGTTAATCCTACTTTATTAAATTTGTCAGGATACATGTCCCCTCACTCCCCTCAGTCAAGTCTACGATTAATATATTTGCTTATTATAGCACAAGGTGTGGTTTTAAGGGGACATATTATTTATATTTCCCTGAAAAACTATTCGATTTAATCCTGCCCCATGACATGTCCCAGGCCATAGCGCATAAAGTGGTCACGCAGGTGATAAATTAGTTTTTCTGTTACATCAAACTCATCTGCCATTTCAACATCAGACTTGCCATCCTTTAACCCTGCAATGAAATCGTCAAAATCAATACCGATTTCGTCAGTCTTGAATTTTAAGCTAGGTTCTGTACTCCATGGCACTCTGGATGGAATATATTCTTCCATTGCTAAAAACACCTCCTTTTTTAAGGTATTGTGTCCGGTAGGCGTTGCCATTATCATACTATGTTTTACAAGGGTATTATTTCCAGATAAACAATGACATGTTCCGATAACACGACCAACAGAACTTTTAAACGGATCTCTTTCCCTTCCACCTCTATCTCCCGGTTATCCACAATACGGGGTACTAGTAGGTAATTAATTGTTTTCACATCCTGCCCGGAAATTACTTGTAACCATTCCCTAACTTTTTTCTCTACTGCTAACTCAATAGTACTTCTTTCGTACTCAGAATAATCGCATTCCTCATTAAATCTAATGCTAGTACTGATTTTAGTGATCACTCTAGCATGCATTTTTTCACTGACTTGTCGCAGCTGCTCCAATTCCTTTTCGGCCACTGCTAAGTTATCTGCAAGATACCGGTTCTTGATATATAAATCATCAACCTGCTTACCTATAAAAACTCCTGTTAGAGAGGCACCAATTATCATACCCAACCCCAAAACCGCTGCACCGAATATAAGGCGATTTCTCATTGCCCTTCACCCGAAAGTATTAATAATAAATAATAACCGCTCTGGGTACCGGCCAAGGCACTGGTTATATAAATCAGTTGTTTAATGACCGCCCGTACTTCACCCTGAAAAAGGCCAGATTCCAACACTTCAAAGGTTGAAAAAGTGCCACCTATGGCAGCTACAATGGCCCATATTTTAATTTCTTTAGCCAATTTCATCATGGTACCCACTGGCGGTTCCCGCACCAAAACTGCCGCTAGAGCACCCACCAGGGCAGCACCAAGCATAATACCAAAAGCAGTAAAAAATATTAGAACAGTTTTATTAATAAACGTATCCATGGTTCTTCCCTTCATCAATTAGCCTGAGAGAGTCAAGAAAAGGACAATTTATACCATTCTATGTATGTAATGACAAAGTGAGAACCAAGATATCATGAAATTGGTAGCACCTGTTCCTCCAAGTACTATTTCACAATTAAGTATTATCAGTTGCAATTGTTTTACATGCCACTTTCAACAATAGAAGAAAAAAAACTCCAGCTTTCGGGCTTTAGTATAACCATCCTATTGAAAAAAATTATCACACGCTACTAATGGGCATTTACAGGCACGCTTCCCAAACGGCCATACAGCATAAAACCATCGGGTAGTGACTGGACCGGTTGTGCCTTTTTGGCACACAGTGGCAGAGCCCGCTTAATATTTATCTTGATTACTACCGCAAGACACCTGAGTTTTTCGAACTCTCTATCATTGATCCGTATCCAATTATTAATAAAATTAAAAAAAAGACCCTCTAAGGGTCGTTGCGCACAAAGCATAATAATTACTGTCCTTTAATTTTTGACTCCAGTTCAACTATTTGCCTGTTTTTCTTCAATAACCAACAGGCATACTTATAATTATTCCGGTGTAAACGGCGATTTTCCTTTTCCAGCCTAGTTGTAAATAAATTTTTTTCTTTTTCTACTTTTTCAATTAAATTCATTAATACCCTACGGCTAAGACGGAGTTGGTCCACCTTATCCTCCAATTCTTGTATCCTGCGCTGGAAATATTTTAAATCTGAATCTTCTTCCATCGCAACACCACCTTGACCGTCTTTATAACTTATTATATGTCAGGTAGTATCCAAATAGACATCTTACCCCTGCCCCTGGCCTAAAAATTCACCAATGCGGCACACCGACGCTGTGCAGCATGTTGACCGCAAATTCCATAGAAGAACAAGTATACCCCTTAGGTAGGGGAGCCCAGATAAACATAGATGCCTTAGGTCGGAGCACCTCCCAGTCTAATTGGGCTAGGCCGTACACCAGTATATTCCGGCGCCGGCGATAGTGCTCCGCGTTCTCCCACACACAATCCTGAGGTCCTTCCAAAGCCGCTATACCGGCCAGTTGCACAACATTGAACACACAGTAATCTATATTGGTTTTTATTTTGTTCAGCGCACTCAGTACACCGGCATTACCTACGGCAAAACCAATCCGGCACCCAGCCAAATTTATGTTTTTGATATCGAATAAAATTCAATTCCCACCTCTCGAGCCCCGGGAATTTCAAGGAAACTAATCGGCTTAAAGCCGTCAAAGGCCAGCTCGCAATAAGCAACATCGTGGCAAACCACAATATCATAGATACGGGCATACTCTACCAACTCGGTGAAAAACTGTCGGTCAGCCGAAGCAGCTACCAGGTTGTTGGGGTAATTTACCCATAACAGCTTGGCTTGCTGGGCAACTTCTTCCAGGATGGCTTGTAAATCCGGTAAAAAATTATTTTTGGCCAGTAAAGGCATAGGATAAACTTTTCCTTTAGCAAGTACTATACTAGTGGCATAAATGGGGTAGCCGGGATCAGGGTCAGGGCAATATCACCAGGGTTGATGTATGCCAGAGCGATGTGGGCCAAACCATCCTGGGAACCCATCAGCACCAGCACCTCGTGTTCCGGATTTAACTCCACCCCAAACCGGTTATGATACCAATTCGCTACCGCTTGTCGTAATGCCAAACTACCTACAAGCGTATACCGATAATTATCCAGCTTGTCCAAGCCTCTATGCATGGCTTCAATAATATGTGGCGCCGGCGGTCGAGCCGGGCTACCCACACCCAAATTAATCACTTTAATCCCTTGTTATTCCACCTGTTTTTTTACTTCTTCCATTTTAGCCAAAATTGCTGAACCCATGTTCTGAATTCTTCGCGCAGTCTCCACAGTAAATCTCCTCCAAAAAGAAATGCTCAAGATTTTATGATGTAAATGCTTACTCAACGTTTTCCGCAGCCAATGCCCGCAACTGCTTAACCACTGTATAAGGCACTTTAGCTTCGCCTAGCCGCCCATGTCCTGTTGCGCCTACCCCGTGAAAATCAGAGCCACCGGTGCCTATCAAATTGTATTGGCGACAAAGTCCGAGATAATAAGCCTCCATCTCACTAGTTTGTTTGGGGTGATATACTTCCAGTCCCTGCAACCCGGCATCAATTAAGGTCCTGATAAAATCCCCACTGCAAGATATGCCTGGGTGAGCTAGCACAGGCACCCCGCCTAGTCTTCTGACCAGTTTGACCATTTCCAACGGATGGTATTTTAAACGGGGTTCATAAGCCGGCTTGCCGACACCGATATATTGCTCGAAGGCTTCAGTAATACTGCTGACCTTACCTATAGCCTGTAAAGCCTGTGCTATATGCGGCCTGCCCACTGAACCAGAACCGGCCAATCTAAGCACCTGGTCATAGCCGATATCAATACCCATAAGCTGTAATTTGGTCACAATTTTGCTTGCTCTGCTCAGCCGGGCAGTACGGAAAAGATTTAGATGTTCCTGCAGACCTCCATTTTCCGGGTCAACACAATATGCCAAAATATGTATTTCCATGCCCCCATGTTCAGTGCTCAATTCCACGCCGTCAAGAACATCTATACCATGCAACGCGGCTTCTAACTTAGCCGGGCAAATACCTTCCATAGTATCATGATCCGTTATTGACACCGCCCGTAATTTAGCTTTTGCCGCCATCCGAACGACTTCCTCCGGCGAACTGGCACCATCGGAGGAAGTCGTATGTATATGCAAATCAGCAAACATTACCCTCACCCTAACATATCGCAACTCAAGCAATCTTGCACCGTGTATCTATTGTACCATACTTAAGTATGCTATCCTGAATATTTTGTATTTTATTTGAGAACCCTGGTGAGAAGCCTTAACCAATTTCCTCCCATGATACCGGATACTTGTTCGATACTATAATTATGCTTTATTAATTCCTCAGCCAAGCGCAAAGTACAAGTAACATCATCAAGACCGTGGGTAACCTTATCCATACCATCAAAATCAGACCCCAACCCAATACATTCCGAACCAAAACGAGAGGTAATATACTCTATATGTTTGAGCAATGTTGCCAGACAGGGATTATATTGATCGATAAACTCGGGAACAAATGTAAGACCAATTATCCCACCACTCTTAGCCAGATATTCTATTTGCGCATCATCCAAATTCCGAGGATGCTCACATACCGACCGACAGTTGGCATGTGTCGCAGCAAATGGCAAACTTGACGTCTTAGCCACGTCCCAGAAACCCTTGGGGGACAGGTGAGCCACATCAATTAACATGCCCAGCTCGTTCATGGCCTGCACCACCAACCGACCAAACTGACTCAGGCCACCCGCGGTAATACCCTCGCCCATCCCGTCACCAATTTCATTGCGCCCATTCCAGGTCAACGTTAGAGAACGCACCCCCAACCGGTAAAAGATTCTTAAAATCGAAACCTCACCGACCAAAGCTTCACCACCTTCAACAGCAAGTAACGCGGCAATTTTACCGGTACCAGTGATCCGGTGAATATCCTCTGCATTTAAAGCCAGCTCAATATTACTCTGGTCATTAAGTATCTCGTCATAGAAAACATCTATTAAGTGCAAGCACCTTTTTAAAGCCATATCCTTATACTTAGGGGCAATAAAAGCAGCGAAAAACTGGATATTAATGCCTCCTGTCTGCATACGCGGTAAATCAAGCTGTCCTATGGCAGATTTATCGCCAAAGGAACGGTTTTGCTTCAGCAAAGCTGTTAGAGTATCACAATGGGCGTCCGCAATCCACGGTAAATTCAATATTCATTACCTCCTACTCATGAAGAACTAAAAAACCTGTTTATTCTTAATGAGAATAAACAGGTTACCTTATGCATATCAAAAATATGTTACCTAAACAATAAACATTACCGGGGTTCGACAATTAATTTAATTGCTGTTCTTTCTTCCCCATCTATGATGATGTCTGTAAAGGCCGGGATACAAATCAAATCAACGCCGCTCGGTGCAACAAAGCCTCTGGCAATGGCTACAGCTTTTACAGCCTGGTTTAAAGCACCAGCACCAATGGCCTGCATTTCTGCGCATCCCTTTTCCCTTAACACTCCAGCAAGGGCACCGGCTACAGAGTTTGGATTAGATTTTGCTGAAACTTTTAA
>JAENYF010000087.1 GCA_016841905.1 Desulfoscipio geothermicus | reverse complement strand
GTCCCGCATGGGGACACTCCCCTCATGTAACATTCTTGTTACATTATCTGATAGCTGCCATATTTAGTCAAGAAAAAGCTTACTTTGCTTTTGTTCTATTTTAGGAAATCAGATTCAAAGCTCTACACAATTGGTTTGAGCTCTCGGTATATATTCAATATATGGCGGTATACCAATGAAAGCCCCAAGTTGCGCAATCCCGGTATCCTAGTCAATACAACACCGATTTTCACCAATAGATTGTTACAGCATTTAATATGTACCAGCTCATAATTATCAATACGCATCATAGCCAGGAAACTCTTGATTATCCGTCCAATCATATCACCGTTACCCCGGGACCATAGAGCGAGGCAGTTGTTACCTTGCTCACTTTGACCTAGATTACAAATCGTTGCATATCCCCCGCCAAGTCCGGTTTGAGCCAGTACTTGCTCCAACTCGTTGGGGGTGGGCGAACGATGCGCTGGCAGTACCCCGCTGTGAATTGCAGCCGCCAAAACAGCATAGGGAAACCCTGTATCATTGTAAAATATTAGTTTTTTCACTTAACTGCTATTCCCTCGCCTTAACCCTGCGCACCAGGTTGATAATACTTGTGAACGCATTAATAGTACCCCAAGTAACCAGCGGGCGTCCCGGGTAAATCCAATTAAATTTGCGTGACATAAAGCCTCCCAGCCGCATACTAAAGTTAACTTTGCCCTCCATACTGACCAGTTTAAAATGATGCGACGGAATATCGAACTCTCTGGCCAGGCCGTAGATAATATTTTCCAATAGCTGCGGACAACTCCTGCGCCCGACAAAATAAATGTCGTTACCATTATCATCTGTCCCCATTAAAGTAATATTCCCGTGGTCGTGGTGATTTCTGGCATCAAAAAAAGGGATGGCTAGTAAATCCTCGTTCTTGAGTGTTAAACTTGCCGGTAACATACCTAAATGACACGCCGCAGCCGTAACTGATGAGTGGGTACCACCAAAGCAGTGGTAAATGATTTTCATATTCAATCACCCTCAATGTCTGACTATGAAGTAGATACCGTTTTCCAGGTCATGCACCATTGCATCCAATGTCTTAGCTAAAAACAAAGCGGTTTTTTGCTTTTCCTCCTCGTTATCGGCAATAAATATGGGTACTGCTCCGGTTACTTTATTTCTATCGGTAGTGATTACTGCCAGTATTTGCTTTGCTTCTTCGCCCAATTTACCTACCCCCTTGTTGTGACCTTGTCTCCTCTCTGCCGGCTAGTATAATAAGTCAAGTTACCGGGCTTAACCGGTTTATTCAGGCAACAAATAAGCTTCTCTACAAAATTCAGGCCTGTTTCTCAGACTAATCGGCTGCTATTCTCCCGGCCTGGGTTTTTAGTGGTTTAACGCGAGCGCTTTCCAGTAACGGAGTTCTTTGCACGGCCATTATCAAAGATGCCATATCTTTTTCAATAGGCATGATATACAAAGCAACTTCACCGGTGTCTGGATTTTTTCGTGCCAGCGGGGTAAATTCCGGTATGTCCACTTCTTTTTTACTGCCCATTATCTGAGCAGCGGTATGAGTGATGGCCATACGCTGTCCCATATCATGCAAAGTAGCCCTGGCATTATCATCTTTAGGCTTAATCATTACGCCTAATGCCTCTTGCTTTATTTTCTCGCGAATATCAGGCAAGCCCACCGACATGATATCAACTTCATTGACACATAATAATGAGTTTTTGAAATGCACTTCACCGGGAATCACCTCGCAGATATCCCCTATTTTCTTACCGGTCATGAAAGTTTTGCTAAATAGTATCAGGATTAGGGCCATTGCTACGGCACCCCATATACCGGCCATCATAGCTGCAATACTAGTAATAAAAGCAGTGCCCATCACCAAGTAATTACGGGCTTCAAAGGTACGGGCTATACCTTCAATATAATCCTTACCCCGTTTTTCGAGTCTGGTCTCCTCCAAGTTTTCCAGGGTCTGCCTTTCAATATTGCGAATTTCTCGAAACTGCTGAGCAGCCAGAGCCAGAAAGGTAAAGGCAGTGAAATCCTTGTTCATTAACGCGGGGACAGCCACAGCACCCAGGGCGGAAGCAATAGCACCCAGGGAAAAATGGGAGATATACCCGTGAGGATAACCGGGATATTGGCGATAATCCAACTTGAGAAGCAGTATCCGGGTCAAAATGCCTGCCAGGGTGCCGGCTAAAATTATTACCATGTATTCTTCCAAACCGGATCTCACCTCTCGCTAATTTAAAATGAATTTATTGCTGCCCCTATTTACGGGTGCGGTCTAACAGTAAATTGAGCGTATCATTTTGATAAAAGCATGATACGCCCAATGAGATATTTTTACCACTTACAAAACCGCTAATCTTTTCTTATGCATCATTGTCGTCTTCATCACCTTTATTGGACCGGCTGGGCTTTTGGCTGTATTTATTTAGACGTTTTCTCATCGGTCCCATAAACCCGGCAAATTCTCTGCCCCAGTATCCGCTCAACCGTTTACGAGCATTCTGCCAGCTGCCGGAACTGATCAGCAAAAAGGCGCCTCCGCCCAACACGGCAACACCGATTATCCAAACCAACGTTCTCCAGCCGGCCGGTGAGTCTGCACCCGGGCTGGTGTATCCACCGGGAGCTTGAGCGACACCGCCTAAACCAAGCAGGCCAGGCAAAGCATCGGCAAACAGGACCGCGCCATTTTGAGCAGCTTCTTTGGAATTGGTATGGGTACCAACTTCAAGAAGCATAGCTGTGGACATCAAATCCTGGTTGTAATTGCCCTTGGCAATGAAGATTTCTTTAACTAGACCCGGGTGCACTTTATTAGCATAAGCCATCATCTTTTTAGCAAATTCCATGTTGGACTGCATTTTAGGGTTTTGTCTGCCCACTACCAGCCGAATTTGGGTGGCTTCTTTGCCGTCAATATTTTTACTATAGTAATTGGGGTCAGGTATACCATCCCGGTGTACATCTATTACAGCTACCGGGTTCTTCTTCATTAAATCTGCAACAGTGCGCCGGGAGCGATAATAAGCGTTGGTATCCCGGGGCTCGTGTGGGGTTTTATCATGTAGCACATTTATGCCCTTTTTCTTTAGCTCTGCAGCCATGGCGTCTCCAACATCAAATATACCGCCATTATATGGTTCACTTTCCGTACCGTCAGTGGGCACATAAGATTCTGCGCTGTGGGTATGATACAAGGCTACCGGTCTTTGTTTCCAGTTCTGCTGGCCGACTACAGGCACAGTAATATTTTCGTATTCGTCTATATAGCCAACCAGTTCACGGTCCATACCGGTAAACTCAGCTTGCGCATTAAAACCGTCTACCGTTTTTATTTTATAGTGCCGCCCGCTGTCAGTAATTAATTCATCTCCTATTGCAACAGTCCGGGACATTTGGCTGAGCATTTTTTTGCCGTTGTCGGTTATTTTATATACCTGCCCGTCCTGGTGATCGGCTTCCAACGCGCTGTTCCAAAGATTACTTGGCGACCAAACCGGGGTTGTGGTTCGGAAGAATGAGAAATAGCCCAATACTGAGACACATATTATTAAAAGACCTGCTCCAAGAGCCATTGTGAGCTGCTTTTTTTTCACTATTGCTCCTCCTTCCTGCTATCATCACGCTCAGGTTTTTCATCGCTAAAGTGGGGTTTGCGTAATGCTTCAACTAATTCATCGGCCCTGCCTCTGGTAGCTGGTCCCCCCTGCAACCGTTCTCTAGTCTCACCAATTATTTCCGCCAGTAGAACAGCCAAAATCCCGGCCAGCACAATACCGTCAAACGCACCGGCCCCACCTATGGCTACCGTACCGGCCGGTGCACCGGTATAATACAGCTGGACCCAATAAGCAATGTCCACCAGCACTAATCCCAGTGTAGCAGCAATGAAAGCACTGCGGCGGGAGCGACCTGCAATATAAGCCACTAAACCACCAATAATT
>JAENYF010000020.1 GCA_016841905.1 Desulfoscipio geothermicus | reverse complement strand
GACTTAGGATCCAGTGGGGCAACTCGTGGAGGTTCAAATCCTCTCGCCCGCACCAAAAGTGCAATTTGCATAGGGTTTATAATTACCAATTCATTACGTTAGCACGAGACACATAAAATTCCTCCTTCGTACAATCCTGCTGAAATACTAGGGTAACGAAGGGGGATTTATTTTATGTATTTCAATTGACGGGCTTATGGAAGACTAAAATGTACAAGCTAAACCGCTCTTATTATAACTGGTGATAAGAGAAAAAAACCTGTGGTGCTATTCATAGTTACCACAGGTTTATATATTTATATATGACAAGAAAATGGTGCTATCTTAAATTAAATTTTCTTATCAGGATATCTATCTTGTTGAGTGGTTTTATGTTTTAACAAATCTATCTCAATATCAAGCCCGAGACTTATCGAATTCTTAGATTCGTTTAATATGTGATTATCTTGATTATTTAATGGTGTTTTTAATAAAAGATATCAGGGTTAACAAAATTAAGATACTCAAGGTTGCATCTCCTTAGCAGGGTAGTGGACAAAATTAAACGTTTATTATATTATGCTTGTGTAGCGAAAAAGTTGCTAATAATTCAAGGATACTTCGTCATAAAAGGTAATATTTTGACACCAAAGGTATTTTCCCGTCAACTTATTACATATGCTTGCAATTTGTCTGTTATCAGTTTATTTGTCACTACATTCGCAGATAATCTTGTGTTACTGCACAACTTAATCAGTATACATACATATGCAAAATTTATCCGCATTGGCCGTTTTCTAGTTTTATGGATATACGTAAAAAGATAAGATAATTCTTTTCTTTTAATAGGAATTATCATATAATTAGTTGCGGGTGTGCATTTTTTTATGTTATTTTTATAGTGACACTATAAATATAATACAGTATACGAATACATCGCAACTATTTAAATATTAAATAATTAACAATTATCTACTTCAATTATTGTTCATTATAAATAATTAAATAAAAATTAATTTATTTGGGAAGGGGGATTCAAGTGAGCTTCATTGACGCTGATAAAAGAAAGTTTTTCAATGAAGTCAGGGAAAAAAGTGGACAACCTATTGATCTTTGCTACCAGTGCCAGAAGTGTGCGTCGGGTTGCATAGCAACGGGTTTCGCTGATTATTACCCTAATGAGATTATCCGCCTGGTACAACTGGGCCAAAAAGAACGCGTATTAAACAGCTCCAGCATCTGGATTTGCTCCAGCTGTGGAATGTGTGGGGCACGGTGTCCCAACGGCATTAACATTGCTGAAGTGATGGACGCGCTGAAGGAAATGGCCATTGCGGCCGGTACGGTGCAAGAGAAAAACGTTCTTTTGTTCCATAATACCTTTTTAAACTCGGCACGAACTTTTGGCCGGGTGCATGAGGCCAGTATGATGGGCTTTTATAAAATTAAGAGTGGCGATTTAATGTCCGACATGGATTTTGGCATGGATATGCTAAAAAAAGGCAAATTGCCTTTACTACCGCACCGGGTCAAAGCCAGGGGCAAAATCAAAAATATTTTTAACAAGACTGCCCATTGATTTATCAACCAAACTATTAATTTGCTATGCAAGGAAAGGGGTTACATAAATTGAAACTTTCCTATTACCCCGGATGTTCTTTAAAGGCCACCGCTAAAGAATACGATATGTCCGCCCGGGATGCCTGCAAAGGACTTGGTATTGAGCTGGTCGAGCTCGATGACTGGGTTTGCTGCGGGGCTACTTGTGCCCACAGCACCAACCACATGCTTTCTATCGCGCTACCCTCGCAAAACGTAGCCCTTGCCCAGCGGGCAGGCATGGACCTGGCTATTCCCTGCTCGGCTTGTTACAGCCGGGTTAAAATAGCTGACTATGTTTTACGCAATGATGAAGAGATGCGCCAGAAAATTGAGGATATCGTTGATTTTAAATACAACGACAGCGTCAATGTCCTTTCACTCCTGGAGGTGGTCAGCCAGTTAGGCGAAAAGGCCATCGTCGAGAAGGTACAAAAGCCGCTTAAAGGGCTGAAAGTGGTCTGTTATTACGGCTG
Source organism: Desulfoscipio geothermicus (assembly GCA_016841905.1). GTDB lineage: Bacteria > Bacillota > Desulfotomaculia > Desulfotomaculales > Desulfallaceae > Sporotomaculum > Sporotomaculum geothermicum_C. Next base: position 56,507 of record JAENYF010000020.1, on the reverse strand, counting down.
CCTACTGGTCAGGCCCCCCCAAGTTACCCACTTTGACAACACCGAACATCCTATGTCAATGGATAAAATAGTGAAAGCCTTGGGCGCCGAGCCCATCCAATGGTCCTATAAAACGGAATGCTGTGGGGCTAGTCTAAGTTTAACCAGCAAAGATGTTGTACATGGCATGGTTGGCCGGATAATTGATGCGGCCAAAGAAGCAGAGGCAATGGCTATTGTTACTGCTTGCCCGTTATGCCAGTCTAACCTGGAAATGCGCCAGGCGAAGGGCACAGACCTGCCGGCCTTTTACTTTACCGAACTGATCGGTCTGGCGCTGGGAATGCCTGCTACTAAAAAATGGTTTAATCTGCATTTAGTGAACCCCAACCCGCTACTGCAATCATTGTCACTGGCGGACTAAATTTTTAATGGAGGTCTGGATTGATTGTGAGTAATAACATGGTAGGCTCTGTGCTGGTTATCGGCGCGGGCATCAGCGGCATGCAATCCTCCCTGGATCTGGCAGAGGTGGGGTACAAGGTTTATATTGTGGAGAAATCACCGGGCATTGGCGGCCGCATGCCTATGCTGGACAAAACTTTTCCCACCAACGATTGTGCCATGTGTACCCTTTCCCCCAAGCTGGTGGAATGCGGACGTCACCGCAATATAGATATATTAACCTGCTCGGAAGTAATCGGGCTGTCTGGAGAGGCAGGCAACTACACAGTCCAGGTTAAAAAGCACCCACGCTACGTGGACGCTACAAAATGCGTGGGCTGCGGTTCCTGCTCCGAGGTTTGCCCAGTAAAAGTGCCCAACGAGTTTAACCAGAGCATGGGCCAGCGCAAAGCGATTTATAAGCTCTATCCTCAGGCGTATCCCAACGCCTACGCGATTGACGCCACCAAATGTTTGAGGAAGAAAAATCCCAAAGCCTGCGGTAAGTGTATCGAGGTCTGCCAGTCTAAAGCCATTGACCATAATATGCAGGAAGAAATCGTTACCTTAAATGTGGGAGCGATTATCCTGTGCGCAGGCTATGAATTATTTAACGCTGAGCTGCGTGGTGAGTATGGATACGGCGTGTACGAAAACGTATATACCAGTATGCAGTTTGAGCGCATGTTGAGCGCTTCGGGGCCGTATGAAGGCCACGTACAAAAGTCGGACGGTACCACCCCCAAGAAAATTGCTTTTATCCAGTGCGTCGGTTCTCGGGATGTATCTTTATGCAATGGTTATTGTTCTGCGGTATGCTGTATGTACGCTACCAAAGAGGCTATGATTGCCCAAGATCACGTGCCCGGTCTGGATACGACTATTTTTAATATGGATATCCGGGCTTTCGGTAAGGACTACGAAAAGTATTACAACCGTGCCCAGAACCAATACAACGTGCACTACATTAAGAGTATGATTTCGTCGGTGAAAGAGCTGCCCAGGACAAAAGAGTTACGGGTCCGCTACCTTACCTCTGAAGGTATGATGGAAGAAGATTTTGAAATGCTGGTGCTGTCGGTTGGCTTAAAACCTACCCAGGAAGCCGTGGATTTAGCCGGAGTACTAGGCGTTGAGCTAAACGGCTACAATTTCTGCCAGCTTGAGGAACTGTCCAGTGTAAAAACTTCCAAAGAAGGGATTTACGTCGCTGGTGTGTTCAGCGGTCCTAAAGATATCCCGGAAACCGTCATGCAGGCCAGCGCAGCCGCCGGGGACACTGCGGCCTTTTTGTCAGACGTGCGCAATACCCAGGTAACCCCAAGGGTATTCCCCGAGGAGAAGGATGTCAGCCTGGAAGAGCCGCGCATCGGGGTGTTTGTGTGTCACTGTGGCACTAACATTGCCAGCGTTGTAGATGTGCTTGCGGTGGTGGAACATGTGAAGCAGCTGCCCCATGTGGTTTACGCCACCAATAATTTGTACGTCTGCGCCCAGGACAGCCAGTTGGCCATGAAGGAATTAATCGAGGAGTACAAGCTCAACCGCATTGTGGTAGCCTCCTGCACTATCCGCACCCATAAGCCCTTGTTCCAGGAAACCATGAGGGAGGCCGGCTTAAATCCTGCTTTGTTCGATATGGCCAATATCCGGGACCAGTGTTCCTGGGTGCACTCGCAGGAACCCGCCAAGGCCACCCTTAAAGCCAAGGACTTGGTAAGCGGGGCCGTGGCCAAGGTAGCCACCCTGAATGCAACTAACAAAATAACGGTGGGGGTAAACCACACCGCATTGGTTATCGGCAGCGGCGTGTCCGGCATGACTTCAGCGCTGAGCCTGGTGGACCAGGGCTATAATGTGCACTTGCTGGAAAAGAGCAATCAGCTGGGCGGCATGGCGCTGCGCATCCATGAAGGTTTTAACGGTGAGAATATCCCTGCCTTTGTGCAGCAGTTAGTTGACAAGGTTAAAAATAGTCCCAACATAAACTTATGCATGGGCAGCGATATAGAGGAAGTAACCGGCTATATAGGCAACTTTAAAACTAAACTATCCAGCGGGGAAGTATTGGAGCACGGTGTGTCCATCATCGCTACCGGGGCCGAAGAGTCTAAGCCTACCGAATATTTATACGGCCAGGACAGCCGTGTAATGACCCAGCTGGAGCTGGACGAGGCTATCGCCAATAACGACCCCAAGGTCAAGTCGGCCGAAAATATCGTTATGATCCAGTGCGTAGGTTCCCGGGAGGAAAACCGGCCTTACTGTAGCCGTATTTGCTGCACCAAGACCATGAAGCTGGCCCTCAAGCTGAAGGAAATCAATCCCGACGCGTCCATTATTGTACTGTACCGGGATATCCGCACTTACAGCTTTAATGAAGAATATTACCGGGAGGCCCGGTCCAAAGGCGTAATATTCTTCCGCTACGATGTGGAGAATAAGCCGAAAGTGGAACTGGTGGACGAAAACGGCCAGAGCAAACTGCGGGTGACCGCCACTGATCATATCATGGGCGAAACATATGATATTGACGTTGACCTGCTCACTCTAGCCGCGCCTATTGTACCGCCCGAGTCCAACCATCGCCTGTCCCAGCTGCTCAAGTTGCCTTTGAACCCGGACAATTTCTTCCAGGAAGCCCACATGAAGCTGCGCCCGGTGGACTTTTCTGCCGAAGGTTTTTATATGTGTGGTTTGGCGCATGGCCCCAAATCCATTGAGGAGAGCATTTCCCAGGCCAAAGCGGCCGCCGGACGAGCCACTAGTATCTTAAGCCATGACAAGCTGGAGTCCAGTGGAGTGGTGGCGGTAGTAGACCCGACCCTTTGTGCGGCCTGCCTGACCTGCGTGCGGTTATGTCCCTTTAAGGCCCCGCGCATCAATGGGCACAAGGCAGAAATAGAGGCGGTCGTTTGCCAGGGCTGCGGCGCCTGCGCAGGCGAATGCCCGAACAAGGCCATCACCCTGCAAAGCTATAGTCCTAGACAGTTAGGTGCCCAGGTGGAAGGCATCCTTTTCCAGCCCCAACCTCAAGCATAATGCTCCTGTGTAAATGATAGTGTTCTCAAACCATATTAAAAAAAAGGACAGCCAGTGCTGTCCTTTTTTATTGTGTCACTCAAGCCACGCAATTCAGTTCGTTAAACTACAAGATCACAGGGAGCTAACTGCCTCTTCCCAAGCTGCCTGGTAAACCGCCAGGTCCCGGTCGTTAAACAGCACAAACCGGATTAACCCGGGCTGGTTATGAGGGCGTGCAAATTCTAGCACCGCAGCCACAGCAATAGCGGCCGCCTGCTTAACCGGATAGCAGTAAGCCCCGGTGCTGATGGAAGGGAAGGCAATGCTGATAATGCCGTTTTCCTGCGCCAACCCCAAGCTGTTAAGATAAGCAGCCCTAAGCAGCATCGCCTCATTCTGGCTGCCTCCGTGCCACACCGGACCAACAGTATGAATAACATAGCGGGCGGGCAAATTGCCCCCGGTAGTAATTACCGCATCACCGGTGGGGCAACCGCCATGCTGTGACCTGATTTTTTTGCACTCCTCAAGTATCCTGGGACCACCGGCCCGGTGAATGGCTCCATCCACTCCACCGCCCCCCAGCAGGCTGGAATTAGCGGCGTTCACAATGGCCTCGGTATCCTGTCTGGTTATATCACCGCGTAAAAATTCCACTCGGGTTTGGTTTAATAAAGAATGCATACTCTGCAATTCCTCCTTTGGTGGTGCTAACCTTTCCTTCGCATCAGTTTAGTGGTTACCACAGCACCCAACACCCCAATAGCAATGCCGCCGGCCATGCTTAAACTCTCTGAAAGTCCCTGTGTAGATAACAGGTAATATGTACCCATTGCTGCAACGGCTATCAGCAGCATGGGCATGAAAGTTTTGCTCATTTTACTTGCTACCGCCTTTTCTTAATAAAATCCAGTACGGCGTCAGACATTTGTTCACGGTCGACCACGGTGTCATGCCTCATCGGGCGACTGGCCAAACCGCTTAAACCAGTGGGTACAGGTAGGCCGCTGAAATCTGACAGCAACTGCAGAAGGGCGAATTCATCTCGGCCGGCAGTTTGCTCTTTACCCATTAGCGCATTAGCCACACTAGCGTTGAATTTAAAAGGACTAGCTGTGGACAGCACCACGGTAGGCCGGTCATCACCAGTGCTATGCTGGTACCGGTTGTACACATATAATCCAACCGCTGTGTGGGTGTCCACTACGTAACCGTACCGTTGGTAGGTTTCCTTAATAGCTAACATGGTAGCTCTATCAGCGGCATAGTCCGACCAGAACACTGACTGCACCTGATCCCGGGTGGCGTCATCCACTGTGTAGCATCCCTTAACGTCAAGGTCGGCCATCCACTGTTGCACCCGGTCGGCGTCTTGGTTGCTAAGCTCATATAGCAGCCTCTCCAGGTTACTGGAAATAAGGATGTCCATGGAAGGAGAGATGGTGCGCTTAAAATCGCGATTGCGGTTATAGGTGCCGCTGACGATGAAATCTGTGAGCACATTGTTCTCGTTGGCGGCACACACCAGTCGGTGTACGGGTAAGCCCATTTGCTTAGCATAGAATCCGGCCAGGATATTGCCAAAGTTGCCGGTAGGTACGACAAAATTGACCGCCTCGCCGAGCTGCACCCGTCCCCGGGCTAAAAGGTCGGCGTAGGCGGAAAAATAGTATACTATCTGGGGCATCAGCCGGCCCCAGTTAATGGAGTTGGCTGATGAAAATTTAAAGCCGCGCTCCGCAACGGACTGCTGCATAACGGCATCGCCGAAGATAGCCTTAACGCTGCTCTGGGTATCGTCAAAGTTACCCCGGACGGCGTAAACGCCTACGTTGCCGCCCTCCTGGGTGACCATCTGGGCTTTTTGAACTTCGCTAACCCCATTTTCCGGGTAAAACACCATGATGGCTGTGTGAGACACATCTTTAAAACCCTCGAGGGCCGCCTTGCCGGTATCTCCTGAAGTAGCCACTAAAATTAGAATGTCAGCGCTCTCACCGGTTTTTTCCATAGATTTAACCAGCAGGTGGGGCAGTATCTGCAGAGCCATATCCTTAAAGGCGCATGTGGGGCCGTGCCACAACTCCAGCACGCTGAGTTTGGCGTTCAAATCAGTCAGTGGGGCTACGTTAGGATGATCGAAGCTGGATGTGTTATAGGCATCATTTACAGAACTGCGTATTTCCTCCGTAGTAAACCCGGTTAAATATGGTCCCAGTATTTTAACAGCTCGCTCTTGGTAAGTCTGCGGAACCATGTCAGCAATTTCATCCATAGACAGCTGCACCCGCTCGGTGGGCACAAACAGCCCTCCGTCGGGAGCAATGCCCAATTTAATAGCCTCTGCGGCGGGCAGCGGCCCGTAATTGCCTCTAGTGCTTGCATATAACATAACAAAATTCCTCCTGCCCAATAATCGCTCATTTACAATTACATTAAACACAAAAAAGCTTCTGTAGTCAATGAAACCCAGGTAAAGTCATAATTAAAGCCAGTGTTCCTTTACTTTGAGGAACCACCGGCCATATTTAACTCCTATTAGATCATGGATAATCCAGTAAGTAAAATAAGCTTACAAATTTTAATAAAGCAAACAAACCGCAACCACCCAGACCTCGGGGCTTACATATAGTACAATTACACAATCAACATAATCAAGCATAGTTCTAAGTATTGGTCTGTATAGTTCAAAGTGAGCTGCCCATCCAAATGCCACGCTCAGAGCTAGTCCCCCGCTGCAGGCTCCCACTTACCGAATACCTGTCCGCAACGGCAGCCATAGGTTACATAATGGCGGCGAGGGTTCTCTTCAATGCTTAATATACGCACATTACTTTTATAGTCATAAATTTGGTCTCCGCAGCCAGGGCATTTATCTCCGTTAATAATACTCTTCGCCTTAATTAATGACCATTTCGGCTCTCGGGCGGCATATACATAATAATCAGTAAAGCTAAACTTGGAGATATGATAGCGGTCTAGTACGGCCCGGATGGTCTTCAGCATAACTTCCCGGGTTTTACCGGTCTGGGCAATTAAAAATGTATCAACAGCAGCTCTAATGACATGCTGGTCATCAGTAGTGGGAAATTCGAGTATATTGGCGGTTTGCATGCTCTGCCCTCCATAAAAAACTATTTCTATTGTACATTATTAATTGACAATTTGGATATATTTGATACATAAAATTATATTTATGAGATATTCTGAAGATTAGCTTATTTTGGACATATTTTGTAATTCGCTAAAAATGTTGGTATACTAGCTTTAACGATTGAGCCATCAATTTATCGCAGAATTTTATATAAACCGAAAGGAGCATACCTGGTCAGGGAGGAAAACTTAAATATAACCAAGCGAATGCTGCTTGTTCCTTAGTACCAGGAATTTTGATATGCTGAGTGATGATAAACTATCAAGCCTGTTATCCGGGCTGGAAAATGCATTTGCAGGTATGGTGCTGGGTAAGCCTGTGGTAGTACAAGAAACCACACTGCTACCCGTTTTATCTATATCCGCTGCCTATGGTGGAACCAATTCGCTCCAAGGCGCGGGTGGTGGGGGAATCCGCATGGAACCGGTGGCAATGGTGGCTGTAAATAAGGATAACATCAGTGTTTTTTCACTTCGGCCCGGCTCCGGTCCGAGCCCCTTGGAGAGTTTAACTGCACTGCTGCCTGAAATATTACCCCCAAAGCAAACAGCCCCTGCATCCGGAGCGCAGTGCAGGCAAAGATAAGGAGGCTATAAATGCGTATAGGAATTGATATTGACGGCGTAATTGCCAATACCTTTCCTTTACTTGTGCAGGAGTTAAATGAATTTTTTGATAAAAACCTAACCTATGATGATATTGTTAGTTATGATCTTGCCAAGATATATAATTTAAATAAAGAGCAACTCACGGAGTTTATCAAGGCCAAGGGAAAACTGCTGCAGGATGGCCCTTTGCCCGTGCCCCAGGCGGTGGATTGCATCAACAATTGGCGGGGCAAAGCGTATGTGGCTTTAATATCAGCACGCTTTGAAAAGACACGTGACCGTACGCAAAAATGGCTTGAACGGTACGGATTTTACTGGGATGAACTAATTCTGCTAGGCAGCCATGATAAAGCAGATATCTGTGTTCAACTGAAACTGGATATATTCATTGAAGACAATTTGAATAACGCATTGCAGGTTAGCTCCCGCGGTATACCGGTTATACTTCTGGATGCTCCTTACAACCGGGCGCCTTTGTCTGAGCAGGTGCAGCGGGTACAATCTTGGTCACAGATATGTAATATTATCACACCGGGCTTGCCCAGGTACTAATTAGTTAAACTTTTGAGTTGCGCAACGGTAACAGGCAATAAGGGGGGAATGTAATGGCTGACATTCTAGATCTGGTTCAGCTTAATATAACCAAGTTGCTGCGCGAACTTTACACTGCCCAGCAGTGCTCCTTCTTCATGGAAGATGCTATGAAAAAAATTATGGATCGGTATTACTTATCGGAACATCAGGCCATTGAATTAGCCAGGTTGCTTATGAAAGAGGAGCTAATAACCACCAAAGGTTTTTTGCCGGATGTTTTTCTGCGTCCCCAATATATTCACAATTTTCCCATTGTCCTTAGTGCTAAGGCCATTAAACTGCTTAGAGAAAACAGCGCAGACAATTAGTAAATCTATACTCCCAGGCACTTCGTCAAGACGGGGTGTTTTTGTTTTGGGAAGACATAATAAAATAACTTTTACTTTTTTGCATCATGGTCTAACAAAACGTTCATTTTTCGGTATAATGAGTTAAAGGGGTGAAACCATGATAAATATTTTCCAACGCCACTGGCATACCTCTGTGCGTCTTAACCCGTCTAATTCAGGCAGTGCAGTCAATTTAAATGATAATGTTACTGAAATTGGTGCAGGGCAGCAAACCAATATTGGACAACTGCAAGCAGAAACTATTTATTGCGGTACCGATTGTGAAGTTGGCGCCCGTTTGCGGGTGGATCCGATCAGCTTTAAAATCATGGAAGCCACCTGGGAAACCTATTCACTACCTGTGACCATTACGGACATTCCCGGGCTACGCGGCATAGAGGCCTATTTTGACTCAGGGCCGGCCATAAGTCAGGCAGTGGCTCACTTGGGTTCTTTATCACGCGCACTGTTTAAAGAAACAGTGCGGGGCGTTATTCAATCGGAAACTTTTTTATTAAATGGACGGGGTTATGCATCAGCTGCAGACTATAACAAATATTGGGATAAATTTTATCTCAATACCTGCCGCTATTACAGCAATCTGGACAGAGTAACTAAAGTATGGGATTATTCTGACTACACACGCACCAATATTTTGTTCAACCGGTTTGTTTCGCAATCTGTTTATGCGCTGCTTGGTGGTGGTTACCGAGTAATCGCTACATTTAGCGACTCTTATCACGAAATGAGCGTTGAGCTAGTAACAGAAAGCAACTTGATAATCACCAAGTCTGGTGGTATATTACTGCGTGCACCGGATGATGTTTGCAAGGAAGCCAATGTTTTCCTACAGCAGCTAGAAGGTTATGATGCCAAAAATGCGGTTAAAAAACAAATTGCCTTAGTTCTAGGCCAGGGGGAAGGCTGTGTGCACTTGATAGATACGGTGTATGAAGCTCTGGTAGCCGTTAATCTTGCGGTTTCCAGGCAGAACAGTCAGAGCACTACCTAAAATGCACGTATATGCCAGAGTTTTTTTTCATACCCATATAGGAGGTATTATTTAACAGCTATTTTAAGGTTTAATATTTTCACTATTGAGGTAAAATAAGGTAAATTGGGGTGATTGAAAATGGACAATAAAAAAATGGATTACCGGGTAAACTTTCGTGAGAATGGCCAAATTATCAGCGTTGAAATAACTTGCTGTAACAAACATATTGGTGAGATTCGTTATAAGGATGGGGAGTCCAAGCAATGTCCTGATTGTGGAACAATGCATACGGTCAAAATCCAGCATAATCACTTCCACATCACTTGTGACTAATCATTTCTTAAAGTAAGACCAAACAAGGAGCGGAAAAAGCCGCTCTTTTTTGTATTTTCGGGTAATCTAGGAAAAGGATTGCTTGCAAACACGCAGAATATTACTTGTGGAGGTGATTGTATGGGTTTTATCCAAAAAATGGCCGAAAGTGCCAAGCAGTTGGGCAATCAGGCAAAAGATTTTAGCGGTATAGCCGGCGACAAAGCCAGGGATATTTCCAAAAAGTCCTCAGAACTGTTTGAAGTCACCAAATTGAAATATGAAATAAAAAAGATGGAAAGAGAAATGGAAAATAATCTGGCCGGCATCGGTGCATTGTACTACCAGCAGCAGTCCGGGTTGGATGACGTGAGTGTAGGTGAGGAATTGTCCAGGTTACTTGGTGATACCAAGGAGCTGGAAGTACAAATGAAGGAATTGGAAAAGCAAATTGAGGATATGCAGCCCGAAGTGCCTGTTTGCGCGGATTGCGGCAAAGAGCTGCCCGCCGGTGGTAAGTTCTGCAGTTTCTGCGGCAAACAAGTGGTGGAGTAGAAGTGTTTATCGAATTATCACTCATTGACCAATAGCTTATGCAACAATACTAAATTAAACACCGGTACTAAAGTTCTTAACGTACCGGTGTAATATTTGTGTTAGGCCGTTTTATAGCTATCCATCAACTTCAGCATATCCTTCACCACTTCTGTATTGATACCCGTGTAGACTGCTTTAATTGGCCCATATTTTTTTTGTTTAGCCTCATTTTTGGAAACCACCCGCAGACCCGGTACATCCATCCCCTTAGCCACCCGGTTAGCCCCGGAGTAAAGGAAAAATGTACGGGGGGGATCCACATTTTTAGGGATATGCAAAATCTTTTTATCACCCAACAAGTAAATAACAGCATAACGATCTTCTACTTTTCTTAGTCTAGTAACACCCTCTTCAACCATAGCATCAATTACCGAGACAATTTGTAAAAAAGCATCACTCTTTGCTACAGTAGGAGTAGCTGCTTTTTTTGTTTCTTTTTCGGACTTTTTAGCTATCCCGACCCGGCTTAATAGGTTATTAATAAATGTAGGCATAAAACTTTCCTCCTTTTGTAAGTAATCATAACAATTTTCAACAAAACTATACTAGATCCTGCTTGATTAAAAGTTGACAGTAAAAAATGTTTTCAAGATAATTATACCATAAGGAGAATGGGGGGATTAATTTGTTATATGAAGAAAAAATCAAAAAAATAGTTCGCCTTATCAAGGGATCCGATAAAACATTTGCTCTTACCGGGGCAGGCATTAGTACAGAAAGCGGCATTCCCGACTATCGCAGCCCGGGAACCGGTCTGTGGGAAAAGCAAGACCCGGCTAAAACGGCCAGTCTGTCCGCACTGCGCAGGGATCCCGCCCTTTTTTACAGCACCAATCTAAAACGATGGACCTCCTTTAATGACGCCCAGACCAATACCGCCCACAAAGCCTTGGCCCAGCTGGAAAAGATGGGTCTGCTGGACGGGGTAATTACTCAAAATATAGACAGCCTGCACGTGAAGGCCGGTTCTAAAGATGTATGGGAAGTGCATGGCCATTTGCGCACCTGCCGCTGCATGGATTGCCGGGCGTCCCATAGTTTTGATCACCTGGTGCAAAGCTTTGATAACGGTGAGAATCCTCCCCGCTGCCTTAAATGCGGAGGTGTATTGCGGCCGGATGTTGTGCTGTTTGAGGACCAGATGAACGATGACTACTACCAGGTTACCTTTAAGATTTCGGGCTGTAAGCTCTTACTGGTCGTCGGCAGCAGCCTCACCGTATATCCCGTGGCCGGTTTACCTAGTTATGCCAAAGAAATTGTGATCATTAACAACACTTCTACCCCTTATGATGACGAAGCTGCGGTGGTTGTCCATGAAAGTGCCGGTAAGGTTTTCCGGGACATCATGCTCGAGCTTGGTGTTACACTTTAAACGGCCAAGAACCGCGAGAATTCCGTCACAAGATGCCGGGGAGCCGGTTAAGCTCTACGTCCGCTGACAGCGGCAGGTGGTCCGACGCCTGGCTGGTGTAAACCCTGGTTTTAGTCAGCCTCCAGTGGTCAGAATAAAAAATGTAATCAATTTTATATTTGGGATAGTCAGAAGGAAAAGTCAATTCGGTCCCGGTCAAATCACCGGACCGTAATACGGTTTGTAAGCGGGCTACTTCCTCGCTGTCCGAATTAGCATTTAAATCCCCGGCCAGCAGCAGGTGCCCGAACATACTGCTGGCAATATCCTGTATTTTGTCTACCTGCTGCAGCCGTTCTTGATGGTCCAGGCCAAGGTGGGTATTAAAAAAAACCACAGGCTGTCCGGTAAGCTGAATTTCCACCTGGAGCAGGCCCCTTTGTTCACCCATGCTGGGCAACAGGTAGTTATGCCATCTTACTATTGGATAACGGGAGAGTATGGCGTTACCAAACCGGGTCACACCACCCCAGGTAACATTAGGCCCGTATACATGGTACATACCCAACATTTTCCCCAGTTTAGTTGCTTGGTCGGCAAAGGCACTTCGGGGATTGAAATAATCCACTTCTTGAAGACCCACTAAATCAGGCTGCGCACCGGCAATGGTGGAGGCCACTGCCTTTAAACAAACCTTGCCGTTCATACCGTGACAGTGTCTGATGTTGTAGGAAAGTATGCGTAATTTCATAAGCCCACCTTAAAAGTTTTTTAATAATTATTATGCAAGCTATAGATTAACAAAACCGGTGTTACAATAGTTTAGTAACAATAATACAGTAGCCAAGTACATTTTATGTAATAGATATTTTAAAGGAGAGAAATTAAGACAGATGAGTGTAACCATCTTAAGCGTGGAAACATCTTGCGATGAAACCGCGGCGGCCGTTGTAGTTAACGGAACCACCGTCAAATCTAATATCATCTCCTCTCAGGTGGATGTGCACCGTAAATTTGGCGGTGTTGTGCCGGAGGTCGCCTCCCGCAAGCACCTAGAGCTGGTTAACCACGTGATCCGGGAAGCACTCGATGAAGCCAATCTTGATTTTTCCAGTCTGAACGCCGTAGCCGTCACCTACGGTCCCGGTCTAGTCGGGGCGCTTTTGGTGGGCGTATCCGCAGCAAAGGCAATTGCCTTTGCACTGGATATACCGTTAATCGCCATTAACCACCTGGAAGGTCACGTAAGCGCCAATTTCTTAACTGAACCAGAACTGGCTTTCCCGGTTATTTGCTTGGTGGTATCGGGAGGACATACCGATATAGTACTAATTACAGGTATAGGCCAGTACGAATTATTAGGTGCTACCCGGGACGACGCTGCCGGGGAAGCTTTTGATAAGGTAGCCCGTGTGCTGGGCCTGGGCTATCCAGGCGGGCCATTAATAGACGAACTAGCCGCATCCGGCGACGATACTAATATTATCCTGCCCCGGGCTTATCTTGCTGTAGGCAGTTTGGACTTTAGCTTCAGCGGCCTCAAAACAGCTGTAATTAATTACCTGCACCGTGCTGAACAGAAAAGATTGCCAGTAAATAAAGCCGATGTGGCAGCTAGTTTCCGTCGCGCTGCTGTGGATGTGCTGGTAGATAAAACACTGCTGGCCGCCCGGAAGCACCAGACAAACACCATAATGCTGGCCGGCGGGGTAGCGGCTAACCGGCTTTTAAGGCAGGAAATGACCTACCGTGCAGCCCGGGAGGGCAAGCGGGTGATTTACCCGCCGCCGGTACTGTGCACTGACAACGCGGCCATGATTGCCTGCGCCGCCTACCATAAATATCAGCGTGAAGATTTCGCCCCCCTGACCTTAAATGCGGTGCCAAGTTTACCGTTGGGACAGGACCGTTATTAAACATATACACAAAAGAAATCCACAACTTATCCACAAGAAAAGGGTTGGTACTAAACCGCCAATCCTTACGGATTAAGAATATTAGATTATCTAGATTCGTATATTTTGCTGATCATAGTTATGCTGAGACTGGTTCTGATTAGTTATCCCTGTGGATAATGTGGATAAGTCTGTTGATAACTTTAAAATCAGGAGTTTGAACTGTGGGTGAAAATTCACCACCCTGGCAGGCTAATTATTACGAGCCGCTATTTTTCAGGATTACCGGGCAGCATAATTTCGCCGCCAGCCGAGTCAAAAACCATATTAGTAACTAACCGCGCCGTGGATATTGGAAAAGTTGTGATAAACCTTTTTTTTCATATAAAGTTATGCTATCCTTTTTTTATAGTCGAGTGGCGAAAGGAGACAAAAAGTTGTATCGGCAACAAGAATACGGAACCTTGCCGCGAGAAAAAATAGTTGCGTTGTAATTTACGGGAAAAACCAATGCCATGCGGCTGTGGTCATACCTCTGTGCGCATGCAGCGCGTTACCGGCCGCATCGATGAAGGAAAAGCCAAAGGGATGGTAGACAAGCGGGAAATACAATAACTAGTGTTTTTATATAACGCATGGAAAGGAGCAGATTGGATGAAGGTAAAACAAATATCAGTCTTTTTGGAAAACAAAAAAGGACGTCTTGCCCAGGTGACCAGAGTATTGGGCGACAACAACATTAATATTAGAGCCATGTCCATAGCCGATACTGCTGATTTCGGCATCCTGCGCATAATTGTCAGTGACCCCGATAAGGCCATTCGACTGCTTAAAGAAGCCAACTTTACCGGCAGCACCACCGATGTCATTGCTGTAGAAATTAAAGATGAGCCCGGCGGTTTGGCCAATGTGCTGGATTTATTGCAGCAAGCCGATATTAACATTGAATACCTGTATGCATTTGTGCAAAAAGCCTCTAACGCTGCCTTGGTAGTATTCAAGGTGGAGCAAATTGACCAAGCCATTGAAGTACTGCAGAAAAATGACATCAATATCCTACCGGGCAGCCAGGTATATACCTTGTAAACATGCCGTTCGGTAAAACAGCATAACTATTGCGAGGTAAACCCTCCCTTAACAAGGGAGGATTTATTTTCTTTTTGACAAAATAATGCATTTCTATGATATACTATGTTTACAATATAGTCACTATATTTGTCACTGCCAGATACCATCTGTTTCAAATATTGCACAGACGATTTTGGAGGAGTAAGTGTGTCAAAGCTTGAATTAAGAAAGCATGTAATAGCTCAGCGCAACACCCTGACCCAGCAGAAATTACAGGATTTGAGCGCGGCAATTGTCACCAAATTTTTAGATTTGCCTGAATACCACCAGGCTGCAACAGTGATGGCATACGCTGATTTTCGCAACGAGGTGCAGACTGCACAAATCCTGGAAAACACACTGCGGCAAAACAAACGTCTGGTGCTACCTATTACAGACGTGTCCCGTAAAAAGTTGATTCCGTCGCAGATACTTCATTATCCTGAAGATTTGACGCCGGGCACCTGGGGCATCTTAGAACCAAGTCCCCAGTGCATGCGACCGGTAGACCCAGGAGAAATCGACCTGGTTATTGTTCCCGGGGTGGCCTTCGATACCATGGGTAATCGCTTGGGTTATGGTGGAGGATTTTATGACCGTTTTCTGCCTTGCACTAGGGAAAACACAACACTAGTAGCCCTGGCTTTTGAATTACAAGTCAAGTCCGATGTTTACACAGGCGAACACGATGTACCAGTCCACATACTGGTTACCGAGGAACGAGTATTGCATCTCTGTAATAATCAGCAAAGTGAATAGCCGGTGCTTGAATAATTAATTAATTAATTGAATGCATACCCGGGCGGTTAAACGAGCTACCCGGGTTTAAATAATGTATGACCTTATTCGGAAGGAGGGAACAACTTGAAATCATGCCATTGCGGGCAAAACTCGCCAGCTCAGTACCAAGAATTGCTGAAAGTGATTGACCGGTACCGCCATATGAAAGGCTCATTAATCCCGCTGCTACAGGAAGCCCAGGAAATCTTCGGGTACTTGCCCGGGGACGTGATGAAAAAAATCTCAACTGAACTCAAAGTTCCCTTCAGTAAAACTTATGGGGCGGCCACTTTTTATGCCCAGTTTCACCTGCAACCCAGGGGACGCCATGTCATTCGAGTCTGCCAGGGCACAGCCTGCCATGTTAGAGGTGGAGCCAAAATTTTGGATGCAGCCTCTGAGCAACTCGGTATAGCTGAAAACGGTACCACCGAAGACTTGCGCTATACCCTGGAAACAGTAGCCTGCTTAGGCGCCTGCGGGCAGGGCCCTGTTTTAATGGTCAATAATGATACACATGGGCGACTGGCCGCTAAAGACGTACCGAAAATTCTTGATAAATATAAGTAGGGGGTTAAAATGGGCCATCTAAATAAATTACGCGCTCGGTTTACCAGACATTATAAAGATAAATTCAACAGAGGCCGTATTGTAGTTGGCCTGGGGACCTGTGGATTTGCTGCCGGAGGGGATCAAGTACTGGAGGCTATCCGGCAGGAAACAGGGATTAGAAACCTGGATGTTGATATAGACTTTACCAGCTGTATCGGAATGTGTTACAAGGAGCCTATGGTGGAAATTTCTCTGCCGGGGATGGCTAGAGTAATTTATGGGGATATGACTCCGGATAAAGTGCCTGCGTTGCTGGAAAGCCATATCATTAATAAGCATCTCCTTAAGGAATGGGCGGTAATGCAGATCACAGAAGAGGGTGCTACTCTTTATGAAAACATTGTTAAAATGGAGGACAATCCCTTTTTCAGCAAACAGCTGCGCACGGTAACATCGCGGTTAGGGCGTACTAACCCCGAAAGTATTTCCGATTATGTAGCCACCGGTGGTTACCTGGCCCTTGACACAGCCTTGAGCATGCAACGGCAGGATATTATTGAGGAAATTAAAAAATCAGGCCTGCGGGGCCGGGGTGGCGGGGGTTTCCCCACCGGCATGAAGTGGGACTTTGTATCCCAGGCCGAGGGAGCTAAAAAGTACGTAGTTTGCAACGCTGACGAGGGCGACCCCGGTGCTTTTATGGACCGCAGTGTATTGGAAGGGGACCCGCACGCCGTTTTGGAGGGCATGGCTATCTGTGGTTATGCCGTAGGTGCTGATGAAGGCTATATTTACGTCCGCGCTGAATATCCCTTAGCTATTAAGCGTCTGCAAACCGCCATTGTCCGGGCTGAAGAGTATGGCTTGCTGGGCAAAAATATTTTGGGTCGTGGTTTTAACTTTAAGCTTATGATTAAGGCAGGGGCGGGTGCATTTGTCTGCGGCGAAGAGACTGCGCTGTTAACCTCTATAGAAGGAAACCGCGGTATGCCCCGGGTACGCCCTCCTTTCCCGGCCAACCGGGGACTTTGGGGAAAGCCAACCAATCTAAACAATGTGGAAACCTACGCCAACGTACCTTTTGTCATTAATCGCGGCAGCGACTGGTACGCCTCGATGGGCACGAAGAAGAGCAAGGGCAGCAAAGTATTCTGCCTGACCGGAAAAATTAATAATACCGGGCTGATTGAAGTCCCAATGGGTATTTCTCTCCGGGAAATTATTTTTTCCATTGGCGGCGGCGTCCAAAACGGTAAAAAATTAAAAGCAGTACAAATCGGCGGGCCTTCCGGCGGCTGCATCTGCGAAGAAGACTTGGATTTACCTGTGGACTATGACTCACTAAGTGCTGCCGGGGCGATGATGGGTTCCGGTGGCCTTGTAGTATTGGACGAAACCACCTGTATGGTGGATATAGCCAGGTTCTTCCTTAGTTTTACGCAAACTGAATCCTGCGGGAAATGCACCCCCTGCCGTGAAGGCACCAAGCGGATGCTGGAAATCTTAACTCGCATCTGCAGTGGTGCAGGAAAAATGGAAGATCTAGCTGATCTGGAACGCCTTGGACGGGTGATGAAAAACACTGCCCTGTGCGGGCTAGGCCAGACATGCGCTAACCCCATATTGTCCACCATGCGCTATTTTAAAGAGGAATATCTTGCCCATATACAGGACCTGTTCTGTCCGGCTGGAGCCTGCCGTGCCCTTTTGATATACCAAATAGACACTGCGAACTGCAAAGGCTGCGGCAAGTGTGCCAAAATCTGCCCTGCCGGAGCCATCAGAGGCGAGAAAAACACTCCCCATGTCATCGATCTAGAAAAGTGCATTAAGTGCGGTGCCTGTCTGACAGAATGCTCCTTTGAGGCCATTAAAAATGATGCAGCACTTAGCTGGAATAAGCGACCAAATACCCGCAGGTCTGCCTGACCTGTACCGGTTAAACCCAATTTCTACTGATGACCGCTAAAATTGATTGTGCGATAACATTGGGAAGGAAGGGATACTTAGGATGGCGGAAATTACATTATCTATCAACAACGTTAACATAACCGTTCCCCAGGGGACTACCGTGCTGGAGGCTGCCGGCCAGGCAGGGGTTTTTATACCTACCTTTTGCCATGATCCGGAGTTAACCAATTTTGGGGCCTGCCGGATGTGCGTGGTAGAAATAGAAGGCCTGCGCAGCCTATCCGCCTCCTGTGTTACCAACGCCACGGAGGGCATGGTGGTACACACTGATTCACCGGCGGTCCAGGAAGCCAGGAAAACTATCCTTGAGCTACTGCTGGCGAATCACCCGTTGGACTGCCTCACCTGCGGCAGAAGTGGTGACTGCCGGCTCCAAGATTATGCCTACTTGTATGGCGTAAAAACCGGATCTTTTGAAGGTGAAAGGCATAGCTATCCGCTAGAGGACGATAACCCCTTTATCGTAAGGGATTTGAATAAATGTATCTTGTGCGGTAAATGCGTGCGCGCTTGTGCTGAAATCCAGGGCAACAGTATCTTGGATTTTGCTTACCGGGGCTTTGACGTTAAAGTGGCTCCAGCTATGGACGTATCGCTGAAGGCGTCAGACTGCGTATTTTGCGGCAACTGTGTAGCGATGTGCCCGGTGGGCGCATTGCAGGAAAAAGGTCTGCGAAGCGCGGCCCCTACCTGGGAAGTACGCAAGGTTAAGACCACGTGTCCGTACTGCGGTACAGGCTGCTCCTTTGAGCTCAACGTCAAGGGCAACAAAGTAGTGGGGGTAACCTCATGCGACGGCGATGTCAATGGCAGAACCCTTTGTGTTAAGGGACGCTTTGGCTACGGGTTTATTCATCACCCCGATCGCCTGACCACGCCGTTGATAAAAAAGAACGGCGTATTTAAGGAGGCCAGCTGGGAGGAAGCCATTAAACTGGTAGCTCAAAAGCTTGGCCGGATAAAAGCAAAGCATAGCAGTGACGCGCTGGCGGTGCTCAGCTCCGCTCGCTGCACGAATGAAGAAAACTACCTGTTGCAAAAATTTACCCGCGCGGTGCTCGGTACCAATAATATTGACCACTGCGCTCGCCTTTGACACGCTCCCACCGTCGCCGGTCTGGCAGATGCATTGGGGAGCGGGGCAATGACTAACAGTATAGATGAAATTTCCGGAGCCGACTTTATTTTGGCTATCGGCACCAATACCACGGAAGCGCACCCAATTATCAGCCTGAAAATAAAAAAAGCCCAGCGCCAGGGCGCCACCTTGGTGGTGGTTGACCCGCGGCGCACCGAGCTGGCGGAACGGGCCGACCAACACATGCAGCTAAAGCCGGGTTCCGACATTGCTTTACTTAACGCTCTGGCCCAGGTGATTATTGCTGAAGATTTGTGGGACAAGGATTTCGTGGCCGGCCGCACCGAAGATTTTGCAGCTTTTAAAGAAGTAGTGGCCCAATATCCCCCGGAATTGGCCGAACAAATTACAGGTCTTCCAGCGGACATGATAAGGGAAGTGGCCCGGGGCTATGCCCGGGCTTGCAAAGCCACTATCTTGTATACTATGGGGGTCACCCAGCATATTTGCGGTACCCATAACGTATTAGCCGTGGCCAACCTGGCCATGCTTTGCGGGCAAATCGGCAAAGAGAGCAGCGGTGTTAACCCGCTGAGAGGGCAAAATAATGTGCAGGGGGCCTGTGACATGGGGGCGCTGCCCGGTGTATTTACCGGCTACCAGGCAGTCACCGCAGCTGACCAACGGGCTAAGTTTGCCGGAGCCTGGCGTGTCGCAGAACTGCCTGGCCGGCCCGGTCTGACCGTGGGTGAAATGTTTGACAAAGCCGGTACAGGCGAAGTGAGAGGCATGTACATCATGGGCGAAAACCCTGTACTGTCTGACCCAGACAGTAACCATGTCGTACACGCGCTGGAAAAACTGGACTTTTTGGTGGTGCAGGATATCTTCCTCACTGAAACGGCAGCCCTTGGCGACGTGATTCTGCCTGCGGCCAGCTTTGCTGAAAAAGACGGCACTTTCAGCAACACTGAGCGCCGGGTACAGCGGGTGCGCAAGGCCATCGACCCGGTGGGAAGCGCCTGGGCGGACTGGCAGATTATCTGTACTATAGCTACAGCAATGGGCTATCCCATGCAGTATGCTACCGCCTCGGACATATTTGATGAAATGGCCGCGCTGACCCCTTCCTATGGAGGTATATCCTATGCCCGTCTGGAGCAGGGCGGTATCCAGTGGCCCTGTCCCCACACCGGTCACCCGGGTACAGCCTACCTGCACAAGGATAATTTTTCACGTGGCCCGGGTAAGTTCAATCCGGTGGTATACGTTCCACCGGCGGAACTGCCCGATGCCGGTTACCCGCTGTTGCTGAGCACTGGACGGCGATATTTCCATTATCACACCGGTACCATGACCCGGCGCACCGGTGCCCTGGAAGTGCACTATGGCACCGAATACCTTGAAATTAACCAGGCGGACGCCGCTGCCCTTGGCATTACTGACGGCGATATCGCCCAGGTATCCTCTCGTCGCGGTCTGGTGAAAGTAGAAGCCCGCATCTCCAAAGTGGTTCCCCAAGGGCTGGTATTTACCTCCTTTCACTTCCCGGAGGTGGCCATCAACAAACTAACCAATCCAGCCCAGGACATGGTATCCAAGATACCGGAACTGAAGGTCTGCGCTGTTAAGGTGGAGAAGGCATGTTAATCTCCTGCACCAGCAGATCGTGCAAAAACAAGGTGGAGGCGCTAGCTTCCGCCTGTTTTTTTTGTACCAATTTTTCCAAACAGCATAAGTTTTATTTTAAACATAGTATGGAGGTGAATAAAAAAATTTGAGGTGTTAATAAATGGTCGATTTAAACAAGGTTTGGTATAAATTCTACTCACCCCGTGTACGTCTGCGCTTGCATTACCCGGACTTGACTATGCCCCAGTATCTGGATAAATCGGCCGAGGATTTCCCGGAGCGGGCTGCTATTGTTTTTGCCGAAACCAAATATTCCTTCCAAAAGCTAGCTGGATTGGTTAATCAATGCGCTGGAGCTCTGGAAGCTTTAGGCGTAAAAAAAGGTGACCGGGTGGCTTTAATGAGCCCCAACTGTCCCCAGTATATCCTAGGTTTTTTAGCCACTTTAAAATTAGGCGCAGTTGTGGTGCAGGTTAACCCCATGTACGTAGAAAGGGAACTGGAATATATTTTAAAAGACTCGGGCGCTCAAACTATCATCGCCTACGATGCCCTATACCGGCGCATTAAAAACGTGCGCAACCGCGCAGCTTTGCAAAACGTGCTTGTTTTCCCACTGGGCAAGCGTTCCTGCGTTGTTGATAGTAACGCCCTTCAGATAGAAGAATTGCTGCCCCAGTACCCGGCTCAATTTCAGCAGGTGCCCTTAGACATGGATGAAGACATAGCCGTGTTCCAGTATACCGGAGGTACCACCGGCGTCTCCAAAGGAGCCATGCTGACCCATCGCAACCTCACCGCCAACACCTTGCAGGTGACAGAGTGGATGGAAACTATGGAGTACGGCAATGATAAAGTGCTCTGTGCACTGCCTTTTTTCCATTCCTACGGCATGACCGGCTGTCTGAATTTAAGTATTATTAACGCTGCTACCATGATTATCATGGTCCAGTTCAATATCAAGGAATGCCTGGAATTGATTAAGCGAGAAAAACCTACTATATTCCCGGGCGTACCCACTATGTACATTGCCGTAAATAACTACCCCAACTCACAGGAATACGGCATTAAATCCATTAAAAGCTGCATGAGCGGTTCAGCGCCCCTACCGATGGAAGTGGTGGAGCAATTTGAAAAACTAACGGAAGGATTATTGGTCGAAGGCTACGGCCTGTCGGAGGCCTCCCCAGTGACGCACTGCAATCCTCTGTTAGACCGGCGCAAGGTGGGTTCCATCGGTATCCCGCTACCTGATACGGACTGTAAAATAGTGGATTTGGAAACTGGCATGAGGGAATTGTCACCGGGTGAAATCGGCGAGCTTTGCGTCAAGGGACCCCAGGTAATGAAGGGCTATTGGAATATGCCCGAAGAAACAGCTAATACATTAAGGAATGAATGGCTTTACACTGGAGATATCTCTAAAATGGACGAAGAAGGGTATTGTTATATCGTAGACCGTAAAAAAGATATCATTATCGCGGGAGGCTATAATATTTACCCACGGGAAATTGAAGAAGTGTTATGCGAACATCCTAAAATACGAGAAGCTGTAGCGGTTGGCGTGCCCGATCCATACCGTGGTGAAACTGTTAAAGCGTTTATTGTACTCAAAGAAGGTCAGCAGGCTAACGCAAAGGAAATCATCCATTACTGCAGAGCTAACCTGGCCAGGTACAAAGTGCCCCAACATGTGGAATTCCGTACCGCACTGCCTCAAAACATCATGGGCAAGATGCTTAGGCGTATACTTAGAGAAGAAGAAAGCCAAAAACATTTGAACATGTCACCCAAGATATAACACCCGCAAGTTAAAATAATTTAGAAAAAACTACAAAAATGCTAATTACACAAACCAGCAAAACAAATAGTATAGACACCAGATTTTATTATTGCTTGATAAAGTAATTAAACTAAATTATAATAGTCAGCATACGATATTGTATAAATAATGGGAATTGTGCTACAATTTTTTTAATATAATTTAATACATATTAAATTATACCCTTAACATTTTTTCAACGAGGCAATATAATTATAAAAAGCTCTAAAGGAGGTGTCGGGCAATGGAGCTAGGAAAAACTGTACTTTGGGGCTTGCTGGGCGGCATGGGACTTTTGCTGTACGGCATGTACATCATGAGTGAAGGCCTGCAGAAAATTGCCGGACACAGGCTAAGGAGCGTCTTGAGCACCCTCACGCATAACCGCTTCACAGCGCTGATCGTGGGCGCGGTAGTAACCATGCTGTTTCAAAGCAGTACCGCAACCACCGTCATTCTGGTGGGTTTAACAAGTGCCTCGATATTGTCTTTAAAACAAACCCTGGGAGTAATTCTGGGTGCAGATATCGGCACCACCGTCACAGCCCAACTGATCGCCCTTAAAGTTACTGAAATATCCTTACCAATTGTGGGCATCGGTGCCGTTATTATATTTTTTACAAAAAAGGATCAATACAGGCGAGTAGGACAGGTGTTGATGGGCTTCGGGTTGCTTTTCTTAGGCCTTAAAATTATGGCTGATACCATGCATCCTTTGAAAGATGAACCTTTTTTCCGCCAAATGCTGATGAGCGCCAGTGACTACCCGCTGCTGGCCATTGTTGCCGCAGCCTTATTTACATTTTTAATCCACAGCAGCGCGGCATCATTAGGTGTTATCATGATCATGGCCATGCAGGATCTGGTGTCACTGCACTCCGCCATTTACCTTTTGTTCGGGGCCAACATTGGTACTTCCTTTACGGCGCTGTTATCCAGCCTGGGTTCGTCAAGAGAAGCCCAGCGAGTGGCTGCTGCCCACCTGCTGTTTAAAATCGTCGGTGTGCTGGTGCTGCTGCCCTTTGTTAATGCCTATGCCCTGCTAATGGTCAAAATCACAGCCACACCTGGCTATCAGGTAGCCAACGCCCATACTTTTTTTAATATCGGTATCGCCATATTGTTTTTACCGTTTATCAATCAATTCGCTAAATTGCTGCAATTGATTGTCCCGGATCGTAAAGAAGCTCTTGAAAAACAGTTTGAACCCAAATACCTGGATGATAAATTAATTAACACGCCGTCCATTGCGTTGGGCTTGGCCACTAAGGAAATTGGTAACGCTGCCGACCAGGTTTACATGATGATCCAATCTGTCATTAAAATATTTGAAAAAAGCGATACACAGCTTTTAGAAAAAATCAATAAAAAAGAAGACTACCTGGATTTGTTATGCAAATCCTTGTCCGATTACTTGACCAGTGTAATGCGCCAGCCACTGTCGAGTAAAGAATTTTTACGGTGCATGAGTAATATGCATATCGCGGCTGATTTGGAGCACATTGGCGATATTATTGAAAAGGATATTACTTACCTTGCCAGCTCCAAGATAACCCAGCAGTGTCAATTTTCTGAGGAGGGCTGGCAAGAAATCAAGGATATGCACCGTCGGTTGGTCGATGTAATGCGCATAGCCAATGTGGCCCTGGCTTCCAACGATGCTGAGCTGGCAAATGAGGCCATTAAAGAGTGCCCAGCCTTCGCCAGCATGGAAAGACACCTGCGTGCACAACATTTTAAACGACTTAAAGATGGCACCGCGCTGTCCATATCCGCCAGCTCACTGCACCTGGATTTAATTAATTCATTCTTGCGCATCAGTGAGCACATCTACAATATCTGTTATGAAGTTATCAATCAGGGCAATGACAGCGAAATTAACTATAGCCATCATGGAAATGACCAAACCGAGTCCCAAAATGATGTTCCTACAACCATCAATAGTTAAAAAGAACCGGTATCATCAACAGGTGACCGGTTCTTTTTAACCGCGTTTCTGCAGGAATCGTTATTTAACTGTCGAATCTTATTATGAAAACTTGAATTCTTGAAATTATGTGGCACAGCGCAAAGGAAGGGGATATAATTGAAATTAAAAACTTTAATCGTTGATGATGAATACCCCGCACGCCATGAACTGCGCTGCATGTTAAGCAATTTTAAAAACATCGAAATTTTAGGTGAGGCTGCCAATGGACAAGAAGCGCTGGCGCTGGTGAAAGCACTGGATTACCATGTGCTTTTTTTGGACGTGTCTATGCCTGGCATGACAGGTCTGGAGCTAGGTGCTGCCGTCCAGGATTTGCCCAAACCGCCTAAGGTAATATTTGTTACAGCTTACGATGAATATGCTTACAAAGCGTTTGAGGTCAACGCAGTAGATTACCTGTTAAAACCGGTGGAACCAGAAAGGTTGAAAAAGGCTATTGACAAGTTAACCAGGATCTGCCAGGAGGCTGCAGGTAGTGAAGAAGTACCCGGCAAGGAAGACGGTAGTCATCAACCTGTACCTCTAATTAAAATTGACCGTCTACCCGCAGAAAACCATGGTAAGACTATTCTGGTTCCCGAATCTGATATCTTCTACGCCTTTACCGAGCAGGACTACATATATATTAAAACACATCAAGACAAGCTGGTCACCCGCTTTACTTTAAAAGAGCTGGAAGCTAAGCTTAATCCCCAGATCTTTTTCCGAACCCACCGCTGCTACCTGGTTAATTTACACAAGGTGAAAGAAATAGTTCCTTTTTTTAACGGCACCTATAACTTGGTGGTGGAGGACAAAGAACAAAGCGAGGTGCCCGTGAGCAGAGCACAGGCAAAAAAATTGCGTAAAATACTGGGGTTTTAAACAACTCTACGTTTCTCCATAAACAGGTATAGATGCTATATTACCAGTTAAGAATATAAATAGCATATTTTCTTTAAACCTGCTCATAGGCAGGTTTTTAATTTTGCGCGTTGAAACCCTGAAAAGGATTGGTTAAATAACTTATTGTGAAAGAGTGTTGATTTAACATGGGATAATTGGCATTGGCACTGATATAATAGAAATCGATAGAATTAAAACGGCGGCCTCCCGGGGGGAGCGGTTTCTCGACCGTGTTTTCACACCCGGAGAAATTGTTTTTTGCATGCGCCGTCGCAATCCCTGGCCTGGCCTGGCTGCCCGGTTTGCCGCCAAAGAGGCGGTGTTTAAAGCTCTGGGCAGTGGGGTCACAGCCTGGCTTGAAGTTGAGATCGATGGTGGCGGCAATCACCCGGTGCAAGCAATCCTCACCGGTGCGGCTGCACAAATTGCCCGGTCAAGGCATATTGATAAGGTACTGCTGTCACTATCCCACGACCGGGAGCGGGCAATTGCCTTTGCCACGGCGATATCTAAGGGGGAGTGATGAGAATGCGGCTGGTAACTGCGCAAGAAATGGGAGCAATGGACCAAAAAGCCAGCAAGGAATATGGCATACCCAGCGTGGTGCTGATGGAAAATGCAGGGCTTAGAGTGGTAGATTTAGTTTCAGCACTTTTGGACAACCTGGTCCGCCGTACCATTATCGTTGTTGCGGGCAAGGGCAATAACGGCGGTGACGGCTTTGTAGTAGCCCGGCATTTATTAAACCGGGGAGCTGAAGTCCAGGTTTTCCTGGCTGCAGAGCCCGAAAAAATCAAGGGCGATGCCTTGATAAATTTAAATATTTGGCGGAAGATGGGCCAAAAGGTTTTACCGCTCTTGAAAAGCAATGACACCAACTTGTTCCGGCTGTCCTTAATGAAGGCCGAGTTGGTAGTGGACGCCCTATACGGAACAGGCTTCACAGGTACACTACGAGACCAACTGGTGTCAGTTATCGAGGCGATTAATGCCAGCGGCAAGCCTGTTGTGGCCATTGATATCCCCTCAGGGTTAGAAGCCGATACAGGTAAGGCTAACGGTCCGTGCATAATTGCCAACCACACGGTAACCTTTGCCCTGCCTAAACTAGGCCTGGTGCTGCCTACCGCTACAAAATACGTGGGAGAGCTGCATGTGGCGGATATATCCATACCCGCAGCAGTAACTGCTGGTACCACAGAAGATAAGAGAAAGATCGCCAGTTCGAGTAAAAAAGGAAATAGTACAGCGGCTGAAAGCGAAATCACCAGCGGTTTCCGCTACTTAATCACTGACCGGTTGGTGCGCGAGTGGTGGCCTAGACGCACGGGTAACGAGCATAAAGGCAACTTCGGGCGGGTGCTGGTCATCGCCGGCTCGCGGGGCATGTCCGGAGCGGCTGTGATGACCGCACAGGCAGCAGCCCGGTCGGGTGCAGGTTTGGTCACACTGGGGGTGCCCGCCGGCATCCACGATATCGCCGAAACCAAACTAACCGAAGTGATGACTTTCCCGCTCCCCCAAAATGAGCGGGGAGCTCTTAGTAGTGCAGCCCTGGATGAAATTATGGACCGGGCCGGCAATAGTGATGTACTGGCCTTAGGTCCCGGGCTGGGTACTGGAGACGAAACCGCAGAGTTAGTGAAAGAGATACTGCTGAAATTGAAAATACCGTGTGTGCTGGACGCCGATGGACTTAATGTGCTGGCCGGCAAAACTGAGATCTTTAAAGCGGTGCAACCTGAACTGGTACTCACTCCCCACCCGGGAGAGATATCCCGTTTGACAGGTCGCAGTACCGACCAGATCCAAAACGATCGACTGGGTATAGCAGCCGCCAAAGCCGCCCAGTGGGGCGTCGTAGTTGTGCTGAAAGGGGCAGGTACGGTTGTGGCCTCTCCTGATAACACGCTTTTTATCAATAACACGGGCAACCCGGGCATGGCCGCAGGGGGCTCAGGTGATGTACTGACGGGTATCATCTCCGGATTTATGGCCCAGGGTATGCCGGCCCTGCACGCGGCAGCGGCAGGTGTTTACCTGCACGGGCATGCGGGAGATGCTGCTGCCCGGGATAAAGGGATGGCCGGTCTGTTAGCCGGCGACCTGTTGGAGCAGCTGCCCGCAGTTCTAAAAATTATGGAGTAAAAAATATCCGGAGGTTTAATCATGGACTACCATACACCGGTATGGTCGGAAATCAACGTTAATGCCCTAGCTCACAATATCCACCAGCTGAGGAACATTACGAGCCCGCAGGCTGAGCTGATGGCGGTGGTCAAAGCCAACGCATATGGCCACGGCGCCGAACAGGTGGCCAGGACAGCGCTGGCCAGTGGGGCTACCCAACTTGGTGTGGCCAGGGTTAGCGAAGCGCTTGAGCTACGCGAAGCCGGCATTGATGCACCACTGCTGGTGCTGGGCTTCACCGTGCCTGAAGAATACCCCCTCCTATTGGAGTACAATCTGATCCAGACCGTTTACAACATGGAAATAGCCCGGGGACTCTCGACAACAGCCTCCCAGGCTGATAAAAAAGCGCAGGTACATATTAAAGTGGACACCGGTATGGGTCGCCTGGGCTTATTGCCGGACAGCAGCGGAATGCGGGATATTCTAAATATAGCAAGGCTGCCCCACCTGGAATTGGCGGGTATCTTTACCCATTTCGCTACTGCGGACAGCCGTGATAAATGCTATGCCCGGCAGCAGTGGCAAAAATTTATCGGCTTTTTAGCCAAGCTAGCCAGGGGCGGGATTGAATTCCCCTGCCGACATGCAGCTAACAGCGCGGCCATCCTGGATATGCCCGAAACCCACCTGGATATGGTGCGGGCCGGCATTGCGGTATACGGCGTTTGGCCCTCCAGCGAATTAGCTAATCGGCACTTAGACCTGCAGCCCGTGATGGCGGTAAAGAGCAGGATCGCCCACATTAAGAAAGTACCTGCAGGCTTTGGAGTGAGCTACGGAGCAACTTATATCACCCCTGCTCCTACAATTATAGCCACTATCCCGGTAGGCTACGCCGATGGCTACAGCCGCCTGCTCTCATCCCGCGGGGAAGTGCTAATCCATGGCCAGCGCACACCGGTAATCGGTCGCATCTGCATGGACCAGTTCATGGTTGACGTGGGAAACATACCAAATGCGGAACCAGGGGATGAGGTGGTGCTGCTGGGTTATCAGGGAAACGAAGAAATCACTGCCGACGACATCGCCGAAAAAATTGACACTATTTCGTATGAAGTACTGTGCGCTATCAACTGCCGGCGGGTACCCAGGTATTATATTTAATATCCACCGAATTATTCATTTGTTACTATCTTAATCTAAGTGCACGCATGTTGCCAAGGTCTAATAAAACAAAAGCCGTTCCCCTGCTAACCGCTGAGGAACGGCTTTTTGAACTGCTGTTTTTATGCTGCCGGCTTAGGTTGCTTATTATAAGTATTCTCAAAGCGCCAGGTTAAAGCTGCATCGTCATTTACCTGCAGATAGTAAGCGTCTGGTCGGGAATCAACCTTGAACATATACAGGTATCCTTCGCTGTCTGGCAGCTTAAAATTACTGGACACCACAGTTTGCTCCACTGGTAAAGGACCGTAGGAGCGTCCCCGGTCATCAATTACCTGGATTCGAGTTATGTCTACCTGAGCACCGGTAACCAGGCTTAACCCCACAAACACCCGGCCCGGCTCAGCAACGGCCAGATTATTATTTAAATCCACCTTCTCGATAAAAAGGGGTTGACCACTTTTGGCCAGGTAGTGTTCTCCATTTAAGTCAACCCGCTGTCCCAGCAAAACATATTGGGTTGGTATCTCTACTGTCTGACCTCCGACCCGATTAATGGTCTGAGTGTACAGCCAGTAAACAAGAAAAAAGATCCCCGGTGCAACAATTAAGAATATCAGCATTTTTCTTTTAGCCTGCTCAGCTTCTCTTTGGGACATTTCCCCACCGTTCCTTCCTACAATCTTCATATAAACCAGTCTTAATAACGGGACAACTCCTGCCTATCATTATTGGCTGACCATCAATTTTTGTCAACCAGCAACTTCGAATGGGGTACTATTATTGAAGAGCAACCAACTTGTAGCAAAAATTTCTATAAAGATGCTTATAGCAGGTATAATATAAGCAAAAAAGTGCCAGACTAGTACCGTTTTAGCAATAATTTTGCGGAGGTGCATCATAATGCATGCAAAAGTAGACCAGGACCTTTGTATCAGCTGCGGGGCTTGTATTGATACATGCCCGGATGTATTTGGTTGGAATAATGATGAAAAAGCCCATTCCATTGTGGATGAAGTACCCAGTGATTTGGAGGATCTTGCATCAGAGGCCGCCGATGGCTGTCCCACAGAAGCTATCAGCGTTAATTAAAAGAAACCCAGACAAAGTCCGGTTACTACTCTCGAGTAGCCGGGCTTTTTGTTTTGTTGTCTGGCCAACCGCATACAATTCAGCTATAATAAATCATGTAATTTGCTGAAAGGAAAATTTTGACGTGAAAAGGTCGTACCTCTGGGCCATCCTGTTCATATCGATAACTACTATATTAGCCTGCTCGTTCTGGTCCACCGGCACAGCCAAAGCCACCAAAGTGCCTGCTGTGTATGGATACGGGATGTCTCAACCGGAAGCAGTGGACTATCCCTCCCGGCCAGGCCATGTTTATTTGATTACAGTTGACCGCTTGGCCTTACAAGACCTGACCGGCCACCCGGAGCTGTTTGATGAAATAAACGGGCAGACTGCCCTTGGTCTAATGAGCGTGGGAGTAGAGGGCGGCTTAACAGCAGACAATACTTATGCTTCTATCGGTGCCGGAGCCCCCATCAATGCATCAGACACCGGTGCGCATGGATTAAATAACCGTGAATTGCAGCAAGGCATCCCGGCCGGTGAAATGTTCCAGCAGAGGACCGGACTTAAGGTATCAGCCGATGCTGTGCTGCAGTTGGATATTGCCCGCATCAAAAAAATAAATGAAGCTAACCGTTACTCGGCCGTACCCGGCTTGCTGGGCACAGTACTGCAGGAACACCAGGTTGCCGTGTCCGTACTGGGCAGTGCCGACAGCAATGGGAAAACAGCTCGCCCGGTCGTGGCATTAGCCATGAATAAAGATGGCATGGTGAATAGCGGCGACGTAAGCGATAATTTACTATTTTATGACCCGTCTTTCCCCGGGGGAATGCGGACCGATTATGACAAGCTGCTGTCTTTGCTGCTCGAGCGGCACCAGCACCCAGGTTTGACGGTTGTGGAATTAGGCGACCTGGAGCGTTTGGTAGTGCAGGGGAAATACCTCGAAGAAAGCGTACTGCAGGCCAAACGCCGGGAAGCCTTGGCTGGGGTGGCTTATTTGCTCACTCAACTGCTTGGACAAATGGAGCGGGAAAAGGATTTGCTGTTGTTGGTCTCACCCACACCCAGGGGTGACTACCTGCCAGGCACCAACTATGTGACTCCCGTACTGGCCGCCGGTTCTTTCATCACGCCTGGCCTGTTAACCTCACCCACCACCAAGCGGCCAGGCGTCGTTAGAAACACTGACCTGGCGCCAACTATACTGGATTTTTACCAATTAAATGCGCCGGTTCAAATGTATGGACGCCCACTGCAGGTGATAAGTACCGACCAAAATCTAGCCAGGTTAACCTCATTGTACGGGCAGTTGGAGCTAATATACCAGTCCCGCTCTCCTATATTGCATAAATATGTGCTGGTCCTGCTTATATTGGTCCTGCTGTCTCTGGCAGCTATCTTTCTACCCCATGCTAAGGTACTTGTTCAGTTGCTCAAACCAATGCTGCTGGCGATAATGGCCGTACCTGTATCCTTACTGCTTGTTACCTTGCTGCCCCACGACTCTTTTGTGGTGCTTGTGCTAGAAATAATTGCTTTGACCATAGGTATTACTGCTGCAATTAACTTATGGATGGTAAGACATGCTAATGTTTTGGAGCCTTTTATAATCATCAGCTTGTTTACATCGCTGTGTATTTTAATTGATTTATTTTGTGGCGCACCGCTGCAAAAACAGTCACTACTGGGCTACGATCCCATAGCTGGGGCTAGATTTTATGGCATCGGTAATGAATATATGGGCGTGCTGCTCGGTTCTACTATTATCGGTATTACCGCCTTAATTACCCGTTTGACTACCTGCAATCGCAAAGCAATCTTAGCCGGTACCGGTCTGTACTTCTTAACTACTATATATGCCATTGCAGCTCCGGAGTATGGTACCAACGTCGGCGGGTCGCTAGCCGGGGCTTTTGCTTTACTGGTGACATTTTTACTACTGGCTCGTGTTAAATTTAATTATCAAACATTCCTTAAAACGGTTGGCTCCGTAAGCATACTGCTGTTGCTATTAATCATCTATGATCTGCAAAGGCCGCTGGAAAGCCAATCTCACATTGGCCGTACAGCCCACTTGATTTTACAAAATGGGCCTGGCGAAATGCTCAACATAATTCACCGCAAACTGAGCATGAATATAAAACTAATCAAATACACCATTTGGAGCCGGGTTTTTCTGGCCAGCCTGGCCAGTTTGGTGATCTTATTTTACCGGCCGGTAGGGGTCATGCAACGGATATTTTCCCATTACACCGATATGTATATCGGGTTTATCGGTGTGACTACGGCCAGTATCATGGCGCTTATTTTCAATGATTCAGGAGTAGTGGCTGCAGCAACCGCGATGATTTTCGGCGCCCCACCACTGCTTTACCTGGTCATCCGTTCGCTGCACTCGGAAATAACTAAACAAAAAGTATGATGCTTTAATAAACAAGGAAAAACCGAGCAAAATAAAGGAAGCACGTTGTAACACAACATAATCAAAGCAAATCCCAAACTAAACTTAAAATTTTGTTGACATTACATGATTTTATGCTAAAATTGAGTTTGGCTGGTATAAGGTAGCTGTTTTTTGCTGCATAAGCCAGCCAATACAATTAAATAAAGGGGGAAGATAATAAGAATGAAACCTTTGGGCCGCCATGTATTAGCTGAAATCTATGGATGTGAATACGATATTCTCAATGATATTGCCAGAGTGGAAAAAATTATGGTTAACGCAGCACTTGAGGCTGGCGCCGAGATCAGAGAATTTGTATTCCATAAATTCAGCCCGCAGGGGGTCAGTGGAGTGGTCGTAATATCTGAATCACATTTAGCCATTCATACCTGGCCTGAATTGGGTTATGCAGCTGTTGATGTATTTACCTGTGGAGACAAGGTGGATCCCTGGGATGCGTGCAATTATTTAACAGAGCAATTCTGCGCCAAGCATCTCACAGCTAAAGAGACAAAACGGGGTATTCTTCCTGATATAATGCACCAGGAAGCCGTAAATCTTTAGGAGGGATATTTATTAGTACCAACTTAAGTGAAAGTTAGCATGACCTTGCTGTTTGGCAAACAAACGCAAGGTTATTGCTTTTTATAGGCAAAAAAAACCGGCAGAAGGAAATTCTATCGCAGCACCGAATATAATAGTGTTTAAGCAAAGGAGGCTGCATCCCAAATGCAAATATTCCAGCATATCAACGATGACTTAGACCAGGTACAAAATCTAATACACAAAAATCTATATATTCGAACCGGTCATATTAAGGATTACGTTAAGCAAGACGTTAGTTATTTATATAACAACTTGCGACCAGCCCTAGTCCTTATCTGCCATCGCTTATTCAGCCCGGCCAACCGGAAGACTGTAGCATTGGCAGCCGTACTTCAGTTTATTTTTATGGCATCCCAAGCACATGAAAAACTATCGGAAGATGATACAAATGAAGATAACACGACAGATGCACGCACTGACTGCCAGTTTCCCGTGTTGGTAGGAGACTTCTTATATGGCAGATTCTTTACCACCCTGTGCAATGCTGGTATAGTACACTACTTAAGAAACATGGCGGAACTGATTTGCATCATTAATAAAAATGAAGTAATCATATTGAACAATCCGGACCTGGCCATCACCAATCCGCTGGCCTACAATGATGCTATCCGCGGCGAAAGTGCGGAACTGCTGGCCTGTGGTGCCTATCTTGCCGCTGATTTAGCCGGTGCGGACAACCAGGCTAAAGAAAGGCTGTATCAATTAGGACTTAATCTAGGCATGGCTTTCGGGCTTTGGTCAAGAAACGACCCTGCCCCACAAATCAATGAATATGTTGGTAAAGCCGAGTATATTTTACAACAGTTGCCGCCGGGCAAAGATAAAGAATCACTGCATGCATTGCTGGGTTTATTTGTTGCGGAAAAACCCGTGTTGCGGCGCATGGTTGTGTAACTAGAAAACTTCTATCTGGGGTATAACTAATTGATTAATTTTTCCTTACATGTAATGGAGGCGGGTTGACAAATATCCGAACTTGTCCATACAGCACTAAACAGTATTTATTATGATTGAGCATTATCTGGAAATTCTACATCAGAGTCAAACTTAACATTTTTTAAACCGGTAACATAAAGAGTTGACCCAGACCTTGCACCGTCTGACGGCAGCAAGGTTTTTGCATGCCAGCTCTTGTGACTCCATTTATATTTTGGTATTCTATAATTCAAACGGCATTTGACAAACAGAGGTCATTATGCGAAGAAAAATAAAACTTGGTCAACCGCTGCTGATAGGCTACGCACTGGTTGACCTGGTTGGCACTTTACTGCTTATGTTGCCTATAGCCTCTACAGTATCTGGATCAACAGATTTGATGCAAGCCTGGTTTACCGCCACCTCAGCGCTTACGGTAACCGGGCTCACAGTGGTCCCCACATTAAGCCACTGGACCACATTTGGGCATGTGGTCATTATATTGCTCATGCAAGTAGGTGGCCTAGGGGTCATGGTCCTGGTCACCATCATCATGACTATGCTGGGTCTGCGGATCCATTTGGGCCAGCGCATGCTGATTACCGAAGACCGTAATACTTATAGCTTGTCCGGGGTTATCCGCCTAGTACAACATATTATTCTCCTAGCCCTGGTAATCCAAGGCATCGGCGCAATTTTACTGGGTTTTCTTATCCCTAACGTATGGGAGAACGGGATCATTAAGGGCGTGCTGTTCCTTGCCTTTCATGCGGTTAGCGCCTTTAACGGCGCCGGGTTTGACCTAACCGGGCAAAGCCTGGAACCCTTCCGCCATTATTTAGGCATCAACCTGGTGATAGTTGTCCTGATTTTTCTGGGCAGCCTTGGCTTTGTTGTTTTACAGGAACTTTTTATGGTACGCAACTGGCACAGGATCAGTCTGCACAGCCGTATGGTTTTACTGGTTACCGGTGTTATTATACTGGTGGGCAGTGTATTTTTTTTAATCAGTGAATACAATCACCTCCTGGAGGGAACATCACTGGAGGATAAAATAATGACCAGCGTATTTCAAACAGTCACCCGTACAGCCGGTTTCGTCACAATACCGGTGACGTCTTGGAACGAACCCTTTATTTTTCTTATGATTATAATGATGTTTATTGGGGCTAGTCCAGGTTCAGTTGGTGGGGGCATAAAGACAACCACCCTGGGTACGGTGGTTTTAGCGGTCTGGTCCCTGGTCCGCGGCAAAAAGGTAGTCGTGTTTTTTGAAAGGGAAATTGCCCCCAACAACGTAATCAAAGCTTTTGCCGTGGTAGTCATGGCAGGTATGCTGGTCATGGTCAGTACTTTGCTGCTGATGACGGTAGAAGACTTGCCGCTGATGCCGGTAATGTTTGAAGTTGTCTCAGCACTGTCCACGGTGGGCTTATCAATGGGTATAACGTCTCAGTTATCTCACTTTGGACTGATACTGCTCGGACTTTTAATGTTAATCGGCCGTATTGGTATTTTTACCACAGTAATGCTCCTGGCCGGCAGGGAGAAACGTCAATCCCATTACATGAAGGAGAACATCCTCATCGGGTAAGCCATCCCAATTCAAGTAAGTTTAGGTAGGTGCTTTAATTACCATGAAAAAATCTGTACTGGTCATCGGAGCCGGTCGTTTTGGCCGGGGTGTGATTCAAGGTCTATATGATAGAGGGCATGACGTCTTCGCTATCGACGTGAATGAAGATAAATTGGATGATGTACGGGATATGATTATTTCGGGTGCCGTGCTTGACGTGGGCAATAATGACGATGAATTAGCTAAAATTATCGGCGAAAAAAATTTTGATGAAGCAGTGGTGGCGATGAGTTCAGATTTTGAAGGTTCTTTAATTGCCACCAGCATATTAAAGGATGCCGGTGTCACAGTATCTGCCAAAGCGCCAAGTCAGAGGAGAGGCAGCGTTTTACAGAAGATGGGCGCCGACCGGGTTGTTTTCCCTGAGCGTGATATGGGGCTTCGGCTAGCCCACGCAATTTCCACCGAGGCAGAAATTGAAACCCTGGAATTGCCCCAGGGCTTTGTGGTTGAACAGCTGGAAGTAGGACCGGGCTTTGCTAATAAAACCTTGGAGAAGATTAACACCTTCGAAAAGTTCGGTATGTGGGTTTTACTAGTATATCATGGTTACGAACCAGTTCAGCCTACCGCAAACACCCTCCTTAAACAAGGTGATAGTATCGTAGTCTTTGGCAAAAATAAGAAGCTGCTTAAATTTGAAGAAGCTAACATGGGTAATCGAAAAAAGATTTCCAACAAGAAGTTTTAGCCAATTAATGTTAAATGAAGTTATACCCTAGAGGTACCAGGTGCAATAAGCCGGAACCTCATTTTTATTTAGTCCTTATCCATGGCACTACTATAGCTGTAACAGGGTGGAATCGTTGAACAGCTGCTACCGTTTCTGAATTTATTTTAACAACTTGCAGAACAATATTATTAGAGGATTTTACCTAAATCATCTTGAAGTGTAAAATAGTTATCAGGTCAGAATATAAATTGCAGCCGACTTGTTTTCAAGTATAACTTTTAAAGGAGAACTTCCGATTGTCCAGTATACTTATCAACAACGCCTTTATCGTAACGATGAACCAAGAACGCCAGGTGCTGCAGGGCGGGCTGCTGGTCGAAGATGACCGTATCTCGGCGATCGGCAGTATTCACAAGACCGCCGATCGGGTGATTGATGCTCGGGGGCAAGTGTTAATTCCCGGGTTGATCCAGGCCCATGTGCACCTATGTCAGACCCTTTTCCGGGGACAAGCTGACGACATGCAGTTAATGGACTGGCTGCAAACCCGCATCTGGCCATTGGAAGGGGCTCATGACCCCGAATCGGTCTACTACTCGGCTCTTTTAGGCATCGGCGAATTATTCCGGGGCGGTACCACCGCCATCATTGATATGGAGACAGTGCGCCACACTGAGCACGCCTTTCAGGCTATTGTGGATACAGGCATCAGGGCCATCAGCGGTAAAATTATGATGGACTGCGGCCCCCAAAATGTCGGTAACCTGCTGGAGAACACCGGCAGATCACTGCAGCAAAGTGTCGACCTGCTGGAAAAATGGCATGGTGCTGCCGGAGGGCGCCTGCAATATGCCTTTACCCCGCGCTTTGCGATCTCTTGTAGTGAGGAGCTTCTGGTGCAGGTGCGCGATTTAGCCCGCCGATATAACGTAGCAGTGCATACCCACGCTTCGGAGAACCGGGACGAAATCGCTATCGTTCAGGCTGAAAAGGGCACGCGCAATATAGTTTATTTGGAGCAGCTGGGGCTAACCGGCACCAAATTAATTCTGGCTCACTGTATTTGGGTAGATGAAGAAGAAATAGAAATACTGCGCCGCAGTGGTACAAAAGTGGTGCACTGTCCCTCCTGCAACCTAAAACTTGGCTCGGGCATCGCCCCCATCCCCCAAATGCTGGCTCAAGGCGTCCACGTAGCTCTTGGAGCCGACGGTGCCCCCTGCAACAATAACCTGGACCAGTTTATCGAAATGCGCACTGCGTCCTTAATCCAAAAACCGCTATATGGGCCAACAGCCATGTCTGACTGGCAAACCTTTGAGCTGGCTACTCTGGGCGGGGCAGCAGCGATGGGGCTGGAGCAGCAGATTGGCTCTCTTGAAGTAGGTAAAAAAGCTGACCTGGCTCTGGTTAATTTAAACAACCTGCACTGTGCGCCGGTAGACTACAACAATATCTACAGCCAGCTGGTCTACCAAGCCAAAAGCAGCGATGTTACCCTGACGGTGGTGGATGGGCAGATAGTTTTTGCCAATGACCGGTTAACTACTATTGACGAGCCTGACTTGCTGGTGCGATGCAACGAGGCAATTAAGCGGGTGCGTCGGCGGGCCGGGCTATGAGAGTTACCGTGTTTTTATTACTGAGCAGCCGCCACCGCCATATAATTTTTAAGACAGTCATAGCAGGAGGATTCCTATGTCTGCACATAACCCCAACAGCTTATTAAGGCATATACCACCGGTGGATGAGGTACTGCAAAACCCAGCCATTGATGCCCTGGCTCAATCAGTGCCGCGGCCGTTAGTTCTACAGGCAATTCGGGAAACGATTACCAGATTTAGAGCCGACCTGTCGGCCGGACGGCTACAGGCTCCGCCCGAACAGCAAGCCAGGGATTATTTGCTAGCCTTGATTGTAGAAAAAACAACGGAACTAGCCTATTCCCAAAACCGTCCCAACCTACGCAAGGTGATTAATGCAACCGGTGTGGTGCTGCATACCAACCTTGGGCGGGCAGTGCTGGGGGAGCGTGCCCGGCAAGCGATCAATGATGCCGCCTCGGGTTATTCCAACCTGGAAATGGATTTGAATACCGGCAAGCGCGGCTCACGTTATGCCCCGGTGGAACAATTGCTGGTCCAATTAACCGGCGCTGAGTCAGCGCTGGTAGTAAATAACAATGCTGCCGCTGTCCTGCTGGCGTTG
Source organism: Desulfoscipio geothermicus (assembly GCA_016841905.1). Classification (GTDB taxonomy): domain Bacteria; phylum Bacillota; class Desulfotomaculia; order Desulfotomaculales; family Desulfallaceae; genus Sporotomaculum; species Sporotomaculum geothermicum_C. The sequence goes on along the minus strand of JAENYF010000020.1, from coordinate 18,548 downwards.
GGCACTCTGGCCAATGGACGGGAAGTAATTGTCTCCCGGGGTCAGCTGGTGGAAATCGGTGGCGCTTTTCGTATTCCCGACGTCATGATCCAGAGCGGCTGCCATTTGGTGGAAGTGGGGACCACCAATAAAACTTATCCCGCTGATTATCAGCAGGCCATCACGCCGGAAACAGCCTTATTGCTGCATGTACATACCAGCAACTACCGTATAGTGGGATTTACTAGGGAAACCTCTATTTCCGAGTTGGTGGAACTGGGCCTGGCCGGCCAGTTACCGGTAATGTCTGACCTGGGCAGCGGTTCACTGAAGGATTTGAGTGTTTGTGGGCTTCCTGCCGAGCCTACCGTACAGCAGGTGGTCAAAGACGGTGCCGATGTGGTCACTTTTTCCGGGGACAAGCTGCTGGGCGGCCCCCAGGCAGGAATCATCGTAGGCAAAAAGTCATACATTGATCGCATGAAAAAGAACCCGCTCACCAGAGCAGTACGGATTGATAAATTTACTGTTGCCGCTTTAGAAGCCACCCTGCGTGAATACATCGAGCTACAAACGGCCTGGCAGCGTATCCCCACATTGGCCATGCTCTCCGCCGATAACAACCTGCTTAAGCAGCGAGCAGAAGCCATAACCACAGAGCTGAACGCCGTCGCCGGTGAATATGCCTTGTGCAAAGTGGTACAAACAAATTCAGCCGTAGGGGGGGGAGCGCTACCCACTGCCAACCTCCCTTCCTGGGGAGTAGAAGTAGCCCCCAGGGACGTGACTGCTTTTGATTTAGCCGGCCGGTTGCGGGAACAAGAACCGGCGGTAACCGGTAGGCTGCAGGATGAAAAATTGCTGCTCGACATACGCACTATCCTGCCGGGCGAGGAAACCGCCCTGGTGGGTGTGCTTGCCCGGGTGCTTAAGGGAGGTGCTTCCTCATAAAACATATCATTATTGGCACGGCAGGTCACGTAGATCATGGGAAAACAGTGCTGATCAAAGCGTTGACCGGCGTGGATACTGACCGGTTGAAAGAAGAAAGAGAGCGGGGTATTTCCATTGAATTGGGCTTTGCCTATCTGAAGCTGACCAACGGTCAAACGGTAGGCATTATTGATGTGCCCGGCCACGAAAGGTTTATTAAAAACATGCTTGCCGGGGTAGGCGGCATAGATATAGTTTTACTGGTTATCGCCGCTGACGAGGGGGTAATGCCTCAAACCAGGGAGCATCTGGATATTATTCAGCTGCTCAAGGTTGACCGGGGTGTGGTGGTGATCACCAAAAAAGACCTGGTGGATGAAGAGTGGTTGGAAATGGTTATCGAAGATATTTGCGATTTTGTCAAAGGTACCGCGCTTGAGAACGCTCCGCTGGTTAGTGTATCCGCCATCAAAGGTGATGGCCTGGACGAACTGCTGCAGGTGATCAATCAACTGACCGTAGAAGCTGAGCAACAAGCTAAAAAATATCACGGACCGCCCCGCCTGCCTGTAGACAGGGTCTTCACCATTACTGGTTTTGGCACCGTGGCCACGGGCACGTTGCTTTCAGGGCAAATCAACACTGGCGACAGCCTGCAGATTTACCCGGCCGGCGGGGTCTACCGGGTGCGCAATATCCAGGTACACGGCCACAAGGTACCGATTGCAGAGGCCGGACAGCGAGTGGCCATTAATTTATCCGGACTGGAAACCGCAGTATTGGAACGCGGGCGGGTTCTGGCTGCCCCGGGCAGTCTACAGCCTACCCACCGGCTGGATGTTAAATTACAGTATTTAGCCAGTGCACCCAAACCGTTAAAAAACCGGGCCAGAGTGCGGGTTTACCTAGGTTCAGCTGAATTACTGGGCCGGGTTATCTTACTGGACCGCGAGGAACTGGAGCCGGGCACTGAGGCCTTTATTCAGCTGCAGATGGAAGAACCGGTAGCGTCAGCCAGAGGCGACCACATGGTGCTCCGATCCTATTCACCCATGCGCACCATCGGAGGGGGAGTAGTGGTCGACCCCACAGCGATTAAGCACAAGCGCTATCGGGAAGAGCTGATTAAAGCACTGAACACGGCGGAAAAAGGTACCCCCGGCGAGCTGCTGGAGCAATACCTGGCCGCCAACGCCCGCTTATGCACCAAGGATGATTTAGTTGCAGGCACCGGTTTAACGGCAGAAACGGTGATGGACGCCCTGTCGGATCTGCTTGAGCAGGGAGAAGCTGTGGAGCTGGCCTATGAAGGTGAAAAGACCTACCTGTCTGTCCAGGTACTGGTCAAGTGGGAGGACAAACTCAAACAAGCGCTGGCCGAATACCATAAAAAATTCCCTCTGCGCGAAGGATATCCCAAGGAAGAGCTACGTTCCAGGTTATTTCCTGCCCTGAGCAACAAACACTTTCAGATGATGCTGCTGGGCTTAGAGCAAACGGGCTGTCTGGACTTACAAGCCAACAGCGTGGCCACCGGCGGCTTTACGCCCAAGCCTAGTTCCGCCCAAAGCACCGCTATTAAACAGCTTGAAGAACTATTCCTGGCCAACCCCTATCAACCCCCGGGCTGGATCGAGGCAGTTCAGGAAGTAGGCCTAACCAAGGACGAGCAGGAGGTTTTAAACTATTTACTCAACCGGGGCACCCTGGTAAAAGTGGCAGATGGCATGTTCTTCCACCAACGGGCACTGGTGGAGATTTTAGCTCTGGTTAAAAAGCACCTGGCAGAAAAAGGTGAACTAATGCTGGGGGAATTAAGAGACTTACTGCAAACCTCACGCAAGTACGCACTGCCATTGTTAGAGCATATGGACAAAGAGAAAATTACCCGCCGGGTGGGAGACAAGCGCGTGGCAGGCCGGGCATTGTCTCAGTAGGGAATCATGTAAACAATGGATAGCAACCTAATAAGGAGTGGTTTTAGTGTCTGATCTGGCCAAGCTTATCCAGCAAAAAATCGCGACCTGCGGTCCCATAACTTTTGCCTGGTTTATGAAACAGGCTCTTTACCATCCACAATGGGGGTATTATACATCACCGGGCACCAAAATCGGCCGCACTGGTGACTTTTACACCGCGCCAACTGTAAATCCGCTGTTTGGAACTATGCTGGCAAACCAGCTTTACCAAATGTGGGGCGCAGCCGACCGCCCTGCCCAATGGGTGGTGGCTGAGTACGGCCCCGGCACCGGTATTCTGGCCCGGGATATTGTCGTGGCGCTGTGCCAGGACCACCCTGATTTATATGCAATCCTGGACTACTATTTAATCGACATTAGCGATACTTTAAAAGAAGTACAGCAGCAGAACCTGGCCGCCGGGGAACCTGGCGCAAGCCATAAATTTCACTGGGTGGATAAGCTGGCGGAAATTGGCCCGGGGTACATAGAAAATGGCTGTGTTTTAGCCAATGAATTAGTGGATGCCTTCCCAGTGCACCTGGTCAGGCAAAGCGCCGGCGAGCTGCAAGAACTATATGTGGGCCTCAGCGGCGGTAAAGGTGACAACACCTTTACCTTGTTGCCAGGGCAGCTATCCACCCTTGAGTTGGCTGAATACTTCAGCAGTCAGAACGTGCAGCTAGAAGAAGGCCAGCGGGCCGAGGTTAACCTGCAGGCCAGGGAGTGGTTGGCCGAAGTGACCGCCCACCTTCAGCGGGGCTACTTGCTCATCATCGACTACGGTGCCACCTCGGAAGAGCTATACGCCCCTTTCCGCTATGACGGTACTCTGAGATGTTTTCACAAGCACCAATTGGTGGATAACCCGTTAATTAACCTCGGCGGCCAGGATATCACTGCCCACGTTAATTTTTCCACCCTAATCACGTGGGGCGAGCAATTAGAACTGCGCAAAAGAGAACTAGTAACCCAGCCTCAGTTTTTAATAAATCTGGGCATTTTGGATGTCCTAAAAAAACAACCGGATTACATTCAAAATCCAGAGTTTACTAAAATAACCTCCGCCATCAAACAACTGGTGCTGCCCGGCGGTATGGGCGATATTTTTAAGGTGCTGGTTCAGGAAAAAGCTGTGTCGTAAGGCAATTAATATGTATTTAACCGGACCTGGCAGGGCACAATAAAGTCAGGAGGTGATGAACTCTTGTCTAATATAAATAGCTCATCCAATTCAAGTTCAAGTTCAAGTTCAAGTTCAAACTCTAGATCAGATGATTGGTGTGAAATTCAGACTGCGAAGCAGGATGAATCGTTAAAATCTGAATCATCATTGGAAGAATCTGAGGAATCAACGGACAACCTGGAGTAAATAGTTAAATCATTTCGAAAAATATTGAAAATCAGACATAACAAACGAATTCAAAAGTTTAACGGGGCCGCTGGTCCCGTTTTTCCATACCAGGAAAAACCTACCTGAATATAGACGATCTACCTTAAGTAATATAAAATAAAATCTTATATATCAAAAATTTTATTCGGAGGTGAAAGCATGCATGTTTTGGCAATGATACTGACGATTTTATTCTTTATTGTCGGGCTAGCCGGTTCGTTATTACCCATAATACCAGGAGCGGTTTTAATTTGGATCGGTATGCTGGTTTACGGGCTAATAACCAATTTTGCTACGCTAGGGCTTGCTTTTTTTATCGGGCAAGCGCTGGCAGTTGCTCTGGTTTATACCATTGATTACCTGTCCGGCGCGTACGGGGCCAGAAGGTATGGCGGTTCCCACTATGCTGTTTACGGCAGCATCATTGGTATCGTGGTCGGCCTTGTTTTGATGGGACCCGCCGGCTTAATCTTTGGTCCGTTTGCTGGAGCTATCATTGGCGAACTGCTTAACCAAAAACCACTGGACACCGCTCTCAAAGCCGGTGTAGGCACACTGCTAGGGCTGCTTAGCGGTACCATCATCAAGTTGGCCATTCAAATAATGATGATTATCTGGTTTTTCTGGGCTCTTTACCACTAGGCATGAAGTCAATAAAACCAACGCCAGAGTAAATATTTGAAGATTCATTTGAAAATTCTAAATATTTAATGTTGACAAGTAGTTCCATTAATAGTATATTAGAAGTAAAATTTTTCACTAATAGGAGGATTCAACTATGTACAAAAAGATTTTAGTCCCACTAGATGGCTCAGTACCCTCTTTAGATGCAGCCAAGCAAGCTATAGAAATAGCTGCAGCATTAGGCTCGCAGGTAACATTTTTACATGTTCTCCCCACACTGGGTAGCTATATTAACCTTCCGCGGTTGTACGCCTCTGAAAGTTACAGCCAACTGCTCCAAGAATTTAATGCCCAGGGTGAAGCTATATTGGATAATGCCCTTAAGGAAATTGATACCAAGGGTGTATCAGTTGATAGAAAACTTGACTCAGGCGATCCCGCCATGAGGATTCTGGAAGTGACCAGAGAAGACAATTATGACCTGATTATTATAGGCAACCGCGGCCTTACTGGTGCTAAGGAAGTTCTAATGGGCAGCGTGAGCAGCAAGATTGCCGATCATGCTCCGTGCCCGGTGTTAATAGTTAGATAGGAAGCAAAAGCATAAGCGTACCGGCATCTTAGTTAGAGCATTTAAATGGTTGACACGGATACAGTATTTATAATCGTCCGAGTTAAATAGTTAAGTAATCCCCAAGTAGGCAAAGCGAATGTTTGAAACGGCATACGCTTGCCTACTTTTTTCATCCAACCTTATAATCATCCATATGGTTGCCCAACCCTTGGTAATAGCATCTACCACATATTATGGTATTATATGTTAATATTTTGAAAATTCAAATTTTTAACATTGACATAGACCTCCAATCTAAGTATATTATGATTAACACTTTTACAAAGGAGGAAGAGATATGTTCAAGAAGATTTTAGTTCCGTTGGATGGCTCAACTCCCTCATTAGAAGCAGCAAAGCGTGCAGTTAAAATTGCCGAAAATTTTGGTGCAGAAGTGACGTTTTTTCATGTTCAATACAGTCTAGAAAGTTATATAAACCTTCCTCATATTTTTGCCCCGGAAACCTATAACCAAATGCGAGAAGAATTTAAAGTCCAGGGTGAAACTATTTTAGAGAATGCAATTAATGAAGTTGATGCACAGGGTGTAACCATATTAAAGAAACTGTCAGCTGGCGATCCTGGTAAGCAGATAATTGAAGAGAGCAAAGAAGGACAGTATGATTTGGTTGTCATGGGTAGTCGTGGTCTTACCGGCTTACAGGATTTCCTAATGGGCAGCGTGGCCAGCCGGGTTTCCAAACATGCCCCATGTGCGGTATTAATAATCAGGTAGAAAGTACAAGCATCACCGATGAAGTTATTCTTTAACTAACGACCAATCAGGCAAAGCCAATGTGAACAGCATGCGCTTTACCTGCTTGGTCATTTTCAAGTGAATCATTATCAAATAGGATTGTCAGGTAGACGAGAATAATTCTTAATAGCTTTAACCGCTAACCTGTCACAACGATTGTTATATTCGTTATCCGCATGTCCTTTTACCCACACCCACCGCACCTGGTGACATTCAGCCAATTGCAGCAGTTTTTGCCATAGATCCACATTTTTCGCCTTTTCTTTACTATTGCGCATCCAACCCTTAGACTGCCATTTGGTCACCCAACCTTTGGTTAAGGCATCAACTACATATTTACTATCCGAGTAAATTGTAATCTTACAAGGCTCATGTAAACTTTCCAGGCCTTTAATCACCGACATCAACTCCATGCGGTTGTTGGTGGTATTTTCATAAGCGCCGGCCAGTTCTTTTTCATGGACACCATATTTAAGTATCGTTCCATAACCCCCAGGTCCAGGATTGCCGCTGCAGGCCCCATCCGTATATATTTCTACTTCTTTCATTCCTTCACCCCACATTACTGTACAAAACAGAAATGGCTTAAGCATGTCTACATGCTGTGCTGTAAGCCGAGCATTCTTTCTGTCACGCTGGTAATTTTATCACACCTGTTATTTCCTGGCAATAACTATATGGCTCTTATAATTTTTTGTCGGATTATAAAAAAGTCATCACCCAGCCTGACCCTAACTAGCAGGGTGTACGGCATATTGAATAATTAATCAAAATCAAGTACAATAATTACAAATATTGTACATAAAAGGTGGCTTTAAGTATGTATAAAAAAATTTTAGTTCCCCTGGATGGCTCGGCTACTGCGATAATGGCAGCAGCGCAGGCCATTGATATAGCAGAAAAGTATGGCGCGCAGGTAACTTTCTTACATGTCTGCCCTAATTTTAGTTTCATGAACGAATTTAGCATACATGCGGCCATAGATTACACCCAGCTTAAAGAAGAATTTACTGTACAGGGCGAAAAAATATTGGCCGATGCCCTAGCAAAATTTCCTGATACACAGGTCATCATCAATAAAAAACTGGTCTGGGGCTATCCCTCCGAAGAGATTATTCAGGAAGCTAATGACGGCGGGTATGATCTAATTGTCACGGGTAGCCGTGGCCTGAGTGCCATTAAGGGTTACTTGATGGGCAGTGTAAGCAACCGGGTCACCAAGCATGCCCCTTGTCCGGTGTTAGTGGTCAGATAGAAATAAGTCAATATTGTTTTTAGAGCCGGAATATAATAAAATACAATAGTACTCGTAAATATGTTTGGTTTTCGGCCTGAACAGGCCGGAATTTTTATTTTTCAACACCGCATAAAACCCTGGAGGTGTTTATACATGGCAATTCAGGAAGTGCGAGTCCAAACCGTACCATACCTGGAAGATATCAAGGGTAAGTATTTGCTGCATGAAATTAAAGACACATTGCATATTAACAGCATCACTGGGCTGGTTACCGCCAAGGTCTACCGCCTCGAAGGCATTTCTGCCCATCAGGCTGAATTTTTAGCGCGCCGCCTGCTGGCCGAAGAAGTGTTTCAAAATTATACGGTCAACGAACCCATTATTAAAGACGCCGGTAAACTGGTGGAAGTAGCCTACAAGCCGGGCGTGATGAACCCGGAGGCAGGTTCTATTTTAAAGGCCGCCGCTGATTTAGGAATCACTGAAATGGTGGCTGCAGACTCCAGCTATGAATATGGTTTTTATGGCAATTTAACAGATACTGATACAGAGCTTATCTTAACCAGATTACTGGTTAATGAAACTGTAGAAAAGGTGGTAACGGAAAAACCGGCCACCTTAATCATTAAGGGCCAGCCTGGTGGCATCCGGGTGATACCGATAAGAAATATGGATGACGCGGCACTGCTGAAGCTGAGTAAGGACAACTTGTTTTTAAATCTTGAAGAAATGCAGGCCATCCAGAACTACTATATCAACCAGGACCGCGACCCCACTGACTGCGAGATAGAAACCCTTGCCCAAACCTGGTCGGAGCACTGCGGACATAAAACCTTTAAGGCCACCGTGCTGTTAGACGGCAAGGCCAAAAAGCCTTTATACCAGAGGCTGTGGGAATCCACTAACCAAGCTGCGCATCCGTTGGTGCTGTCAGCCTTCGAGGACGATTCGGGCGTAATGCACTTTTACGACGGCTTGGCCCTGTGCGGCAAGGTGGAAACACATAACTCCCCGTCGGCCATTGAGCCTTATGGCGGTGCCATGACAGGCAGCGGCGGGGTTTTCCGGGATATCATGGGTACCGGCACCGGCGCCAAGGTAATTGCCTCCACGGACATGTTTTGCTTTGCACCGCCGGATTTGCCCGATGATGAGGTGCCCCCGGGCTGTCTACATCCCCATTACCTGCTGCGCCGGGTGGTTGACGGGGTGCGGGATTATGGCAACCGGATGGGCATCCCAACCAACAATGGCTCGGTGCACTTCCACCGAGATTTTAGAGCTAAACCCTCTGTTATCGTGGGCGCTTACGGGCTTATTCCTGCCGCAGACGCCGGCAAAAGGCGGCCGGTCAGCGGTGATTTAGCCGTAGCGATCGGAGGTCGGACGGGACGGGACGGCATTCACGGGGCTACCTTTTCCAGCGGTGAAATGACCTCCCGGACAATGGACGTCAACGCCAGCGCTGTGCAGATCGGCCATGCTATTGAAGAAAAACGCATGAGCGACGCCTTGTTGCGGGCGCGGGAAGAAAAATTAATCCGGGCAATAACCGACTGCGGGGCGGGCGGTTTCGCCTCTGCCTTTGGGGAAATGGGTGAAGATACCGGTGTGCGCATTTATTTGGACCGGGCGCCGCTGAAATACCAGGGACTGGCGCCATGGGAAATCTGGGTATCGGAAAGCCAGGAAAGAATGGGCCTTGCCGTGCCTCCGGAGCATATTGAGCGCCTGGCGGCCATCTGCCGGGAGCATAATGTGGAAGTAACCGTGATTGGTGAGTTCACCGGTACCGGAAATCTGGAGCTATTCTATCACGATGAGCTGGTCGGGGAACTGACCATGGAGTTCTTGCACCACGGCCTGCCCAGACGTGTTATGGCGGCAGTACCCCGGGAGCACCAGGTGCAGTTGATTGAACCTGATTACCCGAGGGATTGGGAACAGGCCTGTATGCAAGTAATGCAGCACCTCAATGTATGTTCCAAAGAACCGATTCTGCGTATGTACGACCATGGTGTGCAGGGCAGCAGTGCACTGCCGCCTTTCGCCGGGGTAGCGGGGAACGCACCCAACGACGCAGTGATTATTGCCCCGGTACCCGGCCAAAAATACGGGGCCGTGATTGCTCACGGTTTAAACCCCGTGCTAAACGCCATCGACTCTTACGCGGGCAGCATATGGGCGGCTACCGAAGCAGTGGCCAACGCTGTGGCCTCGGGCGCTAACCCAGATGAACTGATGTTAATCGACAATTTCATCTGGCCGTACCCAGATGAAGCATCCATGTATGACCTGGACCGGGCCGTAGATGCCTGTGTGGATTTTGTCCAGGCTACAGGCATGCCCTTTATATCGGGTAAGGACAGCCTGAGCAGTACCTACCGGGCGCAGGATGGCTCGGTGCTAAAAATACCACCCGTACTTTGCATATCCTGCTTTGGCCGAGTAGCAGACGTCACCCAAACAGTATCTACCGACTTTAAGCGCCCCGGCAGCGTTATCGCTCTGGTTGGCCACCGCGAAGTGCAACAAATGGGCGGCTCATCCTACTTTGATATAACCGATGCAGCCTCGCCCCAGGTGCCGGTAATTGCCCCTGACCGGCTAATCACCACACTGCGTTGCCTCTACCAGGCTAACCACAGCGGTAAGGTGCTGGCCTGTCATGACATCAGTGAGGGCGGGTTGCTGGCTGCGCTAACTGAAATGTGCCTGGGCGGAGGCATGGGCGCCTCTATAGAAGTGCCTGCCGGCGAGCGCGCAGATTACTACCTGTTTAACGAAACAGCGGGCTGCTTCCTGGTGGAACTGGATGAACTAACCCAGGCCGGGGAGCTTTTCAAGGACATGCCCTATATCATTCTGGGCAGTACTACCGCTGAGCCAAATATCTCGGTGACTCAAGACAACAACATTCTCTTTAATATAGCCACAGCCAAACTGTTTACAGCCTGGCAAAAAACCATGCAGGAGGTGTTCGGCGGATGTTAAATACAAGTCAAGCCAAACCGCGGGTATGTATACTGCGCACCGACGGCACCAATTGTGACCAGGAAACTGCATACGCCTTTAATAAAACAGGCGGGGAAAGCCGTCTGGTGCACGTCAACCAGCTGAGAAGCGGTGCCGAAAAGCTCTCAGATTACCAAATACTGGCCGTGCCTGGTGGGTTTTCCTATGGTGATGACATTCACTCCGGCAAAGTGTTATCCGTTGAGCTAGCCTCTTTTTTAAACGATCAGCTGTGCCGGTTTGTTGACGACGGCAAGCTGGTGCTGGGCATCTGCAACGGTTTTCAGGTGCTGGTACGCACCGGTCTTTTGCCCTGGGGCGAGCTGGGCACTATTCAAGCTACGCTCATGGAAAACGACAGCGGCCATTTTGAATGTCGCTGGACTAACCTATTAGTGGAGCAAAACAACTGCGTATTCACCCAGGGTCTGGCCGGAAATGAGGTGCAGTACCAGGCGGCCCACGGGGAAGGCAAATTTTACACCGACGAGGTCACTATAGAGAAAATCGAGCACTCGGGGCAGGTGGTGTTTCGTTACGCCAGCACAACCACCGGGCAGCCGACTCAGGATTACCCGCAAAATCCAAACGGTTCGCTGCACGCTATCGCCGGCATCTGCGATAAAACCGGCCGGGTACTGGGGTTGATGCCGCATCCGGAAAGGTTTGTGGAAGCATTCCACCATCCCAACTGGCGTCGAGTTTCCTTGGGTGAGCCCCACGGCCTGCCCCTGTTCCGCAATGCCGTGGCCTACGCCGCTCAAACCGGGGCCGGGTGTTAGCAGGCTGCTACCGGTGGTAATTATCACTGCGGGCACGACTAGAAAGGTGTAGGCCTCAGGTGTCCCGGCCGCAGCGCCGGCAAATCTTTGCGAGCATATACCGTTAAAAGGCAGGGGATTAAATTGCTTTTTCGTAAAGCAAAAATTTCGGATATTGAAGCCATCCATCAACTAATTACTTACTTTGCCGATAAGAATCAAATGCTGGCTCGCTCCCGCTCCTCTCTTTATGAAAGTTTACGGGAGTTTAGCGTGGCTGATGTAGGAGGCCGCGTGGTTGGGGTAGGTTCCCTTCATATCATTTGGGATGATTTAGCGGAAATACGCTCCCTGGCTATCGCTGAAGCTTATCAGAGCCAAAATGTCGGCCGAGGCCTGGTGGACACTTTTTTGGCTGAGGCAGTAGACCTGGAAATACCAAGGATTTTTGCCCTTACTTACCAGACTCCTTTTTTTGTCAAATGTGGCTTTAGAATCATTGATAAAGATAACCTGCCCCAAAAGGTGTGGAAGGAATGCATTAACTGCCCTAAATTCCCTAATTGCGATGAAATAGCTGTAATTAAGGAGCTTCACCTGTAAAAAAAAATCCCCTTAATTGTATAGCACGGGCTTAACCGGGTGATATTGAAATAAGATGAACAACGAGGAGGAACTAATATGCCTGAACCCCAACCGGTAATGCCCCGCAGCTGGCGCACAGAAACGAAGCCGCATAAATTTTGCCCGGGATGTGGTCACGGACTGGTTTTAAAATGCCTGGGTGAGGCCATCGACGAGCTGGGTATCCAAGATCGCGCTATCTATGGCTGTGATATCGGCTGCTCACTACTGTCCTATGATTTTTTCAACGTGGACAGCGTGCAAACTCATCACGGGCGCACCACCCCGGTGGTTACCGGAATCAAAAGGGCCAACCCTGATACTGTATGTATTGCTTACATGGGCGACGGTGGCGGGTATGCCATTGGCTCACAGCACCTGGTCAACTCAGCTGGTCGCAATGAAAATATTACTGTAATCTTAGCCAACAATACCGTATATGCCATGACCGGTGGACAGATGGCCCCAACTACTATGCCAGGCCAAAAAACTGAAACCACCCCTTATGGGCGCGAACCCGGCCCCACAGGCTATCCGATGCTGGGACCGGAAATGGTAGCCGCCATCACCCAGGAAGGCGCTTATGTAGCCCGGGGCACCATCGCCAACTTAAGGCAGCTGAAAAGCTACATTAAAAAAGCGCTGGAAAATCAGATGGACGGCCGAGGCTTTTCCTTTGTCGAGGCATTGGCTGCTTGCCCCACTAACTGGCGTACCAATGCCAAAGAGACCTGGCGGTTTGTGGAAGAAGATATGACCCACTACTTTAAAATAGGCGAACTAAAGAATCCTGCAGCAGAGAAAATAGTTAAGCCGGCCCATTAAATGGGCCAGCTTTATACTATGGGCTAAGGGGGATTCGGCTATTAACAGACTACCCGTGAGACTTAACGCAGCCACATCCACCCGAGCCCATGCCAACCAGTATATCATTAAATGAACCCTCCACTAAATATCACAAGTTAAAAACATAATATTTTACTTTTTCCCAAACAATAATTAATGAAACGTCAGGTAATACATAAATTCCAAAGTATTACGATAATAAGCAGGATGAGAATTATAAGCCGCTGTAACTACTGCCATTTTGGATGTATATAACATTATATCTTCTCCTTTCGTTGCCCTTTTAATTTATAAATATTAAATATATACAGAATATTAAAAATATCGGAAATTTTAATATTAACATGCTAAAATATAATAGTTCGTAGGACAGTATCTAGGGCAAGAGCAGAAGGCCGGTGCAGGCGACCAATTTGATCTTTTCTATAATAATCACCCCCTTAAAGTCATTTAATGTAAATCGAAAATTCTGATAATTTAAAAGTTAATAATTAAGTTAATAATTAATAGTATATTGCGTAATGCAAAAATTCCAATGTGTTAAAATAACCTAGTTGCTTATTATAAGATGATGTTGCTATGATCATTTTAAATAATGATTCCATTCAGAACACCCCCTTTAACTTAATTTACGTGAAAATTTTGATATCTTTGAATAGAATAATTGTTTCTATATTCTATTCAGTAAACTAACAAAAAGTTCATTTAATATTAAGCGCAAGGAATGGAAAATGAATGGAAAAATTCAATATCGGCAATAATTTTCTTAAATAACTAATAAAAGTTTAACACACGAAGAAAGGATTGACAAGGAGGTTTTTAAAAATTTTTAATAATCGCATAAATTATTATATGCAGAACCCGCCCCGGGATGAACGCACCCGGTTAGCCAGAGCGGTAGACTTTGCGCTGACAGTATTGGTTACCTGGTTGTTCACCATTATTGCCGCTCAGTTTTTACCACTGGGATTAACCGCAGCTAAAGTAACCGTCATCGTCATCATGCTACTGGAATTAATTTTTATCACTAAGGTAAAAATGATCAGAAGTAAAGCACTGGATATTCATCGGGACATCTATTTTAGTGCCCGCAAATGCCGGCAAAATATCTATAACATCAAGGACCGGGGAGAGTTCGCCCAGCTTATCAAGCAGCTGCTTGAAAGCCTGGCTCCCTTTGAAAAGCTAAAAAGCCTTAATCCTGCCGTAGATTCGACAATCGACATCTCCTGTTACCTGCGCAATCAAAAAATAGGTGTTATGTGCCTAAATTTTAACGGGGAAGAACAAAAGGTACACACTGACCAAATTAAAGGCTTCTTAAGAGAAGTCAAGCAAGCTCACCTCACTAAAGGCATAGTAATCACTAGCGGCTCGTTTACAGAAGATGGCCGCCGGTTTGTCCGGAGGATGAATGGACGGGTGAAAATTCACCTTATCGACGGGAATGGACTGCTGCGTTTGGCTAAGCGTACCCAGCATCCAATATTTACGATGGAAAAATGGGAGGAGGAAAGGGACACCCGGATGACTGGGAAGGAAATGGCCCTTTCCATTAAGGAGAATATTATTGCCTCTAAAAAAAGAGCCCTTTTATTCACCGTCCTCGGAGTGGTATTTCTAGTAATCGCTGCCTTACAAACAGGCTTTTTTAGCGCTATATACCTTATTTTTGGTGTGATTAATTTATTTATCGGCCTGACTAGTTTTATCCTGCGCTTACTGCATAAAAACGAATTAATTTTTGATTAACGTTAACGCTGATTTAACCAATCATTGTAGGCCAGGATATAATTCCACCCGCGCTTGCTTCCCTGGCTTACATCACAAAAGACAAAATCGCGGGCTCCTGCAGGATCGCACTTTAGTTTATCTTTGTACTGTTGTTCTTCCTGACTGCGCAAAAATTCACCACCTTTATCTTAGGTAATTAAGAAATCCCCTTCCCAAAAAGGGAGGGGATTTCTATTTCAAGCCCGTAATGACCTACGCTACAACCACAATGCGTATCTACATAGCTAACAGTAACCTTTCGGCTACCATAAACCATTACGACACCCATAATAATCTTAGCTCGACCGGTAAACATCCCTTAGGACCATATAATAATCTTGAAGATTATTATATAGCCTGCCACAACATATACCGACCTGTCCTCCGGCCGGCTAATCATGAGCCTAGCGACCCGATATTAGCCTTTGGCCGACTATTACAAAGCCTTACGACCATGTAACAATCTTGGCTTGGCCATTACGAACCTTACGTTCATATCATTTCCTGCCAGCTAAAATATATAGCTGTTAATTTTTAACTATTTATCTTCCACAGCATAACCACCAAAGAGTGGGAAGAAAATTAACAATAACAATAAAATCAAGATAAAAGAACTGCTACCACCACTACCATAGGCCATTTACTAACCCTCCTTTCATTCCCGCATCAACGGAGAAGATAATTTTTTACTACGCTTCAGTCACGGCATCATGACCGATCTCCCAAAAGATTAATTAACTCTACCACACTCCATGTTATGCAATACGCGACAAAAGGTGCATGCCATTAATGTAACCAATCAACTGGGGACTGGGTAATGCTAACTTAATTGGTATCTACAGTAACAGGATTGACCATTAATTCATACTATGACACAAAGGAGGTGTATTTATATGGCAAGGCAACCATTATTTCCGTCCACTTGCCCGGTGGGGTATCGGCAATATACTGTAGTGTATGGAGATTCTTTTTATTTAATTGCCAGACGCTATAATACCACTATGGATTCTTTAATAGCGGCCAACCCACATATAACGAACTCAGCTCAGATTATGCCTGGTGATGTGTTATGTGTTCCGGGTCTCGAGGAAGAAAGCATGGGGCAAACCAACAACAACGATGTAGCAAGCAAAACGACGGAAAACGTCCAGGAAATGGAAAGTAAGGAAACTATAGAAGATGGCCAGGTAGAAGATGAAATGACAGAAACTAGGGGTACAATTAATTTAGCCACTACCACAAGCACAGTAGATACCGGTTTGCTGGAGGTTCTCATCCCCAAATTTGAGAGAGAGTATGGCTATAATGTCAGGGTGTTTTCAGTAGGCTCAGGCAGGGCGATTTCGTTGGGACAAAGAGGGCAGGCGGATGTACTGCTTACCCACACGCCGGAAGAAGAAAGACCTTTGGTGAAAAACGGTGAATTTGTTAATTACAGGCCGGTTATGCACAACGATTTCGTTATAGTCGGCCCCCCGTCAGACCCGGCAGCAATAAGAGGGCAAACATCTGCAGCTCAAGCCTTTAGGAGAATTGCTGAGCGCAGGGCTACCTTTATATCACGTGGTGATAATTCCGGGACCAATCAAAAGGAAATGGAGATCTGGTCTAGAGCTGGAATTACACCTCAGAATACCTGGTATAAAAGAGCACAAGCCGGAATGGCCGACACCCTGCAAATAGCCTCTGAACAAAATGGTTATACCCTAGCTGACCGCGGCACGTACCTGGCCGAACGAAATAATTTAAACCTAGAGCTGCTGGTGGAAGGTGACCCTAATTTGCTCAACTACTATCATGTCATGCAGGTTAATCCCGCTAGAAATCCGCAGGTGAACGCAGAGGGTGCAGCAGCTTTTGTTGAATTTATGGTCAGCGATCAAGTTCAAAATATTATATCGACTTATGGTGTGGAGCGTTTTGGCCAGCCATTGTTTGTTCCGGATGCGTTAAACGATTAAATTACTACAATAGTGTTGATTAGATATGCAATTAAAAAGCCTTGTTTAAACAAGGCTTTTTGAATTATAGAGCAAATTAATAGCGCAAAGACTATTTATCAAACAAAGCCAGCACCTGGGTTGGCTGGAATTATTCAGTCTCCTACTACAGAGCGACAGGCTTAAGCCAATCAACCTCTAGATTAGTACAGAAAGCGATTCCTGCTTAAGCCCGGGTAATGTTATAATAGTTGCATTGGCAACAATATCAAGTAAGTAAGGATGGGGAAAATGACTAGCCTATTCAAATTGGAAAGTGGAGACACTATTAGCTACCTCCAGACATCCGGTTAAGCAAAGGTGAAGTGCACGGGGTTTAAGGTTCAGGAGGCCTTTAATTTGGGGGCCAACTTTTATTGTTTTTGTTTTTATCAGCAGGGAATCAATGCAAGACATACCACAGGAGGATTTTTTATGGATGGGAAAAACAGAAAACATATTTATGCCAGTTAACAGTGGATATTGTGTTAAAAAAAGACCAGAGAAGAGGCAAAAGAACCCGGGGAATAGTCCAGGATATCCTGACCAGCTCGCCGACCCACCCGAGAGGCATTAAAGTCAGACTCGCCGATGGGCAAATTGGCCGTGTGCAAGAAATCTATAAATGAGGATGTGCTAATGAATATACAAATATTTGGGGTGAAAAAGTGTTTTAATACCCAGAAGGCTGAGCGGTATTTTAAAGAAAGGAACATCAAATATCAGATGGTGGATTTAAAACAAAAGGGTTTGAGCAAGGGTGAGTTGCAGAGTGTGAAAACCGCAGTAGGCCTTGCTAACCTAATTAACCCCCAAGCCAAGTCATATAAAAAGCTGAATCTGGACCGAATTGTCAGCAGCCACTTGCGCGAGGAACTGCTCTTAAATAACCCTGAGATTTTTAAAACGCCCATTGTACGTAACGGGAAGCTGGCTACGGTTGGATACCAGCCCGAAGTCTGGAAGGAGTGGGAGTAAATAATGTTAGATGTAACTATCTGTTCCTCGCTCAATCACAACTTGGGCAGCGGTGGCTTCAGTAAGTTGTTTGCAGAGCGACTCGCAAATTCCCGGTTTTAAGTATACCCTAATATTAACATCCTGTTCATAAGTAATTTCTATCTGGCGCCCGCCGCCGGTGTTTGCCAATGCATGTTTGAGCAGACCCAGCCAATGGTAGCCCAGGGTTAAGTGTAATTCCAGGTTGTATACGTTGTTACTGCATCGTATTAAACTTCTCATTGAAAAAGCATTATGATAAAATTAAAATAGTAAAATCATTAACAAAGATTTCCCTGAAAGGAAAGCTTACTGATATGAAAACATTAACCAAGGCTTGGGACTGGATAAGCACTTGTGGAATAGCATTCGTTTTGACATTATTCATTAGCATTTTTATCTTCCAACCATACAAGGTTGAAGGGCATTCAATGGACCCGACTTTGCACGATCAGGAGCGGATTTATGTTTCTAAACTGCAACACACCTTTTCTTGCGTGCCGGAATACGGTGATATCGTAATTATTGATAGCCGGGTTAACCGTAATCGTTCTATAAAGGATGATATTATGGAATTTCCTGTTTTTCAAGCGGTACAAGGAAAAACAGAGCATGTTTATTTTGTGAAGAGAGTCATTGGAAAACCTGGTGATGTAATAGAGTTTAAAGATAACATATTATTCCGAAATGGTGAAAAGTTAATTGAGCCTTATATCAAGGAGGCTATGCTCTATAATCCGGAAGAAAAGTGGGTTGTTCCTGAGGGCCATATCTTTGTGATGGGAGATAATCGTAATCATAGCCTTGATAGCAGAGCTATAGGCTATATACCCATTGATCATAACATGGGAAAGATGCTTTTTTAGCCATCTAAAGACGCCCCCGTTCCTGGTATTACCCTCACAGCATACCAGGAATGGGGGTGTTCTTGTTAATAGGTACCCCTTTATACCATACGTCTAATCAAGCTGGAAATAAAGTAAGACAAGCTAAAAGTTACCTGTTGCACAAGTGCCTCCAAAATGATAACATAACAAACGTCGCCGCTACGACAGCG
>JAENYF010000019.1 GCA_016841905.1 Desulfoscipio geothermicus | reverse complement strand
CTTCACTTAAAAACATATCGTAGGGACGAATATATACCCTAAAATCGTCATACAGCGCCTGATAGACAATATATTTTTCCTTAGTTTCACTGTGAGTGGCAACCGTCAGCAACTGGTACATTTTATTCTTGAAATGGCAGTACTTGCCGCCAATCACCGGTTTTCTTGGTTCCATAAGTACCTCCTGCGATGTGTAGTCTTTGCATTTTTTATAATATTCTGCCTAAAAACAACGAATATGTAAAGAATCGCAAACCGGTTATCCTGCATATTTGCCGCAGGCTTAATCCGTCATTTCTTAATAACTCAATATTCCGGTATGAACTTGGCAATTCTTAACGCTAAACTATAACCCGTTTGGTAAGCAGATAATTCATAAACTGACTATTATCACTAAAGTTACCAAAATGATAATCTCCAAATATTTCTCTAACAGCTAAATTAAATTCATTGCATAGTTCATCAATTTCATCATGAGAAATAAGTGAAAATGCCATGTTTAAAAAACGTTTGTCTATTAGTTTGTTCTTACGATCGTAAATTTCATAAAACTGTGTGCCGAGCATTTCCTGAGAATAATCAACACAAGTCAGATTAATTCCATCTTCAATAAAGAGGCAACGATACCCTACCCGTTCCACACATTAATTCCAAAACATTACCGCGGTAGCCTTTACAAATCGATTGATAAAATGGTATGTCAAAATCAACATTAACATAATCATCATAAATATCTGCAACAAATCCAAAGTCTATGTCTTTCAATAATAATCACTCCTCGTGTTTGCCACCTCAGAATGAGCCTCATATATCACTAACTGCATCTTTAGTTAACTCAATTTTATAGCTCGCCATTTTCAATGCTCCGAATGGCTTCCTCAAATGGAACGGTTTCTTCAGCTAGCCTTTCCTCTATAAATTTATCAAAAGCTTTGTTAAGTTCTGCTTTACGCTCTAAAAGTTTAAACCCTGACCGTTATCTTATAGCTGGACGCAAAAAAGCTCCTACCTAACCTTATAAAAGTTGGTAGGAGCTATTAGCTTTGCAGCGTTACGCGAGCCCCATCGCAATTATTCTCAACCTGTAATATGTTAATTGTTCGGCAGGAAACAGTCAACTATCATTATTTCGTAAATATTTATGATTATAACCAATCTGGGCTGTTATTATCGTTTATCCTAGACTTATCTTTAATCTGGGCTGCTTCATCTTTTATAACACCTGCCCTCTGAGTATTCTAACAAGGTCAATTATTTCAGGCAAGGTAAAACCATATCAGATCAATCAATTTTTAACCTTGATAGAAATAAAACCAAGGGGTTCGCCTTTAAAGGCACTTCAAACTTCCTCTCTAATTATTACAACATATTAGGCTTCTATCCACTTACTCTTTTCACCGGATGAGGAACTGGCCGCCATATTGGGCTAAAGCTTAAAAATAAGTGGGGTCTGCCGTTGCCGGCGGACCCCTTGGTATGCCAGGAATACATATAAAGTTGGTTACCGGACCCGTTTTACCCCCGGTATTTCATATGTGCCATTTAGAATTTTAGCAGCCGGTTGATACATCCTTAACAATAAGTTGAAATCTCCTTCCGGCGCCGGCAGCCAATTCGATTCGTTATTTACTGGCCGGTCTTTTTGGATATAGATATCAAGTGAGCCATCATCATTGTACTCAAGCCCCGGGGTGTAATCTGCAATATCATAACGGTTAATATCATTTGGCACCAGGTAGAAATCCGGGCCATACATTGTTACCGACCAGAAAGCTTCTACCGGGGGCAGCTGGTCTTTATTAAACCGCAAAATGTATTTATATTGCCCATTTAGCTGATTCCCTTGATCATCAGTAAAGGTTCTGGGACAAGTAGCTTCTTCATCCACGTTTGCCCCAAGCCCGCTAAAAGCAATATATGCCCGCTTAAGGAACTGGTCCCCATAAGTGCCCAAACCAGTTACTACTATCCACCCATTAATAAACCGGGCGGTTAATTCTTCTCGACTATTGGCAATTATTTGAAATGCATCTGCGGCAGCACGATTTAGCCCCGCAATAGTTTCCGTATCTAATTTTTCAGCATCAAAGCCGTACGTAAGATCAATACCGATATGCTCAAATTGTTTTTCAAAGGCCTCATTATTAGTAGTAGGATTCAAAATCATTAAGTCTGTCATAGTTTTAAAGAAATCCAGGGCACATAGATCTTCGACCTTGTTTTCTAAAAGTAATGTATTGGCAGGCTTTATCACGTATGGGGTCTTTTGCCCATCCAGTGATATCAGTGTAAATTGCTTTTGTATAGCTGCTGCATCACTTAAATCGTCCTCACCTTTTACCAGGATACGGCCTATAATCCATACAGTGTTAGTGGGAGATTTAACCGCTTTAAGCCCTGAAGGCAGAGTGCCTTTCCAATCTGGCCCCACGATGGCAAATTTTCCACCCCCCGTACCTGTGGTGCGGCGTCCTATACTGGCAAAGGTATTTGTCCAGGCATCCAATAATTGCATTACATAGTACCTGTCATTAGTATCCGGAACATTAAGAACTACAGGGTCCTGTTTGAGATCCAGCCAGGCAATGGAATAAATGTTATCAACATTGGGTGAAACGACATCTTTGAAATCCGGCGCAAGAAGTTGATCATAATGAGAAAACACATTGGAAACAGTAAATGCCGGACCGCCGTAGGGCACTTTTACCGACGATTGCAGCTGCCTGGTCCTTTCCATAGTGACAAGGGGATAACCATATATATAGGCCTGTATGCCTAAACTGTACGCATAATTTTCCCGGTACGGGCTGAAAGATTTTTTTAACTGCATAAGAAGCACTCCCCAAAATTAATTTTTGGGTTATAATATGCAAAGATTAGCAGTATGTGAATAAATTTACTCGAAAACTCACACTGTCCATAGGGTTATTCCTTCTTATTGAACTTACGCTGCCAACGGACCTCGTTAAAAGGGGCCGCAGCTGCGGCCCCTGCCTTCAACAGCGTCAATTAATTCGTACATCCAATAATATTCTTGGGTTTAACCCAAACCTCCAACCCATCAAAGGGATTGGCAGTGCCTAAATACAAGCTGCCGTTTTGGGAAAGAAATAGCATTCGCACGCCATAGTTATGTGGATTCCCCAGACCGTTCAGCGAAACCGGTTCCCAATGGATTCCGTCCGTGGTTTTCCAGAGATCAAAGCCCAGTGTCCGGCGCCCCAACTTCGTTATAAAATCAGCAATCCACTGCAGCACATCTTCCAGGGGCAAATGAGCAAAACGCGGGTCTGCCTGGAGCAGGTATTTTAAGTATTCCAACTGCGAGGTTTGATAACCTTTGACGTTAATGGACAGAAGACTACGTAGAATATCCGGCAGTAAAGGAATAAAGGGTGGGATTAAGACCGACCAGCTAAAGGTTCCCAGGTACAGTTCATTACCCTGCCGCTGGAGCTGCCAGCAATAGGCGTTGGAAATATTGCCGAAACCGGAGTGGTAGCCGCTCAGGGGCAACCCGCGGATACCTGTTACAGGCAGGGTGGGCACTATGGGAGGACCGCCCACCACCAGTTCCCAGTTATCGAAGCGATCTACCCTAATAACATCAAACCCTTTGGGGGGCACAATTCGCTGTTCCGGGTTTAAGCTGAGCACAGCTGCTTCAATGGCTGTGCCAATATAAATGTAATTGTTAAACACAGCCAATGACCAGGGGTGTTCATTTCTGGCATCCCCTGCCCCTTTATCCACTACCAGTTTCCACCTATCCTTTTGGGGTTCCGGCCCCAATGTACGCCACAGCTCAAAGCCGGTGGGCAGTCCGGTACCGACATAGAGGTGGTTGTTATAACTCAGCAACAAGTCCACATTTCCCCGGGGGTTTTTGTCCGGGTCTCCATTGACATCCACCAACTCCCAGCCGTCCCGCTCCGGGTCAAAGCTGCTGTAAAGCTGGATTCCTGCCAGTCCCGTAATTGGCAGAGCACCCATATATAGCTTGCCTCTGTGTTCCGCCATATATCTGGTAGAAAAACCCTGAATGTCATTTTCCAGCACGCGCCAGTTAACGCCATCGGTGGATTTGACCATGAACAGGTTGGGACTTAAGGTAAGTGCTCCCGCGTAAATTGCCGTTTCCCCACCAGGGGTTGTGTAAGTGATCATAAACCGGAAACCCAGATCGACCAGATTTTCCGGGGTACGGTAGACTCTCTCCCAGCCATATTGACCGCACTTTCGACGGCGCCAGATCTCCCCGCGCAGGACCGGGTTTTCAGGAGTTAGTTCTTCGGGAATGGGAATATCACCAAAAATTTGGTTTGAAAAAATTGAGTAGGGAATGTTTCTGGCCGTACCTACATAAATGTAGTCACCCAATTCGGTCATAGACCAGGCATAGTTATTCTGCATTGCATTATCGGGGTTGGCGGCATCGAAGCCATTGACGGGGGTAATTTTTCTGAAATTGCTTAATGCAGCGTCAAAGGCCTTGTGTAGTTCTGGATTCATCGATATTCACTCCTTTCTGGTCCATTTTATGTGTTTTTTACCAGAAAGGTTCTTGTGCTTTTGCCGTAACCGGTTCATGTCATATTAATTTACTTAATATTGCCAGCGGCCGGCTGATCCGATGATTTAAGATTCCATCATCAACGTTCCGGCTCCTGCACCAGGGTCAAAACGATATTTTTGCTGACCTTTGGGTATTTCACATGGTCCACTTCACTTAAAAACATATCGTAGGGACGAATATATACCCTAAAATCGTCATACAGTGCCTGATAGACAAGTGGCAACCGTCAGCAACTGGTACATTTTATTCTTGAAATGGCAGTACTTGCCGCCAATCACCGGCTTTCTTGGTTCCATAAGTGTTTCCTGCGATGTGTAGTCTAAAACAACGAATATGTAAAGAATCCATAGTACCCGGGTACGGCATACTCATCCTCCAACCAGTGGTGATTCGAAGTGACATAGAATACCTATCTTACAAACACATCCTGAATATCTTTTCAATATCTTCAGCTGCTAAAGGCTGGAAGGCATATTTGGTGCTCCCCAAAGTTGCAGCTTTCTTGGCCATAATTTTAAAGTTTGCATCATCGATACCAATTTCAGTAAGGGTACTCTGCAGCCCTAAAGTCTCAAAGAAGAATTCTTTAAGCAAATCAATACTCTTCTTAGCGGCTTCCATATGTGGTAAGGACTCATCAATACCAAATACATTTACGCCAAAATGATAGAATTTACTTACTGTATTTTCATTTAGAGTATATTCCATCCATCTTGGCGTCAGTATGGCAAGCCCCAGTCCGTGTGTAATATCGTAAAATGCCGAGAGCTCATGTTCCATGGGATGACAGCTCCATGCCTGACGCTTGCCGCCATTGATAAAGCCATTGATCGCCCATGAAGAGGCCCACATCAGATTGGCACGTGCTTCATAATTTTCAGGTTCTGCCAGGGCAACCGGCGTATACTTTAGGACGGTCTTCATAAGACCTTCCATAACACAATCCAGCATATACAAATCCTGGTCCATACTAAAATACACTTCAAAGATGTGGCTTAGTATATCTGCGGCTCCACATGCTGTATGGAATTTGTTCACAGTATAGGTGAGTGTTGGATCCAAGAAGGAAACCTTAGGTTGCATGACAGGAAAAATCAGACCAATTTTATCATTTGTTTCGGGATTGCTGATAACGCCGCCAGCATCCATTTCAGAACCCGTTGCTGCCAGGGTTAGCACGGTAATGATGGGCAGGCATTTTTTTACCGGGACCTTCTTAAGCAGGATATCCCAGGCATCTCCATCATAATAAGCAGCCGCACCAATATATTTTGTACAATCTATAACCGATCCTCCACCTACAGCAAGAAGAACATCTATATTTTCTTTCTTGCATATATCAGCACCTGCGTTTACGGAGGATACTCTTGGATTTGGGTCAATTCCGGACAATTCATAAAGCTCTAAACCTGCTTTATTTATCTCCTCAATAATTTTGTCATAAAGCCCAAACTTCTTGATGGAACCTCCACCATAAGTCAAAAGTACTTTTTTGCCGAATTTGCTTGATTCGGCGCCCAGGTGTTTTAGTTGGTTTTCACCGAAATATACTTTTGTTGGAATATCATATACGAAAGCATTCATCATTTTCACCCTTTCTCTTTTTTTTACTATGGTCAGAGTCCCCATATTCATTTTAAATTACTCTAAACCTAGCTTCACGCACCATCATCTTATAGTCAAGAGTAATGCCGACAGCAACCTAAAAAACCTTATGTTATTATAATTTCTAAAGAAAAATAATGTTCGTAAGTATACCCAATATATTGTAAGATTCTAAACAATCGCTTCTTTTTCATCGTCCTCTATTATTTTTTTGAACAAGCTATCTCTTAAATAGGCTAATACATGCTGGTTATCCCCACCCGGCCTGAATTTTATCAGCGTAATTCTATATTTATCTATTGTTAACTGCGCATCATTGGCATTATCACCGGGGTAAAACGCGATTACTTCATCTACCGGCCTGATTCTATAATCAGTAACACTGGATAAACCGATGCGGTAATTTAGTAGCTGGCGCATGTTCTCAGTCCATTTTCTTCGGTCATTTTCCACCAAAGTATTCCACACATTTTGAAGCTTGCGATATTTCACCTCGAAAATGAAGGATTGAGAATATTCTTCATGGTCATAAACATCCAGACGCAAATCGGGCCTGTTGTTCTCGTTTTCACTCCATATGGGAATGCCCTTCTCGCTCGCTATTTTACTCTCGTAAGGTATACTTTGATCGTATATTAAATCAAAACGCCATTTACCTTTCGTTAAGCTTACTTTGGTATCCGGTTCAATGCTGGGTATAAACATGGGCTCGCCAAATCTCCATGTGTTGGAATAAATCCAACCTTCCACGGGTTGAAACCCGATCTTCTTTAAAATTTCCAACATTTTAACGAAAATCCAATATTCGTAAAGCAAATCAGAGCGTTTCCACTGATACTCAGTTGCAGACTGTACCTGTATTTCAGAATTCAGGCATAATTGCTGCCAAAACCGAAAAACACCAAAATATCGATAATCCTGTAATAAGCCGGGGGTTATGGGGATAAGACCTATTTTGCTTTTAACACCAGTGAAGAAATGATGATTTAATAGCTGCCATAGACGCCCCTGCAGTCTATTACAGCGTTCCAGATCTTTATACAAATGATCGATTTCTTTTTGCCTGCGCTTGAGTATACTTGCATGACCCGGCATGTATCGTTCTTCTTCTGTTAATACACCTTTTTTAAGGTTAAGTGTGTTTTCAATTGCTTTTTGAATCCGGCTGCATACCTGGATAAAACCGAAGAGTATTTTTTTAAGCCATTGATTTTCGGACAAATCATAATTTATTTTACTTCGCGGCGCCAGGACATATTTGGGACGCCGGTTTGAACCGCCGTTCTTTCGCATGCCATGTTCAGAGTTCAACCAATATAAAGTGCGATTATCCCAAACCCTGGCCTTATGTTCAGGAACTATATCATGTTCCTTAATTACTTGTTGGTGGGGCTTTTGTAAAATATCCAGCACACCGGAATAAAGCCGCGGAAATTCTTTTTCCAACAAGCTATACTGATAAAAAAGCACCGGCAAAGCTTGCATAATGTCGGAAGTACCTAGACCACGCCTGGGCAAAGCCACATCAATAGCTAAACCTCTAACACAGTCCTCCAATTCTTGCCGCATAACCTCTAGTTGACGATCACTGATTTGCTTAGCCTTAACTTTTAATATGGTGAAATACGAACTATCCCCCCAGATCACCTTCACTCGATACTGACCGGGAATCCAGGGATAGTTTTCTATCTGGTTGTATAGAGGCATATTACTAGGACAATCAAGGTAGGCCCCGTCATAATCGCGCTTAATTTGGTGGTTACCCAAACCATCCAGCCCGTCCATGTATAACCGGGCATTATCCGGTATTTCAATACCATCGCCCGGAGTAAATTCCAAACTCACATAACTAAATTCCAATAAATATGTGGAATCAATAACGGCGTCTTTTTCTTTGCTGCAAAAACTGTTTAACGGAATGAAATAATTCTTTTCTTTGCTGCCAATGTGCAAAATGACGCGGAAAGATAATCCATCAGGATGCATAACCAAACCACCTTAATTCCTTGGCTTTCTGCTTAATTTCAGCGCGGCTGTAACTATAATCGCTGATATTGTTGTATTCATCCATCAATTTCAAAATTTCGCTATCTTCTACCTCATCCGTCGTTTCATTATAAATACCAATTAATTTGAGCAATTGTTCCTGTGACCCGCGCAACATAGGAAGTACCTTTTGCACAAGCTGATAGTCAAAAGCTTTCGCGCGATTTAAAATGGGCCCCTGTTCATGCCGGGGTATATTGCGCAAGTAATCATCTATATGACGCAGGCTGCGATAACCAATACCTTTTCTGGCATCAACTTTGTTAATTATCTCGTGTAATTTATACAAAAACTCATTTTCACTTGCATTAAGCGAAAATCCGCTTTGGTTTACCCAGTTGAGGTATTGTGTGGCTAAAATTTCTGGATTTATATTGGGTGTATTGGTTTTCAACCCTTCAATTAACTCAGCCAACCTGACAAAAGGCAACACCTTTAAACGAAGTATGCTGGCCCGGTCCAGTACTTTATCGCTAAATGCGTAAGTTGATTCATCAATGTTAACCGTTCCCACCATTAATACATTGCGACCAAGCTTGACCTGAGGTGGATATTGGTGAGAATTATATACACGTTCTGCCATTTCAGGATTATATAATTGCAGCACCCGCTTTTCTGCGGGGAGTTCCAAAACACTTAAGAACTGAGCAAAATAATGTTCTATTCTGGCCAGATTCATTTCATCAAAGCACACCAGATACAGTTTGTCCCAGTTTTTTTCCGCTTCCAACAAGAGGTTCAGCAAACCAGTATCCGCCGGTCTATATATGTTATTGGAGGTGTCCAAAAAACCAATTAAATCCGTTTCATCTGTCCATGTTGGCCTTACCGGTATAAAACTGAACCTGCCCTGGGAATCATCCCGGGTTAATCCCAGTGCTTCAGCGTATAAATCAACCAACCTTGATTTCCCTGTTCCCGACATGCCGGCAATAATAACAAAATTATTGATCTTTAAGTCTATATGGAAATTATATAAATCATCCTCATCATAAAGCAGACCTGATAAACGACAGTGTTTAATTAACCTGTTGATAAACTCGACTTCTTCTAAGCCGACTCCCATTACCGGTTCCTCTTGATTACCAGTAGCATCATTTATGACTCCTTGCAAGCCGGGTTCCAATGCATCAATGACTTTCACGGCAGCTGTCTTTGGCGACTTGGCATGAACATCAGCACTATGCTCAATTTCTTTTTTAGTACCTGGATCAAACTGAACATCTTTGGGTAAGGGTGCATCTAAGATTTCTACCTTTTCACCATCAGCTTCTAATAGTTTTGCGAAATCCTGCAGGTATAAATAAGATTCAACAAATGCTACATCTTTATAGGTAATTACATTTTCATATTCAAAAAAGTCGCATTGAACACGCTTTAGGTTATTTTTATAATTAAAGAGCCACTTATTATGCCTTTCTACCCTAAAAGCAAAATCTCCATATAAATAACCATTAATATGGATATAAATAGGATCTGCTATAGGCATTTGTCCAGGGAAATAGCGGAATGGTCCTACAGGTTGTCTGTTTACAATTAGCTTATCGCAATCTTCGTAGTCTCTCTCATTCAAATAAAGCATAGGGATTAGCCTGCTATTCCTATTTATGCTAGGGGGCTTCGGTAAAACCATAACAGGCTCAGCAGAATATAAAATCTCACCTTTTTTATATTGTTGAACAGGGCGAAATAAGACCACTTTATCCTTAATGAAATCTTCAAAAGACTTAGCCCTCATAGGCAGCTCATCATAATAGTTATCGATAAAGTCATAATCAGTAAATTTGTTGGCATAACAAGTTATTGGTTTATCTAAAGGTAAAAAATCAGGTCCATCAGATATTATCTTTAAGGCAAACTGAAGCTCATTAATACTATTAACAAATACAACAAAATCTCTTTCAAGCATAAGGTCTTCTGGTTCAGCTAGAATACCAACCAAAATACAGTTCAACTCTTCACTCATTTACATTGTCCTCCTTGGAAACTAAATGGCACGTCTTTTATCTTTAGAAAGATCGGTTATTAATTGATTTATAATATCTTCACTGCTTTTTATATTAGGTATCTCATTAATTTTAATTTGACAGCTGTTAAAATTTTTTAGTATCTTTCGCCGCTGCTCAAAGGTACACCGACTGGATAATAAAAATGCTACATCATACTCCTTGATATGATCCTCGCTACTGCAAATCACATCTACATCATCAAAATCAACACAGGTTTTATCTACAACCACTCCCGAAACAACGTTTATTACTCGGTTAGACTTGTCTCCCAGGAAAATAACTCGCAGCGTTTTATTATTAAGTTTCTCCCCAGGATGTTTTGCCTGCCAGATATTTAACAAAACTTCTTGTTCAGCCAACTTCTTTTTAAGCCCCTCATTCTCAGTAGTTAACTGATTTATGGCATTATTCATTTCTCCAAGCTGTACTTCTAACTTTCTTTTTCGATTCAACGCTTCATTCTGGGATGTTATTGCTTCTTCAAGCTCTGTATTTGTTCGTTCGTAGGCTTTGGCCATATCTCCCAGCTGTTTTTTATTTTTTTCTTTAATTCTAGTTATTGTGCTATTTAATTTCTGAATTTGATTAGTGGCTTGTTCTAATTGCTGAGTTTTATCTTTAAGTTTTTTTCTTAAGATTTTACTTTCTTTTTCTGTTGTGGCATTAATATCAACCAATGTTTCTTTAGCATCAACATCATCAATTTGATTTTCTTGCTGGTCAACATCAATGATCAGCTGGTTAATATGTTCATTGATATGATCAAAATCCTCCATCTCCGACATGGCCAGCAAACCCAATACATAGTCAGGTAAATTGTATTTTCCGATTAGTTCTATTTCTTCTGCCATGATTTCAGCTATGCTTAACTCGTTTATCTCGTCATAAAGCTCTTCATTTAGGATAGATAAAAAGGACATCAACCTATCGCGTGGAACATCAATACAAACACCGCTAAATTTCTTTCGCATGATCTGCACAGGTGCTTTATCTACCTTTTTTCTGAAGCCTGGAATTTCAATGCCGGTTAATCTAAAAAATTTATTTAGCTTATCCTTATCAAGAGTATTGGAATACCATCTTAAAATCTCTTTCATGATTGTATACCCCCTATTAATTAGTTAGGCCATCATTTTGATGGCCTAACTTAATTATACAAATTAATTATTACCACCCTTTGTCAGTTTACATAAAAATAAAAAATTTAATTTAAGATGTCTGCCATTATAGTAAATACCTGTACCCTAGAAGGGTCTCTAACCAGCAGTTTTCAGCACCCCAGTCAGCAAAAACCATCTCCTTTTGCAATACCTTCTATATACTGCCTAATTACTCAAATTTATCTTGGATCTTAAAATTTTTTATAAACTCCGTAAAAGAAAACTTATCGGATTCACTATTAGCAACTTTTAATTGACATTAATAACACCGAATCCATATAAATTACCTCAATCATCGAGGACCTTATTTAGGGCATCAATGGCATAGATCCTTCTTAAATAATCATGGCAGTATTGGTTATGATAGTTCCGCAAACAACTGTAGCAACTGGTATCTTTCTTTTCTGCCCCGCAAGTACAGCTGCTTACGATAGAACGAGCTTCTTTTAAGGCCTTAACAAACTGTTCTTCATTCAGCATCCTTTTAACATGTCCGGCACCTCCTGGTACAGTATCAAATAGAATCATTGAACGTGTTAAATCTTTATTAATGTGAAGTGTGCCATCAATATCATCCCTATTGATTTCCAAAGATGATGACATGCCTTCAATGATACTGTACAACAGCGATTCCCAATAACCTGTTGGGGGTTCCTTGTCGCAAATTCTATCTATAAAACTAATTTCAAGAATATCTGTTTCAAAATCATACCCTAATGACACCCTTTCAAAATTACCGGAACATTTAATTCCATTGGGATTATTATGAGTTTTAGGTTTTCCCTGTATGCTACCATATCCACAGAATTTGCATAAATAAAACCCATACCCGATTCCGCTATTAATTACGGTTAGTACGCCATGTGTCTGCGTATTCAGGGCAATCCTAGTTTTGCTCACAAGTATGGTTTTTTCCTGTAGATACTCGCCTGACCCTGAAAAATGCTTACGACTTGAATAGGTTTTTTCTGGTTTAGTATCACCAGGTTCACCAACAATACTATCAGAAATGAAACCAAACTCAGGTGTTACAAAAGTACCTTTTTGAACCCTTTTACTTCCACACACCGGACAACTACTATAAGTAATTTCTTTTAAATCGAGATTTTTTCTGAAAAATCCACATGGGCATTGGATATAACTGTATCGAACAAGTTCACGGTTGGCAACCCTTTTCACATAACGGCTTGTCCATAACTTACCATTAGCCACGACTTGGCTTTCCGGTGCGTATTCCGAGATGGCTATCTGCAAATCACGACTTAAGTCAATATTCTTTGCTTCATCGGTGTGAAGATTTATATCCAGACCTACTACATCCACCGGGAATCCATATTTGGGCAAAAGGTTTTTTTGAGAAAAGTAATTGATCAATGGCCTTTCTGTAATGGTGTTACGGATACGTGACAGCGTATTTGCCTTGCCATAATGCTCCTTTTTCAGGGCATCATCAATAGCTTGTTGGATGCTACTTAAATCATAGGTGAGTTCAGAGATTACTTTAGTCATCGGCCCACGTTTTCCATATAAATTGTCAACCCAACCCCAACTTTCTAATTTAACCATGTGTTTGATTGCATCAGAAGTTACCTCTTGAAGCATTTCAAAGAGTGCCTGGGGCTTACTATCTAGAAACTGGCGAAACAACGCTGGGCCTGCGGGTTCACTCATGAAAAAGTCTTTCACCGTTTTGAAATAACTTGGGTATTGACGCCAAAAATGAGCAAATGCACAGGCGTACAAGTGGCGTAGAGCTATTTTTTCGTTAGCTACTTCGAAATAAGGTGGTTTGACCACCCCACTAATCATTTTAGACGGATCTTTAAATCCGTTAAAATCGTGTGATGAAAGGCGCGCAAACGTCAATGCATAAGCGGTGGAATCTGTGCGACGACCTGCACGCCCTGCCCGTTGTGCATAATTGGCTGGTGTGGGAGGCATGTTTTTCATAAAAACGGTTTCCAGTTCCCCTACATCAACACCTAATTCAAAAGTAGTTGAACAACTTAGTACATTGACTTCACCATTGATAAATTGATTTTGTACTTCTGCTGCATATTCAGTGGTTAATTGGGCTGTATGTTCACTTGCTACCATTTTCTCAGGTTTAATGTTCAAATAAAGATTCCGGTAATGGTTATCACCAAATCTTTCATCCAAATCAATTATGTGAAGCTTACCTTCACATCGGTAAGTTGGGCATACATCACGTAAATTTGTTTTTGATATTTTAAAACAAGTATCGCATTGATAATAGGTTACATCAGGATTATTCATTCCTGGTGCTACGCAATATATTTGAGGATCAAGTTTATAGATTTTTCCTAGCTTGGGAAGCAGCTCATTTTTTATATATTTAACTAATGGACTTCTTAAATCGGTCATTGATTCCCATAAAATATCCAACAGCTCTTGGACTGTTGACTTTTGCACCTCAGCACTTCCTGCAGATAAAACTTTCTTTAAAAAATCCATTCTAATGTTGGAAAAATGTTCATGTGCCGGCAACCATGATTTTAATGAATAGCCTCGAGGGAATCGTACATCACCTATTGGCTTTTGACGCCAAAAACCTCCCTGCTGATTTTGAGGTGCAAAATCAGGATCTTGCGGAGATACATACTCGGGATATTCAATTGCCCGATTAACTCTAAACTGATCTAAAATATATTCATATAAGATAGGTAATTCTTCCTGTTTAAAACCAAATTTCTTTAAATCTGGTATTCTCCATATATTATCAATTACGGGAACACCATCAAAATTCGGTTGAAAATGAATAAGTCCCAAATTTTCCAATGAATTGGCCCCAGAAACAAAGGCAAACTCACGCATGATCCATTTCCAGATATCACGTCGCAACGTTTCCACCGATGCGCTGCTAAAAGCTGTTTCCCGAACGTACCGATCGATTCGGTAATAATAGTCGTCCAGGGTCCAACGGTTCGCAATGCATAAGTCATGCTGTGACTCAATAGTTCGAACCATAGCATTTTTGATCAACAAATCATTATAGGTGCGGCTAAGATAAGGCGCAAAGTAGGCCGCATTTTGCCGACTGTCTGAGAAAACAAGTAATTGTTTATGACTATTAACAGTTTTTAGTGTATCTGCGGTATCATTATCTAAAAATCCAAAGAGATCATTTTTCATAGTGTCATTGTGCACTTGAGCCTTCTGTTTGTTTGGCAGTTCCTGATATAGTGTAGTGGCCAAAACGCTCGAAACAGCATCTTCAGATAAAAAGAATCGTCTGACAATATTGTAAATTGGATTAATTGAACCACAAATCCCACATTTGTGGACCTTTTGGTTCTTATGGTTAACTTTTAACAAGCGGACTGTTTTAGAGTGGACACAATCACAGATAGGTGTACCATTATCCTGTTGGATAGCACCGCAGTACACACACAGTCGGTAAACTGAAAAAGGTGGTATTTTTAACTGTGTACTTTCTAAAAGTACATCTTCATTTTCCTGATCAATTTCATTTTCTTGTTCAAGTAAGGCAAAGTATTCAAGGTTAGCATTTTCAGCGTCAGCATATCTGTTTTTTGTTTCAGAAAGGTAAAGATAAGGTTTATCTTTACCCGGTGAAACCTCACCAACAAGGTATAAGCTATTGCACTTATTGCAGGCTCCAATTTCAAAAGCTTTATAATCCATTTGATCTATGGTTACCTGGTTAATGCGACTCAAATAGACTTTCGGCTGTTCAGTAAAAACAATGAAGGCTCCCTCCAGTGCTTTTACTAAATAATGATATCTTGCCGGTAATAGAGAGTGCTCATACTCATGGCGGCGCAACCGATTACATAAGTCAATGAGATGAGCGGTATTTAAAGATGCCTGCTCGTCGTTTGGGAATAGCTTTTGAGCCAGTTCTTCCAAAGCCATTGGTCCATCAACTAAACTACGGATAGTTTGATCAACACGCCCATCACCTGACATGATGAGGTATAATGCTCCATCCGCATACGTATTTTCTTTAGGGTAAGCCTGTTCGATGGCCGTTTCGGGTACTTGACATTCCACTAAAATTTTGCGCAGTTCCTGCTTATCTTTACCAACAGAAGCTAACCACAGATTGATATTTTTATATAAATTTGGTTCTGGAATTCCCCAAATAGCTGAATGAGTAAAGGTTCTTTTGGTGGCACCGATCACGTCTCCGGGTTCAAACGGCTCCCGATATATTTTGGAGGCAAAATCTGCAACCAGGCTAAAATCATCTTGGCCGTTCCCGAGAGATGCGCTAGTCATAATACAGGTAAGTTGACCTTCTTCTATGCCAATAGTGCTCTTTAAACGGGCAATAAGCATAGCCATTTCAATTCCTTTTGCACCTGTGTACGTGTGAGCTTCATCGATAACTATAAATTTCCAACAATTTGAATAGGGACCCTGAAAAAATATGTTGTCAGCTGGACGCAGCATTAGGTATTCTAGCATAGCATAGTTGGTTAAGAGTATTTGTGGTGGGCTTTCTCTCATCTGTTCACGGGAAATCAATTCATTAGGAAGCGGAGGTTGCTGATGCATCCGTTGAAATTTATCATAAGCTGCTCGATATTTTTCTTCTGTTTCACCTGTATATATGCCAAAAGTGATCTCCGGACAATTTTTTAAAAGTTCACGCAACCTCTTCATCTGGTCGTTGGCCAATGCATTCATGGGGTATAACAGTAAGGCTCGAACACCAGGGGTAAGTTTATGATTTTGTTTTTCAGTTAAAAGGTGATTTAAAATGGGGATGATAAAGGCTTCAGTTTTACCACTGCCTGTTCCTGTTGCCACAACGGCGTTACGATGTTCTTGGCAAATTTTCATTATGGTTTTTTCTTGATGCAGATACAAGTTTCTATCCATTGGCAGTGAAGCTGCTTTTAGCTCTGTAAAAGAGCTTGTGAGGATACCTTCATCTATTAGTTGTTGTAGGCTCTTCCCTGTTTTAAAAGGTGGGGTTGCCTCGATTATTGGTCCTTTGGAAAATCTAAACTTATCATTTAATGCTGAATTAATCTGTTGATTTAACGATTCATCTTTTAATCTAAATGTTGTGGTGATATAACTGACATATTTTTCAAAAATCTTTTGCGATGAAAGCACCGGATTTAGGTTCATAAACTGTGTCCTCCTTGATCAGATATTCCAAATCATCAAGTGGTGCCATAATTTCAGGATCGCTCCGGCATTCCCAAAAAAGTTCGCCAGTAACGGGATGATATTGTACGCCATCATAGTCAGTATCAATCAAAAAAGGAAGTTTTTGTGTTTCAATATCCAAACAAAAATATACCTCGGTAGAAATTTTCTTGCCTTTAAAAATACCTGTAAAAATCTCTTCTTCTGCAAAATGTTTGTTTTCTATCGTTATTTGTTCAATGCAAAATGTATCCTGCAGTAGGTGTTGCTTATGCTCGTAATTAAAAGCTTTAATCAACAGTCCACGTTTTAAAATTTCTTTGACTACCGCTTTTTTTAGAATCCTTTTTTCTTCGCGTTCCCAGCAAATTATTTCTTGTTCTATGTTTTCAAAAATGCTTTTAATACTTTCCATATAAAATAATTCAAAGGTAAGTAGATTAGCAGTGGTATCATCTTTATTAATATATACATAACAAGGATTATCCGTTATGGCCTGATTAAGCAGAATATTATTTGAGTTTTCTGTTTCACGTACACGAATAATAAGCTGCCCGGAATAAGGAAAATTTAGTTTATATCCAATTTCAAATAAGTTATCCATTTCATTTTCTGTCTGGAATAGTGTGCATTCCGTAACTTCTACCTTATGAAATACTTCTAACAGTAAGAAATTTGGTGAAATACGGGTTTTACTTTCCCAACGAAAATAAATTTTTCTGTTAACGGCCAAATCCCGAATGATATCGTAAAAACCAATTAGTTGTGCACTTGCCTGGCCGTTTCTAAGATTAAAGGTACTAACTAAGTTTTCCGCATCATCGAAAAGGATGACTTTCTCCGGGATGCCACTTGAAGTAGACCAGTCAACATAAATCTCTTTGAGATTATCGGCTTCTGAATACAATAAACATAGTGGAATGTTCAGCTTTTGGTTTTCAATGTTTCTAAGTTCATATTGCACTATAGGTGTTTCTAATTGAAAAGTCTTCCATCCAAATCGGTTAAAATAGATTTCCACTTCAGTCAAGGATTGCTCTGATATAGGAATATGGTAAGTGGTGCCATCTTGTATTGAATAAGGATGCTGTAAAAGGGCTCCAGCAGGGACTTTGACGACTATTTCTGAGGTGTTGTAAGTAAAACTTAAACCTCTTACCCGGCAAAAGGATCTGCCAAATATCACCTTATCCTGTTGATCGGTAATAGAAATTTGAATCTTTTCGACATTGGGTTGAACCCTTTGGTTGATTATTTTTTCTAATTCCAGCTCTGCCGCATGTGGTGAGATTTGCTTACCATATTTGTTAAAAATA
This sequence comes from Desulfoscipio geothermicus, assembly GCA_016841905.1. Taxonomy (GTDB): domain Bacteria; phylum Bacillota; class Desulfotomaculia; order Desulfotomaculales; family Desulfallaceae; genus Sporotomaculum; species Sporotomaculum geothermicum_C. The sequence continues at coordinate 41,016 of JAENYF010000019.1, read as the reverse complement.
ACGTGAATTGGACTTTGTATATGCAGTACTCCTTGATAAAACAAAGAAAACGTTAGTTGGTGAGTATCTATTGTTTGGTATCCAATCGTCATTACTGGCGAAGCAGCATAACATACCGGCGTTCCTTCCATGAATACACCGGATACAAACTGAATTCCCTTTAATTCAATCCCTGTAAATTGACTAGACTGAATAGTCAAGGTTTCACAGTTATTGGCAGTATCCAACCAAAATTTAATTTCCGACTCTTCCATTTTGACTTCATATATCCTGTAATCATCAGGTCCGCCAACGTATTGGTCAATTATATGTTGTGCGTCTGTTTGCCAATTTTTTTGTGCTAAAATGTAGTAATAACCATTAGGCATAATTTGGTCAAACATAACTTGTGTTTTATCATTAAATAACATGACCGGTTCTATGCTTATTGGCCAATATTCAGATATACTAAGCCACCGGAAGGTTAAATGTTTAATGTCTGATCTATTGATACAGACTTTTTGTTCCTGTATCAACATTTTATTTTTTCCGATAACGTAATTTACTACTATTTTTTCCTGTGAATCTGAATATTCTAAAATGAAATGTGGTTCTTCGTAGAAAGCCTTTGGTGCTGCTAACTGCTGCTCAGGTATTTTAAGATATAGATTACGTCCAACCGTATCGTAGATTAGAGATGGTTGACGCAGTTTTGGCCGTTCTAATCGCCAATTGCTATGTAGTTTACGCATATGTCCATTTTGAGCTATTTCATCAGTTGAAGATGGTTTTACAGACGGTTTCTTTTTTTCTTTGCCTAAACTATTCCACCAGCGGTATACCGGTTTATACATACGGTGTGTTTCATCAGTTTCATCTATAATTTGGTTTTTCGACACACTATCAATCATTCTCAATGTACTCTTAATAAATAATTGAAAATGTGCGGGATTTTCATCTGCTAGATGTGTTAATGAAGTTGTTAAAATTTGTTTTACGGTTAAATTTTCTATAGAGTCTTCCATCTGATGCATTTCCCGTCTCTGTATCAGTTTAGCTTGGACAACTTCTAATGATTTCTTTAATTCCTGGAAGTCATTTAAGATTGACCAACCTTCTTCTGCCTTGCCTTTCCCCAGTGTAAAAAATATTAGTTTTTATCGTTCTGATCTTTTCCGTTTCTATAGCATATTGGCTTTCAAAGTGCTTGTTTTCTGTAATTGTGTGAATTTTTTGTTCATTAAAGTACCCTAGTTTGTGCTTAACTAATTCTGAACTCTCCAGTTGAAACTGAACTAATTTCTCTAAAGCAGCATCCGCCCATCCTGCCGGATCAATAGTCTTAATTTCTTCTAATATGCATTGGAATTCTTTTAATTCCTTTTCAATCATTTGATAGCGCTCGATTTCTTCATCAAGCTCACTAAGCTTTGGTAATATGTTAGTAATATTTTGTTTTAATTGAGATATATTTTCTTCATGTTCAGTGAGCATCAGCCGATTTATATTGTGTAAATTATCTGGAACAGAGTATTTCTGAATAGCTAACTTTAATTGATTTTCTTGCTTTTCTAGTTTTTCAATTTCGCTTTTAATAGAAATCTGTTCAGTATGCAAATTAAATAGGTCAGTCCATAGGCTTGCCATTGCTTGTTCTGTAACATTATATTTTAAATATGTCGTATAGATTGCATTTAAGTAGTCAAGGAGCTTGCCGGCATAGTAATCGCTTATATAGCCATGCATTAATATTGGGGTCATATATTTTTTAGTTCTTTCAGTGGCTGAGATCTGCTGAAGTCCAAATTTATTTGAAACCTTTAGGAACGTTTCACCTAAAAATTCGGCTTTCTTTAGGCTATAAGGGATCTTCAATTTTGAAAAAATAGGATCCCAAAAAGTGCCGTCTTTATAATAGTATACACTACACCAAACTAAAAAAATGGCTGTGGCTAGAGCATATTTGACTTGGATGGCCTTTTGATTAGTTAGAATAACGTGTCTTATAAGGTCTGTTAATTCGTCAAATTGCTCTTGAGTTATTAGCAAATCTCCTAATAAACGAATTTCTTTCTCACTTATTTGAGCAGCAAAGCTTTTATCTATTTCTGACAGCCGTTCATGCTTAGCATAATCAATTTTCACAACCATCGACTACCTATCTTAAGAAATTTATTTCTGGTCTTTCTTAAAGCTTGATTGTTTATGTAATGGGTTAACGCTTTCTATAAACTCCGAATCTTTATTTCCCCGAAGCAGTTGCATTATATTACGCATGCTTTCTTTAACCTTGTTAAACTCAATGAGTGATCGCCTTTCATTTGCTTTTTCTTGCTTTAATAATTCTAATTCCTGTCTAATAGCATTAAACGCTTCTTCTTTTTCAGCAAGTAGAATACTTCTATTTGTTAATTCTTGATTTGCCTTTGCCAATTCATCCGTTACATTAGCCAGGTCAGCTTCAGTCTTCTGAAGCTTCTTATTTTTAATCTTTAAATCTTTATCTGCTGAATCGAATTCCTTATTTATTTTGACTAGAAGTTTTTCCTTTACGGTTAGCAATTCATTTGTGCTTTTTAGTTCATGATTTACAATCTCCAATTCACTAGTTAACTTAACCAAGTCAGTTTCCCTTGTGGTTAAAATATGATCCATTATATCTATTTCTTGTGTTTTATCGACTAGTAGATCATAATAGTACTGCTGTAATTCAATAATTTTACGTTGTTTACTTTGGATTATTTCTCTAAATTCAGTTTCTTTTTTCTGCAGAGCATCAATTAATAATTGTTGCTCTATTGTTTTGTTGTTAAGTTTGGTAACATATGTCTGTAAGTCTAATATTGATTGCTGCTGTTTTTCGATAGCTTCGCGAAGATTTGAGGCAAATAACAGCATGTCTTCGATGATTGGTTCTATATCGTCTGACAGGTTTGTTGTGTTTCCTATTGCTATTTCATTCTGTTCGTTGAATATATAATTATTTACACCACTCGATTGCTCATGCTGTAATTTATCTTCATCCATCTACAAAATCCTCCGTTATTTCTTACGGCTTAAAGTAAACCCAGAAAATGATATTTTACTTAATAAAAAGGGCTGTTAACCTCTCTTACATTAAAGAGGATATTTATTAAATCTATTGTATACTTTGTAATAATAAAAATTTGTCAAAACTGGTCGAGATTTTTAAAAATACTATATTTTATGGTTACTAATGATAGAATTATCGGGTTAAATTTTGTAAATTATGAGATAAGTATGTGTTCAAAAAAAAGCCTACATAGAAACAATGTAGGCTTTATAGGGAAGACCGTCATGAACACCCTGCCATATGATGTGGTAACCTACTAGCGGACACCGAGAAGATGGACAATAATAAAGAGAAGCCATCAGGAGGTGTCGACATGGCAAATTATTATGACAGAGATACGAAAGTTGCTTATGTAGAACAAATTAATGCTGAGAAGCTAACGGTCACAGAAGCTATTTTTAAAAGAAGCGGCAGCGTACTTTGCCAGGGACCAGAGGAAAGATACGCGATGATCGAGAAGGAACACAGCAATCCGGCGATATTACCCTTTCCACTTTCGGCCTGGGCGAGGACTTTGAAGAAGATTTATTGATGGCGATGGCTGAGGCCGGCCGTGGTAACTTCTACTATATTCAATCACCCGAACAGATCCCCGGTATTTTCGAGCAGGAGCTGACCGGCTTGCTCAGCACAGTAGCCCAGAACCTTACTGTCAGGTTACAGTCAGGCCCCCCAGTACAGGTTAACCGGCGTGCTGGGCTATCCTTGCACCACCAGCAGCGGGATATCGGTCAGCCTGCCGGACATGTATAGCGTTGAGACAAAAATTATGCTTATTGAGCTGCTTATTGCATCACAGGAAGAGGGTAACCACCACCTGCTGGACTTAGCAGTGGAGTATGCCGACGTCAGAGAAAACCTGGCTTTAGTAAGCCTGCAGCCCGGCTTTGGGGTTAATTTCCAAAACAGGACGGGCGATAGTCCTATCGATAATTTCGAAGTGATCAAGCAAGTGGAGTTGTTCCGCTCTGCCGAGGCTAAAGAAGAGGCCATCCGGTTGGCCGACCAAGGCGATTATGAGGGTAGCCATTGGGCCTTAAAAAATCAAATTTAATATTTGAGTCAGTTGGCAGATATGTACGAGGATTGTGATATAGTTGAGGAGGTAAAAGAGCACCACCAAAACCTGGACCTGATGTCCGAGCCTCTTTACAATAAGGAAACGCGTAAGCAAATGAGTTACAATGTCTACAACCAAAAGCGCGGGCGCAGGAGAAAATAAATTGGAGATGGTTCTATTGCCGGAAATATTCATTGAGCAGATGAGACTGGGTCAAGAAGTAAGAGGTACTTTTGCCTTACAGGTAAAGAAACTGCTGCCTTTGCGCAGCGGCACAGGACACTATCTGGCTGTTGTCCTGGGTGACAGTACCGGTCAAATTGAAGGCCGGGTTTGGGAGAACCCGGATGAGATTTATGCAAACTGTAAAGTTGGTGATGTTGTTATATTACAGGGACAGGTAACTGAATATAACGGCAAGCTGCAAATACAAATAGCAACCTTGACGGTTTGCCCGGAAGGAGATACAGACCCCAGGAGATTTATCCCCTCCAGCAAAATGGACCTGGCCACAGCCCAGGCCAAACTAGCAGCGGTGCTTGACTCCCTGCAGAACTTACACTTAAAAAATTTACTCTCGTTAATTGTATCGGATGAAGCTTTCTTTTATGCCTTCATCACAGCTCCCGCTGCCAAGCGCAATCACCACGCCACCATCGGGGGACTATTGGAACACAGCCTGGGCATGGCCGGCGCTGCTGAGCAAATGGCCATTGTTTATCCTTCGCTGGACCGGGACTTGCTTATAACCGGCGCGTTGCTCCATGATCTGGGCAAAGTTGAGGAATATAGTTTTCACACCGGTATCAGTTTTACCGACGAAGGGCACTTACTCGGGCACATCGTACTGGGCGCGCAGCTGTTGGATAAATATATTAACCAGTTAACAGACTTCCCGGAAATACTGAGACTTAAGCTGCTGCACATGATTGTCAGCCACCACGGTCAGTACGAGTGGCAGTCCCCTAAAAGGCCCAAGTTCCTTGAAGCCGCCATCCTACACCATCTGGATATGATGGATACAGCGGTGGATATGTTCAAAACAGCAGTGAAGAGCCGTGAAAATCCCGAAGATTCTTGGACCGGCTGGGTGCGAGGTTTAGACCGCTATATATTCTGCAAATAAACTTCATAAAAGAAGGAAAATAGCCACGTTTGGTCGTATCTCCCTGGAAAGGTGTAAAATCCCATTCTAAGGGGGTAGTTTTTTGTCCAAATCCGATAGCACTAAAGCCCTGCGCATTGCCAAAGTAATTGCACTTTTAAACAAAAGAAGCCCTTACGGTGGCGTGACCTTATCCGAGATGGCCAAAGCCTGTGCGGTAACCACGAAAAGTATCCTCCGTTATCTGGAACAGATAGAAAATGAAATGGGCATCCCCCTGATTAGACCGGAAAAGAGCACATCCGTAAATAAAGGCGTTAATAAAGGTCTTTACCGTCTGGATGCCGGTTATTTACCGTCTATCAGCCCGGAAAAAGCGCTAATCATTTTACTAAGCCTGCTGCAGCAAAAAGGCTCGGCCCTGGCCGGGCATACTAATGAAATAAAGGATGCCCTTGTCAGTACGTTGTTTAAATATAAATACTCACCCCAAAGCCTGCCGGTGGAGCAACTGCAGGAGCGCATTTACTTAGTGGAAGAACAGCTCGCCGAACCGGCTAGGGTAAGCGAAATTTTTGACAAGCTGGTACAGGCTTTGCGGGATTGTTACCGGGTGAAAATCTGGTATTTTGCAGCCCACAGCCGGCAGAACACCCAGCGAGTCGTTGAACCCTACGGTTTAATCTGTAAAAGGCACAACTGGTATTTGGTTGCTTACTGCCTAACCAGAAAGGACCTGCGCGTTTTCCGGGTTGATCAAATAACAGACATCTTCCCCTATACTTCTGAACACTACGAGTACCCCGCTGATTTTTCATTAAAAGATTTTATGGCCAATAGCTGGGGAGTTATCAATGATGGAGAGGTTTGCCGGGTCAGGTTAAGATTTAACCCCGCAGTTGCTCATAGGGTTAAAAAACTTATTTACCACCCTTCTCAAGTTATCGAAGCAGAATTAATCAATGGCACTGTCGTTATTTCTTTTGAGGTTTGCGGTATTGCGGAGCTCACCACCTGGATTATGCAGTGGGGAAATATGGTGGAAGTGCTGGAACCGGACTGGCTTAAAGCTAATATTTGCGAATATGCCATGCGGGTGCTGGCGATATATGAAAAATGAGGGTGTTATTTAGCCACACAGCACCAGTCTTATCGACGTATTCTGTGAGTTCAGGAAAAGCTGTTAAGATTTCACGCTTTTGCTGGAGAGATAGACCATTTTCATTGCCGGTTTCAATAACAACTTCACCCTGATCAACAAGGTAACGATGATCGCCGTCCGGAAATACAGCCGGGAGCAGCTCAAAAACATCAAAAGGCCCTTACCCATCTTTACACGGGTAAAGGGCTAACTTCACTGCTAATTTAGTTTTCCAGTTCTTTCTTTAGTTCCATTACGGTCTCCGTGGATAGTCCGGTTATTTCCGCCACGTCTTTCACAGAGAAGCCCTTTTTCAAAGCAATCCTTACAACCTCTACTTTACCTTCCAGTTTACCTTCAAGTCTACCTTCTATACGATTCTACGCAGTTTCAACCAGGGTTACTCGCCCTACGACACAGCTCTGATTGTATTGAAGTGTTGAATTTATCCGGCGCTTTTTAATGCATATACTTCCAAAAGGTTTTGCTAAAATCAGGCATTATGGCCTGCTTGCACTTAAGCCGCTTTTAAGGTTTGGTTAAGGTGGTTTTAGTAAAAAACTGCCGGTGCCATGTATTTAATGCTACCGTGTCTACGTTTAGGATTATAATAGTATAGGTACCAACTTATGGCTTCATATGCATCAGTAAATGTCTCAAACTCATGGCGGCTGTAGCATTCATTCTCTAAGATGCTGTGAAACGATTCTATATAGGCATTTTGCGAGTGGTTGCTTTAGATGTTTTTTCGAGGTTGTGTGGTCAGGTTGGATGTTAGGCTTAAATTGGCAACATGTGATGATAAACTGAAATTTGTACGACGGGTTGGCATGATATAGTGCAAATCCGATTGAGGTGAGATAATATGGGAAAATGGTTAAACCTATTGTGGAATCAAGAAAAAAAATATATGCAGCTTGCATCTGTCAACTGCAAGGCCGTCAGTGAGTATAACGAAAAAATGTTGTCCTCGCTGACACTAATGGGAGGGTTTCTGATGCTGCTGGCGCTATTGGCAGCGCCCTTCAGTGACACTAAGATAGACGCCGTCTTCGCCTATTTACTGACAGCCTCGCTCTTATTCGCGCTGTTCTTTCTATGTAGGCTTTCTGTTATGAAAAAGTATACTCTTGTAGGGTTGTATATCTGCTTTTTCGTCTTATTTCTATTCGCTATTTATCTCAGTGTAATCTATACACCCGGTATGCGGGCGACAATTTTGCTGGGAGCTTTCTGCCTTATGCCGCTTGGTTTCAACGACCATCCATACCGTATGGATCTGTTTGTTGCTTTTTGGCTTGCGGTGCATACAATTTTGGCGTTTTACCTGAAACCACAATATGCGTTTGACGATACAATTAATTGTCTGGGTTTTGCCATTCTTGGATGTTATCTCGGCAATACAATGGTACGGGTTCGTTTGGATAGTTATGAAGCGTACCGACTGCGGACTATTGAAAAAGAAACTGATGTGCTGACGGGTCTATTCAACCGCCGCAAACTGTTTGAAACCCTGGCGGTTCTGGAAACAACGGACGCAGAAAAGCCCTCTGGAATTCTGATGCTTGATATCGATCACTTCAAAGACTATAACGACAAATACGGTCACACGGCCGGTGACAGACTTCTGGGTCATTTTGGCGAAACGCTGACAAAATTTACGCAGAATTTCCGGATACACTTCTATCGCTATGGGGGTGAGGAATTCGTAGGAATGGCATATGGATACGATAAGAAAGAACTGTTGTCCATCGCCGAAAGTCTGCGGATCGCTGTGCAAAGCATAGATATGGATGAGCATCGCAGTACCGTCAGTATCGGAGTTGCCTACTGTGGCGGGGAACAAGTACGGAATTATGAAAATATAATCGATCGAGCTGATAAGGCCGCTTATGCCGCTAAGCACGCAGGGCGGAACAAAGTGTGTATGGAGCAAAAAGAGATTCAGGAAATATCATAGCTTGTAAGCAGCAGCGCCGGAGCCCATTTAGTAATGTTTGGGGCAGGCGATGATCGCCGTCCGGAAATACATCTTTCTTTAGTTCCATTACGGTCTCCGTGGATAGTGCGTTATTTTTTCCATTCCCCTTGTTTCAGCCGCCCCTTGCATCTCGTCCAGCGTCCGCTCAATGTTAGTGATCATTTTATATTTTAGTTGGAGGTCTATGACAACTATTCTGACACAGGGGGTTATAGGCAGGCTACAGACTCAAAATATTCGCCCTTCGCCGCTAGTGCTTTCTCATGTTTCAATTCATTTCTGCGTATTCCGGACGTTCAGGATTTAGTATGATCTCTCTGAAGATTGTAAGCCACTCACACCGCCAACATCTTCCGGCGGTGTGAGTCTACTTGCTTCAATTAATGGTGGAATAAACGAATTCCTGTAAAGCACATGGCCATACCATATTTGTTACATGTTTCAATAACATGATCATCACGAATCGATCCACCTGGCTCGGCAATATATTTTACACCGCTTTTATGGGCACGTTCAATATTGTCGCCAAAGGGAAAGAAGGCGTCCGAACCAAGTGATACATCTGTCATTTTATCTAACCAGGCACGTCTTTCTTCTCTTGTGAACACTTCAGGTTTAACTTTGAAGATACTCTGCCATCTACCCTCTGCAAGTACATCCAGGTATTCATCGCCAATATACAGGTCAATGGCATTATCTCTATCTGCACGTCTGATATCATTTAAGAATTGCAGGCCAAGTACCTTTGGTGACTGCCGAAGGAACCAGTTATCGGCCTTGTTTCCAGCGAGTCTCGTACAATGGATTCTTGACTGCTGTCCAGCACCAATACCGATGGCCTGTCCACCTTTTGCATAACATACTGAATTTGACTGTGTATATTTTAAGGTAATTAATGCAATAACCAGGTCAAGCTTTGCTAAATCAGGAATTTCTTTGTTCACTGTCACTACATTTTCAAGGAGATCCTGATCAATCTTTAATTCATTTCTTCCCTGCTCAAAGGAGATGCCAAATAGCTGCTTACGCTCAATTGGCTCAGGACGATACGAAGAATCAATCTGGATTACGTTGTAATTACCATTTTTCTTGCTCTTTAAGATTTCTAAAGCGTCCGGCTCAAATCCTGGAGCGATGACACCATCAGAAACTTCTACCTTAATGAGTTTTGCTGTTGCAACATCACATACGTCGGAAAGACAAATAAAATCTCCGTATGAACTCATTCTGTCGGCGCCTCTTGCTCTTGCATAAGCATTGGCAAGTGGTGTTGACTCGCCCTCCTCCACCCAGTAAATCTTTCTTTCAACATCCGTTAATGGAAGTCCAACTGCCGCACCTGCTGGTGAGACATGTTTAAATGATGTTGCTGCCGGAAGTCCTGTAGCATTCTTTAATTCAGATACTAACTGCCAGCCATTCAAGGCATCGAGGAAATTAATATATCCTGGCTTACCATTTAATACTGTAACAGGAAGCTCACTTCCGTCTTCCATAAAGATTCTGGATGGCTTCTGATTAGGGTTACAACCATACTTTAAAGCTAATTCATTTTTCATGGCAATGTCTTCCTCCCACAATTACATTCAGCAGCTCGTCATCTGGATATCGGCTGACAACAACCGTTAGCCATAATCCATTGATTCATGCCGCCAATCTTTACTTTCTCCAGTATATCAACATTTCCTTTAGGATAACTGTGGGTAAGACCTTTAAGATAAAGCAGGATAAAAGCGATATTTTCAGAAATGATGCTCTACCGAAGATAATTTATCGGCATAATATGGCAAGTATATTGATAAACACTACTTAAAAATAAATATATCCTCAATCGGTACCTTTACAACTCGTGAAATATCAATGGCTAATTTAAGTGATGGATTGTACTTGCCTGTTTCCAGCCTAATGATAGTTTCTCTCCGTACTCCTACTAATTGTGCAAGTTCCTCTTGAGTCAACTCTGCAAGTCTACGATATTTTTTTAAATTACAAGTAAACTTTTCGATAAAACTCACCCCTATTTAGTGTTTATCATAATACCAAAATAGAATAGCGTAAGATATTAGCGTAACCGACCATCCGAAAGCACAAGTTAAAATAATAAGTTCTTTTGTAATAAAAGGAAATCCGGAGCAAAAACCAATAATGAACAAAGTAACTAAAGGGATGGGAGCGGTCTTTAATTTTGCGTTTTTGCTGTTTTCAAAATAACGTTCATCTTGCATTTCATTAGCCATTTTCGCAATAAAGTAATAGGCAAAAAAACTAAAAAAACTGAACCAAAATAGCGAAAACGGTTCACCTGTTATAAAATATGTGAAACCTTGAAATCCAAAAAAGCCAAAAAACCACGCGTATTTGATAAATTTTGGAGATGCACTCTTTGTTACCATAATAAAACCTCACTTAGTGATATATTTGTATCTTTGTTACATATATATCACCATTTAAATAAGTTGTCAACACGTTATTATGAATAAAAAGCAGACTATGTTTAAAGTCTGCCAAAGGTAATATAAATATTGTTTTGTAGCGCATTATTTATCAACTGCGAATCATTCACCTTCGCATTATTAGCCTAATGGGTATATGAATTATGGGAATTAAATTAAATTAGGTTATGTATCTTACACCTGACGTTAAGTACTGGCCAATTCTTCAAACTGCTTCTTGTAGCCCTCTTTCCATAGCTCACAAACAACCGGGTCTCTGGCCATAAGATTTCCTGTGCGGTTCAGCGCTAGGGCTCTGCAACCACAGCCGCAGTGTTTGAACTGACTGCAACCGGCACACTCAGGATTCCTGGCCAGAAGGTCTTTTTTCTTGATATCGGCTATCTCTCGTAGAAGTGACTTTGTCCACACGCTGGAGAGATCCACAAAAAATAGATTAGGCATCTGTTCCTGCAGTATGCTGTCCACGTACCCGGGGCATGGGACAAGGGTTCCGTCAGGTAGCAGATTAGGCTGCTCACGGCAAGAGCCGCAATCGTAGTTCTCCGGCGTATAATTGAACTGCTGCCGGAGTCGGTCACGGCCAGAGATTTCTCCCTTGGGTGCCAGGCCGCCCCTATAAAAACCTCCCAGTTGGATGTAAAATGGCCTGCCATCCTTAAGCCAGCGATTTAGTATAGGCTTATACGCCTCCGACTCTTCGTGCAGTGTCAGAGCGGTGTCAGCTTTAGTCCAGTTTCCCGACTCCTGTGGGCGGGCTATACGCCAGGCCTGTACATGCAAATCCTTCATTAGCTCGTAAGTATCGGCCAGCCGGCCAGCATTCATCCGGTCAACGGAGGTGGCCACAGTAACCTGAAAGCCTGCAGAGAGTACACTGCGGATACCTTCCAGCACACCCGGCTCGGTTCCTTTGACTCCTCGCATGTGGTCATGGGAACCCGGCCCATCGAAGCTAATCTGAAAGCCTGGCGAAAAGCCGAGGCTTTTAATAACCTGTAAATGTTCTTGGGTGATCAGCAGGCCGTTTGAGAAAATTTGCCCGACCCAGATCTTTTTTCTGGCCAGCAATGCGATGATGTCCAGAATATCTTCCCGGATGAACGGCTCTCCTCCGGTCAGCGAGACCTGAAGGACATTGGCCTGCTCAAACTGCTCAATGAGGCGTTCCATGTCTGCAAGGGGGAGTTCGCCATAGCGCCCGGAGGGTGATTCCATGTAACAGTGTAGGCACCTGAGGTTGCACAGGCCGGTAACACACCAGTGGATTCCGGCCAGGCAGGGATTGTTCGCCTTTCGGTAGCGCTGGGCGGGATCGATAGAATCTCCTTTCCGGCACTCCTCAGCTATTCCCTCACTGATTAGCACATCAAGTATGGCCAGGTGCTCGGGGAGGAAGGCTAGCGAATTGAAGTCCGTTTCCCCATCACAGGCCCCGGCAGCGTAAAAGCCCTTTTTACTTAGCTGCCGTATGTCACCTGTGGCCCAATTGCAAACCGTCATGGGTGTTCCAGTCCAGCCCCGTAAGAGCCAGTCTTTTTTAAGCTTAACATACCTTCTCGTCATGGCAACCTCACATCATCGTTTTGAAACTTCTATTACGGTCTATGTCTTTGGTGCACGTTAAGTGTGGAGCTAACGAAGCCGGTGCCAACTGCTGATAGTTATCTGAAAATATGGCCAACACAGTCCAACTTATATGTTGAATCACAGCCTGGAGGTGAGGGTGGGTTTGGATTGTCAGGAGGGGGAACTGGAACAGTAACATATAACCCCATCCCAGGCATACAGCCGACCCCGGTGAACACCTCGCAATCAGACATTGCCCATGGCTCAATATGCTCAGAAGTCTCAGGCTTTTGGCTTCTGGCTTCGACCAAATCCTGCGATGTAAAAACAAACCCTTCCGCCCGGGCGATCTCAACCAACTCATTTATTGCAGTATCGAGAGCCTTTACTGCCTTTTTGTCCAAAGCCTTAAGCTTCTCCTGCAACGAACCGTCCTCCTCCACCTTCTCAAAGAAGGCTTTTACATTTTTTACTGACATGACAAACATCCTTTCATTATCATCTACATCATTTTCATATACCGATTTAATTTTTGCCACATAGTGTCCTGCTTCACACCAAATACTCCACCTTAGCCCCCGGGAAGCGTTTATCTAGCTCCCGCCGGAACAGTTCATCCATCTCCTCGAGCGTCGACTTTGGATAAACGTACTTGCCGTGCGAACCACCCTAAAGATTAAAACTCTACAAGCCCTTGTCATTAAAGGCTTGGCGGGGGGGTTAGTTTTTTAAGTTCGCACGGCGAGTGGCGCATTTTTTCCATACCATGGAATATTCTTTTTCTTTAGTAGCATCATTTATTTTTTCTTTTTGAATTTTAAATCCATGCTTTTTATAGAAATTGACTGCTATTTCGTTTTTAACATAAACATCTAATTCCAGATTGTTTCATAAACTTAAATACTTCTCTCCGACCACAATCGGACATCAGATAAAATAACAAGTAATCATTTATATCTAAATGCGGTACTATTTTGGCAACATTAGGCGCCAAATGATATCTTCTATTATTCTCAAAAATTCCCCCATTCCCGCACCAATAAATGTCATGAGAAGACACTTTTTATCTAAAGCACATCTATAAAGTTGCTCTGACAGTTCTTTCGAAATGGTTCCAGCATGGCCTTTTCCACCGCATCGGTGATTTGCATATCTTGTAAATATGGCAGTAATATTACCACACAGGATAATCCGTCCGGAAAGCCTTGATGTTTGCTAAACAATGTGCCTTAATTTTGCTATCCCTCGGATCAGGTTGTTATTAAACACGCTCTGCTAGTGTAAATTGCTTCCTTTATTATACCTCCTATTTGGGCGAGATTGGGCATTTTAGCAAGATTGATGATATAAAAAAGCACCTGCCTAGCAGCAGGTGTTAGCTTGCTTGCGGTATTCTTCAAGGAATTCCGGGTTTCGGCTCTTTGACGGCCCATCGTCTGTAAAGATTGCTTTTCTTTTCTTATGTAAAATGATCAGCCTGGTATCAGGTAATTAGCAAATATTTTGATCCGCATTATAGTAAGCGGCGCAACTGCTCCATTCACATACCTCCGGTTTGCTGGTAATGCATGTCTTTATTGGCTCTTGCTTCGCAAAAGGGTTCCTATTTGCACTTGAGAAACTATATTTTTACGATTGCTCTTTTGAAACCTTAAACCTAACAGAAAAGGTTGTACCCGTAAGACCGGTTTCAATATTAATAACGGCTTTATGCCTGGCAGCAATACTATAACAGACCGCCAACCCTAAACCCGTCCCATTATCTTTAGTGGTGAAGAAAGGAGTACCGATCTTTTCAAGTACATTGGACTCGATCCCATGACCCTGATCCTGCACTGATAGAACCACTTCATTGCCGTCTGTGAACGTCCTTATAGTTAGATTCCCTCCGGGTGACATTGCTTCCAGTCCGTTTCGAATTAAGTTAAGCAACAGCTGGCGAATTTCTCTTGCACTCAGGAGTAAGTCAGTTGTATCCCCCAGTTCCATATTAATATACTTGTCAGAAACCATTGCGTCCGCCTGAATTAAATCGGACATTTCCCCCAAAATTGTATTTATATTCTGGATTTTCATAACTAATGTTTTTGTCTTAGCTAGAGAGAGAAACTCAGTAATTATTGAATTCGCCCTGTCAAGTTCATCAATCATAAGATTAAAATTTTTCTTGTATTGAGTTAATTCCTCCTTATCTTTGTACAGTTGTAAAAAACCTCGCACGATAGTCATCGGGTTTCTGACCTCATGTCCAATACCGGCAGCCATTTCTCCTATTAAATTTAACCGGTCAAGGCGGGCAAGTTCTCTTTCATACTGTTTGCGTTCGGTGATATCAGTAATAACAGTTCTGTACAGTATGTTGTGTTCACCAGCACTATGATGCGGAACGCTTAGGAGTTGCACCTGAACGGGCGTGCCACTTTTTGACGCCAGGCTTAATTCTGTGAACACTTTTTCATTTGTTCGCCTGCAACGGCGTAAGTGGTTCAGAAATAGCCTTAGATCGCTTTGAACTACAAAAACGTACATTGGTAAACCGATCAATTGAAACCGTTCTAAGCCGATTAAGGATGCACCCGTTAAGTTAATCTCCTGAATGCAGCCTTTGCGATCGATAGTGACATAACCCACCGGGGCAAAGTCATAAAGAGCTGCATAGCGATTCCGGGATTCTTCCAGCTCTTCTAGGGTTTCCCGCAGAGCCTGGCACTTTGACTCTAGGTCCAGCTGTTTGGAATCTAATTCATCTTGCAGATGCTGGATTTTATCTTCGTCAGAACTTTTAATAGATTGCTGGGGGTTGCTGGACTTCATTGGCCCTTTGTTCGCGCACTTTTCAAACATTGCCACAAATATAACCTCCCTGTCAATCAAATAACACTTTCGGCGAACGCCTGTAGGCCAATCCGTTACCTGGCCTGATCATCTGTAGGAACTTAAGTGTCTCTGCACTTTACTTGTCCGTCGGAAGCTTGACTGAACTTTCCTGCGTTATTAAATACTCAGTCACGTCTTCAATTGCCATCAGAATTAACTTGGTTTGGTTATCCGAGCCAACAATCCGACGGGCATTGATCATCATCTTCCTGTAGCCAAGGTGCGGATAATTATGAGCAACTTCAAAGTTTTCGAACAAGGTATTGTTGCAAAGAATATCTTCCAAAAGGACTCGTAATTGGGGAATATCCCACTGTCTATTCCCCAGTTCAAATACACTCTTGTTTATTGTTTCCTCCGGTGTGACCATGAAGGCCTGATAGAAAGCCTTATTCGAAGATTTTATATGCAAACCGGCGTCAAGCACCAGGAGCGGTTCTCGCACGGTTTCCACAATTGCTTCCGCATAATCGCGGGCCTCTTGGGCTAACGCAAGGCTTTTTTTGACTGTATCAATATCGGCATACGAAATCACAACTCCATCTATTTTGTTCTCTGTAGTCCGGTAGGGGCGGATTTGCACGGAATACCAGCAACCATACCGGTCTTGCATTTCATGCTCTTGACTGATGAGTGTATCGATCACTTCCAGGACCGCTTTTTCCAAATCAGAGTTGTTGAAATTTGTATTGATATCGGTAATCGGCCGTCCGACGTCAGTGGCAATCAGGTTAAATGTTTTTTCCGCCGAGGGGTTGAAACGTCGAATATGTAAATTATTGCTGAGCATGACGACTGGAATATTGATGCTACGGAATAAATTAAACAAATCACTGCTAACTGTGCCCAATTCCAAGTTGCGGTTTTGCACCTCATCATATAATGTCATCAATTCTTCATTAGATGATTGCAGCTCTTCTTTGGCGGTTTCCAGTTCTTCATTCATACTTTGCAATTCTTCGTTACTCGATTGGATTTCTTCGTTGGCGGCCCTGAGCGCCTCATTAGTGAACTCATGCTTTTCAATAATGCTTTGCAGATTCTCTTTAGTGGCAGCAAGCTCATGTTTCAATCTAATTAGTTCGCTATTTTCGTCTCCCAATGTCGCCTGTTTCAATCCTGTCACTGTACTGCAGGCATTCCCCCCTCCAGGCAAGGCTTGAGGGACAACTTTCTCAAACAATACCAGGAAGTATTTTTCTTTGTTGAGCGGCTCACCAATAGGGATCACATCAACATTGACACGATTGACCCGACCATTATTAATAGCATGCAAGCCTTCTTTTCTAACTGGGTTATTCTCCTTCTGCGCCTGATTAATGGCGCTGTGCAGCCCAAAGGACAAGCCGTCCCGAACCATTTTAAAAAGTTTTAAGCTTGGCGTTCCGGACGCAGGTTCGAGATAAGCTCCGGTACGGCCGCGAAACTGAATGATTTCCAGATCACTGTTAATAATCACACCGACCGGGGCATATTGGCTCAGGACAATCCGGTCGGCTTCTTCAAGCACTTTTGACTTCAGATTGGCATTCGGTCCACTCCCGCTGATCTTCTCGCGGTTTTCCATTGTCGCCGCCACATACTCGCTGGCGGTGAACTCGGGTATAAAAGGAGTTGCAAGGGCTTTTTTCGAATAAATCTTGTGCTTTTTGTCCACCAGATTAAACAAGTTTGCATATGTGCCAACGGACTCTGAAGACCCCAGGAAAAGAAACCCTTTTTGATTGAGAGCATAGTGTAGAACCGGATAAAGTTTCTTTAGCATAGCCGGTCCGAAATAAATGATTGCATTCCGGCAACTGATCAAGTTCAACCGGGAGAAAGGCGGATCCTTGACCATGTCCTGCCTGGCAAAAACACATATATCGCGAATCGTCTTAGTGATCTGGTAGCCTTCATCCACCTTAACAAAGAAGCGGCGGAGACGCTCAAGTGAAACGTCAGCCTCAATGTTTTTCGGGTAAATGCCTGCCCGGGCCTTCTCGATGAGCGTCTCATTAATATCCGTGGCAAATATCTGGATGGGGGTATTGAAAACATCATCCTCCAAAAACTCAATTAATACAATTGCTATTGAATAAGCTTCTTCGCCGGTTGAGCACCCCGTCACCCATATCCTGATGGGCTCCTCAGGCGACCTGTTTTCCATGATGGACGGAAACACTAGGCTTTTTAAAGTCTCAAATGCTTCGGGCTCCCGGAAAAAGTTAGTGACATTAATCAGCAGGTCTTGATATAATTCCGTAACTTCCACCGGGTTTTGCCGCAGGTAATCCGCATAGTCGCCCAGCTTTTCGATCTTGTGCAAAACCATTCGTCGCAAGATACGCCTTCTTATAGTTAATTCCCGATATTCGGAGAAATTTGTGCCGCTGGCTTTTCGCAGGATAGTAAAAATTTGGTTGAGTTCATCGGCGTCGGTAGAAAATAACTTGCCGTTTACTGTCTCTTTGACCTCGAAAATACTGGAACGAGCGATTTTTGCCAGTTCACAGGCTATTTCTTCCGGTGGTAAAACAAAATCCACGACACCGGTAGCGATGGCATTAAGCGGCATACTGTCAAACTTTGCCGTTTGTGGTTTTTGAGCAAAAATAATGCCCCCAGCGTTTTTAATTTCTTTCAGTCCCTTGGAACCGTCTGCCGCTATTCCTGATAAAATTACGCCAATCGCCTTACTGCCTTGATCCTTTGCCAGTGACTCCAAGAAAAAATCAATTGGCATAGACTGTCTTGCTGCCCGGGGTATCAGGTTCAGGACTCCTTGAGCAACAGACATGGTCTTGCCAGGTGGAATAATATAGACCTGGTCTGGTTTCATAACCGTTTTATTTTCCACCTTGCTGACCGGCATTGAAGTAACTTTGGAGAGGATCTCGGTTAACGCGCTCTTGTGTCTGGGGTCCAGGTGCTGAACGAGTACAAAGGCCATCCCGGTATCGCCGGGCAATTTTCCAAGCAACTGCATAAAAGCCTCCAGACCGCCGGCGGAAGCCCCGATACTGACAACAGCGCAGGGTTCTTTCCCGGACTGTTCATCGTTGGTGAATCCTCCTGAGACATCAACCTTGCTTTTCTTCGCCAACCTCTTCACCCCATATTTTCAAGTGATAATCCATTATTGCGATTAATCAATAAATAAAACCATAATTTAAAAAAATTATTGCATTTAATCAATTAACAATCGTTGGTAGATTACCTTTAGAGAAAAGGTCAGAATATGCCTAAAAGCAATTTTATTTTGATATGATTACAGTTTTAGCTCAGCAACCATTCAATTACATTATGTTATTGCTTCATCATGTTGTTAAGCCCGCTTACCTTTACTTCAAGGTAATGCGGGCTTAACAACATGATGCCATTAACTTGGTTCAACATAAACGGGTGACACTAATGCCCATCCTTTCATTTTTCCATACTTGATAAACTTATCATGTATATTAAATTCTTCATTAAATAAGTCATAAAATATCTTGCGCAAAGGGTCATTCCTTATAGTAGCAATTACAGCCCTTATATGCAGATCTATGGAATCATCTATGCCTTTGAATATTATCTGATACATGAACTTATCCTCTAGGTTTTCAGGATCTATAGGAGTTGTCAATGAAGATGGAGGTCTTTCCGGCAGCTGAACCTCAAAATTTAATGCTTCGCTTTCTATTAATTTAATCTGCTTACTGAGAACTTCAGCCCCTGCGTTTAATATGGCTTTAAATTCTAAATCATGTGCAAAGCCCAAGAAAAACTCGGTTAATTGACTTTGAATATATCTGTCACTAATATTTCGCCAAATATGATATGCTTCGCTGGTAGATATAAGTTCATTTCTTTCTGGTTTGGTGGTTTTGTATGCAGGTGCATCTTCTTGCCACCCTTTTAACTTGCCATATTTATAAAGTAATTCAAAATCTTTCATGTGTGATAGCAAGTACTCTTTAAATGTACTCCTTAATCTATCATTAGTAAGGGTAGTTCGTACAGAACTGTTCAATGACAACATTTCAGCAAGCATGTCGGCGTATACTCTCTTGTAAATAAACTTGTCAGTAATTTCATCTACTTTGGTTGAAGTTTTTATATCAATTACTGGTCTATTAGGAACTTTGATTTGAAATTTTTTTGCTTCTTTTTCAAGTTGCTCAGTCTGTGTCTGAAAGTGTTTTAAATATATTCCTAAAATAGTATCAAATTTCTCTGTCATGCACAAAGTTTCTTAGCATTTGAGTAGCTTCAATACTAGCGTACCTTGCTCTCAATAACTCCCATATGTTATATGTACTTGATACATCTAGTTGTTCTCTGAAAGAATCGTTCTTCTTAAATATCGAAAGACCCAATGTACTTATCTCTCCTTATTGCAATTTCGGCATTTTATGTTCACTTTTTTATGTTCCCCTTTTAGTATAGAAATATGTTACCATTATATGACTATCTTCTTTACATAGGGATTGGGGGGTGAATTGATTTGGAACAAATAGTTAACGACTTTTTAAAGATAAAAACTCTTGTAGGCTCTTTTTTCCCCGGGGGAAAACCGGATTCTGCACAATGTAATAAGTACTTACATTTGTATTTATTATGACAATTCTAGGCGTAACTTCAAGCAATAAAACTTCATCTGCTAAAGCGAGGCCTTATTGCTCCTCTTGGCTTACTGGGCATTTATTCATTCCCCTTTTTTCAAATTCTTCCATGTCTTTCATCTTAACACAAGGGAACCGTCCCCTTGTGTTCTTCGGCCAGATACTTACCTTTAACTATGCCATGAAAATAAATAAGCGGCACTTGCTTGAGCATGGCTTGCCGCAAGCCAACATTATCCCGGTGCTGGGGGTCGGTACCTCTATAGCGGTATAAGATGAAACTGTCACCGTTAAAAGAGTCGTCATAAGGTCCACCGGCCGTAGTAGTTAAGGACAATGGGATTTGTTCGAACACTTTGGGCTTCCATATTCCCTGGGGGCCGATAACGGTGATACGCCGGCCATGATAGATAAAGCCTTGTTCAAGCAGTTGACGCGGCAGTACATCGCCATGTATAAGCACCTGCTCCTCCAGCCATTTAAACGCGGCCAGTCTGATTTGCTCTTCCATGTTAGCCCTTCTTCCCTCTCCTACCCTACGTATACATGGTCATTATGCCATCTTAAAAACTCTCTTGACGGCATTTCTTGACTGCTGGCCGGCACCTCAATAAGTTTTTTGCCATGAAATGCATAATATTCTTTACCGTTACCGTAGTCTTCTTTGATCCGCTTGCTCACTTCAATATGCAGGCTTTCATCTATAGTTAAATAGCCTTTATCGAATAGTGTATGCAGGTCTTGCCTCAACAACAGGCCATTGCATGTGCTATGCGGCCCTTCTTGGGAATAGGGCTTGATATGTGCTGCTTCGAGAACCGGCAAGGTTTTCTCACCTGAAATGGCACAGCGTCTATGATATGCTTCAGTAACCAGCACTTTAAAAGTACCTTGTCCAATCCTGGGAAAGACTATTTGCCCTTTGCCATAGCGATTATTTAGGTTTTCTTACATACACGCTATCGGCTGTATTATTTAATGGCATCATTCTAGCTAATCTTTCCTGAACCTGCTCGTAAAGCCTTCTGCCAACTAAAGTGTTTGTATCATATGATTTGCCTTGTACTATATTGGGCTTCCAATCTTCAGGTACCGGTATCCACTCACTCCGATCAAAGAAAAAGGGTGAAGTAAGAATAATGCAACCTATTACTGGATCAGGCTCACTCCTTAAATTGCTTTTGCGATGCTTATGTATGGTATCTGAAAAGCTAAAATAATCCTTAGTCCCATTTTTGTTCCCAAATGCTTGCCAAGCTAATGAAACCGGCAGAAATGAATGACGAATAAAGAATCCTCCACCGGCAATATAGTTTAACGGGCTATGAAGTTTGAAAAGGAATAGGTCATTAGTACCTATAGCTTTAAATGTTTGTTTGCCACCAGGCTGCCAGAAATTTATTTCGTCGGGCTTAATAGCTGACAAATAGCTGTACCAGTTTCCATCAGTGACCCCTACAAACAGCTTCATGATTGATTATTTCACCCTTTGACAAGATAGCTGACTATATAATCATACCTCAATCGATACAAGTATTTTGAGAAAATGCCTGGTTATGCCAACTTCTTAGCTAGCACCGATAAGCTAGCATGTATTGATGGGATGGGAATTTACCTGTTATATGGTTAATGTGCACCTCAAAGCCGATGTAAGTATAAAACGTTATAAACATTAGCCGTACCTACACTGCACTAAGTCATTATTACCAGGACTTGCTTACTATTTTGGTCATTATGGCTCGTCTATCTACACCCTTTAGGCAGTTGTTGTAAGAATCTCATACTTCACCACCAAAAAAAATAGCCAGCATTCACAAGATGCTGGCATAGATTGCTAATATATTAATAATTCGCTAGATGGTCTTAATTTCCTTTAAAAAAATTAAAAATATTACTAATTACTACATATCATTTACTGGAACCCGGATACCTTCCATCATTATCAACTAATTCTCGATTGGTAGCCATAATCAACAAATTTCATTTCAGACGCCTATCAACCAGCCCAGCGCATCTTTCCCCAAGCCTCACATCTACATGAGTAAAACCGGCTTACCTTGCTGCTGCCGGCAGATGTTGCAGATTTGAAGTCGTTGGTCATTCACCACGCTTCCATCACTCATTCATAAATGAGCAAAGAAAAATTACTGCCTCATCACGTATTAACGCCTTTACTCTCATTGAATGATGAATAAATGTCCAGCATGATAAGGTCGATTAGCTTATTTCTGAAATCCTCGTCTTGGAGTATTCTGCCGTAAAAATTATGGTTCTTATCATATTCCTGAATCACCCCGTCTAAAAAAGCAGAGACAAAGGCATGTTTGAAGTCGTCATAGGAATTAACCCGGGCTTTTAATTCCAAGTCTTTATAGGCTCTTAGGTTGGAGCTGATCTGCCCTACGGCCAGCTTTTCAGACTCAGAGAAATTAGTGCCATATCTTTCATTAAGTTTATTAGTAATATTGCTCAGCAAATCGGTGGTTTCTTCGGCAGCTGCGCTCCCGCTAAGCTTAAAGTCTAAGCCGGTATTTTCTTCTTGATCAAGGTAAATGTCAACCTTGGGGCTGCTTGGCTAATTTATAATACCGCAGCATCACTTTATCCGTTAAATCTACGCCGCCGGTACCGGCGATTTCAATTTTTTTAATAAGGATTCTCAGGTAGATATTCAGCCGGTGCAGCTCAGTATCCACCAGGGGGGCCCCCTGGATAAGGGCAGCTGTTCCTCTTTAACCCCGTTGTTCATCTTGGTTTCTTTATATTCCACCCCATCTTTGACCGTGCCCGTAAAGGCTACCAGGGTCTTGATATCGTGATAGCCCTTGCCCCTGATATACTCGTCTAGAGCCAGCTTGTACCGGACTGCATGCAACCTGGAGGAGGTTACCAGCATTGCTTTGGCTTGCCCGCCGATCTTCTGCCTGGTGTGGTTGCGAAAGTGTTCAACAACGATCTTGGTCTTCTGTGAAATATTGTGGGGATGCAGGCTGACATACCTGCGATGGACCAGGTCACTTTCGCCTTGGGGATGGTGGGGTCATCGGCAATCTTTTTATTGACGTTGTAGAACATTTTGTAGGTCATGTAGTTCTTTAAGACACCAAGGATAAAACCTTCTTCAATGGCCTGCCGCATGCTGTAAATGTGAAAGGGGTAATATTTGCCGTCATAGTACTGCTTAATGGCCTGCTTATAGGTCTGGCCCGTAAAGGCGTTTTTTATATAGCAGCCATTAAACTGTGAGAATCCATAACAATAACTTTTCCATAGCTCAACTGATAATTTTATAAAGGTCTAGGATATTCTTCTTTAATACCGGGATTTTTGTTTCAATAATATCCCAAACAATCACTACGTCCACTCCGAAATAATCATGAATTAGAATATCTCTAAGGCCGGCTATTTTTTTCCATTCAACATCAGGCTTTTGCCTTTTGATATGGTCGGGGATTTTCTTAACAGCCTCGCCGATAATTTCCAGGTTTCTTACTACACCGTCCTGGACTAGATCATTTTGTAAAAAATCTTGAAAGGACATGTTTTTCGTATATTGCTCTATTTTATTAATCGAGCCGATGATATCACTAAGATAAGCATTAAAATCCCTGGGCATACTGTACACTCCCTGTAATATGGGGCTTTAAATCCGGCTTAATGGCTTCAGCAACCACCAAGTCAACTTTACGGCCAAATAAATCCTCAAGGTAAAACTTTAAATCCATGTAGTTATCAAAGGTTTTCAAGCCTTGGTTAAATTCCACCAGTAAATCGATGTCACTTTTAGTGGTTTGCTCGCCCCGGGCAAACGACCCGAACAGACCGATTCTTTTAACCCCAAAGCTTTTAATTTGAATAATGTTTGCTTCGATTTGGTTAAGTATAGCATTAGCGTTAGGCATGTTAAATCCACCTTTTTTAAATTTTATCGCTTGGTACAATAACCGCGATGACGGGATAGGTACTTTCTTCATCAATGAAATAATCGAGCTGCGCTTTTCACTTCCGCATTGTCCCCGGTAATGCGCATGATGTATTTATCGTTTTGTGCGTACAGATCCTTATTTCGCGGCAGATGAAGCGGATATCACCGGGGCGTGTTTTTCCAATAAATACAGGCGATTTTGGACGTTGTCCTGTCTTTGACCACCCCGTCTTCCGATTTTTCCCTTAAAATGTTCATAATCTCCGTCTTTTGCGCTGCTGTCAATTCACCCCGCATTTCATATTTGGCGATAAAACTTTGCGCAGCTTCTTCCACAGGCCGGACGACTTCTTTTACCGTATTAAAATAAGCTATCTCAGGGTAAAGCTTATACAGCCAAAGAACATTCAAACTGCAATAGAGTCCCTTATTCCCGTATTCATCAATAAGTTCCCTGTCCAAGACTTCTTTTTTCAGGACATCCCCGATTAAATCCTGTCGTTCCACAAAATGACAGATAACGCCGTATTCATTGCTTGCCTCTATCATTTTCTCCAGCCCTTTCCTGCTCGAAAAGGCGGGCGACATAATTCCGACCACCAGGCTGAACTTTTTTTGCCAATTTAAGGCTGCCATATCGGCTTTTGCCCAGTCGATTTCTTTGAACTCCGCATTGACGATGTCGTGCGCCGCAAGGTTTTCCGAGGCATATTTCAGCATTTTGGGTGAGATATCCACCCCGATAACGTGTTGGGCTCTTTGCGCAAACTCCAGGGCAAATTTGCCGGGCCCGCAGCCGATATCCAATACCGTACTGTTCTTGTTCAGCATCCCTTTCTCCAGTAATAGCCCGATGATTTTATCTCTGCGTTCATCGCTGCCGTAGCGGTTAAAATCGTCAGCCCTGTTGTCCCATAAATTACTTTCAGGTCGGCCCTCTTTGCTTTTTTCCTTGCTCTGCCATATTCGGTCAAAATAATCGAGATTCATCGTAAACAAACGTCCCCCTTTCCAAGCCCGCAACCGGGTCGGAATGATGTTTGATCAACCTTTTAGTCCCTGGGTAACTGAATGGGCTTACAACACATTTTAGCGCTTAAGTTAAACTTTAATGCAGCAAAAACCTTTTTTCTTGAGCATGTTTTATTTTCGCATCAACGTTATTTTCAATTTCGCAATTTTGCAATACATATAAGAGCAGCATCTTACGCTTTAGCAGTAGGATCACTACTTTTTGGTATATTTGTAGCTGCAGTAACAGGACTTACATCTGGTGAAATTTATGTATCGATTGCATCTTCGATGCTATTTGTTATGGCAGGGGTTGGATTGTTTTTATTTTTATGCTTAACGGGAACGGATCGTCTCAAAACCAAGGATTAATTCATGCGGCTCATCTATTTGTCAATTTCTTTGATACATATTTAAATATTCCTGGAAGTACGGGATGTCTTCTGACAGGCATGATCGCCAGATGTTAATTATGGGATTAATGTGTTCTGCTATTGTGTTAATTTTCGTGGTAGCTATCTCTAGGTTTAAACCATGGGGTAAAAGGAATAAGACTGCTCATCCATATTAAAAAGGAGCTATCAAAACCCTCTTTAGAAATATCTACAATGGGTCAGCCGCTCAGCAGTGATGTCACGAGAAATATATGTAACCAAAAAAATTACGAACAGTATGGTGTTCCAAAATCTAGACTACTCGTTTAAAAAATGAATATTGTGTTCCGTACTTTCGTCCGTATCAATAAGGAGATCTTCCGGTATTCGCAGATAGAGAACCATATCACTAAAGGAGTAGTCCATTCCCATTCTTTCCATAGAATAACCCATGCCGGTGAACTGAGCCATGGTGAAGTCATGATAGAACCGGACCGCTTCCAGATGAATCCTTTCCGGCTGAATTATTTCTAACTGATTGCCTTGCAGCCGAATATCCGGCGGATTAGCCAGCGTTAAACGGTTTGGTAATTTTGGGGCGTAGCCGAACACTTCCAGCTTGCCATCGCGGACATCTTTTCTCTCCACGTTAATGGGAGTAGAATACCGTTCATAATCCGGGGCTGTTATTTTGAGGCGTTCTTCCTGATAGTCAAAACTCCACCGGGCAATGATCTCCGCGCCTTCGTAATCGTCCAACCGGCCTTCATAGAACGCATCGTAAAACGCATTGATCTGAGAGTCTTGATAAGAATACTGTCCCGGCCCGATCTCAACAACTTCGACCGGCTCCGGCGTACCAGGTTCCGCAATCGCGTAAAACACAGGGACGGAGACAAATAAAAGAGCCATATAGAAGCCGACCACCAGGCGGGTCTTACCCAGGGAAATGCGGACTTTGCCAAAGGCAATAAACGGAATAATAATCAGCAGAAGGATCAGCAGGTTTATCAACGAAGCCACCAATGTCATTTCCTGACCTCCATTCTACTGAAAAACAGAATTACACATCCAAAAACGATGGCCGATACAATAACAACCTTTAGGGCAAAGAGCGCGTAGGAACCTTCTTTGGAAAAAAACTCAATAGCGTTGATTAGTGTCCGGGCCTGGCCGGTACTTCGGGCCTCCACAAACAATGTGCCAAAAAACAGGCCCGGTAGCAGCACGACAAAAGCAGGGTGCCGTTGCGTCAGCATGCCGATGAAATACCCGATGATGCTGAGAAGCGCAGCATAGAGGGTGGCGGCGAAGATGCCGCTTAGCAAAGCCGTCGGCGCGATCCAAAAAGCGGGGCCGGCATCCACCCCGCCATGGGAAAGGAACATGACCACACGCAACAGTAGGCCGCATAATGTGGCGGTAACCCCGGCGATGACGGTGGCGGTGAGCAGAAAGGCCAGGCTGGAAAGGTGGCTGCTCAGTCGGTTTGAAACAAAGGTAAAATCCGTTTTGAACCCGTTGTTAGCCATACTGATTCCGATACTGAAGGCCCAGATTAAAGTAAAGATGATGATTACATCGCCGGTGACATATTTTATGGTGTAAGATATGCCCTGATTGCCACCCCCCGAGGAGCCGCCCACGCCATTAAGGGAGAGGAGAAACGCCAGCAACTGCACCGCAATCAGGGTGAAGAACAGGCCCGCATGGGCTTTTGTCTTATAGTGATACTGCGTTTTCGCCACGGCAAGTATGCTAGTTTCGGTCAAAGACATCATCGATCCCTCCTTTGTTCCGCGCCGTCAGGTACATACAAAGATCGTCGGCAGCCACCGGTGAAATCGCCACGCCTTCAAGGCGGGCCTTTTGCAGTTCCTCTTCTGCAAATTGGTTGCGGACGGCCATATACACGCTGTCCTTCCCCAGTTTTTTCCAATGCATGACCTCGGCTTTTTCGGCCATCTCCGCAACAGTTTCCTCTTTGCCCTGCAGTCCGACGGCGTATTCTTTCAACTCATCGATAGGCATATGCAGGCATTTTTCGCCATCCTTGATCAGTAGAAGATCATCTAAAATGTCGTTGATTTCATTCAATAAGTGACTGGATAGAATTACGGTGCGCGGACGCTGCATAAAGTCTTTTAATAGTGCACGGTAAAAATCTTTCCGCACCGCCGCGTCCATGCCGGTGGTGGGCTCATCAAAAATGGTCAGTGGACAGCGAGCGGCTAGGCCGAGAATCGCATTAAAGGCGCTGCGCATACCTTTGGAAAGCTTGCTGTGATATTGCCCGGGATGCAGATTGAAGTATGTAAACAGCCCCACGGCTAATTTATGATCCCAATGCGCATAAAAGCTGCCCGCGGATTCCAGAATTTCGCCGAGATTCATTGTTGCCGGCAAGACCATGTTTTCATCCACAAAAACCATGTTGGCGGAAACTTTGATATTGTTGAATGGGTTTTCCGAGAAAACCTGAATACTGCCTGCATTAGGGAGCAGGTATCCGGCAATCATCTTCAAAAGGGTGGTTTTTCCGGCGCCATTTCGTCCGATTAGTCCGGTAATTTTGTTGGGTGCCAGTGTGAAAGACAGGTTATTGACCGCCGTAGTTCGCCCGAATGTTTTTGTCAGCCCGCTGCAATCAACGACATTCATTGTGAACTCCCCTCCTCCGTTACCTGAAGTTCTGCCGCTATTAGCATGTTAATTAGGTCGTCCCTACCGACATCCAAGCGCTTTGCTTCGGCGACCAGCTCCAACACCAGTTGCTTTAGATTGCGTTCTATTCGTTTGCTGCGTATGGCCCCTCTGGCGTGGGAAGATACAAACATGCCAAGCCCTCTTTTCTTATACAAGAGTTTTTCGTCGGCCAAAATGTTCAACCCTTTGGCTGCGGTGGCCGGGTTGACGTTAAATATGTCCGCCAATTGGTTCTGGGAATATATTTTTTCATCGCTCGCAATGTTGCCGTTTAAAATCTCCATTTCCAGCCATTCTGCAATCTGGACATAAATCGGCTTTAGACTGTCTATATCCAGCAGCAAACGATCACCTCCCCGGCACCTGCCGGCAGCATAGTACATTACCCATGTAATGCACTATACTACGAACTTAGCTTTGATGTCAATAGAAAACATCTGAACCTTTTAAACTAGTAGATACCACACCGGAAATTATTAAACGAGCAAAAAAAAAGGACTCGGATATTTTAGCTGCGGCAATGAATTCGGACAAACATTTCCTCAACGAAAATTTCCATTAGTTAAGTTTCAAAATATGCTCACAAGGTGACTTACTGGAAGAAATCAAGTTAGATTTCTGTTTCACTCTTCCCTCTTGGCTTCCTGGGCATACCCATTTGCATTCTTTCTTCCTTCATAATTGAACTTACGTAACAATTATAACTTACTTCGCTGAAGAATATTTTTTAGGCAGCCCGCTTTGCCCCGGGGGCGGGGCTAGTTTTTTTCGCAGTTCCCACCGCCCCGTACCCAGCAACCGGTTTACTGCTATTTTTTCCATACCGGTCATCTCTGCTATCTCGACATAATTCAACCCTGATACCTCTCGCAATACCAATACTAATCTTTCTGTAGGCGGCAGTGTCATAAGAGCTGCTTGGATTTTGTTCGTACTATTGTCTTCGGTTGGCGGGCTTTTTTTAGCTTCAGGTACGTCTTTTGGTAAATTTGGGGCCCAACCCGTTGTGGCTTTATTTTTGTATGTTAAGCACAGTTTTTTCAGAGCTGTTTTTAGATTTATATTACCGCTTACTGTGTTAAAAACTACCGTTAACAGTTCTTGGGTTCTATTGTGGCTGCCGGTTAATCTGTAACCTGTGTTGTAGAGTAAATAAACTATTTGCTCGGAAGAATTATCCTGTTTAGACATTTCCTCCACCTTCCCGTTTAAAATTCGGTTAACGTGCAGCATCAAGTTCAAAATCCACATTGGGCATTCTCTCCCCTACACTTCTCAACTGTAAAGTAACCCGGTCGTTCTCGGGCATGGGAAAAGATATCTTTAATTGATTTTGTTCTAGCCATTCCATACGGATATGCCCTTGCCAAAACTCCAGGTCTTTATCTTTAATACGAAATTCAGGGCGGTAATAATGAGGCGGTTTATCCCCGGTCCCTTCAAAACTAAAGTAAAAAACTAACTGCTTATCCTCTATAACCGCCTTCTCCAAGCTATAAGTAATGTTCTCATAGCTAAAAACTCCGTTTAATGCTTGTTCCCCCTGGCGGGGACAGTTGAACTCCATTGTTTGTTCCTGGTCCGGGAAACGGTACAGGTACAGCGGCGGCGAGGTCAGCTTTAATTCCCTGGCCGACGGGTCTGCCGGTTCAAAGTGGAACGTACCTGTAATACCACCTGTTACCGGGTCGGTTTGGGTGCGGGTTTCATTGAGCTTGATTCTTTTACCGTTGGTTTCGTCAATTAGATCCGCCCAGTGACCTGGTAAAAAGGCGCCGTATTCTTTAATCATCGGTGCCGGCGGGGTGCTGCTGCCCCGGCTTTCCACGCTGGTGGGCCCATTGGGTTCCATAATGGTATACATGGGACTGTCCTGCCCTATGCCTACACCGGCTATTGACGTATTATCCTGTGGCCAGCGCACCCGGAAGAAGATAGTGCTTTCGGAAAGTCCCAGCACTGCCCGGTCCAGGG
This sequence comes from Desulfoscipio geothermicus, assembly GCA_016841905.1. Taxonomy (GTDB): domain Bacteria; phylum Bacillota; class Desulfotomaculia; order Desulfotomaculales; family Desulfallaceae; genus Sporotomaculum; species Sporotomaculum geothermicum_C. The sequence continues at coordinate 11,181 of JAENYF010000019.1, read as the reverse complement.
CCAATTCAACCGGCTCTATGGTTTTTTTCAAGTTGGGATAAATCTCCCTGGTGTTTTGGGCCACTAAAGTGGGGTCAACCGGTATGACAAACTGTGTTTCCCCCGGCGTTGCACCGTCATTAAAGGACAGGGCTAATTTTCGGGCATCCAGATTAACCGGTTCCAGGTCGTAGACAAAATATTTACCCTGTATGCCCCTGCCGCCTCGTGGGTCATAGTGCACACCTTTATCGTCGGATAAGTTGATATGGATATTGCTATCTACCTCCAGCTGTGGGTCGACACTGTAAAAAACGGTGGTCCGGGCGGAATCCAGCAAAATTTTATCCACTGTAATGGTATAGGGACCTAACTTTTGGGTCTGGTTTACTTCGGTAAAGAGGTCCAAATCATTGGCCTGTTGGAATGAAGGGTCCCGTAAAGCCATATTGCGCCCCGCCTGGTATGAGGCCCAGGCGACGGTGGAAGCGGTAATGATTATACAGGCTATAAAAACCGCCGCCACCTGGCGCAGCCGCCCCCAGGCTTTATCTATGCCGGAAATGGGGCAAGTTTCAGCTGCTGCTGGGTGTTTCGCGAAAACAGGCTGAGTGCATTCATTTAGCAGTTGCCGACAGGACGCGCATTCCGTCAGGTGGCGTTCCACCATTTCTAAAGTGGCCCTACTTACCACACCGTCCGCGTAAAGAGGTAAAAGATCTTTAATTATTTCACATTCATACTTAGTCATGGTCATCACCTTCTAGTTGTTTATATAGTTGGTGAAATTTTTGCCTGGCTCGGAAAAGGGTTACCCGTGCCGTTGCCGGGGATTTGCCCAGTATGTCCCCTATTTCTTCAAAAGATAGTACTTCCTGTTCCCTTAGAACAATCACCGTACGGTAATCAACAGGCAGCTGCTCAAGGGCCAGCCGCATTAGCCGCCGGCTTTCGGCGTCTTCCAGGTGCCGGGCCGGATCACCCGCACTGTCTATGTCGGGAATATCATGGTTCAGCGGCAAATTGCGTTCTCCGGGTCGGCCACGCAGGTGCCCGGTGTAGACATAATAGGCCACCCGAAACAGCCAGGTGGACAGGGCGGACTCACCACGAAAGTTTTTTAGGGATACCAATGCCCGGCAAAAGGTTTCCTGGGTTAATTCATCCGCCAGGTGATAATCTCCGCCCATACGGTAAAGATATCGAAAAATCGATACTCTATAACATTGATAAAGTTTTTCGATAGTTGACATGGCCATATCAAAAACGCTCCTGGTTATTTAGTGTCCGAGCTTTGGAAAATGTTACAGCAATAGCACAATTTTTTTGCACAAAAAAACAGAGATAGTATATGTTAAATATCGCTGTTTCGAATACCTTTTTAACTGTTGTGCCAAAATATGGGTGGGGGTTAGAACAATAAATAAATAGCCTAATTTGATAAATATTTATTGTAAAACGATAAAACTTTTGCTAAAATCAAATCAACAATAATATGTGAGGTGCTTTTTATGAAACGAGAAACCCTCTTTTTAAAGTTAGCTGTTATTCTTATGGGCCTCCCAGTTCTTGCTTTGTGCATATTTCTGGTGCCTGAGATAGCGAATTATGCAGCAGAATTGTTTCCGGATTGGGCTTATTTGAAATATCTCGTTTTCAGCGATTTGTATGCAACGGCGATACCTTTTTACTTTGCTCTGTATCAAGCTTTTAAACTATTAAGCTATATTGACAAGAACGAAGCGTTCTCGGAATTATCTGTAACTGCGTTAAAAAATATAAGAAACTGTTCAATAACAATCAGTATCTTGTATGTGACAGGCATGCCACTCTTCTATCTAATAGGGGAGGTAGACGACGCCCCGGGTGCTATATTGATTGGAATGGTCATGATTTTTGCTTCAATGGTGGTTGCAGTCTTTGCTGCCGTTCTTCAAAAGCTATTACAAAATGCCATAGATATAAAATCTGAAAATGATTTAACGGTTTGAGGTGAATAACATGGCCATTATAATCAATATTGATGTGATGCTGGCTAAAAGAAAAATGAGCGTCACAGAACTATCGGAGAGGGTTGGAATAACGATGGCTAATCTTTCTATATTGAAAAATGGAAAGGCCAAAGCAATTCGATTATCAACTCTAGAGGCGATTTGTAAGGCTTTAGATTGTCAGCCTGGAGATATTTTAGAATACAGAAGTGACGAAGACACCGGAAGGATAAAAAAGTAGGGATGTTTAACAAATGAAAATAAAATTAGTCCAGCCAAAAATGAGTCTTAGACCTATGGATTCAGAGTTTAAACGTTTAATGGCACCTTCCTTGTCCCTTTTGGTACTAGCCGCTCTTACTCCGAAGGAACATTCAGTTATTATTGAAGATGAAAATGCAAATCCACTTCACCTGGAGGATTACCCCGATTTAGTTGGCATTACAGTGAATGTTGATACCTCAAATCGAGCGTATCAAATTGCCGAGTATTACCGCAAGAAAAAGGTACCGGTTATCCTTGGCGGGATTCATGTAAGTGCAAATCCTGAGGAAGCCTTACAGTTTACAGATGCTGTTTGTATTGGAGAAGCTGAAAATGTTTGGCTTCAAATTCTTACCGACGTAAGTACCGGTCAACTAAAACCAAAATATTATTCCATGACCATAGCTGATCCCGGCAAAATACCAATTCCACGCCGGAGTCTAATCCCATCTAGAAAATACCTCTATACCAATATCATTGTTGCAAGCCGTGGGTGCCCCTTTAAATGTGAATTCTGCTATAATAGTTGCGATTATGTACACCATCAATATCGCAATCGGCCAATAGCCAATGTAATTGAGGAAATAAAACAACTAAAAACCAAGCACGTCATGTTCATTGATGATAACCTAATTGGTGATATCGCCTGGACCAGAGCATTCTTAGAGGAAATCAAACCACTTGGTCTTAAATGGAATGCCGCTGTATCTGCTAATATAGTCAATCATCTTGATTTATTAGATCAAATGCATGAGAGTGGTTGCCAAAGCCTATTTATTGGATTTGAGTCAATTAATGAGCAATCTATTCAAAGTGTTCAAAAGTACCAAAATAAAAGGCAAAATTATGAGCGCCTGATTGATGAACTGCACAAACGGGGTATTATGGTAAATGCGAGTCTTGTCTTTGGCTTTGATCATGATTCTCCCCAAGTGTTTCAGAACACTCTAGACTGGTTGGTTAAAAACAAAGTGGAAACAATGACAGCTCACATTCTCACGCCCTATCCCGGTACAGTTTTATATCAAAGGTTCTTTGCAGAGGGAAGGATTATTGATTTTAATTTAAGTCATTATAATACTTCAAACGTTGTCTTTACCCCTAAAAAGATGACTCAAGAAGATTTGTTAAAGGGTTATTTATGGATTTACAAAGAATTTTACTCTTTTAAAAATATTTTTAAGAGGATACCGGATCACCCGAAGCAAAAAGTGCCTTATATTTTATTTAGTTTGTTCTATCGTAAATTTGGCAAAGTTATTGCTAAAATTGCTGGTTTTGGTTTTATGAATTCCTTAGGAAGATTAGCTAGAAAGCTGTCTTATCATATTGAATAATTGCAGCATAGTCGCACTCAGTTATAAAAAGAAGGTAAGTAACCAATACGCCAAAAGTACCAAGATTAACGTGGCTAACAAAGAAACTACTCTTAAGAGAATACGATCTTTAATTTTTATCATTTTAGTTACCTCCAAGATAATAAGCGCTAAACTCAAGCATTTAATAGTTAGTAAATCTTTAACACCATATAGTTTTATAACGTTAGCAATATCTTTTCTTAATTTAAACATGATTATTCCTCGACACGGGGGTGTCGACACGTCGACACGGGGGGACGGTTCTCCTGTGTCAAGAGCTAGCCTTTTGCACAATGTGCAATGGCAAATTCCTGTTCTTCGCTCAATTTAACTCGGTTTTGTACTTGATAATCAACCCCGCTGCCCAATTGAACAGCAGCTTAGAGAGTCGTTCAAACTCAGTCTGCGCCATATTCGGCTGTTTCATAAACGTAATGCCGGTCTGCAAAATCTCCCGTTCCTGTGGTTGCAGCACGGGGATAAGCTCGGCCTTTTGCTTTATGTAGGTTCCCGTTTGGTCGTAATAGATTGCCTGCACGGTGAAGGCGGCTGATTTATAAAGAGCTCTCAATATCTCCGCGTCTTTCTCATGCACCATGTTGTGGCCACACATGTGATAGATGTTGCAGGCCCCGATCCGGACGGCACGGTGGATATCCTCCTTACCGATCAGCGGCAGCAGAAAATCAATGCTACCGAAAACCGGCGTGGTGTCATGATAGAACTGGAACAGCTCGGAACGTTCCCAATTTATTAACTCCTGCCGACCGGAGATAAACCCACACACTTTCTCCCTGTTCGGAAGTGTGTCCAGCATAGCGCTGTATGCTTTTAGATCTCCTGAAGTCGCATAGTCAAGTATGACAACTACATCAATGTCGCTGCTGTCCGTTGCTTCACCCCGACCATAACTTCCCTGAAGCCCGACAAACAGCAGGTTAGAACCGAACAGAGATTTCAGCTCGTCTAAATATCCTTTTATCCAAGTGTCTATATCAATATCCATTTTCTGCTCCTTTGTGTTCAAATTCCTTTTTATCTGTGTGTTTTATCTATTGCCGCCAAGCCAGAGGGCTGCCTGCGGGTCCGCGTCGGCTAGGCATACAGGGTCCCCGGCAATCAGCCCCGCCTTCTCATGCCAGAACTCGCTAAACAGGATGTAGAGCGGCTTGAGCCGATCAGTATCGCCACCATCCGCTAATGTTTTTGCAAGGAAATCGATGGCAAAATACATAGTCTTGCTTTCATAGCGTAGGTGAGGGTGCGGACCAGGGGCATCAATTACCCAGATAATCAAGTTCCCCACCCGTTGCAGACCATAACGGGGGGTTATGCCGAGCGCTTGGCAGAAAGGGATAAGTTGGTCGTTGAAATCCATCTTCGAACGGCAATTTACAATAACCAGGTACTTGGAAGGGCTATCCGTGGAAAAAGTTTGCGCGAAATCGACCCTCCTTACATCTCCATGTTGCTTTTCATAGTCAAGATCTATTCCCGTACACTCTTTAAATCTGGCGAGTGCGCTGGGGAGAAAACGCGTGAGGTCAAGTTGGGGATTCGATGCTATTGCAACACTGCCGGGGATTTTCGCAGCGGTGAACAAACCCGATGTGCCTCCTGATGAGATTGAATAAAAGATAATCCGCTCGTTGGGGATGTCGAGGCATCGCGCCACGCTTGTGACAAGTTTCGTCGTCGCGTCGCGGTAGTCTCTTTCATGCGTGCCGTAGAACCAGCCGACAGGGATGTCCGACTCAAAGTACATCGGGTCTTCGATGCTTAGCAGATGTCCTTTCAGAAACGTGCTCCAGGTCCACTTATGAAAGCGGGGTAGTGGTCCATGCGCGATTGTCTTGTCATCGCGCATGATATCCAACACAACGTATAGGTAATCGTATTCGCTTGCATGGTAAAAGCACTCGAAGCGCGCGCCATCAACCTCCGTATGGAACCTGCCGTCCGGTACTCTGTCGATGCATGTGAAATCGATATGTACACTGTCGGTTCTGAGGGCCGATTCATCGGCCGATCGGTATCGTTCGCATCGGCGTTCTTCGAGCGTTTCGGCAAAGTTGGCCTCGATGTCTTCATTATTGTACTCGCAGGCTATATCTTCAAGAAATCTGATTGATGGGAGGCTGTCATTGTCATCTCCCCTCTTTTGATGTTGAACAAATTCTGCTTGATTTTCCTGCCCTTTTTTCATAACATTAATCCCCATCCCAACATTTGTTCTTCTCTTTCCATCATATCCAACAAATGTTTTGGCTTCAAGTGGTAACATAATTGAAGACATAGCCTGCCAAGGAGGTCGATAATATGCTCATAACCCCTTAGTAATCAGGTTTATATCAGTTCCACCGTAACATCCTGGCGTCTTTTTTCATAAAACACCAGGCGCCACTCCACTTCGTCCACCGGCTCAAAGTGTAATGCGGAGCAGGCTACATGGAGCCGGCCTTGGCCACTGCCGCCAGCAATGATGGCAGTCGGACCATCTGCACCGCCAATGATACCGATGCAAACACCGCCAGATGCCTGCGGCTCATAGGGATAAGTGCGCTTCTGGCGGGGTTGGTCGGAACGAACGCAATCACTAACAGTGAATGCACTATCGGGCAGATCCGGTGAGAGCGTATAACGCATCACAGTATAGTGCGTCGGGAAGTCTTGATTTTGGCTGACAAAATGCTCACGGGACATTTCCTGCCGCTCATATTCCTGAACGGTCAGCGTATGCCGTGCGCCGGTGGTCGGGTGTGTAAACGCGATGCGCTCACCAGGAGCTGATACATGGAAATGCGGTCCCGACATAGCGACAGGCTCTTGCATCAGCGTTACGCTGAGCGTCGTGATCGGCGGTTTGTGTTTCTTCGTCCAAGGAAAAGCAGCACGCCGGATTGCCCAGCCATAGGCAGGATCAAGGCCATAATGCTGGGTCGCGCTCTTGGCCTCAAGGCCGTTGCCCTCTGGGAAACAGGGATTCCATGACACACCGCAGCCATGAGAGAATGAAAGGACAGTTCCATTCAACATAACCTCAGCATTTATATTAATGGTCAGCGGATTTTCTGCATCGATTTGCATCTGCTGTTCATCGGTAAAGTCGGCTCCATCTTTCTCAATAGAGAGATTCCACTTGTCCATAAAGGAACGAATGTGCTCAGTTGGAACCTGTACGCAAAAGTCCACGACCAAGCCTTTACCGCAGATGTAAATCGCCGGAATATACCAGACTTCATCGTTCCAGATAAACCGCTTATCAGGAGTAATTTCCTTGCCGGCTTTTTCACGGCCATGATGCCCCCAAAAATTGCCGTCAAAGTAAACCTTCCATTCGGGTATCTTCGGCTCGACAGGAACCCACTCATAGTAATCTTCCGTATATTTGATGCGACTGTAATCAAACTCGGCCTGCAGCTCTTTGATATAAGCGAAAGGCTGCTCCATAGGCGCGAGCAACAGCTCCTCCCGAATGGTCTCCAGCACGGTCTGCTGTTCAGCGGTAAGAGGATTGGCCTGCAGGAAGGTGTCAAACTGCGCCTGATCCCAACAGTGCACCTGCTCCAGTGCCGCAGCATCACCGCAAGCCAGCAAGAGCCGCAGGAAGTCCATAAAATCTCTTGCTACCGGATGCACATAGTTTCCCGGTGTGTTCGTCGGGCTGATGGCAAACACCATCTCGCCAAAGCCACGCACGAAGCAATAATGGATACCATCCACACCGGTCCAGCCAATCACTTTCTCACCCTTGGGTGTGCAGAAGTAGTCGCTTTTGCTCTCGCCACGCTCCAAGCCAATGCGGGAACCATCAATATCCATTCTCAGATATCTTTCATAAATGGTTGCCATCATAACCTCGCGTTCTATGTATTGTCGCTCAAAAACACAGTAATGAAAAGTTCTCTTTCCACGCAGTGTTGAGTAGCGCTTTGCATTGTGTTTTTACTAAAGATAAGTGTTTGGGCTGAAGTACAAAAATATAATCTCTTATTGTACCCCGAGAAAATTTTAAGCCGAACCACTCAGCACCTTTAAAAGCCGGGTCAAGCTTTAACTTCTTGAATTTATTTAGGTACACTTCCTCTAGTTTACGCTCTCTGTGGTTGTAGAAAATAATACTCTTACCAAGTCTGTAATAATCTTTAATCTCATTCAATCCAATATACTTATTGCCTTTCTTTACCGTCAGTGAAACGCTCTTGACTTGCAAACCGTTATCTGGGTCCAGAAAGACTATATCGCAATCTTTCACTGTATTTAATGCGGAATTATGCCAAGACTGCCTAAGCATACCACGCTTTAAGTAGTTAGGCTCACCGGTTAAATCCAATATCCTGTCAAAAAAAACGGTATTCCCTGGTAGAATCGTAGATTGCTGTACACTTAATACATTTCTTTTGTTGTTGTCGACGATATTTTTCAAAATATAATAGAGCTCATCATCATAAACACTATAGCTATTCTTTTGTAAATATGAAATGTGTTTACCGTCAAAATTATGTTTTTCGTCGGGAGTCAAGTACCAGTTTACACCTAAAGTTAAACGAGTTCTTGCTAAACTTCTTAATAAAGCATATTTCCCAAAATCCCCTATATCCCCAACGTACCTATTTTGCACTATTACTTCTCCTATACCAATAAAGGTTAGTATACCGTATAGAGAATAACTGATTTGTAACCGACAAGGACAACATCACCTATCCGGTCACCCGGTCAACCTTGTTGGATAGCCACTATAATCGCTTAAAAAAATAGCCAGCATCTACAAGGATGCTGACACTAAGTGATAGTGGTATAATTCGCTAAATGGTCACAATTTCCTTTACATATTTACAAAAAACATAGTAAACTGTAAATCAACATTACCATGCGGTACAGCTAAGGGGAAGATTCCCATATGATAGCATGTCACAGAAAACTTCCCCTTGCTATGGTTAAACTGGTTACTATTATATTTGCACAATTTGCCCCTGCTGTATTTCATACACTAAATCTGCAACATTGTCTAAAAGCCTTTTATCATGGGAGATAAATAAAATCGTCCCCTCATAATTTTTCATCAATGTTTCCAACGCTTCCACGCTTGGCAAATCAAGGAAGTTACTGGGCTCATCCATCAGTAAAATATTATAACGGCCCAATAACATCTTAGCTAACTGCAGCTTAATAATTTCACCACCACTTAGTACAGACAATGCTTTACGAATGTCATTAGCAGAAAACCCCAGGGAGGCCATCACCGCACGAATTTCATGAACCTGGTAATCACATTCCTCCTGCATAAATTCCATAACCCCTTGATTACCGCTGTACTTGTAACCATTTTGGGCAAAATAACCTATCTCAGCCTTTGGAGAAATTGAAATACCCTTTTCATGGTTTAAAATCATTTGAAATAAGGTTGTTTTTCCCGTACCATTACCGCCGGTCAAAGCCACCTTTGCTCCCAACGGGATGCTAAATGATGCTTTTTCAAACAACACCTTACTGCCAAACCTTTTGCTAATTTCCGCAGCGGTTATCGGGTATGGGTTATGAAGCGCCAATGCCTTACTCTGCCGGAAACGAATTGTACGCATGTTTTCCAGCACTTCCACATCCCCCAGGGCTGCAATCCGATGCTCCATAGACTTAACAGCATTATACAAGGTCTTTTGCTTACTACCCATTGTTTTCTGATGTCCCAGACGGCCACTGCTTTGAGAACTGTTTTTCCTGGCAGATCCCTTCGCTTTCTGCTCTATTTTACGTGCCTGTTTTCGCTTTTCCTCAGCAGCCTGTTCCAGTCGCTCACGTTCGGCAGCAATTTGGCAATATTTGGCCGCCTGGCTTTGGCGTTCCTCCTCTTTCTGATTTAGATAATCGGAATAGTTGCCCCAGTATTCCGTGATTTTTCCGTCCTTTAGTTCCCATATTTTATTTACCACCTGATCAAGAAAATAACGGTCATGGCTGATAATTAGTAAAGCACCGGAAAAATAAATTAACTGTCCGATTAAAAAGTCTATACCTTCACGGTCTAAGTGGCAGGTGGGTTCATCGGCGAAAATACCGTGCACCTGCTCTGAAAGCGCCCGGGCTATTTTGAGTCTCGTTTCCTCGCCACCGCTCATAGTCCCGGTCTCTATCTGCTCAACACCCAACTTACTAACAAGGGCATAATCTTTAATTTCTTGCAATATCACTTCGTCTAATTGCGGGATGTATGCAAATCTACCCAACCGGTTTATTTTACATCCCGGTGGAGTTATATGGCCCAAAAGAACTTTTAGTAAGGTGCTTTTTCCGGCACCATTTTCTCCTATTAGACCAATACGGTCATAATCATATATTTCTAATTCATCAATATTTAAAATGTCACGTCCGGTGTATTCCACATAAACATCTTTCGCTTTGATTAATAATGCCATTTTTCTTCCTCCTGTCTAAAATCGCATGTTTTCGATTACCTATTCGCAGAGAAAACCCTGCGATTTAATCAGGAAGGATTACATGAAGACGATATACATAAAAATTCCTCCTTGTATAAATATGGTTGGCTTTGATTGCACGGCTTTAAAAAGAAAATAAAAAACCACAGACAATTTGCCTGTGATTCAGAGTATAGGAAATATAATCGACCTTTTTTAGGTTTAAGCGCCGATAGCTGTCCCTAAATAAACCCTTTTGCCAAAGCAAAAAAGGGTTTACACAAAAAAAGAAAGACAGAACGATCCGCCTTTCTTCACATCACCATGCTTGTATTTGAAAAGAAGATTATTAAGAAAGGACAGACTAATCCCATTTACTCTGCATACACAAACAGAGCCTTTGACCGTATTCAATTACTGGTTCAAAGTTGGGAAACGCATTCTTATGGAATGTGTCATTTTTTAATAATCCTCCCTTAAAGCTTATTACAACAGTTTATATTATAGCTTCTCTTGTCGCAATAGTCAAAGGAGGAGCCGGTAAGTTTCCCCAGTCCTGATAATGCATTTACACAAAGCCCCAAATATGATATCATACATACATCAAAATAAAATCATAAAGAGAGGGGCGCTATTCATGAAAGAGAAAAAGACCTGGATGTTTAACGGTTTTCTAGCCCTGGCCATAACACTTCTACTTACCATCACAGCGGTTTTACTGCTTATCAGCGGCTCAATTATAATCGGCATACTTTTACTTATCGTGTCCATTTTGTTGTTCTCCGGTATTACCGTTGTGCAGCCAAACCAAGCCAAGGTGCTGACATTTTTCGGGCGCTACATGGGCAGTGTACGGGATAGCGGCATCTGGATGACCATACCCCTGTCCGCGCGCAAAAAGGTTTCTTTGCGGGTGCGTAATTTTAACAGTAAAACTTTAAAGGTCAACGATGTGGAGGGCAATCCGGTAGAGATCGCCGCCGTAGTGGTTTTCAAAGTGGTTGATTCCGCCAGAGCAGTTTTTGACGTTGATGATTATGAGGAATTTGTGGAAATACAAAGTGAAACCGCACTGCGCCATGTAGCCACCAAATACCCTTATGACACCTTCGAGGAAGAGGGCTATTCACTGCGGGGTAACTCCGAAGAAGTGGCCGGCGAGCTGGGGCGGGAATT
>JAENYF010000018.1 GCA_016841905.1 Desulfoscipio geothermicus | reverse complement strand
TCTAATTTTGGCATTGAATTTTATGCTACAGCAATTATGCAAATTGCTTAAATAAATGAGGCAAGTACTCCACAAGAAAAAGTAGCAAGAGCAGTTATTGCAATACCAGTTGTTCCTCCCATTTTCTCCAAGCCAAGATTTATAGTATTAAGCGTGATCGTGACAGCCGTAATGGTAAGACCGCAAACAACACTATTTATTACAACCATTTTTTGTCCATTGATACTGTTATCATAAAGATTATTGCCCATAATAATGCTTCTGCCCACAACATAAATTGCTGCCACCATAAAAAGAATGAATTCCGCAGCGTACTGAGAAAATGGAGCACCAAACAAAAATTGCTGAATTAGGATAGAGGCAATCAATCCGAAATATATAATTAAAAAAGCATCGCTTCCTATCTTTCTTTTTTGAAAAATTATTCTCTCATCTTGAATGTTTACTTTTTTCATTGTTGCTCCCCCCAAAATAAGTCATTTAGTGTTTTGCCCAATGCTTTGCAAATCGCTATGCAAAGATTAAGTGTTGGATTATAATCACCCGCTTCTATTAATCCGATTGTTTGCCTTGTTACACCGACTTTTCTCGCCAAATCTTCTTGTTTCATATCGCATTCAATACGTGCTATTTTCATGCGCTTGTTTTTCATACTCCGCCTCCCTTACATTGCATATAGTAATACATATATTGCTTAATGTAAATTATATATTGCATTTTGTAACAATAAATTGCAGACTTATAATTAAAGTCTGCTGAAAATAATATTCGCTTTTTTCGGTCTAGGCAATTGCGCTCATTACCGATTCTCGACACTTGTTGTTTACAGATACAATGCCTATCACGCTCTTGCGCAAAACCTCCGTAATTTCAGGTTTATTGACATATTTGAAGTTGTAGCTTATCCTTTACCACTAAAGGAAACTCACTGTATAATAAAATGGCTGTGAATAAAAAATTCTTCCTGACTTGGCTGGTATTTTTTCTCCAGGCTTTCTAAACCCTCGTCAAAACGCCCAGCTTCTTGTTCATCTATCTCAAATACAGGACTTTGATAGTAAACCAATTTTCTTCCGTCCAAGGCATCTGGTTTGAGTTCTTTTACCATCATTGCCGCCGGATATGTCCCATTCTCAAGACAGACATTGTACTTTTTGCAACTCTTAAAACCGCGGCTTACATAATTATTCGGATTTCCAAATATTACAATCACATCATAATCAAGTGCGGCCGCCTGTTCAAAGGAATACTCCATTAGTTTTTTCCCATACCCCTTTCTCTGATATTCTGGCAAAATGCAAACTGGACCGAAAGTAAGGATGTCTTTTTCTTCCCCAGACTCATCAATTAGTTTTGTTTTCGTATACATGATATTCCCGATGATCTGATTATCAACTTCAATCACCAGAGCCAACTCCGGCAGAAAGTCTTTGTGGGATCGCATAACATGAACTAAATAGTGTTCAATGCATCCCGGAATATATAAATTCCAAAAAGCTTTCCTTGTGATTTCTTCTACTCTCTCATAATCTGTTTCTTTTTCATTCCTAATCTTAATCATTTTGTTCATTTATAAACCTCCGATAATTTAACACTACATTTAGTCGGCAATGTGTCCAAAGAGACACAAGGAAACGAACCGTCCACCTTGTGTCAAGCCTTTTAATCTAAAAGTATTGGGTTTGCCTGTAAAAAATCACTAATCTCGTCAAGCAATAATTCCGATCCGACGTATAAAGTAGAGCCGATAAAACCCAACGCTAATAAGCTAAAGCTCATATTAATCCAGAGTAATCTACGGTTGCTGTTTAAGATCGTTAACCCCATCAGGATTATAATTATAGCAGGAATGGTATTCAAAAATGGGGTGGGCAACATAATTAGCATGCTCATGAACATTACAGCCAACGATGACAATCGAATCTCTGATTCTTTAAGCAAATTTAGTCGGCCGCAATTTAAAAAATACCTTTCTAATCTTGCACACAAAGGTAGCGCTTTAGCATCAATTTTACTGATAAGCGACTGGGATATCTCCCGTTTACCAATTGCTTTAGGTACCCACAAAGTGGTTCCCCCTAACATTCTCTGAAAGGACCAAACGCAAAGTAGTGCTGCCGGAATAAAACCTATGCCTGGAGGTAAGGGGATAGTTAACGGTAACGCCATAACTATAAACATCAAGCCAAAACTTTGAGAACCGAAAGCATTGATTAAATCCTCAACTGTAAGGGTAGATTTTTTCTTCCCAATAGTATCGCGGATTATTTGGCTTGGTGGTTTAGATCCTGACGGACAACTCATTGAATAGCTGACTCCTTTCTCCTTGCATTTTATATACCAGTTACCAGACAGGTAAATATTTAAAAATAGCTACCTTTTGTATCTTAACATATTTTTCATTTCCTGCGGTGTATACGCCGGTTCTTTTGCTGGTGGACGGGAGCATATCAATAACACTAATTAATCCACTACTCTGTAATGAGACTATCAAGATTCTTTATATCAATTTTATCAACTTCTCTAAGCTCGTATCCACTATGAAATAATTTTTGAGCTTCAGCAGAAATACAAGGAATAATCCGACCTTCAAACAATGCAGTCGAAAACCATTTTGCTTCAAACTCATACCAGCCACCGTGCGGATCAGCCTGCCGAGCACTTCCATCTTCATTGATTATCAAGGGGTGAATATCTAAATAGCCAAGTTCTAGGTGATGTAGTTCAATGCGTGAAGGACTCCAATCAGTTGTGATTATATAACCTTTTTCTTTCAATTTATTCAATAAAGTTTCCGTAAACTCTCCATCAAAATCAACGTCAATATCTCGATGTTCTCTGTTTTGCTTTCCAAGTAAAATATCTACTCCCCAGCCGCCATCTATCCAATATCTCATTTTCATATTATCTAATAAATCCAATACTTCTATTAGATTTTCCTTAGTTACAATTTCTTTTTTATTCATAAAATCTCCCTTTTCACTCTTACGCAGTAAACGCCCGGATGAAACCAGCATATCCCAACATGTCATTTTCTTTCACATTATAGCGCAAGTCGTTTGTCCTTTCCAGCATACAAGACACCCCCTTGCCAATTATGCCATCTTCCCTTTGTTTACGCAAAAAACGTGATTCTGTCTAGCTTGAGCTGTTGAAACAAGGTTCTATATGATTTGTGCATACCATCAGGGCTTTTATGCTCCACTTTAAAATTACCCATTATAGTCATCCTTTCATTTTACATATTTTATGAATGATTTTGTAGTCCTATTAAACGCCTAGATACCTAATTTCAAGTCCACATCCAACCTGCGTCAGTCCCTCGCTGAGGTGACACATTATCGGAAACACCATATTAAGCTATTTTTTAATTTACCAAAAAAATCGCTAGATGCATAAAGGTGCCCCAGGTTAAGCCATGCCGGTTGCACTACATGCGTTCAGTTAATAATTTCGCCCTTGTTTTTGGCTAAATTTTCGTGCCATTCACGTCGCTCCGTAGTTGTCAGTTTCGCCCACTCTGTTTCTTCACCAATAATTCTTAAAGGTTCTTGTGAGCGATAAGATCGTGTTAAGTTACCCGGGGATTTTTTGTCAGTAACATTTGGGTCGTTTTCAAATTCACCTGTTGGTTCTATTATATAAACGCGTTCTCTTCCTTCTCCTTTTGCTAATGCCGCTGCAAGTCCTGCGCCATTGGTATTAGCTGTGAAATAAATGTGATTCATTTTAAGCTCAGGTTTGTAATTTGAAATTCCACCCGCTGTCAGTAAATCACCCACCTGCAAATCAGCCTTTGTCCCATGATAAAATGGCCCTTCATCACAAGGCGCACCCTTAAATGAATTTGACAATTCATAATTTCTTTTTGCATTATCAGAATCACCCAACTCCTCATAACATTTGGCAATGTTTAAATATAACGTTGAGTATGTACTCTTAACATTTTCATCATTTATATTTAGTGCACAGTGTAAAGATGTTTCCATCCATTTCAATTTTTCTGTAATACTCTTTTGTTGACGAGCTAAATGATAAGCTGCAATAAATTTTTCATAATCATTTGTTGCTTCATTCCATGCTTTATGAAACATCGTAGTTGCATCTTCAATGTTTCCGTTATCTTCCAAGTTCATCCCACTCAAACAGAGTTTTATAACGACGTTATTTGGATCAAATTTTATAATCATCTAATCTTACCTCCAAATTAATTAAACCACATTTTTTCAAGCCTAATAGTAAATCTCATTTTCTGCACCTCCAAGAAATGCAGATTAATCGCCAATTTCAAGCCTTCCCAGTCAATTACATTTTTAATCTCCTTGAAAAATATTTGTTTCATCTATTCTGGCACTTGTCTCGCTCAATACTTTCGTTAAAAGTGGCGAAGCTATGTAGAGTGCTTAATCGGCAGTTCTGATAAAGTGAGGCTATTTAAACCCGGGGGAGTGGTGTTGTCGGTTCCTGTCAGGCATTACCATAATTGCGCCGTGCCGTTTTCTTTTGCGGTTTATCAATGAGTTGTTATGGCTTTGTTAGATAAAAATAAGCCGGTCAAGGTAGTCACACCCACCTCAACCGGCATTTATTTGATTTTATAATGGAAGAAAAAGGTACCACCTATCTAATTACAAGGTGATTATCTGATCTAGAGCGACCCCGGCCAAAGCGGTGTATAGCTGAAGGAAGCACCCTATCGCCGCCCCGGGCACCAGATCATTTTCTATATTTCTTTCTATAGCACACTGGTCGCACGCTATGAGCAGCATCCCGGTCTTTTCATGGATTTGTTGCAACCGCTGGCCCATTTCAGTGCCTTTCAAAAGGAGAAACCCCCATATCCAAAAAGCCCCACTCCAGACCGGCGCGCAGCTTATGCGACAAGCTATCCGCAGTCCCGGACTCCAGCTGCACCAATTTAAATTCCGTTTGGATACCGGGGGCGCGCAGCTCCGGCCCCGCCAGTTTGTTGCCGGCAAGGCCAATAAACATCGGGATGACAAACCCGGCCACCAGGTAAATGGTCGCAATCTGAGGCCCCAGAAAACCGTAGGCCAACAGTATAGCGGCGGGGTTAATGATGGGGGTGGCCGTCATAAAGGCCAGGGTCGGGCCAAGATAGGCACCGGAATAATACAACCCCAGCGCCAGGGGGAATCACCCCGCAGCTGCACATGGGCAGCAGCATACCCGATAGGGTGGCCTTAATTATGGATGAGGTTTTGGTATTTCCCAGCATCCGCTGCAGCCTATCCGGGCTTAACACGTTGTGCAGCAAACCGGCCAGGATAAAGCTGGCGACCAGCCAAACTGAAGCACCGTTAAGGATATCAACGGCAAGGTAAATTATCCGGTTAATTAGTTCCACCATAACTATGCACTGCCCCTAACTGCATCTTCGATAGCTTTTTCAATGACCGCCCTTGAGAGAATATCATATTTTTTTTCTGCTGTTAATAATCATGGTACCTCTGGTTACCATGCCGTATTTTTTCAGGTAACCCATATCTTTACCCGCGTAATAAATACTGACCTCCACAACATCTCTGTATTTTGCGGCAGCATGCCTGAGCACCCGGGCATGTTCATCACAACTGGGTCAGGTATTGATAAACTCCACCTGCACCTTAGCCATAGTCAAGCCTCCTTAAACTAATCTTGGCCATTTCCCTGGCCAACAGGGCTGCCCCAAGGGCCCCAGCCAGCTGAGACGCCGACACAACATTTATCTCCGCTCCCAGTTCCTCGGCCAGGAATTCTTTAACTCCGGCATTTCTGGCCACACCGCCGGTAAAGGTTACCTTGCTGCCGGTCCCCAGCCTGCCTGCCATTGCCGCCACCCGGCGGGCCACCGAGCGGTGAATGCCGGCAATAATATTCTCTTTGGCGACACCCTGGGCCAGCAGACTGACTACCTCAGACTCAGCAAAAACAGTGCACATATTGCTTATTTCCACCGGCTCTGCACCTCTAGACAGCACAGCCAGTTCACTGACGTCCGCACCCAGCGCGGACGCCATCACTTGCAGGAACCGCCCGGTTCCCGCAGCACATTTGTCATTCATAGCAAAATCGATCACATTACCCTGCCCGTCCGTCCTGATCACCTTGCTGTCCTGCCCGCCGATATCAATAACCAGGTCCGTCCCTTCCACCAGATAATGAGCGCCCCTAGCGTGGCAGGTTATTTCTGTCACGGCGTTATCAATAAAGTCCAGCGCTATACGGCCATAGCCGGTGCCTGTAATGTGGCTGATTTCCCCGGTACTTATGCCGACCTCCTGTAAAAGCTCATCAAAGGCCTCCCGGGCGGATTGCCTGGGGCTGCAGCCAGTGGGCCTGATTACGCTTAGCCATTCGTTATCGTTGAGCAGCACTGCCTTGGCGGTCATGGAACCTACATCAATGCCCACTGTAATCATGGCTATGCTTTTCTCCTATTATTAAGCAGTTCGATAAAAGCGCCGATTCTGGTTTGCAGCTGCTGCAGGTCGGAGGTAGAATAGTCCGTTTCCAAATGTAGATAGGGCAGATCATATTTCTCCTTGACATACTGGTTAAGCAATTCGCCCTCCACGTTATAGGTATGGCAAGCTTGCCAGGTTAAATCCACCAACCCGTCCACATGATACTCATCAATCATCTTGTCAATCAAATCAAATCTGCCCTCATTGGGCGAAATGCAAGAGCAGGGTATCTGCAAATATTTTTCAGCAATGGCCTCGATGGGGTCCCTGGCTTCATCTTCATCAACCAATGTATCTACTGCTTTAAAGCCACTGCAGTTTTCCAGGCAAACCACGCTGCCGCCGCACTCCTCCAATAGCCTCAGTACCTTTTCCGAACCCATGCCCACCGGGCAGCCGGTCAACAAGATCCGCGGGGTACCCGCCGCAAAGGGAGACGCCCCTTGGCGGGCGATTTCCTCTACTTCCTCGGCCAGCTGGCTGATTAACTCAATACCCTCTTCCACGTCAACATTAAAGCCCTTCATCCAAAGGGAGGTCAGCATATCCATGCCGCTGAGCGGGGCCGGGTCGACTTTATTCAGCTCGTGCAGCTTGCGCATGGCCAAACGCTCTTTATTGACCAGCTTAACAGCCTCTCTTAAGCTCTCCCGGCTGATCTCTACCCCCAGGTTTTCCTCCAACTGATCCTTAAGCAAATACAGCTCATCAGTCCACCATTTTAACGCCCCCGGCCGGTTGGTTCCCTGGGGCAGGTGCAGCACGTGCATCGGCTTATAATCCTTGAGTATTTCATACATCTTTTTTTTGCCGTCACAGGTAGTTTCGGCAATCACATAGTCGGACATGCGGAAATAGGGACAGGTATCCGTGATGGCAAAGCCAAAGCTGGATTTAATAAGCGGGCATATATTGCGGGGCAGTATCTTTTCCGCCGCGGCAATGGGTTCCTGCCTGGTGCCGCACAGGCTAACCGGCAACGCCCCGGCAGCCAGCACCAGCTCCTTGGGGGAATAAGCACAGTACATACCCACGATTTTCTGATTTTCCCTTTTGGCATGCTCCAAGTTAAGAATATTTTGATCACGCAAGTCATCGACGATTCTCATTGTTTCAGGACGCAATATATAAAACCTCCCATACAAATTTCATTAATCCTCTATAATTAAAAGTATTTGACAAAAAAGCCTGAGGTTCATTATGAATACAGGCTTTTTTATCTGCTTACCTCACTGCGTTGGATATGTAAGTAGTAAGACTTTTTTCGTTTACTTTACTTTAGTAACTTCTTCTTCCAACATTAATAGTATTTGTGAAGCCAGCTGTGCATAAATAGGGTTAGCTCGATCTCTAGGTCTTGACATGTTTACATTTATGACTTCCTTAACCCCGCCGGGATGAGAAGACATTACTATAATGGTATCCGCCAGATAAATGGCCTCATCAACACTATGAGTTACAAAAACAATGGTTTTCATATTCTTTTCCCAAATAGAAAGGAGTTCCTTTTGCATCAATATTCTGGTGTGAGCATCAAGAGCGCCAAAGGGCTCATCCATTAACAACACCTGTGGGTTATTCGCTAATGCACGAGCAATGGCCACACGCTGCTGCATACCCCCGGATAATTCGTATGGGTAGGCCTTGGCATAATCCTCAAGACCTACCATTTTGAGAAAACTGCCGGCTACTTCAAGTCTCTCCTGCTTAGCAAGTCGATTAAACTCAAGACCTAGGGATACATTATCAATAACCGTTCGCCAGGGCAGTAGAGAGTATTCCTGAAATACCATACCAATGTCCCTTGAGGGCTTGGAGATAGCCTGCCCCTGGAAGGAAACAAGGCCTGAACTAGCACTATCAAGACCGGCGATAATCCTAAGCAAGGTGGATTTACCACAGCCGGACGGGCCTACTATACAAATGAAATTATTAATATTGATATCAAGGTTGAAATTCTCAATAGCTTTAATTTGTTTGCCCAGTTCTGTATGATAAGTTTTGTTTAGTTGATTAATTTTAATAATTGTATCCGTTATCAATAAATTTCCCTACCTTATTAAACGCTGCCATTTAAACTTTTTATCCTCAAAAATCCGAAAAAACATATCCATGAGTGCCCCTACCACACCTATACAAATCATGCCTGCAATAACAACGTCTGTCCTGGCAATTGTATAGGCATGAGTTATCAGATAGCCTATGCCTGACAAACTACCCGGTAACATCTCAGCCGATACCAGGCACATCCAAGCTACCCCCAACCCAATTCTCATTCCGTTAACTATTGATGGTTCAGCCGCAGGGATTAAAATCTTAAAAAAAATATCAGACTCACTGGCTCCTAGTACCCGTGCCGAGTCAATTAATGTCTTCTTAACGTTTTTTACACCATAAATTGCACTAGTCAGCACCGGATAAAAAGCACCAATAAAAATAATAAACACCATTGAAAATTTTAAGTTATTGAGATAAATAAAAAGGATTCCTCTTTCTACACCCGTGAATGTCGCAAAACTGCTAATGCCAAACCAGGCTAAAACCAAGGGCACCCAAGCCAGTGGTGGTATCGGCCTAAATATACCTACAAAAGTATTAAACAATATAAACATTTTTGCATAATAACCCATCAGTATACCCAAAGGTATGGCCAGGATGACGGCTAATAAATACCCGGCCAGCACACGCAGCAGGCTGACAAATATGTTATTGGTAAGTGAACCCATACTAATTAAGTTTTCCGAAGGGTGGCTCAGTAATTGTAGCACCATTGCAGGTGATGGTAGTATAACAGTATTATTGATAGACTTAGCCAAATAAAACCAGATATTTATAAATACTACTGGTAAAATAATCATTATACATACATTGGTAACATTCTTACTCATTTATCTCTCCCAGGGATTCATAAGAGAGGTTCCCTATAGCATCACCACCGGGAACCTCTACTCATATTTATTAACGTTCTACAAAACTAAAGTCGAAGAGCGACTTTTGAACATCGTCATTCAGCGTCTTGTCCTTTAGCTGGCCTTTAAACTTATCCATATCATTTAAAATGTCAATGTAAACCCCAACTCCAGACATCCATTCCTCCGAGGGTTCTGTGTTGTATACCAGTGTGGAGGCTTTTGCCGCCTCAACGGGAATACCAATCCACTCGGCAGTAATGGTGCCTGCTTCATCTTTATTCTGGTTGCACCACTCGGAAGCATTAGTCATAATTTCTACAATGGCTTCAGTAACTTGGGGATTTTGATCGATGAAGTCTTGATGAGCTCCCACTACACAGCAAGGGAAGTCATACCATTCCCCTTCAGGCGGTAGGTCCCTGAGTTCCAGGGCTACTTTACCAAGACCCTGTGTAACAGCAACCTCAGGAAAGGGGGCCGGTCCAACCCAACCGTCAACTTGCTTGCTGGTCAGTGCCGAATTAAGATTGGCGGTATCTTTAAGATCAACCATCAATACCTCCGCATTCATATCGTTGGGGTCTTGGGTTGCACTAATTCCAGCTTTATACAGAGCACCTTCAAAGACAATTTTAGGTCCGCTGGTGGGAGAATGGTAGCCAATTTTAACCGGCTGCTCAGCTTCCTCTACATAGGCGGCAAAGGAATTCCAATCATTGATTTGGCTATCCGTCGGCACAACCAGCCCCATACCTTCAGTTTGAATCGGGCAAAGCACTTTAATAGGAACATTTTGGTCTATTCCTTGGATAAACGCAGTGACAGATCCCAAAGCAACATCCAGATTACCTTGGGCAAAGAGGGTAGTGGTTTCAGAACCACTTTTTGTTACAACTAGATTAATATCAGCCAACTTTTTGCCATCTGTCATAAGTTCATATTTTTCTCTAGGCACTACCTCCTTCAGGTATGTACCCATGTCCTTGAAAGCTTCGCCTTTATTAGCGGCAACAAGTAATGGTGTTTGGTGGTTGGTAAATATGTACCCCAGATTAACCGCTGGTATTTCTTCTTCATTTTGCATATTAGCCTGTTGATTTTGGCCACAGCCTACCAAAGTAAAGGTTAGCAGAAAAAGCAAGCCAATAAGCACAGTAAACCGCTTCATAAATTACTTCCTTCCTTTAATTAATTCCCCTTATAAAATCAAAAAAACAGTACCTTCATGTCCGACTTAGTAACCTTTTTTACGCCTGTTACGCTAGATCAATAACCAAATTTGTCTTTTCCTCCAGATAATAACTGACCGGGCTTGTTGGTTATTTCAAGCACGGCGTTCCAGGACACAAAATATTAGCCCCCCCCTCTGAAAAAATTTCATAACCCCATAGCCTTAGTCAGTTTCTTTATTCTAGCATGAATTACCTTTATACCTGTAATTTGATGTTTTTATTAATGATGAAGGTCTAATAAAATCTGCTTTTCACAAGACGCCCTTGATACACCTTGAACAAAAGGTTTATGAGCAGTTTTTTTCATTAACCAAAATTAATCTATTAAACTAAATTACCTATAAAAATAACTAATTACTATGATAAAATAGCAGCATTAATATATGATTATGCTTTAAAAATTTGATCAATGTGATTGGTTAGCTTGATAAAAATAGAGAGTAATTAGTGTGTTATTCAAAGGATTTAATTTTAATGAAGGTATTTTGCTAAACAGAGGGGATTGAGGGTAATTATGATACAGATGCTGGATGATTTTGAGAATTATCTTGAAGCTAGAAAAACTGGCTTTTCACGAGTCAAGCAATTTAAGGAGCAGGGCACCAAGATGGTGGGTATGTTTTGTGCCTATACGCCCAGTGAGCTAATTTTGGCGGCCGGTGCGATTGGAGTGGGCCTTTGTGGCGGCATTGAGGAACCCATCGCCTATGCGGAATTAAAGCTGCCCACGAATTTATGTCCCTTGATTAAGTCCAGCTATGGTTTGGCGCTGAGCGGTATCTGCCCGTATTTTAACAACTCGCATATATTAATTGGCAAAACGACCGGTGACAGCAAAAGAAAAATGTATGAAATGCTGGGAGAAATGAAACCCATGCACGTGATGCAGCTGCCATCCAGCCGGGAAAGTGATCTGGCGCTGGATTTTTGGGAAGCTGAAAGGGTGCGGGAAAAGATCATTCGCCGTATTGAGGATCAGGGAGCAGATGTATATCGAAACTAATTATTCCAGCGCGGCTCAAGGTCAAACGGATACCGGTCTGGGTGTGTTTATTGAATTTCTGAATCCTGTTGCTAAACGGGCGAGACGGGAGGCTTAGGCGGTTTTGGTAACAGTTTTATCTATATCAAAAGTTGTGCTGGCCCGGTTATTTTAACGGTACAAAGACCTGTTTCATGGACCTGATGGAGCTGTGTTGCTGCAAAAAGAAACCTTTGATAACACCTGATCGGTGCCCAAAGCCTGGTAGCCAAGGCCAAAGAGCTAAAACGCATTTCCCGGGAATCTTATTGGTTGCAACCAAGGCTCACAGATTCGGTAAATCTGATTTTGGGGACCAGTATGAACAACATTCGATTCTTTGAGCAAAGCATCCGTAAGATAGAGAATGTGATTAACCGAAATATGGCCAAGCTCGCTAACCCATTGGAGTCGGTACGTGGTATTGGCCCTGTATACTCTGCCGGTATCATAGCCGAGGTTGGGGACACTGCCTGCTGCTTGGGAATATTATCCATCATGGTTATTCACAGGTAAAAGAAAGGTGATGGCATGTAGCACATCGTTCCGTACCGGGTATTTGTTCTCCCTGAGCTTTTCCCGGTACCGGGAAAAGCCAAAATCTTGGTTTTCCCAATTATCTCTCTTTTATTGTTTTTGTAAACTTATCTAAATAAAACCAGTACTTGATTTTCCCCTGTACGCTTCATTACCCTGTAACCTTCACTAGAAGCTGTTGCGAATCCTTCGTCATTGGGTTTACAATATCCATCTTCTTTACACGTTCCATCATCCCTTACAAGGATTTGTCCTATTAGACCAACAGCAACCCATTCGCACCGCTTACACCGTGGAATATATTCTTTGGTATTGTCCCAATCAGGGTTCAAAACAGGTTGAGTTTCAGTGTGTTCCGGGATGATGACCTTTCCATCTTTATCTGTCACTGCCGGGACAAATACATCGTGGTATTGCACTCTGCCCCATTTATCGGTCATGTATCTATTTTTCCAATTCAATTCCCCGCTGTTACCGATTACTGCTGGAGTAGCACTGGTGATTCCTAAAATATAACTGTCATTTGCCTTTGCTTTGCGTATTTTCTCGCCTTTTAAAGTAACAAAGTAACCACAGTCGATGGGCTTCCCGTCTAATGATTCAAACATCTCTGCATAATCCACACAACTACCGGGGCCGCCACCTGCAGTTAACGCACCTGCGAAACAAGCATTGCCATTATTTAGTATTTTAGCTGCTATACTTTTATTATTTGGACTTGTGCCGTTCGCCAAAAACCAGGAATAATCCGCGCCGGCGTCTCCAAACTTGCCCATAATATGGGCGCCGGTGTGCCCATTAATATTTGTAAAATTACCTTCGGCATGGGAAAAATTTCCGTTTGCTGTTGTGGCTTCACCTTCGGCATGGGTTGCCCTGCCGCTTGCTGTTGTTTTAATACCTTCAGCATGGGCTGCCCTGCCGCTGGCCGTTACCACTCCACCATCAACCTCTCCACCCTCGGCATGGGAGGCTTCCCCACTTGCTATTGTAAAGATACCCTCAGCATGTGAAAAAGCGCTACTCGCTATTGTATGAAAACCCTCCGCATGGGCCGTATTTCCGCTTGCTGTTGAGACTCGACCTTCGGCATGGGCAGAATATCCGCTCGCTGTTGTGCTTATACCTTCGGCATGGGAACCTTCTCCACTTGCTATTGTGCCTTCACCTTCGGCATGGGCAGAATATCCGCTCGCCGCTGTTTCAAAACCTTCGACATGGGCAGCTACTCCACTAGCTTTTGTGGATTGACCTTCGGCATGGGCAGCGAATATACTTGCTGTTGTTTCAAAACCTTCAGCATGGGAATCAAATCCACTGGCTGTTGTGTTTTCACCTTCGGCATGGGCATATGTCCCACTTGCTCTTGTATCAAAACCTTCAGCATGGGCTGCCTTGCCACTGGCTATTGTAGTACTGCCTTCCGCATGTGAGTAATCACCTAAAGCCTGGGTGTTGCAGCCCTCGGCATGAGCTCCCTTACCACTGGTGTCTGTACCTGCAATTGTAGAATCGCCTTCAGCATGGGAACATGTGTTAACAGCTATGGAAAAAGAACCTTCAGCATGTGAACAACTCCCAATTGCCCGTGTTTTACAACCTTCCGCATGCGAACATTCACCAATAGCCTTCGCATCGCAATTTGTTGCCTCTGCTGAAGAACATAAGCTATTTCCAGTATCCTGAGTTTCGCAATTCTCATTTTGGAAACTGTCCCCTGTAGCTTTAGTGTCGCAGTCTTCTAAAGGGGCACATCCATCAGACGAACTTCTCATGTATAACTTCCTCCTTGCCATACTAATTAATAGTATAATATGGTAGATGAGATAGATTTGCACCTTTAGACCATAGAAAACTCTGTATATAAATTTTGATTGGCTTCGAAAAGTTTTATGAGGTGTGTATTTTTACCAAAATGTGACTATTCCCAAAAGAAAAAGAACTCGACTGTTTTTCGCGAGCCCATACTAAATACCCCGTTAAATCTATATAAGAAATCTTAGTCAATGCTTAATACATCGTGACTATAATATCTCAGATGATACTTGAATTATTCTAATCTCATCAGACAATCACCATTCCCCCTTATAACATAACGGCAGTATCCCAAGCCATCCAATCTCCTCCATATAATATATATAGATATCTTACTAGAAAATTTAGTATAATTATTATATTAGACTTAATATTACAAAATTTTAATGATAAGTGCTCTCGTGGAAAAATTTACTGTGGAATTCAAGTCCAGCTTGACGGTGGATATTGAATAATAGAATTTAAAATAAGCAAGGCACCCTACACAATTACAGCACAGAGTGCCTAGCTTTGTTTATTTCTTGCTGAATAGATTAGGGATTATGCTTATTATTTACCACACAAACTATAATCTATTTATCCAACTGATTCTCGAGCTCTTTCAAATAATCAACACACAAGCTGCCTTCTCCAACACGATAGAAAAAAGGATCTTTCCTGATTGTATCGTAATAGTTAACAATAAATTCATCTATCTTCTTACCATCTTCATCAAAAAATTTTAAACGAAACATCGTTCCCATATAACCCAGCGAAAATTTCTGCTTTTTCATAGATTTCTCTTGAATATTCTTAACAATATATGCAATATCGCCCGGATCTACAACAATAAAGCCGTTCCCTGTACTTCCATTAAAGGATTCTATCCTTGCAATATTTTCAGTGGACACATTCCTTAAGAATTTTGTAGGCATATTCCACCAGATTACTCCGGGTATAATAAATAAAACGATACTTGCCAGTATGATAAACAAACGATTTTTCTTTATAAAATCCCCACCGATAAAAGGTCGAGTAGAAGTTAGCTTCTCTATCCTTGAGAGCAGGTTTCAAGCAATTGATCAGGCGGCTAGTTGAAAAGGTCAACATCTACGAGGATAAATTCACCGTGGAATTCAAGTCTAGCCTGACGGTTGATGTAGAAGGATAGTCCTAAAAATTGATAAGGCACTCTACGTTCATGGCACACCATACCCAATTGATTATTTTTTGGGGCTTATGCATAAAATCTATATTACCACCATGTGGGGTAATAACAGGTTTAGACTTATGGGATAGCCCCTTATTCACTCTTCTTCATTTTTTCATCAATTTCCTCTAATTTTCGGGCAGCTAAATCCCTGCCGCCAATACCGAAAGCAATAGCAAAGCTTATGGCCAGTGCTCCAGCTAAGAAAACAAAAGCCAAAGTAATAATTTCAGAAGCCAAACCCATTTGACTCAAGCCCATAGTGAGCGTCAAAACCAATATACTGATTTTGGCTGTTAAACCCAAAGTACGGGAATTCGTCACGGCTGATTTCTCGATCAGTTCCGCAACTAGATTGCCAAAGTACAGGCCGACACCAATAATAATCAAGCCCACCAGGACATTGCCTGCCAAGACAATAAATTCCGTGATTAGATCCGATAGTCTACCAAAGCCCAGCAAATTAGCAGCCTCCATGGATGCTACCAGAACAACTAAAATTATGATTAACTGACCAGCCAGCCGGGAGAGATCGATACGCTCTGTTTTAATTCCTATTAATGGCAGTATCCGATTAAATCCCAGTCTTTCCAATAAATTGGTTACAAGCTCCCCTACCATTTTTCCGATGAAATATGCAAAAGCAACGATAATAAATGCTGAGAACAGTACCGGAATAAAGGCAAATATAACGCCAAGCATATCTGTAGCCGGTTGAGCGATACTTTCAATACCCAGTGCATTTAACGCAGATATGACTACCGGGATCAAGATGATTACATAGACCACCATACCCAGTATCTCAGCCAGACTTCTGCCAGGCCCTTCCTGGGTCAATCCTGATTTGCTGCCGAAATCATCTACCTTTACAGCTTTGAGAAAATTAGTCACGATCTTTTTACATAGTTTCGCAATAAACCAACCAATAAGAAGGATCAAACCTGCGGAAAAGAGTTTGGGAAGAAACATAAGTGCTGCATTGACCACGTTTTGAATCGGCGTTAACAGTCCATCCAGAGATAGCGCACTCAGGATCGCCGGGAGAAAAAGAATAAAAACGGACCAATACACTAATTCTGCAATAGTAGAACTAAGCTTGATATTCCTATCTTGGTTCTCTAACTCTTTATCAAGCTTTTCATCAATTTTAGTCTTACCAAATAACATTAAAATAGCCTGTTTGAGGATGGCAGCGATAAACCAGGCTATAAACAACAGTACTCCTGCCCCAAACAATTGTGGCAGATAAGCAAAAATTACGCTGAGCAACTTATTCAATGGTTCTGTAACTACTGAAAGGTTCAGTGCTTGCAGGACTGCAATCAAAACAAAAAGCATGAGTATGTAATAAATGATCTTCGTTATAAATTTAACAGTTGACTCAGCACGCTCTTCATCTAACTGAACAGATAATTTCTCCTGAAAAAAACGGTTGTTGCTCAACAGTTTTTTGATACTAGATGTAATTACTTTAACTACAATCCACCCCACGATTAGGATCAATACTGCATAAACGATGGACATCAAGATATTAGGGATTTCGGGCCAAACTATCGGCATGAAACCACTCCTTTCTTCTATTCCTTCAATATTAAATAAACAACGCCTATAGGGTAACACAGTTTCAGGCATTTGTTAAGCAACAGATTGCAAATGATCCTAATGCTATCGGTAGTGATACAACATAGCGTTTCCCATCAATTGAAACAACTTCAACTCCATATTCACCCATGCATCCCAATAAATGTAGAATTATTTTTTATCTGAATTTTGGCAGAATTATTTAATCAAATTTAATTTGGAATAATCCCATAAAACCCTATTCCATAATCGTGAAGAAACCTCTTGTGCTGCTGCCTAATGGTAGCTTTATTAAATTGTATTTGGTTAATCGGGTAGGAGGCTATCTCCATGGTGAGGCGTGATTATGCGTATATCCACCTCGGCCTTGGCTGCTGAGGATAAAGCAGTTACCATCTCATTGCTAATAATCAAATAGAGGGTAGTGATATAATCATATCTTTTGCCTCTGTTTGGGATTTTTTTGACATACAATTAAAGATAACGTATCATAACTCTTATTTAAGTTTTTATAATGATACCAGAAAATTAGACAAACAAAAACATTTACAATAAATTAGAATAGTGTTTAGAATAGTGTATAGATAATAGGAGAAAATTTACACTGTAGCAAAAATAGTAATTGAGGCCTTACGAGAAGAAACACATATGGAATTGTTAGCTAAAAACCCCGAAGACAACAGGACAAGTTTTCTCCTCTTTACAAATACAGGGTATTTCCCTATGAAGAAAGGATTTTTATATGCATGAAACTATTAACTTAACCAAAGACAGAGTTAACAAGGAAGAAATATCTAGTAAACTTATGACTAAATGGTACGACTGGAAATGGCAGATTAAAAATACCATTCGCAAAGTAGAGACAGTTGAGAGAATTCTTGGAATAACCTTTTCACAAGAAAAAAAGAGAGCACTTCAACAGACCATTGATAAATTTCCTTTAGCTGTGACTCCTTATTACTTATCGTTAGTAGACACCGATGATCCTGAGAATGATCCGGTGTTTAAACAATGTTTTCCTAATTCAATAGAACTTAAGCTATCCGATTGGGAAATGGACGATCCTTTGCATGAAGACAAAGATAGCCCTGTTACCGGGATTACTCACCGTTATCCTGACCGGGTACTGTTTTATGTCAGCCAAGTATGTGCCATGTATTGCCGCCACTGCACCCGCAAACGCAAGGTAGGCGATGTTGAATCTATTCCTTCTAAAGATGATATTATAAAAGGTATTGAATATATAAGGAATACGCCGCAGGTGCGTGATGTTTTGCTTTCCGGCGGTGATCCTCTGATGCTTTCGGATGAATACCTAGACTGGATTCTAACCGAAGTATCTAAAATACCTCATGTCGAAGTGATCCGTATCGGTTCAAGGATGCCGGTTGTTCTGCCCTATCGGATAACGGATAATCTTATTAAGATTTTGGAAAAATACGATAATCTATGGATAAACACACAATTCAACCATCCAAGCGAAATCACCGGGTCTTCCCGCAGAGCTTTAAAAAAACTTGCCAAAGCAGGAATTCCGCTGGGTAACCAATCGGTCTTGTTACGGGATGTAAATGACTGTCCCCGCATTATGAAATCCTTGGTACATAAACTGGTAGCTAATAGAGTCCGTCCCTATTATCTCTATCAATGTGATTTGTCTGAAGGACTGGAACATTTCAGAACCAATGTAGGCAAAGGTATCGAGATCATTGAAAACTTGCGTGGCCACACCAGCGGTTTTGCAGTTCCTACCTACGTGATTGACGCACCAGGTGGCGGCGGAAAAATACCGTTAATGCCCAACTATTTGCTTTCCTGGTCTACCAATAAGGTAGTTCTGCGCAACTATGAAGGCGTCATCAGCACTTACAAAATGCCAGTCTATTGTGAACAAAATGAATGTGATTTAGAATGCGACAAATGCAATCTTCAATTGAAGATTGACGAAAACGAAATAGAATACAAGACAATTGGTATTGCCCAACTGTTAAACGACTATGAAGAAGATATTACTTTAGTGCCCGAAAATCTGGAACGAAGACTCCGAAACAATGGAGATGGAAACGATGAGTGATGTAATTGAAACTTTAGGTTATTCTCACATTCAGCATGGGAAGGAAAATAACCGAATCTACCTAATGAAATATGATCCCAGAGACCAAACACAAATTATAACAAAACTAGATCAACTAGCAATTAAAGCCGGTTACACAAAAATTTTCGTTAAGATTCCCCAAATAGAGGAAAATCTTTTTTCTCAGGCAGGTTACCGAAGAGAAGCCCGGATTCCTCGCTTCAAAAACGGACGGGAAGATTACGTTTTTATGGGAAAATACCTAGATGAAAAACGGGCTGTAATCCGGGAACGTACAGTTGTAAACCAAGTACTCGCTGCAGCGCAAGATAAAGCGAAAAACAACCCCGGAGCATACTTGACTTTACCACAGGGAATGCAGGTAAAGATTTTATCGCCAGATGATACGCTCGCAATGGCACAGGTCTATAAACAGGTCTTTGAAACCTATCCCTTTCCTATACATGATCCTGATTATCTAGTTCAAACTATGAAAGACAACATTATATATTTTGGCATATTTTTCTCAGGGCAACTAATCGCACTTGCCTCCAGCGAAACAGACTCGGTATTTCAAAACAGTGAAATGACCGACTTTGCTACCTTAGAAGACTATCGGGGTCAAAATCTTTCTTTAATACTGCTTCAACAAATGGAAAAAACAATGCAAAATAACGGCTATAAGACACTATATACCATTGCCCGGGCATTTGCTTTCGGAATGAATGTAACTTTTGCCAAAGCAGGCTACACTTTCAGCGGAACACTTATTAACAACACTAATATTTCCGGCAGGATCGAAAGTATGAATGTCTGGTACAAACAAATTTAGTATTGACCATATCCGATATGTAAAATATCCCAGAGGGGGTATCACTTAACAGAGGGAAGAATAAC
Source organism: Desulfoscipio geothermicus (assembly GCA_016841905.1). Classification (GTDB taxonomy): domain Bacteria; phylum Bacillota; class Desulfotomaculia; order Desulfotomaculales; family Desulfallaceae; genus Sporotomaculum; species Sporotomaculum geothermicum_C. Next base: position 39,165 of record JAENYF010000018.1, on the reverse strand, counting down.
GGACTAAAAACAACTACAGCTAAGTAACATAATATTAACCCTAAAGCAATTATAAAAATCTGAATTCCCAAGTGCAACACCTCATTCCTTTATCTTTTTATATCAAGATTTTGACTGATTTCGTGAAAGCGTTTCGTTGCAAATGCGCTTGGACTTCCTTTTTTGCAGAATGACAACTGATGTGGTAACCTACTAGCGGACACCGAGAAGATGGACAATAATAAAGAGAAGCCATAAGATGGAGAACACTGTCTCCCGGGCAGTGGGCATATGAAGCCGGATATGGAAAAGAAAACAAGCAGCTAAAGAATGAGATCGAATTTTTAAAAAAAGCGGCAGCGTACTTTGCCGGGGACCAGAAGAAAGGTACGCGATGATCGAGAAGGAACACAGCAATCTGGTCAGTATCAAGCGGGCCTGTGAATTGTGCAAGGTATCGCGCAGCGGATATTACGATTGGCTTCGGAAACCTGCCAAAACAGATGTAGATGTCTTGGGTCAAAAGATAAAACGAATCTTTAAGAGGAGCCGCAAAACGTATGGTACACGTCGGATTAAGAAGCAATTAGCGGTTGAGGGGATAGTGGCTAGTCGTCAAAGAATCAGGCGTAAAATGGCTGAACAGGGACTTGTTGCGAAAGCCCATAGGAAAACTCGTGCTACCACAAACTCAAACCACGATCATCCAGTAGCACCAAATTTGCTGGATAGACAGTTTGATGTTCAACATCCCAATAGGGCCTGGGTTATGGATATCACCTATTTGGCAACAAACGAAGGCTGGCTGTATTTGGCGATTGTTCTTGACTTATATAGCAGGATGGTAGTTGGCTGGAGTATCGGCATGCGCATGACTAAAGAGCTGGTTATTGATGCTCTTGAGACTGCTATTAGGAGGCGTAATCCAGGCCCTGGGCTTATTTGTCACTCAGATCGCGGCAGTCAATATTGTAGCCATGCTTATCAGGATTTACTGCGGGAGCATGGTTTCCTGTGTAGTATGAGCCGCAAAGGTGAGTGTCAGGATAATGCCTGTGCGGAGACCTTTTTCCATAGTTTAAAGGTCGAATGGATATATGGAAACCGTTAAAATCCAGATATAGGATGAAACGGGAAGTTAGGGAATACATAGAGGTGTTTTACAATCGGCAGAGACTGCATTCTAACAATGGATATCTCTCGCCTTGTGATTTTGAAAGAGTTAGTCAGTCCAGCTTCTTATTGTCCGCTTAGGCTTGACCAGATCAAACCCTGCAAGCTTAGGAACAACGCGTTCAACTACAATCTGCCCGTCAACCATTTTTGACTTCAATGTTTCCAGCGCTTCGAGAAACCGTTCATCTTCCTTTGCCCTGCTGTAAAAGGACAAAACATATACATATACAAAAAAATTGCTGCATGAATAGCGTACCGATACCATACTGGCACGGACCGATAGGTTTCCGGATAGTCCAATGCCATGCCTTTCACCTCACGCTATTGCGATTATAAGAGGAAATACCTTCCTCAGCATATCACATAAATATATTTTCAATCATTCTGTTTCTCTTCCCAGCGATATTTTTTATTTAATAGCAGCGTATCAATATTACAATTCAAGCATAGTCCGTTATGACAGCAAATAGTCGCTCCGCACACTTTGCAGTGCCATTTGTCACGTTCCTTCTTTAAAAATTCTTCCAAGCCAAACTCCTTGATGTAGTTAAGGTTTTCTATCATGCTCATATGATATTTTGTACGGTAGCGCTTATCCAGAGCTTTTAATCTCTTGCAGGGATAATCTTTACACTCAAAGCAGAATCGGATCTTCCCTTTTCCAAGCAGCTCGCATCTGTCTCACATATGGGTGCAGTTTTCACCCCTAGGAAGGCAACCTAGGCAATATGTCTTGTGGAAACCTTTTTTATTCAAGTCCTTTTCTTTGAATTGATAGGCAATACATAATCCGCAGTTCATGCCACATGGAGCAATTAGTTCTTCTTTCATTTATGTATCCCTCCTCCTGTGGTCTGCCCGGTTCTGTCCATCATGCACGTTCCACTGATTCAACTGTCCCATAAACCAGTAAAGTCCACACATTTCGTCGGGCTGATTACTATACCAGATACGGAGGGCTTCTCCCGCTGCTGCACGTTCCCAAATTGCTCCCAATAATCTTTTGATGTTTTCAGACCTGCACAACCCAACTTTGCAACCAGCGAGGGATCAATGTCGGGAAAACCTGAAAGAGGGACTGGCTTTTGCTCAAGACTACCAATTTCCCTCTTTAATATCACCAGATATTCTTCGGATATGTCACTTGTAGCTTCGATATCCGCAATTTTCGCGGCAGTGGAAAGACTTTTTTTCAGTTGCGCGACGGTTCTAATTTCCCTGCTTTCAAATACGGAAAATTTTTTGTCTATGTCTTGCCAAAGAATTCTGCGACCTGGTAGCAGATTTTGTTGCTTCAGCAGTGTTTTGTATTCTTGGATAGACATACGTTCCAAATCCAGAGTATATTTCATGAAGCTATTCTCCTCCTTTTTCTCTTGACAAAGATTTATTTATTAAATGAACCAATTTCAATCAGGTTGCCTTCCGGGTCAGAGATATAACATGTACGTTGGCCCCAAGGCTCGGTAGTGGGCTCCAAAACAGGGATTGCCCCTTTGGATACGACTTCCTTAAAGGTCAAATCAACCGCTTCATAGTTATCGACGCTTAAGGCAATTTCATAATGCCCATTAATTTCATTCGCATATCCAAAGGCTCTTTTTGTCATCTTTTCAAAGTCTGTCCGACGATATAATAAAAACAAGGTTCCATCTTTGACCAAATACACATTCGATGCGTTTTCATCTTCCCAGATTTCAAAATTCAGAACATCCCTATAAAAGCGGACTATCGTTGCCATATCTTTTACGAAGATCCCAAAACCATCTAATCTCATAGTGCGTCAACCTCCAATCAAACTCTGTTTTTAATACCAGAAGGAAGTACTTCGTTAAGCCAATTCATATTTTATCTCTCCTTTGACAGATAAATTAAAATTTAACGTGTAAGAAGATTGCTTACAGCTGTTATGAACTGTTCGACTCCCTGCTCAATAATATCTGTCAACAATTCCTGCTCCTAAAAATTTGGTGAAGATGTCAATGTGCATTCATACTGTAATCCCATAAAAAATTTTACCGCAAAATTCAGAATCGTATCGTTTGGATATTTCTCTGTTACGAGCGGAAAGCCATATCTCAAAGCATCCTTTTTCGTGCAGGTAGACTATGGCGATCTTAAGCCCCTTATCCTTTAATGGTTTTGATGCTTAATGAAAAATACGACATGTCCATATAGCCCTGGTATATGCTACTTGTATCGTAATGCGGATATTTCTTAATATGTTTATTAGCCATAATGGTAAATGAACTATGTTAATAGGGAGAGCTAACAGTTCATCAAATTTGAATTTACCGAGGAGGATATGTATGAAAAGTGACTTACAATCCTTCAGCATACGAGTAAACTCTTTATGAGAAGAACCTATCTTGCTTGAAGCAATATCTATGTACACATCTACTAATAACCATTCGGGATTAACTGCTGTTAATCTTGTTAGCGCCGATACTTGGGCGGCAAGACTTTTCAACTCTGTCAACCTCGTAAAATCTTAAAAACATCTAAATTGACCACTCTTCAACCACTGACATCTAACCTGACCACTCGCCAGACTATGACATCTAAATCGCTCTGTCACAAGGAAAAACTCCTGTTTTGACTTTTTCCCACGGAGCAAAAAATCAGCAATTCTTAGGCAGTGGTTTTTAATCCATAAACCCCGAAAACCCCTTATTTCAGGCCTCTCCGGAAGCCCCGTTCTAAACCCTTGACATCAATACTACCGTCTCCACGTGGGCCGAGTTTCCAATACTGATATTGGTATTTTCGGGAACAAGTCCACCGTTTTTTGCCGTTTTCGAGGTTCTCGGGAACAGGTCAACGGATTTAACGGTTCTCCGAACCATATCAACCCCTCGATAAACCGGAATTTATCTTCTTTTTAATTTACCATAAAAATGGCTAGATACATAAAGATGCCCCAGGTTAGGCCATGCCGGTTGCACTACATTCTTATTGGTTCCTCCTTTCCACTAGCCGTCGATCCCTTCGGGGATGGGAAAAAGCAGCCAGTTAAGGCTGCTTTAAAGGTTAAGTCGTTTTTTTAATCCTTCTTGGAGGACCTGAGAAAAATTAACGCCGGCTTCATCTCCTAAGACCTTAAGATACTTTGGCACAGAGACATTAATGCGCATAGTGGTCATATCATTTGCCTTTCGATACTTATCGAAGTCAATATCTACCCAAGACACTAATTCATTTGCTTCATGGGCGGGTTCTGTTTTTGACGGTTCAGTAATTTTTCTTCCGTCATCTTGCTCGGTAATACCCCAGAGGCCGATAACGTCTCGGGCCATATAGATTGCTTCTGCGATATCTTTTCCCTGTGTATTAATATCTAGGTCGGGTACGGTAACAACATAACCCATCTCTGTAGGGGTTAGAATAACCGGATAAACTTTTACCGTTTTATACACACTCCTTTTTATTCTGTTAGACGAGGGTTTATTTCAACCCTCGTCGTTTGATGATTCTCTTTGCCGGTACTTCATCAAACAGGTCTTTGCGTTTCATTACCTCACCTCTTGATTGGATTATACACAACTATTGTGTATAATCCAAGGCGGTTTAAGAAAATACTTTAGAACCCTTTCGGGCTCTTTCTCTTTGGAGTGGATAGTATGGCTACAGAGTTCCAATTCCATAAGCTCATGGCCCTTGATTTCCGGGTTTGCTTCCTACTAACCTGACCACTTAACTATCAATTATGCCTTTGTGGACTTATTCCCACGAACCGATAAAATCAAGGTTTTCATACAATGGATTTTGGAGTTGATATTGGCGAGGATCTAAATATCGCATTTCAGAAAGAGAAAGCCCTGCTTCGGCATGGAGAAAAAAACAAATATAAGCAATGACAAATATTCCGGCAATATAATTAATGGACAGAAATGCCCCTTTGAGCCATAGAAAGTTGTAAAATACCAGTATTGCCTAAGCTGCCAGCTTTACAACTTTGGGAGCAAATACTGAAACCATCTCTGTGAATAACATTGCAATACTGTGTTTTTACTACTAGCCGCGTTTCCACGGACAGTGATGAGCAGGCCACCAGCTATGACGCCCAGATTGAGCATTATACGGCCTACATAAACGGCCATCCAGACTGGGAACTAGCTGGGATTTATGCAGATGACGGCATCTCCGGCACCAATACTAAGAAACGCGAGGAATTCAACCGCATGATTGATGAGTGCATAGCGGGTCACATTGACATGGCTATTACCAAGTCTATTAGCCGGTTTGCCCAAAACACGCTGGACTGCCTGAAATACATCCGTCAGCTGAAAGACAATAACATCCCAGTCTAGTGTATTAATTTGTACTCCCATAAGCCTTGCCCCGGGGGTTTTTCATGAAAGCAACACAGGTTCAGTAATACCAAATCAACACATTGTTACAAAAAATATATGAGTAACTATTTACCAGATAGAAACACCAACAAAGTTACCAATAAATTTAATTGCCACATAGAGGAAATATATCCCGAATATCAATTTTAATGTATATGGCTTGAATTTCTTTATAGTAGCTGCACCTATCTGAGCCCCAATTATCGTACCTATTGCCAGCAAAAGTGCTGCCGCAATAAATACGTATCCCTGAGCAAGTTTGATAGCTCCTCCTACTATAGCCATTGGTACCATTATTGCCAAAGAAGTTCCCATGGTAATATATACAGGCGCGCCGAACAGATATATCAGCCCAGGTACCAACGCATATCCTCCCCCAAGCCCCACTATACCTGTAAGAACACCTACAATGCCTCCAAATATAGATAATTGCTCAGGTTGTCCTTTTATTGACTGATCTTGTGGTGGTGAAACTGGTGCGCCCGGCGAAGACTTGCTGTTTTTATAACCTACAATTCCTTCCCAGATCATTCTAAACGAAGGCCATAAAAATACGATTCCGATAATAAATCCTAAAAGCGCAGATTTGCTTGAAAGAAAAGTAAAGAGCCAAGAACCGATTATTACCCCTAAAATTCCAGCTCCGCCCATCCATAAAGCAACTCGTTTATCCAGGTTTTTTTGTTTAAAGTGACCGTATCCACCTGATATAGCCGTAAAAATGACTGCAAAAAGAGTTGTCCCAACTGCTATGGGAGCAGGGAAACCTAGCCAAAAATGCAAAACCGGTAGCATTACGCTACAACCACCTGTACCAATCCATCCACCTAATAGTCCTGCAGCCAAACCTACAGCAACAAGAACGATCATCATTGCAATATTTAAATTAGGTACTCCAATCATTGTGGACTGCCCCATTGACAACACAACAGTTGTAATTATTATCATTATTGCAAGAAGTATAATCGTAAAATTATATTTTTTTAAAAAAGCCTTCATATCCATTATTTACTATCCTCCTTTATGCTTATTGAAATTTATGGTTTATATTTGTTCAAATAAAGTGCTTTAATAGTCTCTCTATCTGCAAAAGCAAGTTTTTCTTAAGGATTAAATTATTCTGGCAATTTTGTTCTACACTGGCTTAAAAATAGCTCTTTATCCTTCATTTGCTTTCTGTCTTCACATAGCACAGGATATTGTTCTATATGCACAACAATATCTTGGATTAAGTTTTTGATAACTTCATCCTTTAAATTGAGCGAATATAGAATAAATTTTTCTTTTCTTCTGTCGACAACATAATTCAAATCTCTTAGCTTTGAAAGATGCTTAGACACCTTAGGCTGGGAAAGATTCAAAATTCCGCATATCTGACATACATACAAATCTTCCTGAGCAAGCAAAACGACAATCCTCAATCGTGTCTCATCGGATACAAGCTTAAAAAACTCTGTTAAATATGGCATTAAATCCCCCCTATCAAAAACGCATACTCATATACTCATTCGTGCATGTGTTATCGTAAACCCGTTTAGGTCATATGTCAATAGCTCTTTGGAGTTTTTTATTTTTTTTGCTGAAATAATCAAATATTTCACATTTTCAGTTTCTATTTCGTCATCTAATCTGCTCTCTCGCAAGCACCTGACATCTAACCTGCTCTGTCAGCAAGCACCAACATCTAATCCGTTCTGTCGCATTCAAAATCACTTGTTTTGACTTGTTTTCAAGGAGCGATAAAAAGGGATTTTGAAGTTACAGTTTTCAGCCTGCAAATCTTCAAAACCCCTTATTTACTGGACTTTTTACACATCTACTTTTCAACCCTTGACATCAATACTACCGTCTCCACATGCCCCGTATGAGGAAACATATCTACGGGCTGCACTTCCTGCAGTACAAATCCCAAACGGTGCAGGTATCCCACATCCCTGGCCAGGGTGGCCGGATCACAGGAAACATAGACCACCCTCCCGGTACCGCTTTGGCCCAACGCCTCCAGCACCTCGGGGCGGCATCCGCTGCGGGGCGGGTCCAGCACCACTACCTCCGGACTATACCCATTGGCTACATGCTCCACCAGCATCCGCTCCACAGCACCGGCGAAAAAGCGGGTGTTTTTTATACCGTTGAACGCAGCGTTGGCTTCGGCGTCCTGTACCGCCCCCGGTACCACCTCGTAACCCCGCACTGCTTTGGCGTACCGGGCCATATAAAGGGCAATGGTACCAACGCCGCAGTATGCATCGGCCACTTCTTCATGCCCCTTTAAAGCACAATATTCCAACGCTTGCTTGTACAGCACGGTAGTCTGGGACGGGTTAACCTGGTAAAAGGAAGCGGCAGAAATACAGAAACGCAGCCCGTCCAGCTCGTCTTCTATATAGCCCGGTCCGGCCCAAATTTTATACCGGCCGCATGTTTTTTTGCCGGCGGCCCGGGCATACTCCACAACAGTAACAACCCCGGGAATAGAAGCCAATTCGGAGGCCAACCCGGCCAAGTATTTTTTCCTTTCGGCACCTACAGATTTAACAATCAGAACCACCATTATTTGTCCGGTGCTGCTTCGCCGCAGCATGATTTCCTCCGGCAGCAATGCAATCGCTGGGCTTTTCTCCAATACTCCCCGTACCCCTTCAGCCGCCCGGTTCAGTTCTCGGTGGGCCAGCAAACACATTGTTCCGGAACAGTTATCCAAGCCCGCAACCAGTTGATGTGATTCCGGAGCGTAAAACCCCAACGCTACTTTTCCGCCCCGACTCTGTACTTTAATACGCACATTATTGCGGTAATGCCAGGGATCACTCATGCCAATGATATCCCGCACCACACCCCCGTCAATACCGCCAATGCGGGACATATTTTGCCTAACCAGGCCGGTCTTCCAGCGCAGCTGTTCAGCGTAGGCAAGGTGTTGTAAATTGCAGCCGCCGCAATATTCAGCCAACTCACAGGCCGGCTCAACCCGGTGTTCCGACGAAATAACGGTTTCCAACAACTTCCCCCGGGCAAATCGCTTGCGAAGATCTTCAATGCGCACGGTAACCCGCTCCCCGGCTACCGCACCGGGTACAAAAACTACCATACCATCATCCGCCCGCCCAATACCTTCGCCGTAGCGGTTAATATCTGTTATTTGCAGTGTAACTGCCTGTCCCTTCTGCAAACCTTTTCACTCCGTTCCCTTGGACATCCATATCACTGTAAGTATTATTGCAAGTATAACCGGGCTATAGATTCGATAACACCATGCTCATCCTAACATTTCCGGTTATGCACCACCGCTTCCTTGAGATCTTTCACGGCAATGCAGATATGGTTAGTCTAAAAAGTATGTAATTTATGATTTATTACCCGGGAAAATTGCAGTGCATGGAACCCGTGGACCGGACCATAAGAATTCGCATGGGTATAACGGTCAAGCTGAAATTGCCAATCTGGTTTATCCATTGCTATTAAATCTATCGCATAGCCCTTATGCTTAAGTCCATTATATAGACGGGTTGCCGTCACGCTATAGCCGCTATGACTTTTCAATGAGGTGTGATCATTAGAATTCGGTCCATTACTTTTTTGCTCCTGTTTAACAATTCGATACCGGGCCTTTTCTAAGGAATAACCTCACAGTTCGGCTTTTAATACCTGGAAACACTCACAGTATTGCCCTTTGCCACTCATTATTCCTCTGTAGTGATTAAGAGCCTTGATGGCTTCATCATACTGAATATCTTTAAGCTGGGAAACATGTAATCGCAAAGCACTTAATTTTTGTTCCATAAAAGGAGTGATATCTTCCGAATAGGACACATCCTGCAATGGTGTCCAGATTTCATAAGCTAATATGGTTTTAACTTCCCATGGTATGCCCTGACACTCTTGAAACCAGGGGCCACTGGAACGACGACAGGCATCCAACACAAGTTTATTTGTAACACGATGGTCTTCGTTTCCATCCAGTTGGTGGGGCAGATAAATAATATCAGGTTTCTTTGTGCGAAGGAGACTAACTATTTTTACGATATTATCTCGTTTATATTCAAAATAACCGTCCGGATTTCTAAGAAATATCGTCTCATTTACCTTTAAAAGTAAAGATGCCTGCCGGGCTTCATTTTCACGCAGGGTAGCCAGTTCCTCGCAGGAGTAGGTGAGACTCCCTGCTTCACCGGAAGTCATATAAACGATAATTATTTCGTGACCCTGGTGGGAATGTTTGGCAATACTGCCGCCGCACCCCAATATATCATCATCCGGATGAGGAGCAAATACCATAATCTTTTTCATAAAATCCTCCTCATGAAATATTAACAATCGTATTGTAAGTATTTTAATACTTTTTGTATTCGATTAAAATGCACGTCAATATTTTTCTTATTGGATCGTCGAAGCCCTGACGACATTGACCGGCCCTTGGGACCTGTTTATAATGATCTTAAAAGGTGGGATGGTAGTGGAAAACCGTATAAAAATCGGCGATTCCATTAAAATACCAACCCGCCGCTTTTAGCTTGGCGGCGGGTTGGTTATTATTGCTTATGTTTTAATGTCCTCATTTTGCGGTTAGCTGTCTAACGGGTCTTGCCTCAATATAGCCTCTGTATCCCATTGGTGCAAGTTGAAACCTTGGTCCATCCTCATCAGCCCATATAAAGCCATAAATCTCGGGGTTATAGTTCTTCATAACTGCCCATAGTTCTTCTATAGCTTCCCCAAATTTCTCGTCATCAAAAGGTTGCCCTTGAAAAACCATCATTTTACATGGTGGAAGATCAATCAAATCATAACCTTCCGGGATATCTCCCACATAATCGGCAGGCACTTCGACACCCTGGGAATATTCCGATGTTCCCGGTTTACGCAAGTTTTGAGGCATCCACATGCCAATAGGCTCATAAATGGCTTCTTTGATACCGGAAAGCACATCCCAAACATCACATCCCACTTCTTCGCAGTATTCAAAATAATGTGTGGCTTTAATACCATGTTTTAAAATTAGTTTTCTTGCCGGTCGTTCAACTACTTGAACAAAAATAGTGTTTGCATTAATATTTTTAGTCATTTTATCGTCTCCTTTTTGCAATATAAGGTAATAATCACGGACACTGTTGGGCATAAAAAGCTTAAGTAGAGGTGGCTCTTTGCATTTGCGGTAGTTTTTAGGGGTCATACCGAGAAAAAGCCCTTGTAAATCCTTCGTGAGAGTCGAATACAAAATCAAAAGCAACATCTATTATTTTAACATCCTTATATCGCAGCTTATCTGCAGCCCGGGTCAGCCGAAGTGCTCGAATGTAATTAAAAGGCGTCTTACATGTAAATTCTTTAAAAATTCTTGCCGAGTGCCACGGTGAATATCCAGCTGCATTTGCAAGCATACGAAGAGTGATTGGCTCCGTTATATGTTCATTAATATAATCCTGCATGCGCTGAACAGCTTTTATCTTCTCCCAACTTTCCATGTTCTCACCTCCTGCAAAAAGAATAGCGCAAAAGACTGTAAATTACTTGACCTGTCTTGCTATTACTCATTTTAAAGAAGATGTACAAAAATGAGTAATAGTAGCTTCATCAGCACACCGTCAATGAACCCTCACCGCGAAGAGGTTTCCGGCACCGGCTTAACTAGTGCAGGAGCTATCAAGATGTAGTAATATATATTGTATGAAACCACGAACCAGCATTAAAAAACCGGCTATTATCTTAACTTTGCTCCTTATCTTGTTTCTAACCACTATTTTTCTTTGGCATATCGATTTAAGGGCAATCATTAAAACTGCCGTCTCGGGCGACCTAAATGCTGCAGCACAGGCAATGGCCGGTGCGGGAACACCGGCCATGCTCATCAGCATTTATATTAATGCTGCAATAAGCATTATGGGCGTAATTCCATCAGTCTTTTTAACCGGAGCCAATGTGCTGGTCTTTGGCCTGTACAAAGGTTTCCTGATATCCTGGGCGGGTGAAGTTATTGGCGCTACAGCTTCTTTCCTGCTTTACCGGTGGGGCATCAAATCTGCCGCCCGGATACCCACTGACCGCTGGAAAACCATAAAAACCATCAATGCCCTACCCGGACTAAGACAAATATATTTTCTCACCCTACTACGCATGGCCCCCTTTGTACCCTCGGGGTTAATTAATTTACTGGGAGCCTTTACCGCCATTGAGCTGCGTAACTTTATCATAGCTACTGCCATCGGCAAGTTTCCGGCTCTGCTGCTGGAGACCGCCTTCATGTATAACCTGATTAACATTAACAAAGGCTACATCAACCTGATTATAGGTGTTCTCGTTGCCGCCCTTTTATATTGGGGTGTCCAAAAGGAACTGCAACGGCTGGACAAATTACACCAAAACACAAACCGGTAGTGAATCAAGATGGGAAATACAGTTTACTCAAAAAACTCTTTTGCGTGCACGACAGTTCCTGAAACATCCTTCAGGCTGTCATTTTCCAGTTCTAAGGCCATAAATGCTTCGTCCGGTACAGCAAACGGGGCTTTAATCCCCCACAAACTGGCGGGTTTAAAGCCAAAGCGCGGGTAATAATCTGCATGGCCAAGCAGAATCACTGACGTGTAGCCTAACTTTCGGGCAATTGGCAAGCTCGCCAGGATTAATTGGCTACCGATACCCTTGTTCTGCAGTTCCGGTAATACTGAAACCGGACCTAACGCCAGTGATACCGCTTCCTTTGCGTCATTTTTGATTAGTACCTTAGTAAGCATTAGGTGCCCCACTATTTCTCCGGCAATTTCAGCAACTAGAGAGAGTTCCAGCACAAAAGTATCGCTTTCCCTCAATTTGGCTACCAGCAAGTGCTCTTTATGATCCGTGTACCTGGCATTTAAAAATGCTTTTTCAACTAATTCCTCTGTTCTCTTATAATCCTTGTCTGCTTCCTGTCTTATATCCATTCCGCCAATGCCGAAGATAACTTCTTCATTCATTTATTTAATTATCCCCCTTTTTACCTTTAGTACCCGGTGCAGTCCCGGCGGATTTCTGCACAGTGAGTGTCTTTACTGCCTCCCCAATAGTCTCCGAAGATAATACTATAGCAAATGGTATCAATTCATAAAAGTTCATTGCTTTCCCATCCTCGGATAACTCCATTTTGCTGGTCACCAATCCAGCGCTTTCCAAACGCTTTAAATGCATGTATAGCAAGGGCCGACTTATCACCATCTCACGGGCAAGCTGGCTGACATGGATGCGCCTACCTGCCAACAAAGCAATGATTTTTAACCGGTGCGGGTTGGCCAGGGCCTCCATTATTTTGACCAGGTCATCTCCGGAAGGAGGCTCTATATGATGATTTTTTTTATCATTTATTTCATATTCCCCCTTAACAGTGCAACAATTGCTTTCAAACTCCTTTTCACAAATAAAGCATTACACCTGTAATAATTTTATTACAGGTGTAATGCTTTAGTCAAGAATAACATTTTTAATATTAGTAATACACTTTCTTGCAATAAAAGATCTAGAGGGTTTAAATCAGGAAAACCTGCGATGACAGCTCTCTAATATTGCGCAAAGTGTTCCATGATTTTTGCCCAAATACATTTCGTTTCAAGGAATTCTTTATAATGTTTTTTTACATTCCTGTGGTATTTCTCTAATTCAGCTGCGACTTTAATAAAATCAGGTTTTCCGAAATAGGCGCAGATTTTAGGCAATGTCTCGTTAAGCTGTTCGTGTATCTCTTTAATCTTTTCCTCATAACGATCCGGCTGTGTAATATAGAGCAGTAACGGTTTATAACGAATCCAACCGATACAGGCCATATAAAAACGAGTAGTAATCAGTTCGGTATCAGCTTTGATAAACTTCAATCGGATCGGTAGTACACCCTCTAAAAGGTGATTATAAGCAGAAAACCCGTCATGGAATGTATAGCATGGCACGCGCAATACTTTACGTTCGCCTAGACAGGTACTTAAAAACGTATCCTCTCCCCTAGCTCCAGGTGGATTGTAAAACGGGAAAACACGGCTTGAATCAGTAAGGTTAATACCCAGGTTAGATCCTGAGATGAATTTTGTATGGTTTATTTCTTGCACCTCTATAGCGTTTTCGCTGGTCAATATATTTGTATCAGCATATGTTACCCCGCCGTTTCTCATAATAGTTTTCAAGGTATCCCAGTTGATAATATCATTGCTGATAGCCTCAATAAATAAACGAAAATCCGTTTCGGTCATAGTGTCATTAAAATCCATGTAGGGAATAGGCGATATATAGCCGCAATGATGTCCGTTGGTAATGTCCGATTGAAAGAGATATTGAAGATGATCTACGAGAACATGCTGCCCTCCCCAAATTGCAGTATTGCGCGTATTGGTCACTGCCATCGGGTATTCGTCGTCGTCCAAAAAAACCAGGTAATCCATTTTGTTCTTAATAGCGAAATATAGCACAGCATTACGCTTGGCTGCATATCCTCTACCAAAAATCAAGTGAGCTTCATTAAGATTGATGACGTTTTCTCTAATTAAATAGTTAATTTCTTCTCTTATAGTGAAGCTTCCAATAAATTTTCTACTATCAATCTGCTCGACTAGTCCTGCGTTTATATTGGTATAATCAGTTATTTTAGTTTTGCGATAATTAAGATCATATGCGACAAAAAGATTTAAACTGATTCTTTCGTTTTCCACCAAACCTGATTCCTTCCAATTGTATATGGTGGTTCTTAGTACCTTTTGAAAACTCTTTCTCCCAGTTGCAAAACCAATTCCAACTGTTATATTTTTATCCTTATGTATATAAACACTTCCTTTTAATGTAGACCCATTGTAAAAGTTAATAATAAAATAACCATTACTAATCTACAAATTATTAACAACTCCTTAAATGATTAGAGCCTTGTCTTTACGCCTCAAAAACTAACTGTTCAATAAACAAAAAAGTCCAGACGGACTTTTTTGCAATATAATTTCAAGCAATATTTTAGCAAGACTCTTTAACCCAATTTATCAACATCATAAAATTATTTGGGCTTATCCACTGACTTTAACAACGAAGATATTGGAGAAATAGCTTTCTTTGCAGCATTCTTTTCAGCTTTCTTCTTCCTTTTTTCAATGTTTTTAGGACTTTTATCACCCATTCAAACTACCTCCATTCACTCATCACCTTAAGTATAACCTATTACTGCAATTATAGCCATCAACCGTATACGCTAAAAAATATCAAGGATCGCTTAATAGCATTCAAACATAATAAAGGTATGGTGCTAAAAAATGTAGTAAAATATAATGTATGAGACCATCTGCAATAGACCATTAGTGCTTTCAATGCAAAAAATCTAAATAAAAGTAAACTATAATCAATATCTTGCTAGTCAGATTTATGAGATTGCCAAAAAAGTAAGGAGAGGATTTTTATGGTAGATTCGCGGATTACAGTATTAGCTCAAAACCTGATCCGCTATTCTTGTGAATTACAGCGCGGGGAAAAAGTATTAATTGAAAACACTGGCTTTGAGAGTCCATTGGTAAAAGAGTTAATAAAGGAGACATATCGCGTTGGCGGCCTGCCCTTTGTTTCATTAAAGGACAGCTCCATCGAAAGGGCCTGGCTGCTGGGCGCGGGAGAAGAGCAGGTCAAAATGCGTGCTCATTTCGAAGCAGTCAGGATGAATGAAATGGAGGCCTATATCGGTATCCGCTCGGGGGGAAATAGTTCTGAACTAGCAGATGTGCCCTCGGAAAAAATGGATTTATACAATAAATACTTCTTCAAAGTGGTGCACGAAAATATTCGGGTGGCTAAAACCAAGTGGGTTGTCTTAAGATACCCGTCACCGTCCATGGCTCAACAAGCCGTTACCAGCACAGAAGCGTTTGAAGACTATTACTTCAATGTCTGCAACCTTGATTACGCCAAAATGTCCAGGGCTATGGGGCCGTTGGTTGAATTAATGGAACGCACTGATCGAGTTAAAATTACCGGTCGCAATACTGCTTTAACCTTCTCCATCAAAGGCCTGCCGGCAATCAAATGCTCCGGCGAAAGGAATATCCCTGACGGTGAGGTTTACTCGGCACCGGTTAAGGATTCGGTAAACGGTTATATAACTTATAATACCCCGTCCCAGTACCAAGGGTTTGTTTATGAGCAAATCAGGCTGGAATTCAAAAACGGGCAAATAGTCAAAGCAACAGCCAACGACCCGGAGCGGCTCAACAAAGTTCTGGATACCGATGAAGGGGCCAGGTATATCGGTGAATTTGCCCTGGGTGTTAACCCGTACATTACTAAGCCCATGAAGGACACCTTGTTTGATGAAAAAATAGCCGGCTCCTTTCATTTTACTCCGGGCAGCGCCTATGATGAATGCTTCAATAACAACAAATCTGCCATTCACTGGGACCTGGTCTGCATCCAAACACCCGAGTATGGCGGTGGTGAAATTTATTTTGATGATGCACTGGTTAGAAAAGACGGCCGGTTCGTTGTAAAAGAACTTGAGGGTTTAAATCCGGAAAACTTGAAGTGATGATTAAAAACACAATATTTACAGCATAAATACCGCCGGTTTGGTTAATTGCTATGCTGGAGGTGAAATTAATGGCTCATAAAAAGGAGTATGGCGCGGAATTTATACCCCGGCCTGATACTAAGTACGGACCTGGACTGGACAACCTGAATACCGCCCAGGGTGAAGAAACGGACCCCTTAGCTGCCTTTAACGCAGAAAAGGAGTCCGGCGATTAACTGTTATTACTCCAGATAAATGATCTTTTCATCAAACAGCGTCAAGGTTTCCAGTCCATTTTCCCCGACGACATACGTGTTTTCTATCCCCACAACGCCTTCGGGGAAAACGAATTTTGGTTCTATAGCAATCACCATGCCCTTTTCCAGCGGGATTTTAAATCCTGGTGCCAGCACCGGCCATTCGTTGAGCTCTATACCCACTCCATGCCCGAGAAAAGGCACCGGCTCGGGATAGCCCATAAAATATTCCCCGTACCCTGATGCAGCAGCTATGGTGCTTGCCTGCCGATAAACGTCATCGCACATTACGCCCGGCACAGCCATTTGCTGGACAGTCTCTTGAATGCGGCAAGCTGTCTCATAAGCTTGAACGAGTTTATCGGGCAGCCCGCCGATACAAAATATCCGAGTCATGTCTGCCAGATAGCCGTCTCGAACCGCTACATAGTCGATCATGACGGGCTCATTTCTGGCGATCTTTTTATAGCCCGCACCCTGGGGAAAAGTAATGCTCACCCCGGGACCCCCGGTGGGACTTTCCATACTGCTGGGTATGGCTCCATTTGTGCCCGACAGGATATGGCCATAAGAAACATCCTGGTTAAAACCCCGCATTCTCACCACGCCCTCATGACCCGCCAGGCGATACACTGCCTCCAGCTGACCCGCTAATTCTAGCTCGGTTATCCCCTCTTTTAGATAGTCTTTAATTTGCGAATAAAGAGTGTAATTCAGCCGGGCAGCATCCCGGAGCAGCTCCAGCTCATACGCTGACTTAACCATGCGCACGGTCCGGATCAACCCGCTGATATCCACAATTTGAACGGCCTTAAACAGCTTTTGATAAAGCTGGAACAAGGCCACCGGCACCACATCCAGTTCAAACCCCAGGGTAGTGATGTTATCATAACCATACTCACTCAATACTTTAGGCAAAGCCTTCACGTTAGCCAGAGGGATAATCTCATCCAATGCCGATTCTCCCCGGGCACGGGCAAAGCTTTTCTTGACCGTTAATACAGGCTTGCCCTCAGCGGGAATAAACAGATGACCGCGCTGGGTGGTGCCGGCAAAATAAAACATATCTGTGTTTTCCATGATTAACGCGCCGCCAATACCCTTTTGCCGTAGTAACTCTTGCAAGGCGGCAACCCGCCTGGTCAGTTCTCCTGCCGGTGTTAGCCTCACTTACAACACCTCGCTTTAAATATTACTAACTGTTTAAATACCATTAAAGGTTATTAAAACCTTCAAAATTTTTCAAGCAAACTGTGATATAATGCAACAAATAACTAAATAATTCGTCTTATTATGTAGAGCGGGCAGATTATCCTGGAGAGGAAGTAGGTTTATGCCATCTTTAATCTTACGCATTTTTGCTGGGGTTATGTCAATACTGGGTGTTTGTCTTTGTTTTTTGTTCTTTTTTTCTACCTTTGCCCATGCCCCGTCCAGCTCTACTGTGCAAATAAACGGGGTAAAAATAAGCGGGCAGGCTCAAGCATCTCCCGAAGTTAAACAAACTATTAATCAGCAGACCGGTCAACCTGACCAACCCCCACAACAGTCGGTTAATAATAACGACTTACCGGAACAAGCCACTACATCCGGCACCGGCCAAATTGCCACTGCTGTTGGTGAGCCAACCGAGCAATCAAACCCGGAGGACATAATCGAGCCCCAGGCAAGCTTATCCCCGCCGGTAACGCCGGC
This sequence comes from Desulfoscipio geothermicus, assembly GCA_016841905.1. GTDB lineage: Bacteria > Bacillota > Desulfotomaculia > Desulfotomaculales > Desulfallaceae > Sporotomaculum > Sporotomaculum geothermicum_C. Next base: position 21,211 of record JAENYF010000018.1, on the reverse strand, counting down.
ACCTCCGGAGCAGTCAATTAACCAGTTATCCGACCAGCTAATTAGAAGAGTAAATGGTGTTAATAATCTGGTAGCCATAACCTTTGACGATGGTCCTATTCCCCAAATGACCGCGCAATATCTGGCAGTATTGGACGAGTTCAATGTCCGGGCTACTTTTTTTATGGTTGGCCAAAATATAAATCAGTATCCCGAGTTGGCTGGTAAAGTGTTACGCTATGGCAGTGAAATTGGCAGCCATTCCTGGCGACACGCCAGGTTGGACAAGCTAACGGCAGACGAAATCAGCGAAGACCTGAGCCTTGCAGAATACCAGGTTCAGATTAATTTAGGCCAACAGGTTAACCTGTTCCGACCCCCTTATGGCATACGCAATGATACAATACTGGCAGTAGCGAAAGAGCTCAGCTATCAAGTAATTATCTGGGATGTTGACCCGCGTGACTGGGAGGATCCTCCCCCGGAGTACATTGTAGCGAGCGTACTCGGGCAAGTTCAACCAGGTTCAATTATCCTGCTGCATGAAGGTCACCCCAACACGCTAAAGGCTTTGCCGGTCATTATCCAGAAATTAAGGGAGCGCGGTCTCGAACCGGTAACTGTCTCTGAATTGTTAAACCATAACCTGGCACAGCCGACAGTATAGTTATCTTAGCATCATTAGGCAAGCCGGCACTTAAACTGTTATAAAAACAAATATTTAAAGAAGCGATCTGCCGGCTGGCAGACCGCTTCTTATTTTACAGCATCCCCAAGCAGTAGGGAAAGTAATCCGGATACTTGTAAATTTTTACCGTAAACTACTCAATACCGGTTTTACCGGTATGTTCCAGTACCTCAGCACAGCGGGGGCAGGTCTCAGGATGTGCGGTGTGTTGACCTACCTGTTCGTGATACATCCAGCAGCGGGAGCACTTGGCACCGGCAGCCCGGGATACGCCTACGGCCAGGCCGGTAAGTTCGTCGCTTTCCATAGACGCTGTGGTCCGCTCGGCAAATGCATGCAGGGTAACCCCGGAAACAATGAATAGCATAGCCAGATCCTGGTAGTAGGGTTTAATCAGCTCGGTCATTTTATCGTCGGCGTACAGGTGTATCCTGGCTTCCAGGGCATTGCCGATGATCTTTTCCTGGCGGGCTTTTTCTAACACCCTGGTCACCAGACCACGCAATTTCATCAGCTGTCCCCATTTTTCTTCCAGAGCCGCATCCAGATACCGGTCGTCCGCTTCCGGCATATCGGTTAGCTGGACACTGACCGGAGCATCCGCCGCTTTGGGGATGTAATTCCACATCTCTTCAGTAGTGAAAGCCAGTATAGGAGCCAGCAAGCGTACCAGTGTGTGCAGTGAATGGTTCATCACCGTTTGAGCGGAGCGGCGCTGCTCAGAATCCGCTTCTTCGCAGTATAGCCGGTCTTTAATGATGTCCAGGTACTGGTTGCTCATATCCACCGTGCAATAATGGTGGATGGCGTGATAGACCACATGAAATTCGTAACTACTGTAGGCTTCAAGCACCCGCTCAATTAGCCGCTGCAGCTTTAACATAGCATAGCGATCAAGCTCCGCCATTCTTTCATACGGCACACTGTCCTGTTCGGGCTTGAAGTCATATAGATTGCCCATCATAAACCGGCAAGTATTTCTAATTTTACGGTAGGCCTCGGTTAATTGTTTAAGAATGTTTGGCGACACCGCCAAGTCACTCCGGTAATCCGCCGAAGAAACCCAGAGGCGCAAGATATCGGCACCCATTTGCTTAATTACTTTTAACGGATCAACTACATTGCCCAGTGACTTACTCATTTTGCGGCCATTTTCGTCCACCAAAAAGCCATGGGTAAGCACCGCCCGGTAGGGAGCCTGCCCCGTCACCGCCACCGATGTGCTCAGCGAGGAGTTAAACCAGCCGCGGTGCTGGTCACTGCCCTCCAAGTATAAATCAGCCGGCCAGCTAAGGTCGGGCCAGATGTCCGGCTCATCCAGTACAGCCAGGTGGCTGGAGCCACTGTCAAACCACACATCCATGATATCGGTTTCTTTAGTAAATTCCGCAGCACCACAGTCCGGGCAGGTTAGTCCCGGTGGTACCAGTTCTGCCGCTTCCCGGGCAAACCAAACGTCTGAGCCATGTTCCCGGAACAGAATTTGCAACCGGCTGATGGTTTCGTCATTGACGATTTCCTTATTACAAGCTTTGCAATAAAATATGGGAATGGGTACCCCCCAGGTGCGCTGCCGGGAAATACACCAGTCGCCCCGGTTAGCCACCATATTATGAATTCTGTCCCGGCCCCAGGTGGGAATCCAGCTAACTTTGTCTATTTCATCAAGGGCTGTCTGGCGGAAACCGTCAATGGAAGCAAACCACTGCTCGGTAGCCCGGAAAAATACCGGTTTTTTACAACGCCAGCAGTGGGGGTACTGGTGGCTGATTTTGTCGGACTTGATTAATGCGTTTTTGCCCAGGAGGGTTTCCAGGATACTATCGTTGGCTTCATGATATATTTGCCCGGCAAATTGACCGGCCTCATCTGTAAACCGACCCCGGCCGTCCACAGGTGAAAGAATGGGCAAATTATATTTCAAACCCACCAAATAGTCTTCGTGACCGTGCCCGGGAGCAGTGTGCACGCAACCTGTGCCTGCATCCAACGTGACATGGTCGCCCAGAATAATCACTGAGTCGCGGTCGATAAATGGATGCCTGCAGACAATGCCTTCTAAGTCTTTCCCTTTGTACCGGCCGCTAATTTTTCCATCTGCTAAACCGGTTTCATGTAAAAAAGCGTCCTTAAGCTCTTTGGCAATGAGCATCTTTTGGCCATCCAGCTCGATAAGAATATAATCATAGTCCGGGTGCAAGGTAATGGCCATGTTAGCCAGCAGCGTCCAAGGAGTGGTGGTCCAGATCACTACATAAGTATCTTCCACCGGTAAAATACCCTTGCCATCCAGTACTTGGAATTTAACATAAATTGAGGGTGATTTTTTGTCGGCGTATTCTACCTCAGCCTCGGCCAAGGCGGTTTCACAAGTAGCACACCAGTACACCGGCTTTAAACCTTTGTAAATGTAGCCTCGTTTGGCCATTTCCCCAAACACGCCGATTTGGCGGGCTTCGAAATGCGGCATCAAAGTTACATAGGGATGCTCCCAATCTCCCCGCACGCCCAGGCGTTTAAATTCTTCCCGCTGGATGTCTACAAACTGCAGCGCGTAATCCTTGCACTTTTTCCGAAATTCAACCGTATCAACAGCATGGCGGTTCAGACCCAAGTTTTTTATGGCCTGCTGTTCGATGGGCAGACCGTGGGTATCCCAGCCCGGTACATAAGGGGCATCGTAGCCCGTCATCGAGTGGTATTTAACAATGATATCCTTAAGTACCTTATTTAATGTGTGCCCCAGGTGAATATGGCCGTTGGCGTAGGGCGGTCCGTCATGCAGGATAAATTTAGGCTTACCGCTGTTGTGCTGCTGCACCTGGTGGTAAATATCGTTTTGCTCCCAAAATTGCATGATTTCCGGCTCCCGCTGCGGCAAATTGCCCCGCATGGGAAAGTCTGTTTTAGGTAAATTAAGCGTCTTCCCGTAATCCATCATAACACCTCGATCATCATGATATGGCAAATAAAAAACCGCCCCGACAAAGGGACGGATATTTTCCGTGGTACCACCCTGCTTGAACCGGCACCAGCGCTTCGCCTGGCCATCGGTCCCACTTGCTTTACCGGTAACGGCGGCAACCGTACAGACCTAATCTCCAAAAGGATTTCAGCCGTCGCCTCCCGGGTGATTTTCAAGCGGTTCGAACTACACCCGGCTCGCACCTCACCCGGGTTCTCTGAGCAGCCGCACCGTTTACTCTTCCCGCTCACCGGCGTTTTATACCAATATATATAGCTAACCCATTATATTATAACAATACCCGTTCAGTCAATAATTGAGCTTGTCCAGCACTTGTCTGGCAGTTAGCCCTTCCACCCGCACCGTTTTATTGCGCCCGGTATGCCCCTGGCTAACCGTCACCTGCCCCTTGGCCACTCCCAGCAGTTCGGCGATATAAGAACAACAAGCCTTGTTTGCTGCTCCGTCCACCGGCGGAGCCGTGATACGTATTTTCAAGGCACCTTCCATAACTCCGGCAACCTGGTTATTAGCGGCACGGGGCTGCACTCGTATTTTTATGGACACGCCTGTGCTATCCTCTTTAATATCCAGCATGGCCTCACCTTTCTTCGGCTGTGATTTAAGTTTGTATTAAATCTATGTCGGGATGCCATAACCCTGTGCAAAAACTTTCAATGGATCGGCACTTTCCACCGGGTAAACCAAATGTAACGGGTTAACGGGCAGAACCGTAACGATGCAACAGCAAAGTGATGCGGCCTTTTTTAGTCTGCCCGCCGGTTTGCTCAACGGCTACCCGGCCGCGTCCCCGGGCGGAAATCATATCCCCGGGGCGTACAGGCGCGGCAGGCTCCAGGCATAGGCGCCAGTTGAGAAATATTTTACCGACTGCAATTTCTCGGGATATTTTAGTCCTGGACAGGCCAAAGCCGTGGGCAGCCACCGTGTCCAAGCGCAAAGATTGCACTGTAACCTTTATTTCACGGTAATCCCGGACCGGAGGCTTTAGTGCAGCCCGGTTTATTGCACTTACCGAAACCCCAACCCGGCCAACACTGGTTAGCCCCATTTGAATGAATTCGGACACCTCGGTGGCCACGATAATCTGAGCGCCATCCTCGCCCACCAATATGTCCCCTAGCTTTTCCCTGCGTAGCCCCAGGCCAAGCAAGGCCCCTAGATAGTCCCGGTGTGTAACGGTATTAAAACGAAATCTGCCCTGCACAGCAAGAAAACTCAGCCCGGCATCTACATCCCCGGCAACCAGGTAATCCGGAAAAATTAATACCCGCGACCGTTCTGCCGCGGGATATCCACCGTCCACCGCCACCGCCAGCCCGGAAATATATCCTACTGCCCGGGCAATCATGGCACAACAATAAGGATTATAAAAGTCTGTTACCTGAGGCCGGTGGCTTTTGCTGGTCACTTCCGCCAGATCCAAAGCCCTGGCTAATATCTCCCGGTCCTCCGGATTAGTTGTCAGGTTCTCCAATTTATCCAGATGCACCATATTCACCCCCGTTGACAACAATCCTGGCGGTTTGACTTTTAATAAATACCAATTGAACGCAACAGATAGATGATTAAATTGCCCGCTAATTGCACGGCCAAAAGGGCAAAAATGGGGGAGAAGTCTATCATGCCCATCGTGGGAATCAGCCTTCTAAAGAAGCCCAATACCGGCTCGGTCATCTCTATAATAAACCTGACCACCGGGTGGTAGGGATTCACCCTGACCCAGGATAGGATAATGCGAATAAAAATTAACCAGGTATATACCTCAATTGCATAATATACTACAGTAGTAACGCCTATATTCATAATTCACCCCGTTTGGTTATTTGGCATCTCCGGATAATTCAGCGGAACGCCGGCTGGCTCTCTCCACCGCCCGGTACATCGCGACCCTGATACCGCTTTCCTCCAGGGCAAACAATCCCTCTATGGTGGTACCTCCGGGAGTAGTTACCATATCCTTAAGCACCGCCGGTGAACGGCCGGTTTCTTGAATCATCCTGGCAGACCCCAGCATGGTTTGTGATGCTAAAGTCAATGCCACATCCCGCGGTAATCCCATACGGACACCGGCATCAGCCAACGCTTCGGCTATGATATACATATATGCTGGACCACTGCCACTGAGACCGGTTACCGCATCCATAAGTTTTTCAGGCACCGGCACCGCCCGGCCCACTGCACTGAATAAACTCAACGCTAGCTGCTGGTGCCGGTCCAAAGCCCACCGGCCGCAGCATATCGCCGTGGCACCGGCACTGAGCAACGCCGGTGTGTTAGGCATGGCACGCACCACCGGCACCTGGCCGGAGAGGAATTTTTCTATGTATGTGGTAGTAATACCCGCAGCAATAGAAATCACTGTCTGACCAGAGCTAAACTGACTGCCTGTCTCAGCCAAAACCTCACTCATCACAAACGGTTTCACAGCCAAAATTACTATATCCGCATGATTAACCACTGTACTGTTGTCGGTAGTTACCCCAATAGCGAACTTTTCTTCTAAATAAGCCCTGCGTTGCTCACTTAAATCACTGGCCAGTATCTGTTGAGCAGATAACAGTCCAGCGCCGGTGATGCCGGTGAGCAGCGCTTCAGCCATTGCTCCGCCGCCGATAAAGCCGAGCTTTTTTCCATTCAGAGACATAAATTTCTTCCTTCCGTGCTTACTTCATCCAGTTCAAAATACCTTTTTCTTTAATTTGCTCCTTTACATCAACATCTATATCAACATTGCTGGGCACAAACAGAAAAATACCCTTGCCCACCTTTTGCATGCTGCCGTCCAACGCATAGGTTGTACCGCTGACAAAGTCTACTATCCGCTTGGCCAACTCAGGATCGGACTGCTCCAAGTTAACAATAACCGGTCGGCGGTTTTTCAAATGATCAGATATTCCTTGCACATCGTCATAGCTATACGGTTCCACCACCGAAACCCGCATTTGCCGCTGGGTATGCAAGCTAACTACCTGTCCTTTGTTTTTCTTGGGTTTTTGTATGATTGGTCTTTCATCTTCAATTGCACTCGTTTCCCGCTCATTCTCGTCTTCCTGATCTTCTTCAAACCCCATAAAATTTAGTACTTTATCCACTATCTTTGCCAAAATCGCCCACCGTTCCTTTCACTTATCTTAAAATATTAATTCTCACGGGAACCAAATATCGCTGTGCCCAGGCGCAGCAGATCCGCGCCTTCCTCCACAGCCACTTCGAAATCATTGGTCATCCCCATTGAAAGGTGCTCCAAATTATACCATTCCGCCAGCAATCGTAATTCTCTAAAGTAAGGGCGCACTTCTTCAGGATTTTCTGCGTAGGGAGCAACTGTCATTAATCCTTGCACTGATATGTGAGGCAAATCCCGCAGTGCGCTCAGAAAATCGGCTAAATCCGCCTGAGCCAAGCCGTATTTAGTTTTTTCACCGGAGATGTTGACCTGAACTAATACCTTAGCTACCAAACCAAGCTTAACGGCCTGCCGGTGGATTTCTTCAGCCAGGCCCAAGCTGTCCAGAGAATGAATCAAATCCACCAAGCCTACTACATATTTTACCTTATTAGTCTGCAAATGGCCAATCATATGCCAGTGCAAATCTGCCGGTAGCGCCGGCCTTTTTTCAGTCAATTCCTGAACCCGGTTTTCCCCCAGATCGATAATGCCTTGCTGGACAACCTCGCGCATCCGGGCAATCTCCACCCTTTTAGTTACTGCGATTATTTTTATTTTTTCTAAATCACGACCGGATCTAACCGCAGCTGAGCGGACTTTTTCCCTGACCAATTGCAGGTTTTCCCGCACTCCCATGCAATCCCCCCTACCCTAATTCAGCCGAACACCTTCCCGAACCCAACTAGGGTTTTTGATAAAAAGCACTGCACTGCTCAATATATTACTGCTGACAGATGCCCTGCCCTGCATGCGATCCTGTACCGTCACAGGAACCCAGCAGATAGTCTGCTCGGAAACTATATAAAGGCCTGGCTTACCTTCTTTGAAAACTATTGCCTCCTCGGGAACTAGCCAACCAGTCATGTGCCTGGTAACCAAATCAAGCTGTACCCGCCGCTCATGCAGAAAAACTTCCGGGTATTGAGGTAATTCCACAAACATGCTAACTGTACTATCCATAACGCTTGCTTGGGCTATCTTTCCCGTTAGCTTTTGCTCATTCCAGTTTAGGGTCACAGCTGTATCCTTCCTAAATGAACGTGCCGTATACTCGTCCAGTTTTTCCAACTGGATAAATACCAGTACTGGCTGCAGGTTGTCCACCACTTTACCAATAATTTGCCCTCCGGTCACTTCACCTGATGCCGGCCTTACGCTGTTGTTTATTTTTTCAACCGCTTCCATATCCAATACATCTATCATACCTGGTAAAAGCAAGTTTTCCAAATTATCCAGGTGCGTGCAAAAAATACCGGTATTTGGACTCCAAACCTGTTGGTCTTCAAGACCACTTATTTTGGCTAATAGAGTGCCCATTTGCAACCGGTCGCCATCTTCGACCAGCAGGGTGAGCAGGCCGTCAGCCGGTGCTTTTACCGGCTCTTCATGTTTGACCAGCAAGCCCTCAACTGCCATAGTTTCCGTAATTTCATCATGAGCCAGGGATTGTATCTCGAGCAAATGCAGTAGTACATTATTTTTCGCCCAGGCCAGTGTGCTCCATGTGCCCCAAAAAGTTAATCCCAGCAAGCAAATTAACACGATTAACACAGGAATAAACCGACTGCGGCGCATTCTTCTGTATTTGCCCACATTGTCCCCCCTTTAGCTATATAGTACTTTATGTCAAGCAAATGCTTAATGAAAACAAAACAAGGCAATGAGATATACTTACCTAAATTGGCATATATTAATTATTACCTCGTAAAACTAAAATTTCCTGCCTGAGAAATAAAAAAAGGCCCTGGAAGGGCATTATATGATCAACATTGCAACATAATCAACGAAGCCATCCGCCCGGTGCGCCCATTTTGTTTACGGTAGGAAAAAAACAGGTCGTCACAGCAGGCAGTGCAGCAGCCGGCCATAGTAATATTTTCATCACGCACCCCCGCAACTAAAAGCAGTCGGCGGTTTACTGCAGGCAAATCTAACCACCAGCGCCCCGGCTGACCGGGGCGGGCCGGTACCGGACCGCCCGGCCAGCATCTTTCCACAGCCTCCATAACGAGGGCGTCAACTTCATAACAGCAAGCTCCAATAGCCGGGCCTACCGCCGCTAAAATATTTTCGGCCTGGCAGCCATGCATTTCTAACATGTGGTACACTGTTTTAACACCAATGTTTTGCACCGTACCTTTCCAGCCTGCATGGGCCAGAGCAATAACCCGGCGCACCGGGTCGAGGAAGAGCAGCGGCACGCAATCGGCATAGTAACTGGAAAGCAACACAAACGGCTCACCGGTGACCAGGGCGTCAACACCTGGCAGCGCATCATCTGTGGAGGTGGCACCCCTTCCGGCCTGAGCAGCCCCTACTGTGGCTACCCGGTCACCATGCACCTGCTCTCCGGCAACCAGCCAATTCATATTCGCACCCAGAGCCTGGCATATACGCTGCCGGTTAGCCACTACATAACGAAGCTCGTCGCCTACATGCAGCCCTAGATTAAGAGAGTAATACGGCGTTGGACTAACCCCACCCAGCCGGGTGGTAAAAGCGTGCGTGACTGACCCGGTGGCGGCAAAAGAGGGCACTGTTAAATAAGCCAGCTCACCTGACTTGTTTAGTATAAAATCACCTTGCATAGGAAGTTCCCTTTCCTAAAAGATAAGCTAAATTGCCTGGGGGCCTTTATCCAGCAGTGATTCCAGTTGTTTTAACTGCTCCAATACCCGCTCCAAATCTTTATGATTGTGCGCTGACTGCAAAAAGCCATCCATTCTTGCCACCACAGCTTGGTAGGCTCTTTGCAATTCCTCGGGACTGAATTCAACTCCGGGGGTTAGTTCTATGGTCTCCTGCCAGGCCGGGGCATACGCTTCAATACCAGTTTTTTCTTGTATCAGCCTTTCCATAGCCGCCAGCGCCTCCGGGGTACCGTGTACTAGAAAATACCGGGCGGGCTTCTGTTTATAAGCGTTTATCCAGGCCAGCAATTCCAGCTGATCGGCATGTGAGGAGTAACCATCAATTGATCTGATATCCGCCCGCACTGCCACTTCTTCACCGTGGATACGAATAGACCGCGCCCCGCCGAGCAACTGCTGTCCTTTTGTACCGGGGGCCTGGAAACCCACAAACAACACTGTGCACTCAGGCCGCCATAGGTTATGCTTTAAATGGTGCTTAATACGCCCAGCATCGGCCATGCCGCTGGCCGAAAGTATAATCGCACCGCGTTTGATTTCGTTCAGCGCCCGAGATTCCTCCACAGTACTGGACAGGTTCAGCACCGGCATGGTCAGGGGATTATCACCCTCTGATATTAGCTTGGTAGTTTCCTGATCAAAATTTTCGTAATTCCGTTTAAAAATCTCGGTGGCAGCCACCGCCATAGGGCTGTCTACATATACCTCCATGGGTGGCAGCCGGTCACTCACCAGCAATTGATTAATATCATACAGCAAATCCTGGGTTCGTTCCACGGCAAAAGCAGGTATAATCAGGTTCCCACCCTTTTCGTAAGTTTCCAGAATTACCGCACGCAGTTTTTCCAGCCGGTCACCCACATCCTTGTGGAGCCTGTCGCCATAAGTACACTCCATCACCAGGTAATCCGCATCTTCTATGACCGTAGGTTCTTTAACAAAGGGCTTACCGGAAGCCCCAAGATCCCCGCTGAAGACCAACTTGGTCTGATTTGTGCCCTCACGTACCCACAATTCCACAATGGATGACCCCAGTATATGACCGGCATCCATAAAACGTACGGTAATGTTCTCATCCAGCCTGATGACCTGATTATATTTTGCACGCTCGATTTTTTCTACGCAATTAAAGGCGTCATCAACGGTATAAATGGGTTCAATTAGTTTTTTGCCCGCTCGCATAGCCTTGCGGTTTAAACGTTCAACCTCCATTTCTTGTATATGGCCACTGTCCGGCAGCATCACCTCCAGTAAATCGATAGTCATCCCTGTAGCCAGTGCCCGTCCCTGGAACCCATGCTTATAAAGCTTGGGAATCAGGCCACTGTGGTCAATATGAGCATGAGTGATGAGCAAATAATCTACTGTTTTGGGTATCATGGCAAAAGGCTGATAGTTCCGTTCGCGGGACCACCGGTTACCTTGAAACAAGCCGCAATCGATCATTATTTTTTTGTTAGCTGCTTCTACAACATGACACGAACCGGTAACTGTTTGAGCTGCACCATAAAAAGTTATACGCATATTTGCCTCCAGTTTGTTAATTAATGTCTATGTTTAAATTGAATATATTGAGGTAACAATACAATTAACTATTCACTAAATGGTCTTACAATCCCTGCAATAAAAAATCGAAAAAGCTCAACCCTTGACAGCAAAGACCGGTTACCACAAATCAAAAATAGAAAGGAGTGTATGGGTATGCCGTTTTACGAATTCCGCTGTCAACAATGCGGGCTCCGTTTTGAAAAGTTATGCTCAATGGATGAAAGCAGTGCTAATATACAGTGCCCAGCCTGCTCGGTCCAGGCCCCTGCAAGGGTGATGTCCGGCTTCAGCAGCATCACGACTGGCGAACAGATAACATGGGGAGACGGTGGTTGCAACGGCTGCAGTTCCGCTAATTGCAGCACCTGCAGCCGTTAGTCTGCTTCATACCATTTTGCCCGGCAGGTAGCTTCCGATACAACTATAAAAGCAGCCGGATTAACTGACCGGCTGCCTATTTTATCTATTGTTGCTAACGCACACAAGTCATGACCACATCATCAATAATCACCGTGTTATCATTACTCGTACGGGGCCGGAATACAAAACGCAGTTGCGCGCGGTCGGTACGCGACGGCAGTACCCCGGAAGTGAAAGTATATTGCTGGTAGGTATTATTAGGCAGCGCACCGGGACTAAAGGACGGATCAACCCGGCCGACTAACCGACCCGCGCTGTCGTAAATAAATATTTCCACTTCCAGCACAAAATTAGCTGTCCCCCTGGGACGGGTACGTTCCATACCCCAAAAGGTGATCTGGTAGATACGATTGGGTTCGGCATCCACAGTCTGATATAGCACTGCTTGACGGTCGGCATCAGCACCCAGTTCCGCAGCATAGCTGCCAGAGTGAGCGGAAGTGGTGCGCACCACATTGCTCCCCGTCCAGAGCCTGGGTGAATTTCTGTCCAGCCATCTTTCCAACCCCGGGTCGGACAGCATGTTTGTTTTCGGACAGGGCGACGGGGAGGGGGGAGACGGCTGCTGCCCATCTGTACGTACCACCTGAATATTAGTTTGAACGGACGAACCGCTTAGTGACCGAGCCATATTAAAGGCTCGAATAGTATAAACATCAAGAGCCACAAAATTACCCTGATTGTTGCGCAGGTCCCAGGTGGCTCTAAAAGTTTGACATGCCCTTGGCCTCAGCACCACTGTTTCGGTAGCCTGAGTAAAGAAACGATCATCTGACCAGCGCCAGACTTCCCGGCCGTTACGCAAGGCTACAAAATCAAAGCGCTGGCTCGTATTATAACGTAATCTAATGGTACTACCGGAAACATTACATTTGGTGAAGGTTATATTTACCCGCTCACCACGCTGGTATCGGGCTCGGTTGGTGGTGATGGTGTAGCGCAGACCGCCGATAATCCTGCTCACGGATGGGTCACCGGACTGCTCTGCGCTCGTATTGTCACTATTAACCGGCTGTTCATTATCGTCATCGTCGGGAATTGTGATAATTTGCCCCACCCAAATATAATTAGGATTAGCTATGTTATTCAGCTCAACCAACTGCTGCACGGAAGTACCGTACCGGTAGGCAATGGATGCCAGTGTATCGCCAGGTTGTACTGTATAAGTCATCATTACCCCTCCTTTTGTTCATTGTTCTCTACACATTTTATGAGCCGCAAGGAGGTAATGTACCACTGAACGTCCTGGCGAATACTGGGATTTATTTTATAGCCAGGCACCTGATTTCCCCAGCTAAAGACGTCGGAACGTCGATGAGCCGCTGGTTTGACGAACCCCTGAAGGCCAGGGAGATATCGCGTCTGCTCTCTTCGTAGGGTCCGTCCACCAATACATCTATGTATTGGAGCACCGGCCAGTGCTTAACCTCTTCAAAAACATACCCTGTGTAAACCCAAATGTTAAGTTGCGGATACTCCAGGCGGAGTAGTTTTAATATTTCGGCCAGCGCATCTGCCTGCATTAGAGGGTCGCCCCCACTAAAGGTAATACCCCCGGTAAGGGAAGAAATATTTTGTTTAATTAATTGCAACACTTCGTCGGGAGCCATTTCCCGCCCGCCGCCGGTCGGTATCAAGTCCGGATTTTGACAGCCCGGGCAACGCCTGGGGCAGCCCTGGGTAAATAACACCAACCGAAATCCAGGCCCATCCACCACGCTTTCCTTGACCATGCCGGACAGTTTAATTGTATTCAACCCCAGTCCTCCAAACATCAAAAAGTTGCTCCATATTAAAAGCTATGAACTATCCGGTCACGCAGTTCGGCCACCTTGCTATCGTTAAACCGGTCCACAGTGCTCAGGTAACCGGTAATGCGGCGCACCCTCCGGATAGCCACGGACCCGCAGCGGGGACAGTTATCCTCATTGATTACCCCTATGGTTCCACAGCACGTACAAAAATCTACAGGGAAATTGACTGCAGCATAGCCCATATCACTTGTCTTCATGTGCCTGATAATAGCTTCCATCGCCTCGGGGTTATGCGTCGGCGGCGAAGCCATCTCTACATAACTGATGTGCCCGGCATTGCAGTACTTGTGGTAAACCCCTTCTAAGCTGATTTTATCCAAGCTGGAAACGGGGAAACCAACTGGAATATGGAATGAGTTAGTATAATAGTCATTATTGGTTACACCTGGAATAACACCGTATTCTTTGCGGTCCATATCAACAAACCGCCCGCTTAAACCCTCCGCCGGGGTGGCCAGCAGTGTGTAGTTTAAGTCGTAATTTTCACCGGCCTCATCAACGCGGCGCCGCATATGGGCTAAAATTTGTTCACCCAACTTTTGCGATTCCTGGTCTTGGCCATGATGCCGGCCGGTTAAAGCAGTAAGCGTTTCAGCCAATCCAATAAATCCTACCGATAAAGTGCCGTTAACGATGGCCTCTCGGATAGGATCAGAGTCCTTAAGTCCCTCGGAATTCAGATATAGTCCCTGCCCCATCAAAAAAGGCATGTCCTTTACCTTAAGTTTAGCCTGGACTTCAAAACGGTGATACAATTGGCGAATAGTCAGGGTCAACACTTCGTCCAGCAGACGGGAAAATTTATCCATGTCCCGCTCGGCCTTAATGGCCAATCGGGGCAGGTTTATGGTAGTAAAAGAAAGATTACCCCGCCCATCGGTCACCTCCGGTCCCCGACGGTTAGCCATGACCCTGGTACGGCAGCCCATGTAACTCACCTGGTCGCCCCACCCTTTATTAAAGCTGGCATCCATAAAGCTGAACGTGGGGTTAAGTCGCTTGGCCGCAACCCGTAACGCTAACTTGAAAAGGTCGTAGTTAGGCTCGCCGGGGTTGAAGTTTACTCCTTCCTGAACACGAAAGATGATATTGGGAAAGATGGGGTTCTCACCCCGGCCTAAACCGGCCTCAAAAGCTAATAACAGGTTTCTGGTTACTTTACGGGCTATCTCAGAGGTCTCAGTGCCTACATTAAGGGAGCTAAAGGGAACCTGGGCGCCGGCGCGGCTGTGCATCGAGTTAAGGTTATAGATAAGCGCCTCCATAGATTGGTATATCTCTTCGTCACCGGCATTTTCTACGTAGGGAGCAATGTCCCGATCGAAAAAAGCAAAGGATTGCCCGCCATGCATATCATTCTGGGAGCTTTGTAGAATAATGGCCGCCAGTGCTGTGGCTGAACCGGGCCTTTTGGGCGGGCGGATATAGCCGTGCCCATTATCAAACCCCTCGGCTAAAAGCTGACCCAGCGGGATTTGTAGACAGGTTAATGTCTTGCCGTAAAAATCCAAATCATGAATATGGATATCCCCCAGTTGGTGGGCCTGGGAGAATTCCTCGGGAATCAATCGGGTGAGGTAATATTTGCGGCTAGCTGCGCTGGCTATTTGAAGCATTTTAGCCGAAGGAGAGTTGCTAATATTGGCGTTTTCCCGGCTGGTTTCATCCAGTATTTCCGCCACCGCATCCATTAAATCGCTTTTGGCATCCCTGATGCGCGTACGCCTATCACGGTACAGGATATATGCCTTGGCAGTTTTGGCATGGCCTGCCTCGATGAGCACCTTTTCCACAACGTCCTGTACATCCTCAACGCCGAAGGTGGTGCCGTTATATTTTTTTTTGAGCATCTTCAGCGTTTCAATGGTAAGTTCCATGGCAATTTGACGGTCTTCGCCACCTACCGCCCTGGCTGCCAGGAATATAGCATCGGTAATCTTGTTATCCTCAAAGGGCACTTCACGCCCATCCCGCTTCCTGATCACCTTGAACAACTAGTTAGCCTCCTCCACATCACGTTTATATTTATTTTTGAGCAGCTGCTCGATCTCCCGCATAAATCCCTGAACATCCCTGAATTCATGGTATACCGAGGCAAAACGAACATAAGCCACCTCATCTAGATTACGCAACCGCATCATCACCTGTTCTCCGATAGCACTGCTTAGCACTTCCCGATCAGCGGTGTTCCTTAAATCACGTTCAATTTCTACAACCATTTGCTCCAGTAAATTAGTAGAGATGGTGCGTTTTTGGCAGGCCGTAGTCAAACCGGCCAGCAGCTTTCGCCGGTCAAAAAGCTCACGCCGGCCGTCTTTTTTCACTATGATTAACGGCAGCTCGTCCACCCGCTCATAGGTGGTAAAACGTTTACCGCACTCGCCGCATTCCCTGCGTCTGCGCACGGCATTTCCTTCTTCTGATGGCCGGGAATCCAATACCCGGCTATCAGCAGTGCTGCAATAAGGACATCGCATATTATTTCACCGCCTATTTCATTAAAGTAATATATGTTGTATGTTCAGCTTTTGTATTATACTAAATTTTGTGGTTGAAGGGAAAAGGGAAATCGGTAATCTAAACTGTATTTTGTTTATTTAGCTATCTCTTGCTATTTGTGAAACTTAATAACATAGAAATTTAGGAATTTGTTGTTACACAAGAAAAGCGCGCCCATTCGGTTCCCTCTGCGCGTACTTCTAGAACTTGCTTCAATCCCTAGCAGTATAAAAATAACCCCGGAAGCACCGGGTGCTCCGGGGTAGTCACTACCATTTTTCTTTATAACCACCGTGCAGTTCAGTGCCCGGCAAATTAAAGGATAGGTCCACCAAAATAACATCAACACCTATCTTTCTCACCTTGGGCCAGGGTACCACCAATTCCTCTTCACGCCCGATAAAGCCCATCAGCCTGCCGGCACCACCGGCATGCCCGGGTAAAATAATAGCGCTGATAAGCCCTTCCTCTAAATTAATATCTATATCCTTAATGGGACCTAAGCGGCGCCCGTCAGCAATATTAATAACTTCCCGCATGCGTAAATCGGAGATCCTAACCATATAAAACACCCCCATACATATGTATATGAGGGTGTTAGCTTAATCTGAACAAAAAGGCTCTTCAGAGCAGAATAAATT
This sequence comes from Desulfoscipio geothermicus, assembly GCA_016841905.1. Classification (GTDB taxonomy): domain Bacteria; phylum Bacillota; class Desulfotomaculia; order Desulfotomaculales; family Desulfallaceae; genus Sporotomaculum; species Sporotomaculum geothermicum_C. The sequence continues at coordinate 4,813 of JAENYF010000018.1, read as the reverse complement.
ATTCGGGTTATATGCATGCACGGCATAATCAGTATCTGCTGTAGAACTGCCAACCGGTAAAACAAATAGCATAGATAAAATAATAGCGAGGCCGACAAATTTTATAAGCAAGCAAACCACCCCTCTTCACACATGCTTGCGCATGTGGTGCAGCGCTGCTTTTTCCAACCGTGACACCTGAGCCTGGGAAATACCAATTTCCTCGGCCACCTCCATTTGAGTTTTACCTTCATAGAACCGCAGGGTAAGAATTAATTTTTCGCGATCACTTAATTTACGCAAAGCGTCCCTAATCGCAATTCCCTCAAGCCAGGTTAAGTCTAGATGTTTTTCGTCACTGATTTGATCCATGACAAAGATGGGGTCACCACCGTCATGAAAGATCGGCTCAAATAGAGAAATAGGTTCTTGAATCGCATCCAGCGCAAAAACAATTTCCTCTCGGGGCATATTTAGTTCGCTGGCAATTTCATTGATCGATGGCTCACGGGAGTGTTTATTAACCAGTGAGTCGCGCACCTGCAGTGCTTTATAGGCTACATCCCGCAGTGAGCGACTAACTCGAATGGGGTTATTATCTCTTAAATAACGTCTAATTTCACCAATAATCATCGGTACCGCATAAGTAGAAAACTTCACGTTTTGCGATAAATCAAAATTATCGATAGCCTTCATCAAGCCGATGCAACCAACCTGAAATAAATCATCCACATATTCACCCCGGTTGGTAAACCGCTGAATCACACTAAGCACCAGCCGCAGGTTACCATTGATCAGCTGGTCGCGGGCTGGGTAATCGCCGCTTTGCAGTGCAATGAACAGTTCTTTCATTTTTACACTGGATAGCACCGGGAGCTTGGATGTGTTTACGCCGCAAATCTCAACCTTATTGACCAGCATGGACAAACCACCCTTTCCCATGACTTATGCTGAGCTCAATTTCATTATTACCTCGGCTTTGGTGATTTATACATGTCGGCTTCAGCCTATTCCATGCGGTTGATTTCTTTTTTCAATCGTTTTATAATTCTCTTTTCCAGCCTGGAGATATATGATTGGGAGATACCCATCATATCCGCTACTTCCTTCTGAGTTTTTTCTTTGCCGCTTTTTAAGCCAAACCGCAATTCCATGATCCCCCGCTCCCGGCCATTAAGCTTCTGCAAGGCCAGATGCAGTAGCTTGCGATCCACTTCTTCTTCGATATACTTATGAATAACATCATTTTCTGTACCCAGCACGTCGGAAAGGAGCAGCTCATTGCCATCCCAGTCAATGTTCAGCGGCTCGTCAAAGGAAACTTCAGTACGGGTTTTGTTATTCCTACGTAAATACATCAATATTTCATTTTCAATACACCGGGAAGCATAAGTAGCTAATTTGATTTTCTTAGCCGGATCAAAGGTGTTGACGGCCTTGATTAAACCAATGGTACCGATGGAAACCAGGTCTTCAATGCCGACCCCGGTATTTTCAAATTTACGGGCTATATATACTACCAGGCGCAAGTTTCTTTCAATTAACACGGTACGCACGGCACCGTCCCCCGACTCCAGCTTACTGATCAAGTAAAATTCTTCTTCGGTGGTTAGTGGAGGTGGCAGAGCTTCACTGCTGCCCACATAGTAAACATCGGCTTTCAAACCCAGCCGCAGCAGTATTTTTAGCATAGTAATACGCAGTAACAATCTAAATTTCCCGAACAGTATTAAACACCCCCCTTTGAAGTAAGTTCTTAATTCAGCAGAGATTCAACTCCCCCTGAATTTTAGAACTGCAAAATGCATGACTTAGTTGGCGTTGTACACTCAAGCGGTTTGGGGACACACCTTTTCAAGGAATGTCCCCAATTTATGTGGGAGACTTACGCCAAGTTAGTCAGGTGAAAATTTAATTAAATTACAATAAACCAGTGGGCAGTAAAGCACGACAAGATGTATCACCTTGCAAACATTCCCGGTACAGGGCAACCACCACTTCTCTAACTTGAAGCATATTATCTCCAGCCTTAAGTTCCACCACATCCGGGCGAAACCCAAGCAGCCAGCCATTATCTTGACCCACCGACCGGTATGGGATAATTCGAAAGTTGCCCGACCGAATGTTATCGCCCAGCGCAGCTAGGACAGCTGCACTGTCGTCCCGCTCATGAGACTCAATCACGGTACATACCTGTTCAGGAAGTATTTCTTTGATCGCTGTATATTCGGCGATAATAACCGGGTGTCCGGTAAGCGGGTCGCTAAGGCTGTTACCTGTGTCCAGCATTGCACCTAAGCTTACTTTGCGTTCTCCCAAACGTATCGTTAAATCTGCCTGCAGCAGAGGCAGCATTAACCGCTTGCGCAGCGCCACAGGTACAAACCTGCCCAGAAGCCAGTAGATTAACAGGGCTAGCAGTATACCGTACCATAGGTAAGCATCCACTGCCTGCATAAAGCCGGTCAATTGCCCATCAAAGGTGCTCTTGTGCAAAAAACTAATGATTCCCAACACGGTACCGCCCAGGATAAATGTGCTGCTATAAAAGTAGGCCAGCAGCGCCAGCATTTTGCGGGGCCGGCAAGGGCTAAACACCACTGCCACCATCAATAATGACACTAATAGCTTATAACCAAATCCCAGGTAGCCTTCCAAAGTTGGGATAAACAAAAACAATGAGTATCCGGCGCCCACCGCAGCACCAGCCAGCAAACGCCACCGGCAATAGGCAATTTTGCCCAACCTGGCCGTAACCCAGAGAATCATCATATTCATTACTAGACTGCCAATTAACACCTGGTCTACGTATACTACATAAGTTGGCATTAGTTTCCCCCAACATGGTGAGACAATAAACAATTTTTTGCATTAGTGTTTTTATCCTTTGGGTAGAAAATCTCACCAGCAGCTTTTAGTTGTTAAATAGAAAATAAGCACCGCCCTGTGCCCCTAGGGTGTACCTACGGCTTGCAAAAAGGGTGCGTTAGCGGCTCTTAGTTATCTGATAAACCCTCTCCTAGATAAATATGGCACACACATCAACTTTATGAATCATTACCAAAATAAAAAGCCCCGGCTTTATTATACACGCCGGGGATGGAAAATTCTGTTATTAAATGTCGGCTGAAACGGATTTCCGTTCGACATTATCGCCTACGTAAAAAAGCAGGGATATCCAAATCATCATGGCTAGTAAATGGTTTGGACTCAGTCCGTTCTTCGGCAGACATTTGCTTATGCGGTTTAATAAATTGTTTTTGGTCAAAGCCAGTGGCTATTACCGTGACCCTAACCTCATCCTCCATACGCTCGTCCACTACGGCACCAAAGATTATATTAGCCTCCGGGTCGGCCGCCTGGGCTATAATCTCTGCGGCCTCATTAACTTCAAACAATCCCAATGAGGTTCCGCCGGTAATATTAAGCAATACCCCCCGGGCACCCTCAATAGAGGTTTCCAAAAGCGGGCTGGATATAGCCGCCCGGGCCGATTCCACAGCACGGTTATCACCGCTGGAACTTCCAATACCCATCAGCGCCGAACCAGTATCTTTCATAATGGTCTTTACGTCGGCAAAGTCCAAGTTAATCAGTCCCGGTACTGCTATTAAGTCAGATATACCTTGCACACCTTGTCGCAGCACATCGTCGGCAATACGAAATGCTTCTACAATGGAGGTGTTTTTTTCCACCACCTGCAGCAGCCTATCGTTAGGGATGGTAATGAGGGTATCCACCTTTTCTTTAAGCGTCTGAATACCGTGTTCAGCCTGCTGCAAGCGTTTTTTGCCCTCAAAAGTAAACGGCTTGGTTACAACACCTACAGTCAAAGCACCCATTTCCTTAGCAATTTCAGCTACCACCGGCGCAGCACCGGTACCCGTGCCGCCGCCCATACCGGCGGTTACAAAGACCATATCGGCACCGCGAAGCATTTGTTCAATATCGTCCTTACTTTCCTCGGCCGCCTTTTGACCAATGTCCGGATTTGCCCCGGCACCCAGCCCTTTAGTAAGCTTGGACCCAATTTGTATCTTGTTGCTTGCCAGAGCCATTTGCAGCGCCTGGGAATCGGTATTCACCGATATAAACTCAACACCTTTTAAACCGGCGGCGATCATCCGGTTAACCGCATTGTTACCGCCGCCGCCTACCCCAATTACCTTGATATGCGCATATTGATCCAGGTCAAGTTCAAAATCCAGCATTAAAATCCTCCTTCTCGGGAGCTACGAATTTCTTAATCGTCATTAACGAAACCAACTTCTAAAACGACCTATGAAACCTTTTTCTGTCTCTTGCCTTATCCCAGGGTATACCTGCCCAGTTCCCCAGGATGCTAAACCAATGGCAGCAGTGTACCGATAAGCGTCCTCATTGGGCACTTCTCCCTCTGGTAATAAATTACAGCCTATACGCACAGGCATTAGCCAGTATTCCTGTGCTACCTCAGTCAGTCCGCTGAGCAAGGCACCCCCACCAGTGAGCACTATACCGCCTGGTAAGGAGGTCCCTAGATCAAAATCTTCGATAAATTCTTTTACAAAATCAAGTATTTCTTCAATTCTTGATTTAATAATTTTATGTACCAGTGCACCAGGGACAGTATTATAACCGGTACCGGATATATTAGGAACATGAACATCACCGGCAATTAAACCCAGTCCGTATTCCTTTTTTATCTTTTCAGCAGCTTCCAGAGTGGTATGCAAACCTACCGCCAGATCTGCGGTAATATTTCCGGCTCCCGCTGGAAATATGCTTAATTTGTACAGCATATTATGATTGATAAAGACCACTTTGGTCATGCCGGCACCGAGATCCACACAAA
>JAENYF010000017.1 GCA_016841905.1 Desulfoscipio geothermicus | reverse complement strand
ATTCACGATTGGCGTCCGTTTTACATCTCTTTGCACTGTTTAGTTTTCAAGGACCTGTGTATCGTCGCTCATCAGCAACGTTTTACATTATACCACTTTTAGAACCTTGATGTCAATACTTTTTTATCATTTTTTAATCAAGCATTTGGCGGTTCTCAGCGACTTTTAAATATTAGCACTTACAAACCTCGCTGTCAAATAATTTTTGTCTGTATAAGGATATTATTATTAGTTTTTCAGTTTTTATACACGGCTAATACATTTTATTTCCTTTTCTATATAAGTTAAACCACACTATTTGCTATCAACTCCTAATATACCTCCCGACATATTGATTACAGCGTCAGGTACATCCCCCACAATAATGCTTTCTGCCACAGGAACCTTTGTTGCGACTTTAACCTCGCCACTGCGCAACGGTATTACTACCCGCACCATTGTGGTAAAATCCAAATATATTTTATGCCTTGTTTGGTTGATACCGGCCTCTTCAAAACTGTCGATAACATTTACATTAACTGTACCCATTGGAAGAATACCTACTTTAATCCGCGGCCCCATATTAGCAAAAATATAACTACCCAGCAATTGTCCCAAAGGAACTGTTACTTGTTTAGCCTTTAAATCCTGCAATTCATTCTGCACTTCCAATGTAATATCAGCTGCCATCCGGTTTATCCAAACAGTGTTCGCCTGCATTAACGCTACTCGTCCGTTATAATCTCGGTGTACTGCAATGAAGTCCTGGTAGTCCATGTCACCTCCCGATACTTCTTTTTGCACTGTCTGATTAATTGCCGCCACAGCCATATGGGTTACTTCTATCTCGGCAATGGAAAAAAGCGTGGGGCGCACGCGCGTATCCAAGAAAAAATATACTGTCGCTATTAAAAAGATGCATAATGCAATAAATAATACTTTCTTAAAGGATCTTCTTTTTTTAAACAATAAGTCACCCCCGGTTTCTTGCACTAGTAATGTTATATCTATATTGAACAAACACGAAAAAAAACCGAATTTTTTTTCGGTAAGCTTTTACTCATTTTTGGCACTTCATCGGTGCCTTCAATGATGGGCATCATTAACGTGACCTAAAGCTCCTGCCCCGTATCCCCGTTTCAGTCTCCTATCCATTAGTAGGTTAAACTTCTGGTCGGTTCCGCCCAACTCAACTTCCACCCCAGGTCCACTAAGTCATAGCCGGTATCAATGGGTAAAGAAACTAATGTACACTGATGAGCAAGCGCTCTTTTTAAACGCTTTTCGGAATCATCTCGTTCCAGTATTCTGGCTACGGCATATTTAGCCAATTCGATTACCTGAGTAAAATTCAAAGGGGATGGCCACTTGCTATTAAAGGTAGTGGTAATCTTGTCAGATTTTAAATTATATAAGAACCGCAAGATGGGTTACAAGCAAATTTGTGTACTGATTCTTTTGGTAGTAGTATGATATAATTGCTTTTGATAAGCTAGGATGAATATTTCCTAAGGGGGGAAATATACTTGACTACCACTAAAAAACACAAAAAAAGAAAGCTCAATCCCATCAGGCTTATATTATTTGTGCTGGGTATCCTTTTATTTGCTGTGTCCGTGTCTATGGCAGGACTAGTATTACTCAGTATAGTAGATTTACCTGCCTTTAATGAGAAAAATTTAATACCGGCTAGCACCACCCGGATATACGACAGTAATGACCAGCTGATTACTCAAATTGGTCTGGAAAACCGGACGCAGGTTTCTTTAGGCCAAGTGCCCTTGCATGTTCAGGAAGCCTTCTTGGCCGCCGAGGACCATTTATTTTACCAGCACCACGGGATCAGAATCGATGCTATCGCTAGGGCTGCTATTAACGATGCACTGCGTGCTTTTGGCGGAGATCGCAATTTGCAAGGTGCCAGCACAATCACCCAGCAGCTAGTTAAGTTATCGTTTTTAAACCCGGAAAGAACCATAAAAAGAAAAATTCAAGAAGCAATTTTATCAATAAAAATGGAAAGCAGATACTCCAAGGAAGAAATTCTGGCTATGTATCTCAATCGGATATATTTTGGTGAGGGTGCTTACGGCATTCAGGCTGCAGCCCAAACATACTTTGAAAAAGACACCAGCAACTTGAGCATCTCTGAGGCTGCCCTGTTGGCGGGACTGATTAGATCACCTAATAACTATTCGCCCTTTCAAAATTTAGATGCTGCCATTACCCATCGCAATCAAGTACTGGATAACATGTACCGTTATGGATTTATTAACAATGAGGATTATCAACAAGCCAAAGCGGAGGATTTAGCTTTAAGGAACAGCGATTCTAATGCTAACCGTTATCCTTATCCATTTTTTGTGGATTTCATAACTGAGCAGCTAGTAGATAAGTTTGGCGATGAAAAAGTGTTCAAAGGTGGTTTGAAAGTATACACCACCCTTGACCCGCAAATTCAGACCTACGCGGAAAATGCCATGGCTAAACAGTCCAATTTCCCTGCCTCACTGAGGGATAGCAATGGCGTACTGCAGCCCCAGGGGGCTATGGTAGTTATGGAGCCAAAAACCGGTGAGGTAAAAGCGTTGGTGGGCGGGCGAGAACATACCCATCAAAGATCGTTAAATAGAGCAACTATGTCCACCAGACAGCCCGGCTCGGCCATAAAACCAATTATAGCCTATGGACCGGCCATTGAGTTCAATGGTATGGGTCCGGCCAGTGTAATTAACGACGCACCGGTTACATATAATAGTTACGCCAACTATTCACCGCACAACTCAGGAGGAGGTTACCGGGGTTTAATCACTTTGCGTACTGCACTGACCTATTCGGTAAATATTGTGGCAGTTAAACTACTCATGGAACATGTCAAGATTGACAAGGCAGTTGAATTTGCTTCCCGCATGGATATTGAAATTGAACCTACAGGCCCTGCTATAGCTCTGGGTGGTTTAAAGAAAGGGGTAACCCCGCTGGAATTAACTGCTGCCTATGCGGCCTTTGCTAATCTCGGTATTTATAACAGTCCGGTTTCTATACTAAAAGTCGAGAATTACAACGGCACTACCCTATTTGAAGCTGATCCTGCGCCGCGCAGGGCCATGAAGGAGACCACCGCTTATTTAATGACTGATATGATGAAATCAGTGGTGCAAAGAGGTACCGGCACCGGTGCACAGATCGGGCGTCCGGTAGCTGGTAAAACCGGCACCACCGACGAGGGCAAAGACATCTGGTTTGCCGGTTATACCCCGGACCTTGTGGGAGTAGTCTGGATTGGGTACGATATTCCTGAAAAAATGCCTCAAAGTTATGGCGGCACGTATCCTGCTAAAATATGGCGGGAGGTGATGAGCCAGGCACATCAAAATATTCCATCCCATGATTTTACCGAGCCGGAAGGTATAGTGAGAGCCACTGTGGATAGCAAGTCGGGGCTTAAACCCAGCTATAATACGCCACCCCAGCACATGGTGAACGATATTTTTGCCGCCGGTACTGTGCCGACGAAGTATGACGATGCGCACGTATTGGTTGAAGTGTGTGCTACTTCCGGCTTACTACCCAATGAGTATTGCCCGGAAAAAATAACCAGGGTATTTATCAAAGCGTCATATGCATCATCTTCAACAGCAGATAATTACCAGCGGGAGCCAACTAGAATATGTGATATTCACGGGTCTGATAGCACTACTGATACGGAAGAGGATACTGCAGAGGACGACTCAGATAGTGAGGCAGAAGATAGCACAGTAGAACTTGAAAACGATAATAATGAACCTGTATCGGCTCAGCAAAACGACTAATTGCCGCCACAAACCAAGAACACGGGCGGCGAAATATAATAACTGACATATTAGATGCCCCCTGTCTACTTAACAGAGGGCATCTGGAGTGACAATAATTATGCCAACTCGATTATTGACTGTTTAAATAAACGAAGCATAAACAATGTTTGCCAATTGTGTGTAACTTATTTCAACTCAACCACGGTTACCCCGCTACCACCCTCACCCTGTTCGCCCAATCGAAAAGTTCTGACCCGCTGGTGCTCCTTCAATAAATCCTGCACTGCCGCACGCAACGCCCCAGTACCTTTACCGTGTACAAGTTGCACCATAGGCAACCCAGCTACACAGGCATCATCCAGATACTTTTCCACCTCAGCCAGACCTTCATCCACCCGCATCCCACGCATATCCAACCGGGGGGATATATTGCGGGCCTTTTGCTGAACCAATTGACCGACACCCGAGCGCTGTGGCCGGACAGCCTTTATACCTGAAGCACTGTGCAATTCCTGACGGGAGATGGTCATCCTAATCATGCCTACCTGCACCTGCACCTGATTATCCTGACTAGTTACTTCAAGCACTACACCCCGCTGGCCATATTTAGGGATATAAACCTCGTCTCCGGGTTTGACAACGCCCACTATTTCAGTGTTGTGTTCGGGTTCATTGTCGGGTGCCATGGGCTCTAAGCTTGCTTGCATCTGTTTAAGCCGCTGCCTGGTTTTGCTAATCGCTTGTTCCCTAGTGGTGGTGGTCTGCTCCTTTAGCGCAGCCCGCAGTTCCTCCACTAATTGTTCAGCTTCCAACTTGGCCTTCTTAACCATCTCCCTGGATTCAGCTACTGCCCTGGTAATTATTTCATCTTTACGCAGCCGTATTTTTTCCGCTTCCCGCATAAATTGTTCCCGGTGTTGCTCCGCTTCCCGGCGGATTTTCTCCGCTTTGGTCTGCTCCTGCTCTGCTTGTAAACGAGATTTTTCCATTTCCTGCATCAAGTCAGCCACCTGCACCTGTTCCTCGGTAAGAAACCCCCTGGCCTGCTGCACTATAGATTCAGTAAGACCCAAACGCAAGGCTATTTCAAAAGCGTTGCTGCGGCCTGGCCGACCGATCAAAAGCCTGTAGGTAGGCTGCAAGGTTTGGATATCAAATTCCACGCTAGCGTTTTCCACACGCTCGTTAGCAAAGGCGTAGCTCTTTAACTCTCCATAATGTGTGGTCGCCACTACCTTAGCCCCCTGGCGCCTAAGTTGATCCAATATGGCTCTGGCTAAGGCTGAGCCTTCAGTTGGATCTGTTCCCGCGCCCAGCTCATCCAGCAGAACTAAACTTCTGCTGCCAGCCACACTTAATATCCTTACAATATTGGTGGTGTGAGATGAAAAGGTACTTAAGGATTGTTCAATACTCTGTTCATCACCGATATCAGCAAATACCTGGTCAAACATGCCGATAGTCGTGCCATCGTCAGCAGGGACATGCAAACCTGCATGAGCCATCAGCACCAACAGCCCCACCGTTTTTAGTGATACCGTCTTACCACCGGTATTGGGCCCGGTAATTACCAGCATGTCAAAGGCTTCACCCAGTTGAATACTGATCGGTACAGCCTTCACCGGCAAGAAAGGGTGCCTGCCCTGGCGAATATCTAGTTTAGCCTCTGATACAATACGCGGTGCCCAAGCATCCAGGCTTTCGCTATAGCGGGCCTTAGCCAGAATGAAATCCAGCCTGCCCAAGTTCTCCAGAGCATAAAACAGTTCTTCAGCTTGTCCACCCGCAGCGTTAGATAATTCAGTTAAAATACGCGCTATTTCCTGTTTTTCTTCAGCCAAAAGTCCGCGCGCTTCGTTGTTAGCCTCTACCACTAGCATCGGCTCAATAAAGACCGTGGCCCCGCTGGCCGACTGGTCGTGTACAATACCGGGTACATGAGAGCGGTATTCCTGCTTAACTGGGACAACATAACGGCCTTCCCGCATGGTGACAATGGAATCCTGTAAATATTTTTGGTAGCGGGTTGACCGGATAATTTCATTGAGCCGGTCTTTAATACGCTGCTGGGCGGCGGCCAACCGGCGTCGAATGCTGAATAATCGCTCCGATGCCCGGTCCAGCACTTCACCACCTGGTGCTATCGCCAGGGCAATTTTATTTTCCAATTCTTTAAAACTACCCAGTCCTAAAGCTATTTCATGCAAACGGGCATACCTCTCTTGCCGTTCACTAAAAAAGTGTTTGATTTGCCGGCAAGCTGTCAGGGTTTGCAGTACATACCACAACTCCTGGGGCTCCAGCAACCCCTCTCGCTCACAGCGGCGTACCTGAGGTCGGACATCATTCCAGCCATCCAGCCGCGCAGTGGGATCCAATCGCAATAAATTCCTACCTTCAGTCACCTCGGCCAGCGCAATTAGTATTTCATCCCGGTTGCTGTATGGAACCAGTTCTTCAATTAGCTCCCGGCCTATTTTTGATGCCGCGAATTCAGCTAATTTTCCCTTCACCCGGTCAAATTCCAGCCTCTTTAAATTGCGTTCGTCCATAATCTCTCCCTGCTTGCCTATGTTAATCCATTACCCCTCGATAATAATGCCCCCTGGTAAAACCAGGTCCCCCTGCCACCAGTTCCTCCATAGTGGTCTGCAAATCCGGCAGGTTAACAGGCGAATTGTGCAGGCTATCCAAAACCTTCCGGTAAGTTTTAACAACCCGGGCCACATATGCTTCATTTTCCCGGCGAGCTTCAATTCTAAGCACAGCTAGCCCTGCCTGCACCAGGGAAGGAAGGGTATCCAAAAGGCACAGCTCCCGGGAATTATATATGTGCATTAAACAACGCTGATCTGTCTCTACAGGGAAGACAACTCCTTTGCGGTCCAGAAGTGCATAGGACACGTTATGGCACTGCCCGGAGCAGCTGCTGTTCTCACCCTTTCCGCCCAGCACACTGCCTATCACGCAATAACGTGATACCATCAGCGGCAATACACCGTGCACAATAACCTCAGTTTCTACCAGGGAGCGGCTTGCCAAGTATTTAACTTGCTCTCCGGTAAGCTCGGTTGATAGAGTAACCCGGCTGACCCCACGTTGTTTTAAAGACAAAGCACTTACGTGATTAAAGACGTTCAGCGAAAAGTCGGTTATCAGAGGCAAATCGGTCAATTCCCGCAATGTAGTGAGCCAGCCGACAGAAGAAGCTAATATACCATCTGGATTTGTTTTCAGCAATAAATGCAGAAATGGCAAATACTGTTTAATTTCCCGGTCGTGGGCAATACGTGGTGTCGTTACATAAAACTTAACTCCAGCATCACTGCAGTATTGCCGAGCTTGGTTTATTTCAGCTACATTTACTTTACTTCTGCTCTTAAATTGATCGCCACTGAAATAAACCAGCTCAGCACCGTTTTTAACCCCAGCTAGCGTCTCCGACGCGCTGCCTACCGCAACGGCCAGCGCTGGAAATTGGCCTGTCCGGTCAATTTCCATATCATCCAGTACTACCGACATTCTAATTTCAAGATCAGAATCACATGCTTTCTCCGGCTTGCGTAACAAGGCCCTTAACTCGGTAATCTGCTCCACAACCTGCCGGCGCACATCGTTTATTTCGCTGACTGGAATCATTACATTTTCCCCTAAGTCACATTCTAGTTTATTCAATACAAAGGGGGTGTTGCCCAGCCGATTTAGCTGTTCAGCTAAAAATTCCTTCGTAAGTGGCCTATTTAGAGCATTTTGGCCTAATTCCCGGGTAGCTGCACGTGCATATACCCATTCTTGGTCAGCCGCTTCCAGTACCATAGGCTCTCCTACCCGCGCCCACACTTTAAAATCAAGAGGTACGCTGCGTGTTTCACGGCTGGAGGAGTACGTCTGCACAGCGTTTTCCATTAACTGTGCATCATGGGTCTTAAATACCCTGTCTCCGGGATAAATATGCCCCACGAGATTAAGCACTACCAGTGCACCTGCATCAGCAGATGAGGTATCTTGCCCGTTGACTAAAATTTGGCTCACTTCGGTACCCACCCGGCCTCCCCGGGTAACCCACACTTCTATACCGTCACCTACACGCAACGGGGCCTCTAGTTCTATTTCAGCCTGATTGGTATCACGGTCATAAGAACGCACCCGGCCAAGCCTGACACCCCGGTTGTTGGGCCGTTTGAAGCTCATTAGATCATGGCCCGGCACACCGTAAAAATAACCAGTCGTAAATTCACGATTGAAAACCTGGGCCAGCTGGCCGGCTTCAGCATCGGTGACGAAGTAATCCCCGCCCTGGGCTGCCCGGTCAATCAAAGTGCGGTATATCTTGGTCACCGTCGCTACATATTCCGGTCGCCGCATTCTGCCCTCAATTTTGAAGGCATCAATACCTGCTTTAATTAATTCCGGAATATGTAAGCTAATATTTAAATCCCGAGGGCTGAGCAAATAATCCCCCACCTTGGTGTTATCGGCCACCTGCTTGCCTTTATCGTCCACCAGGCGGTATTCCAGCCGGCAAGGCTGCGCACAGCGCCCCCGGTTGCCGCTGCGCCCGCCGATCATGCTGGACATCAGGCACTGCCCGGAATAACACACGCAGAGAGCGCCATGAACAAAGGTTTCAACCTCTACACCTGCGCGTTTGCGTATTTCACATACTTCATCCAGTCCCAGTTCCCGCGCTAATACAATGCGCTTAATACCCGCATCTCGTAAAAATATCGCGCCGGGCACATTATGCACCGTCATTTGGGTGCTGGCGTGCAAATCTAGATCAGGGAAGAACAGCCTGGCCAACCAAATAAACCCCAGATCCTGCACAATAAGGGCATCGGCGCCGGCGTTGTACACAATGCGTAAAAAGCGCAGGGCATCCTTTAGCTCTGTGTCAGCCAATAAAATATTCATGGTTACGTGGACTTTAACACCGCGCACATGGGCATATTCAATAGCCCTGGCTAATTCATCATCGTCAAAATTGTCTGCGCTGTGGCGAGCATTAAAACTTTTACCACCCAGGTAAACAGCGTCTGCACCGTTCTGTACCGCTGCCACCAACGCATCCCAGCTGCCTGCCGGTGCCAATAATTCCGGTTTTCTCATCGAATAATCAGTCTCCCTTAACTACACTTATTGCTTGTGTCTAAGCAATCCTGAGCAAGCTATTATCTCCAGGCCTTTTTCCTCCAAGCCATCCAGCAGCAGATTCATACCCAGTGAATCGCTAGCCATATGCCCGGCAATAATCACATTAACATGGTTCTTTTCGGCTTCCTTGCGGTGTTTTTCTCCGATATGCATTACCAAAAGTGTTCCCACCCCGGCCTGAGAAAGTTTAGCATAAGCATCTTCGGAACCACCTGTACCGCCGGTCATATCTACCAGTATTTTACCAGCCCGCCGGTCTTTAGTCCCCACCACAAGAGTAGGCCCGGCATTATATTTGACTGCCTCAGCGTATTCTGGTATTTTTTTAAGCATTGAAAGCACATCGCCCAGCGTATCAGGTTTTTCTTGATCCATGAGTTCTTGCAGGTAGCTGGTTACCTGGTTATCGGCCACGGTATGGGCAGACATCAACGGGATCCCCAATATCCTAGCCACATCAACCGTCCGGTTATGGTTGATTGGCAGCAAACCACGCTTAACTTCACTGATCCGGGATGCCATGATTCCCTCGGCCACATTTATGGGTACGCCGAACCGAGCCAAGATATCCTCCTGCAGGTGCATAACGCCATGCAGCGCCGCTAATGCCTTACCCTCGGGGTGATGGGACATAATTAAGTCTACTTTAGAGCCTTTTTCGCTCAGGCGGTCAGCTAGCAGCACTTCACCAGCTTCAATATCAATCCCTACCAGCATGCGCTTAACTTCTATCTCCGGATTACCGTAGAGTACCCGGGTGTCACTGTATGGGTTTACCAGACTTTCAACATCAAATTCTTTTTTGTCCTCTTCTTTTAAATTATTATATTTAATCCTGGTCAGTTCGAGATCCCGGGTTACCGCATCAGCACCCCTAGGGTCCCTCTCCATACCCTTAGCCACCACGTATTCATAAATTTCTCTTAACTTCATTATTAACCACATCCTCATCAAATATTTGGCACCTGTTGCACAGGTTATAAATTATTTCCTGGACACATACCCGTTATCTTGCAGGTAAAAACGCAGCGGCAGTTCCGCACCCTCCTTGATCCCAATACGGGTAACCGTGACAATGGGGGCATCAGCTACACCCGGGCATAAGAATAAATCACCCGCCGTTAAATCCCGCCGATTGTGCTCCCGGTAGATGCCCATCGCCTGCGTCAGTTTAGCCGGTCCGGAACATAGTTCTCGGGCGTTTTCCCGGCACCGCCGCATTTGCATCAGCGGTATGCCCAGCACTGGTTCCAGTGCGCGCACCAGCACCGCCTCACCCACCCCCTCAGGGGCAGTCACCACGTTAAAACAATAATGCATTCCGTATGTAAAGTAGACATAAGCATAACCAGGCGGCCCAAACATAACGCTGTTGCGGGGAGTCATCCGCCGGGCCGCATGACAGGCCGGGTCGCCCTGTAAATACGCCTCGGTTTCCACAACCCGGCCGGCTGTAATACCCTCTGGAGTGCAGTGTACCACAACACAACCTAACAATGCCCGGGCTACAGTAATGGTGTCCCGGGCGTAAAAGTCCCTGGCCAGCACAACGTTGGACACAAATTCGCCTGGATATTTTAATGTTACCATTATATGACACCTACATCATCAGAGCTTATTTTGTCTTGCGCAGCAGGTTACCTATGCAGCACCTTTAATAAATACGGCAGCGGCAAAGTATTTAAGACGTGCTGCTGCTCCAGCCAGGCCCGCCGGGCCACAGATACGCCGTAAATCATCTCTTCCATGCGGCGAAAATCATGAGCATCGGTGTTAATAGCTACCAGCACGCCGCTTGCTTTGGCCAGCTGCACGTAAAAATCATTTAGGTCTAACCGGTCAGGTGAGGCATTAATCTCCAGCACCTTGTTATAACGGGCAGCAGCTTCAATAATTTCCTCCACATCCACAGCATAAGGCTCCCGGTGTCCCAGCAATCGCCCGGTAGGGTGTCCTATTATATCCACATGCTCATTTGCAATGGCAGCCAAAATACGCTTCGTTATCGTATCACGCTCCTGTTTAAAGCCGCTGTGTATCGAGGCAACCACCACATCAGCCTGCGCCAGTACATCGTCCAGGTGGTCGAGTCTCCCGTCCGCCAATATATCCACTTCCACTCCGGTGAGGATATAGAAATCATCCAATTGCTTGTTCAATGCCCGAATTTTCTCAAACTGCTGCAGCAATTTTTCCGGTGGTAGACCTCTAGCTATTTTTAAATTTGGAGAGTGGTCTGTGACCGCTATATATGAGTAACCCATTTCCTTTGCCCGTTGAACCATTTCCTCAATACTGTTCACTCCGTCACTCCAGTTGGTGTGGACATGCAAATCACCCCGTATATCAGGTAGTTCCAGCAAGCGGGGCAGAGTACCATTTGCAGCGGCACTAATTTCACTGTTATTTTCCCGCAGCTCAGGCACCACATACTGCAGTCCCAACAACAGGTAGACCGCCTCTTCACTATCTACTTTAGCTGCCTGCCCGTCCCGGCGTGCAATCAGGAAATAACGACCTAGCCGCCAGCCCCTTTGCCAGGCCAGTAGCTGTAAACGCCGCAGATGGTGCTGGCTCCCGGTGGTCCACAGCAAGGCCAGCCAATACTGATCATCGTCCACAATAACCAGTTCCACCGGAACTCCCCAGCGGCTAGCTAACCGGATCCGGCCGTGCTCCCGCCAAAGAACTTCCCCCAAGGCCGGGTGGGTAATAAAAGCCTCAATAATCTCTTCTGCATTTTCTTTACTCTGGGTTACTGCTAACAGCTCCACATTGTAGACCAGCTCTGCCCAGCGTCTAATATCCCCGGTAACGGTGACCTTTTGCACAGTAGCCAGCTGGCCAAGGTAATCGTTTAACTCTGCCGCCAATTCTCGGGCTAACCCTGGTGGCACGCAACGGGTTTTCTTTTGCAAACGGCCGATATTTTGCACAATACTTAGCTCGGTTTTGGTACCCATACCGGGCAACTCCCGTATTTTCTTGCCCCGGGCCGCCTGCTCCAGCTCTGCGAGAGTGGTTACCCCCAAACGTTCATAAAGCATTTTTGCCCGCTTAGGCCCCATGCCAGGTAAGGCCATTAAATCAAGCAGTGTAGGAGGAATTTCTTGTTTCAGTGTCCTGTGCAGGTGACATTCACCGTTATCTAGCATTTCACCGATTTTGGCGATAATATTTTTACCTAAGCCCGGGACGTTTTTTAATTCCCCGTTGACATATAACTCTGCCACAGGCTGCTGTAACCCTATAATTGCCCTGGCAGCCCGCCGGTAGGCTCTGGTTTTAAAAAACTCTTCGCCTTTGAAATCCAACAAATCGGCCATTTGATAAAGTGCCCAGGCAATTTCTACGTTTCTCATGCATCGTGCCTTTCCTTTATTTGTGATAACTAAGATAAATATCGTTTTATATCACTTAGGGAATTAACAATAATTTATCCCAAAAAATATAAAAAAACTCATGAAGCCCGCTCCATGAGTACATGGTATCTATTTGTTCGGTTTACTTTCGGGTTCCAGAATCTGCACCAAGCTATCATATTCTTCACGTAAAATAAAAAGTTCTTCAGTAATATTAAGGGCTACCAGAACTGCGGCTTTGTACAAGGAGAGCCTGGGATTGCGCCGCATAACCAGCTTAATTTGCTCATCCACATGCCTGGACATTTTAAAAATATTTTCCGGTGATGTATCGCCTTTTAATGTATAGCGTACACCATTAATTTCAACATCCACCAGGTTCTGTTCATCTGACATGGTCGGTCCTCCCTAGCAATTATCGGACACTTTATATGTAATTCGGCAATATATTTAATAATTCCTGCTGCCAAATCTCATAAAATTACGAAAGAAACGGGCAATCTACTTGCCCGTTTCTGCTCTTTATTTTCTTAATATAGCCCCAAAATCCCTTTGCAAGGCCTCCATGATGGCATCAGTTTTATAAGCTACTTCCTCATCTGTAAGCGTACGGTCCACAGCCTGGAACTTCAAAGCAAAAGCCATGCTATGCTGGCCCGAAGCAAACTGTGCACCGCAATAGATATCAAACACTTGCACATCACGCAAAATATCTCCGCCGTGCTGATAAATTTTGTCAATGATTTGCTGTGACGGTATGTCTTGACGTACCACTACAGCCAAATCTCGTTCCACACCCGGGAACTTGGGCAGTGGCTGATACTTTTTAGATGTACTCGAAACTTGGAGCAATCGGTGGAAATTAAGCTCCATTGCCGCCACCCTTTGAGTAAGGTCATAACTTTCCTGCACGTCGGGATGCAGCTCACCAATCACGCCTAACTCCACATCGCCAGCCAGCACTATGGCAGTCCGCCCTGGATGAGAGCCGAATATATCAGCAGCAGGCCGGTAAGATACATCCTTTACCCCCACATAGGCCAGCAGCGTATCCAGACAACCTTTCAGGTAATAAAAATCCATCGGTACGGGTTGGATATTCCAGCTGCCTGGAGTAGAACCAGTAACTGCCGCTGCCAGCATGGGCACCTCTTTGGGCAAGATCTCCCCTGCTCGCGGATAAAACACCCTCCCTAATTCAAAAACAGCACCATCCTTAAGACGTCGGTTGCTATTGCGCTGATGCACTTCAAGCAAGCCTGGGAACAATAGCGTGCGCATCACGGCCTGTTCTTCACTTAACGGGTTTTGCAACTGCACCACATTACGATACCGGTGCTCCTTCGGCAGCCTTACCCGGTCAAATACCCTGGTATTCACAAAGCTATACGTAATTACTTCTTCAAAACCGCTCCGGGCCAGAAAATCTTTTACATTGAGCGCCAAGCGCTGAGCTTCGGTCCTTAAACCCTGGGTAATCACACCGGTGGGTAAAGTATTTTTTACATGATTATACCCGTACAGCCGAGCAACTTCCTCAATTAGATCAACCTCAATGCTAATATCTGGCCGATATCCGGGGACGTGTACCAGCAGCCCGTTATGATCTTCCTGCACTTTAAAATGCAGGCGGATCAACAGCCGGCTGATTTCTGCAGTAGTTAAATCAGTATCTAAGAACTGGTTTACCCGGTCGGGGCGCAGCAGAACAGTTTTCTCCACTGCAGGCTCGGGATAGTTATCTACCACAAGGTCCACCGTATCAGCAGCACCCATCTCTTGCAGCAAGGCAGCTGCCCGGTCTGCAGCCTGCAGGCAGCCCGTTAAGTCAATACCCTTTTCAAACCGGGAGGAGGATTCAGAGCGCAGCCCCAAATCCCGCGAAGTACGCCGCACGCTGATGGGTTTAAAGTAGGCCGATTCCAACAAAACAGCTGTGGTGTCCTCCGTAACCTCGGAATCCAGGCCACCCATGACTCCGGCTACCGCCACCGGGCCGACCGAGTCAGTAATAACCAGCATATCCGGAATCAGTTTTCTTTCCGCTTTATCCAGGGAAATAATTGTTTCGCCAGGAGCCGCCCGGCGCACGATGATGTGACCGTCTTGAAGCTTATCATAATCAAAAGCATGCATGGGCTGGCCCATTTCCATCATTACATAGTTAGTCACGTCTACCACATTGTTGATCGGCCGCACCCCGGCAGCCCGCAGCCAATGCTGCATCCAGGCCGGAGATGGCCCTATTTTAACATTTTTAAGTAGCCTGGCCACATAACGGCGGCACAAATCAGCATCATCAATATCTACTTGTACCTGGTCCTGCGGTCCGGGCGGGACTGCCGACAATTGAACAGCGGGCATCTTTAAAGGGTTTTGCAGCAGGGCTGCCACTTCCCGGGCTACACCCAGCATGCTCATACAGTCGCCCCGGTTAGGAGTAAGTTCCAACTCCATGATTACATCATCCAGTCCAAGCAAGGGTTTAACATCCACACCTACAGGGGTATCAGCAGATAAAATCATGATCCCGTGCTGCTGATCTTCGGGCAATATATCAGGATCCAAACCCAATTCCGCGCCCGAGCAAAGCATACCACGGGATTCCACCCCGCGCAGCTTGGCCTTCTTGATTGTCAAGCCACCGACCAGCTTGGCACCCACTACAGCTACAGGAACCATTTGCCCTTCCCGAACATTGGTGGCCCCGGTAACTATCTGAGTTTGTTCCTCCCCACCCAACGACACTTGACAAATCACCAGTTTATCTGCGTTGGGATGCGTATCTATTTTAAGTATTTTGCCTGTAAAAACCTTTTCAATTTCCTTGCCGGGCTCTTCCATGCCCTCTACCGCTAGACCAGCCAGGGTTAATGACTCAGCAAGCGCAGCGGGGGAAACGTCTATATCCACATATTCCTTTAGCCAGTTAAAGGATACACGCAAGAGTTTTAACCTCCTTATAAGCTATTTAATAATCTATGACCAAATATTTTAATAAACACAAGTGCATACAAGTTTAAGCCAGCTTTAAAACTGGGCTAGGAATCTTAAGTCGTTCTCAAACAGTAAACGCAGATCATCAATGCCGTATTTAAGCATAGTAATACGTTCCACCCCCATACCGAAGGCAAAGCCGGTGACTTCCTCGGGATTATAGCCTGATACCTCCAGCACCCGAGGGTGCACCATCCCACAGCCCAGAATTTCCAGCCAGCCTGAATGGGAACAAACCCGGCAGCCCTGGCCGCCGCACATAACACAGGAAATATCCACTTCGGCGCTGGGTTCAGTGAAAGGGAAGAAGCTGGACCGAAATCTAGTTTTGGTGGTGTGGCCAAACATTTTTTCCACAAACACCTGCAAAGTACCCTTTAAATCGGCAAAGGTCACTCGCCGGTCTACCACCAGGCCTTCTACCTGGTTAAACATCGGGGAATGGGTGGCATCGTCATCCCGACGGTACACCCGGCCAGGAGCAATAATGCGCACCGGCAGACCGGGCGCAGTTCTCTCCATTGTACGCACCTGGACCGGAGAAGTATGGGTGCGCAGCAGCACCTCAGGGTTGATGAAAAAAGAGTCCTGCATATCCCTGGCCGGGTGGTCCTTAGGTAAATTCAGCGCTTCAAAGTTATAGAAGTCCGTTTCAATTTCCGGTCCTTCTTCAATGGTGTAGCCCATGCCCAGGAAAATATCTTCAATTTCTTCCTGAATAACTGACAAGGGATGCCTGTGCCCCCTCATAAAGGCGGTGCCGGGCAGCGTCACATCAATTCTTTCTGCTTCCAGCTGAACCCCTCTAAGTTTTTCCTTAATTTCAACCGTACGCCGCTCTAATACCTCCTCTATTTTCGAACGCACTTCATTGGCCAGCTGGCCAACCACCGGCCGCTCTTCGGCAGATAGAGCACCCATGCCCCGCAGTACACCGGTTAACAAACCCTTTTTACCCAAAAAACGCACCCGAATATCATTTAACTCTTCTAAGTCACTAGCCCCGGATAATACCTGATTTGCCTCAAGTAAAATATTTTTCAACTTATCCTGCATATATTAATCCCCCCTCTAAATAAATAGCAATTGCGCCTATTATTCCCACCTTATGTAGACAAAATAAAAAACCGCCCCAAGGGACGGAATAATCCGCGGTACCACCCTAATTTAGTGCATAAAAAGCTCAACCACTTAACCCGAGCCATAGTTATTATCGGCCTGGCTCCCGGTAACGGCGAGAATCCGGCTACACCTACTAAAAAAGTTCAGCTGCAGTTCCGGGGTGAATTTGAGCGGAATTAGCACTTAATGAGGCTTCCAGTCTATGGCCTCATTTCCCTGGCAGGCAAAAAGCCGCTTACTTATCCCCTTCATAACCGTTTATTATCTGCAATTAATTATTGGTGCACTAGTGGACAGCAAGTCTTCTATAAAGCATATATGCCCGGATGGAACCCGTTGCTTCAAACAGCCTCCAAAAAAAATCGGCGGTTAAAAACACTTTAACCACAACCTTTCCCATATTTTTTGGGGACCTTTAATTGAAAAGATTATATCATATGGCAGTTTTGAAAACAAGTAAGCTTTTAAAGGGTTCTCTGACGAACCGCCTCATAAAGCATTATTCCGGCAGCCACTCCAGCATTCAACGATTCTGCCCGTCCTGGCATAGGTATACGTACTTTTTCCCAAGCTGCCTGACGTACTGCGCCGGATACACCGTCAGCCTCACTGCCCACAGCCAGCACCACCCGGCCTGTCAAGTCACACTGGTGGATCAGCTTACCGGCACCGGGCTCACCAACCACTAAGCGCCAACCGGCACCAGGCATCTGTGAAAGCAACCTGTCCGGTTCACCTACGGGCATCACAGGTACATGAAATATAGAGCCCATCGTCGAGCGCAGTGTTTTAGGATTATACGGGTCTACGGAACCCTTGAGCAGAAGCACACCACCCGCCCCGGCAGCATCAGCGCAGCGGATCACAGTGCCCAAATTGCCCGGATCCCGGATACCATCCACCAGCACCATCAAATCTCGGCCCTGTGTAGCCCAAATCCTCGGGGCCACCTCCAGTCCCTCCGGTACCCGAGCTACTGCCAGCATCCCCTGAGGCGATTCGGTATCCGCTAATTCTCGGAACAGCGAATCATCCACAGCCAAGAGAGGCACGCTCTGCCGGGCCAAAGTCTCCAGCAACTGGCCGGCCCGGTACTGCACAGTTATTCCAGGAGTATGCATTACCAGTTCTAGAGGCCAGTTTTCCTGCACTGCCTCCTCCAGGAAACGCACCCCTTCAATGATAAATTTTCCTTCCTGCTCTCGGAATTTGCGCTGAGCCAAGCGGCGCACATATTTTATATGCAAATTTTGCTTACTTTGTAGCATTTGCTTTGAGTGTCCCCCCAAACAAACAAGAAGAAGCGCGCCCATTTTCGGTTCCCTATGCGCGCGCTTTCAGTACTTTAATTGCTTAGCGCTTGCCATAAATATGACAAGCATATTTCCTAAAGTATAAAAATAAGCATGGTCTAAAAACTGCCATGCTTATCATTTCCGCTAACTGATAACACTAAACTCGTATGGCAAAAGTAGGCGCAACATATAATTAGGAATGCGCCTGACTCTTAGCCATTTCTACCAACTGCCCAAAGGCCTTGCTGTCATTCACAGCCAAATCAGCCAGCACTTTACGGTTAATATCTACCCCAGCATTTTTCAAACCATTGATGAAACGGTTGTAAGACATGCCGTTATCCCGTGCGGCGGCATTGATGCGGGTAATCCAAAGTCTCCTAAAATCACGCTTTCTTGCTTTGCGGTCCCGGTAAGCGTACATCAAGGACTTCATGACCTGCTGATTGGCTACCCGGAATAGTTTGCTTTTTGAACCCCTATAGCCCTTGGCCAGTTTTAAAATCTTCTTGTGTCTTTTACGTGAAACCACACTACTCTTCGCCCGTGGCATGGTTATTCCTCCTTTTTTGCGGACTAAACTTTTACTAGATTAAGGGAGAAGACGCTGTAGTTTAGCTTCATTAGTTTTATCAACCATAACAGCCTTACGCAGATTACGCTTGCGTTTGGCCGACTTCTTCCCCAAAATATGACTGTGAAATGCATGCGAACCCTTGAATTTACCTGTCCCCGTCTTTTTAAAACGTTTTGCGGCACCACGATGTGTTTTGATTTTTGGCATCGGTACCTTCACTCCTTCCTTGTAGATAGCACTATTCTTGCTGCTGCTTGGGTGCCAAAATCATAATCATATTTTTGCCCTCAAGCTTGGGCTGTCTTTCCACATTAGCCAGCTCAGTGACTTGTTCCGCCATCCGGAGCAAAAGTTTTTTGCCAAGATCGGGATGCACGATCTGCCGGCCACGAAACATAATGGTTAACTTAACCTTATCACCGTCTTTTAAGAAACGAATGGCGTTTTTAGCCTTAACGTCAAAATCATGATCATCAATATTTGGTCTCAGCTTCACTTCTTTGACATTGATGATACGCTGATTTTTCCTGGCTTCTTTCTCCCGTTTGCCTTGTTCAAACTTAAATTTGCCGTAATCCATAATCCGGCAAACCGGCGGCTTGGCCTGTGGCGCTATTTCAACCAGATCCAACTGTTTTTCCTCCGCCAGCTTAAGTGCCTCGCGTGTAGACAGCACACCCAGTTGGTTACCGTCTTCATCCACCACTCTAATTTCTTTGACCCGAATATTTTCATTTATCCGATGGTCCCTAGAAATAAATCTCACCTCCCTATAAATTAAAAAAGCGGGTGCATGCACCCGCCAAATTATTACCGAAAACATATCAACATTTACGATAGTTCACGTTAACCCTTAAACAATCCCTTGGGGTGTTACTGGGTGAGAAGCGAGTAGCTTCTGCTTTGGTATTCAATATATACAGTTTATGGCTTATTATAACACATCCAATAAGAACCGTCAACTTTCCTGTCAATTGGGAACACTGTTACATAGCTTATTTACACTCTCTACTATTAATTTCCTGCACCAGAGCCTTGACAAATTGTTCCAGCTGCACTGCTCCTAGATCACCCTGGCTGCGGTGGCGTACCGCCACTGCCCCTGTCTCGGATTCCCGATCGCCTACCACCAACATGTAGGGTATTTTTTGCGCCTGAGCTTCTCTAATTTTATAATTGACCTTTTCATTACGGGCATCCAGTTCCACCCGGATATCTTTTTGCGCAAGCATAGCCACGACCTTATGAGCATATTCCAGGTGCCGGTCGGTAATGGGCAGCACCTTCACTTGCACCGGGGCCAGCCAGGCTGGGAAAGCTCCGGCAAAATGCTCGGTGAGAATACCAATAAACCGCTCGATACTGCCAAACACAACCCGGTGAATCATAACCGGGCGATGCTTTAGGCCATCTTCGCCAACATAAGTAAGGTCAAATTTTTCAGGCATTTGGAAGTCTAATTGAATAGTGCCGCACTGCCAGGTTCGACCCAGGCAATCCTCTAAATGGAAATCAATCTTGGGCCCGTAAAAAGCGCCGTCCCCTGCATTAATTTTGTAAGGCAGGCCGCGGACCTCCAGGGCCTCCTGCAAAGTACTCGTGGCCAATTCCCACATTTCTTCGGAACCCATTGCTTTTACCGGTTTGGTAGATAGCTCCACGTGATATTTAAAGCCAAATACCTGGTAAAAATCATTGATTAAATCAATAACGCCTAATATTTCATCTTTTATCTGTGTAGGCAGCATAAAGATATGCGCATCATCCTGGGTAAAGCAGCGCACCCGCATTAACCCGTGCAGCACTCCGGAAAGCTCGTGCCGGTGGACCAGCCCCAGCTCGGCCATGCGAATGGGCAGCTCGCGATAACTATGCGGCCGGATCCTGTAAATCAGCATACTGCCCGGGCAATTCATCGGCTTGATCGCATAGTCATTTTCATCGATACGGGTAAAATACATATTCTCCCGGTAATGGTCCCAGTGCCCGCTTTGCTCCCACAGCGACTGGTTTAAGATTATCGGCGAGCGTATTTCGTCATAGCCCCGCTTTTTATGCTCTTCATGCCAAAATTTTTCCAGCTCATTGCGCAGGATCATGCCCTTGGGATGGAAAAAGGGGAACCCGGGGCCTTCCTCATGAATACTGAACAAGTCTAGTTCCGCCCCCAGCTTGCGATGATCCCTACGTTTAGCTTCTTCCAAGCGATGCAGGTGCTCTTCCAGCTGTGATTTTTTGGGGAATGCGGTGCCATATATACGCTGCAGCATTTTGTTGTGTTCACTACCACGCCAGTAAGCCCCGGCCACGCTGAGCAGTTTCAGGGCCTTCAGTCGTCCGGTTGAGGGCACATGCGGGCCGGCACATAGATCCTCGAAATCACCTTGCTGGTAACAGGAAATCACCGCGTCCTCCGGCAAATCTTCGATTAACTCTGCTTTATACTGCTCTCCCCGCTCATTAAATTTACGTAGGGCGCCTTCACGGGACAGCTCTGCCCTACCAAAGGCCAAATCTTCTTTAATGATCTTATCCATTTCTGCTTCGATATTGGCCAGTTGCTCTGGCGTGAAGCTTTGCTCTTTGTCAAAATCATAATAAAAACCATTGGCAATGGCCGGGCCGATCGCCAGCTTGGTGCCAGGATACAGCCTCTGTACGGCCTGAGCCAGTACATGTGAGGCACTATGCCGAAAAACCTTCTTACCTTCTTCGCTGTCAAAGGTTAGAAATTCAACCTCACAGTCTTGTTCGATTTTTTCATTTAAGTCAGTTAATTTACCGTTAACCCTGGCAACCAATGCTTCCTTGGCTAGTCTGGAGCTAATGTTATAGGCCATTTCTAATAAAGATGTTCCAGATGCATAACTGCGTACTGAACCATCTTTTAACGTTACGTTAACCATTTTTGCAGATACCCCTTTCATTAAATAGCGAATGCTGAAAAATAAAAGCCCCCGGCATGCTCCTGCCAGGGGCGGGTTGTTTATCCCACGGTTCCACCCTGATTTAAACCTCGTAAGGTTCACTTAAAAGGCGTGTAACGGTGCCGACCGGCTGTATTTACTATGGTTTCCATACAGCTGTTTAAAGGTGGTTTTCAACTCCCCGCATTCAAAGGTGCTTCCAGCCACTGTCACCCTCTCTCTGGGAATCGGCCAGAGTTTACTTTTCCTCATCATAACATTTTTACTGCTATTGCAAATCATTATACATTAATTATTATATTTAACTCCCTGCTTATTGTCAACGGCGTAAATTATTGCTGCCGGCAGAGCGAGCAGCCCTGGCATTTAGAAACCCGCTCAGCAAACACCTGGCAAATAGTTTCCAGGGTACTAGCTGGAAAATCGTCGTTTCCCAAATGCACCGTGATTTTTCTTGGAGCGATCGTGATCAAAGCACTGACTAGTAAATCCTCATAATTAATTTCATTTTCGGCCAGCTCAACCATAAAATCCTTTAAATAGTCACTATTAATAACCTGGCCTTTTTCGTCGTATAATTTAAATACACCACTGGGACGCAACACCACATTGACCAGTTCTGCCCGAGGATCTTGAATGTCCACGAAATACCTCAACAACTGGATAAATTCATGATATTCCCTTTCACTTAAAAAATCATCCACCGCTTGATCGGCTACATCATATAGATCGTTAACATATTCCTTAAGCCGGAAGCGAACAAAACCGTCAATCACCAGATTACTGTTAAAATTTAAATATTCGATCAGCCGGCGCAGTATCCACAGTTTATTCTTTTCCCTACTTCTTTCATTATGATTTAATTTTTTCTGGGCATAATCATAAATAGTGACCTTTTCCTCTTCATCAAAATAGTAATAATTGTTTCTAATGATATCCTTAAGCAGCTTATCCTTCCACTTGCTGGTAATTAAATCGGCAATCACACCCGCTATTTGGTGCTTGAAAACCGGTTCTAGCTGTTCACTGCCTGAAACGCTGCAAGCTAAAAATGTTAGGCTGCCAACTGGGCTTTCCTCCATACGCACATCCAGACCTTGGTTTTTAAGCGCCCTTAGTTCCTTGCCCAGAGAATCTTTAAGCAATTCTTGATGGTGCGCAGCACCAATGGAAAGGCAATGTGACATTATGATGATCCCCCTTATGTATAACATTATATGTTTACCTATAAAGTGCTATACGGATACTGGTTGTGCTACAAGTATGAGCAAATAATAAAACAATAATGTCAGGTAAATTATTAGCGCCTGCCATAAGGCTGGTGTTTTATGATAATACTCAGCATTATGACCTAAAATAGACATGTAGATAGCTTGACATAATTTACTATGTTTTAAAAAAAGGAAGCTATGGCTCAACCGTTCATAACCATTTTATTAAAAACAAATCCCCGGCAGTTACTCCGGGGAAAAATGAATATTACTGTATATTATTATGCCTTGCCCAACTATTTTATACAAAAATTAGCTTGGCTAGTAAATGGTTTAAAAAATAATATTATTTATTACCATAAATTAATGCAATGCAATAAGGAGGATGATGCTATGCTGCGTCATATCCTCATTGGCTTGGCAGTATTAAACGTCATCGATTACGCAGCCACCACCTGGGCTGTTAGCCACGGATCAAGGAATATAACCCTCTAATGAATGCCTTTTTGCATACGCCACTGTTCCCTGTCTATATGTTATTAATCATCCCCGCCGCTCTCTACTGGATATGGTCTATCATACTAAATGGCAGCATAACCAGGTAATAATCGTAAGCTTATGCGGGCTCTTTATTAGCTATGCCATCTTGACCTGTTGGCATTTGCGGGCATGGCTGTTTTTTTTAATGTCTTGCTAAGCTCCCAACGAGAGCTTTATTCACAGGTTTTCGTTTTCGCTCACCCCGAACTTAGTGTGAGGTCTGGCTGTGTCTCCGGTTGTGGCTCCGGCTTTGGTACTGGTTGTATGTCGGGTTTGTTTTGTTCAGGTTCATGCTACGCAGCCGGTAGCACCATTTTGGGACTGTTAAAAAGCAATACCGATATAAGCTAAGATGTTGCCCCTTCCATATGGTTTATGCTTGCCCCAACAAGTGCAGCAAGTACCAATTGTTTTTTTAACAATAGAGGAATTTTATTATCCACCACAATTTGCCTCACGTATATAACCAAGTATAATTTCGCTGCACATAGGCAATATTGGATTATCTTTGATTAAGTGCTGGTATAAGAAATCGCTAAGACACGAAAAACATTTTTACAGGACTGAAACAACAGGAGATTATTCTTAAGGATACGTTGGCCTGACATTGTATTTCCTGAAGAAAGCAGGATTCGGTAAAGATTATGAAGAAAAAATTAATAAGTTTACTAATTGTCTGGTCAAATCCTTTAACAATCGGATCCCCCAGTAATAAGCCAATGGCCAGCACACTTCCGGAAACAGCACTACAAGCACATCCGGAATTCATCCCGTGCCCAAAGCCAGCGCAACACCACCTGTCTGCCGATAAACATTTCAATATTGCTTAAAGCCACTGCCTGGGCACAGTCATAACCATCATTAAAACACTTTTCCGCCCTGCGGCGTACCTCTTCACCTAAATTAAGCATGGTTCGCCCACTTAATTTATAACCGTGATTGCTCCGTCCTCATTTAAGTATATTCAACAATTAACACACGAGATCTTTTTATTAAAGCAAAAAAATGAATTATAATCCATCTAAGGTCGATTAATATAATTATTAATACCTTGTTATTCTCTGGATTTAAATTATTATACTTACCTGTTTAAGTTAACAGGGCTTCCCACATGATATAATTATAGTAACCATCAACACCTGGAGCTATCTCTTGACACGGACGGAGACACCTATGCAAAAGCATGAACTTCAACAAGGCATCAAAGACTCAATCCCTATCATTTTGGGCTATTTACCGCTTGGTTTTGCCTTTGGGGTGCTGGCCAATGAGGCAGGAATGTCCATTTTACAAGCTACAACAATGTCGATTCTGTGTTTTACCGGAGCCGGACAATATGTAGCCATCGGTATCATACAAGCAGGTGGGGCAATATTCACTATTATTATGGCTAATGTTTTATTAAATTTAAGGTACTTACTATTTTCTACATCGCTGGTACCCTACCTTAAGGGGCACGTGCCAACTACCCTTGGCAGTCTGTTATCCTATGGCTTGACTGATGAGACCTATGCAGTAGCAATGAACCGTTATCAGGAGCATGCGCCGACTGCTTCTTATATGGCCGGACTAAATCTAAGCGCACACCTTGGTTGGATCGCCAGTACACTATTGGGAGCCGTCCTGGGTGGTTATATTGGCAATACTGATCATTTGGGCCTGGATTTTGCCTTACCGGCGATGTATACCTGTCTATTAATTTTTATGCTCAAAGATAAATCAGACGTTATTGTGGCCTTAGCTTCCGCTTTTTTTTGTTTGCTCATTGGTTATCTCATGCCTGATGCTATGGAAAATATGTTTAATATTATTATTGCTACAGTAATTGCGGCCAGCTTGGGGGTGTTAATCAGTGAGCGGGACTAGTATTTGGCTCATGCTCATCGGTGTGTCGCTGGTATCCCTTTTACCACGTATCCTGCCGGTGGCGCTGTTTTCTCGCTTTGATTTTCCTAAACCGCTGAAACGGTGGTTGGCCTTTGTAGCCCCTGCAGTTTTAGGCGCTTTAACAACGCTAAGTGTATTAGCGCCCGAGGGGGATATCAATATTAGCCTTAATAACCGGTATATCTGGGCCTTCCTACCCACGCTGCTGGTAGCCATTAAGACCAGAAGTCTTTTCTATAGTTTATTAATGGGTATTATTATCATGGCCCTGCTTTATAATTTTATATAATCGTCGCTTGGGCAAAAATTCACCACCTGGTTTGTCCATAAGGTCGGGTTATAGAGAGTTATATCATATAATTACGGTCTGTTTACTAAATTTTGTTATATAAAAATCTTATTGCTCAATTTCATATTTTTAGTATAATATATTATTAGTTTATTAATAAATATCATTGTAGTATGGGAGGATGGTAGATAATGGGTTTTTTAGTCTTTTTGACGCTGTTGCCAATTTTAGTCATTGTGTATTTAATGGTTAAAAGACAAATGGCGGCAGATGTCAGTGGTACGGTCGGTTGGGTATTAACCATTATTATTGCTTTAGTTTTCTTTAACACCTCACTCGAGGTTGGCCTCAAATCCAGTCTTGCCGGTTTTATTTCTTCCTTTCCGGTTTCCTTGATGGTCTTCGCCTCAATTTTTCAAATAACCTTTATGCAAGCAACCGGTGCTCTGCAAAGAATAGTAGTATTCATTAAGACACTGGCCCCCACTGATAAAGCAGTTCAGATTATGTTGCTTAATGTAGGTGCAGGGACTCTGTTAGTATCTATAGGTGCAACTCCCGTATCCATTTTGCCACCTATTTTATTGGCTATGGGTTACAGCACCTTTGTGGCTGTTGCCCTGCCGGCAATTGGCTATGATGCCTTATGTACTTATGCACTGCTGGGCTCTTCCCTGGTGATCATTGGCGACCTGACCGGTACCCCGCTGGTGGAATCGGCCAAGGTGATATCCCTCTTTCTACCGGTAATCTCCACCGTGATTGGATTAGGCATGTTATATATCGTCGGACAGTTCAAGCTTGTAAAAGAAGGATTAATCCCATGTGTGCTGGCCGGCATGACCAACGGTGCTGCCGCTATTGCCATGAGTCATATTCCTTTTCTCAGTTCAGGAGTGGTATTAACGGGTGTAGTTGCCGGTATGTGCACAATCTTAATGATGCTTGTCTATTTAAAGGTTACCGGCCAACCAATTATTGACCGTTCAAGGTTGTCTAAAGAAGACCGGCAAATTGAAAAAGAAATGTTCTTATTAAAAGCATTATCTCCCTGGTTGATATTAATCAGCATATTATTAGTAATCAACTTTTATCAACCGATATTTAATCTACTGTTTAATGTCATCGCCACGCCTATCTCCATAATTCCAGGCACAATCATTAAAACCAGGCTGCTTTGGAACGCCTACACCTGGGTGTTAATTAGTACTATTTTATCATTTATACTTTTAAGACCTTCTAGACAAGCCATCAAAGAAACTTGTTCCAAGTGGCTGGCACGGGCTCCCAGGCCAACTTTTGCGGCGGGTGTGTTTTTTGCTACAGCCTTTGTGCTAAATAACTCAGGCATGCAGGACATGGGTACTGTTTGGGAGGTTACTAAGCCTAACTCAAATATGATTGCCGTTTTAGCCCAGGCGTCAGCTAACACCTTCGGTCCCCTGTATCCCTTTATTAGTGCCTTTTTAGGGCTTTTTGGAGGTTTTGTAAGCGGCAGTGAGGCATCAACAATCGCCATGTTTACCAAATATCACTTACTAACTTCAGATATGCTTAAGGTCGATGCTTTGATCGTGATAGCAGCAACTGCCATTGGCGGAGGATTGGCAAGTGTAATTTCGCCGGCCAAATTACAAAACGCAGCAGCTACTATAGATGCATTGGGTATAGAAAGCCAGGTTATTAAAACAGCCTTTGTGATCTCAATAATCTTAACAAGTATTTGTGCAATTATGGCGATGCTGCTGATCTAAAAATCAACCTGTAACATTTTACATTTTGCTCTGCACCTGGTATGATAAATCTGTAATAAATTAGCATAAATTAGCACGAAGGTTTACTTAATTTTAAATCAACCATCGCAAAAGGTACTATTGCAGTGATGAACACCTCTAACAGGGATGCCCAAATACCGGACAATGCTTTTGTAATCATTGGAGAGGGCAGCAGGACCATTGGTATCCCGCTGCCCCTCAGGCTTCTAATTCTGATGAATTAAACAGGGAACCTGTATCCAATATTTATCTACGCCGGATTAATACCCTAGGGGAGCCCAGGCGAATTTTACATGCCTTTTTCTTGGCGGCAGGCAGCATAGCTTACATATCTGCAAAAGAATCTCTACCTCAAGCACTAATACGCAACCAACTTTTCGGGTGTAGACTTTTGTTGCTGGCGCAGGCATAATTCTACTGATTGCCTAATATCATCCATAACTTACAGGCACTTAAACAGTTATCAATGTTTTTGCTTGTAATAAATTAGTTAATGCGCACTTTTGGGAGGAGGAAGATGATGTTAATCGAGCAAGGTCCAATCAGACCCCCAAGCGAAGCATATAGTTTGCTGCTTAGAGTTACCAGGAACTGCCCCTGGAATAAATGTGCCTTTTGCATAACTTACAAGGGCAAGCAGTTCAGCCGACGCACAGTCGAAGAGGTGCAACGGGATATCGATACGGTAGCTAAGGTTGCTGAGCAAATCAGGAAGATTTCCTGGCATATCGGTTTAGGCGGCGAGGTCAACGGACAGGTAATCAACGAGGCAGCACGCTATGGCCATTTGTCTTACCATGTTGCTCACTGGCTATATTCCGGCACCCGAAATGTTTTTTTGCAGGATGCTAATTCATTAATTATAAAGACAAGTGACTTAGTGCAGATTATTCAATACCTTCGCACTACCTTGCCCTTTGTGGAACGGGTAACAACTTACGCTAGGGCTAACACCGTAACCAGAAAAAGTACAGATGAACTCCGGGAACTACATGAGGTCGGTCTAGACAGGATACACATGGGCATGGAATCTGGCTCAGATACAGTTTTGCAAATAATACAAAAGGGTATCACAGCTAACCAATTAATTGAAGCCGGGCAAAAAATTAAAGACGCTAATATATCGCTGTGCTGGTATATCATGCCCGGGCTGGGCGGCAGAGAGTATACCCGAAAACATGCCCTGGAAACCGCAGATGTAATCAACCAGGGAAACCCTGATTACCTGCGCTTTAGAACGCTATCGGTACTAAAAAATACCCCGCTACATGATATGATGACCAGTGGTGCTTTTACGCCTTTAGATGAAGACGAGGTAGTTATTGAACAGCGTTTACTGCTTGAGTCATTGGCAGGGGTAACGACAACGGTAGTGAGTGATCACATGCGTAATTTGCTGCAGGAATTGGAGGGTACCCTTCCTGCCGAACGGGATAAATTGCTTAATATTATCGATCGCTACCTGGGTATGACACCGCGAGAAAAAGCTAACTTCCAGCTGGGAAGGCGGGCCGGGGTATATACAGTTATGGATGACATGCAAAACCCAATTAAATCCTCAAATATAGAAAAGTTACTTAAAAATATTCATACTACGGAACAACTAAAAACGGCTCTGGCTGAATTACGCGGCCAATATGAGTAATACCAATACTTACTCAATTACCAAAGAATAAATACCTTGCCCTTGACCAGTCACTCTTTAGTTTAATTATTGTTCAAGCTGTTATCAAGCTGTTAAACATTTTACAGGTATAGGCGGTATAGGCCATAATAAGTTGTGAGTCTAAAAGGCTTTAGTATTTGAAGCGGACATAAAAAAGTAGTACCATGAGCACTAGTTTTTATATCAATTTTGGCATATGTCTCTGAGCAATGCTATAGCATAGCCCTAGCCCCGTACAATTATCTTTAGTTGTAAAGAAGGGTGTACCTGTTTTCTCAAACACTTCCGGTGCTATCCCATTTCCATCATCCTGAACAGCTAGTACAATTTCCCCCTTGGTCATATTTTAAATTTAAACAAAAGTTTCGTTTTTCCTTCGAAAATATTGTAATATAATGCCATAGTAAAATTTCACAGGATAAACAAGAATATTCATATTGAAACCTACCTCTCAATGGCAGCAGGTATATCGTAGTAAACAAAATATAGAATACAAGAAAAATTTAACTTTCAAATTTGGTATCAAAATAGAGATTACGGAAATCATATGATTATTCAACATACAAGAAAGGAGCCGACTATGAGAGAAGAAGCTACTATTCAGGTGCTGGAAAATGGACCGTATATTATAACCGGCAATGCTATATTGATAGACACACAAGGAAATCATATTGAAAATAAAGGACAGACAGCTTTATGCCGTTGTGGTAAATCAAACAAAAAACCATATTGTAGCGGAAAATGTCAGGAACAGGATTTTCAAAATGTATAAACACTTATAACAAAGCACAGTAACCCCGTTATCAAAATAACGGGGTTTTATTCTAAAAATTTCCTCCACAAGAAAAGGACTTATTGCTAACATGCCGAAGTTAAGTCAAAAGAATTCTAACTGGTCAGCGGAAGAGACTTAGATGTGTAGGTTTAAGTGAGAGGAAGGAAGTAAATTATATGTTATATACTTACAGCCTTACTGGTGCTCACGCCAGCCCTATTGTCAGGACCACCACAATAAAAGGAAGGAGATACTACAATGTCCCATGCTGATAAATCAGGTACAGTCTATGAGAGACCGGAAACAGTAGCCTCGGGCGACGAGGCAAAACAGCTGCTCATTGACGGCAACAAAAGATTTATGGAAGCAAAGCAGGCCAATCTGGACCTGGGAACCACCAAGAGAACAGCCTTATTAAAAGGACAAAAACCTTTTGCTGCCATACTCAGCTGCTCCGACTCCCGTGTACCTCCGGAACTGATCTTCGATCAAGGTCTGGGTGACCTTTTTATTATACGCAATGCAGGCAATATCATTGATCCGGTTTCCTTGGGCAGTATAGAATATGCTATCGAGCATCTCCAGGTCACCCTCCTGGTGATCATGGGACATCAGAATTGTGGGGCTGTAACTGCAACCGTCGAAGGCGGTGAAGCCCCTGGCAGTATAAGCGCCATTGTCAAGAGAATCGCACCGGCCGTGGAAATGGCCAAAGCAGGTGAAAATATGTCTAAAGAAGAACTTATTGAAAAATCCATTAAAGAAAACGTCAAAGCGACAATTAGAGAAATTGAAAGGAGCCCCATCCTGGAACATGCTTTAGCCAATGGGAAACTGACCATCGCAGGTGCAGAATACCACCTAAGGTCGGGTGAGGTACAATGGTTAAACAACGCAGAATAAGCTGAACATAAAACTTTAAAGGCACCTTCCATAACAATAACATTTCAAGCAACTATTTAGTATAAATATTTTCAATTGGATACAAAGATTATGTTTATTGTACAATTGTCCAGAATGAACTAATCGACTAAGGAAAGTGCACACCTGTCATCGTGAGCAGGTGTATTTATTATGCTGTTCCCAGTACGCTATAATACCCGGCGTTATTTCGGAACAATAAAATTGCAGCAGGGCTTGAACTAAAGGAGTTCAAAAATTAAAGTAGGATGACTATAGAAAAGATGCAGCGGTACGCTAAAAGAATACAAAAGAGGTGTTTTTTAGTTGGAACTTATGCTGAAAGATAAAAATTGCATTATCACTGGCTCCGGTCGAGGCATCGGGCGGGCTACCGCATTACTTTTTGCCCAAGAGGGCGGTCGTGTAGTGGTAAGTGATTTAGACGCAGGCCCGGCAAATGAAGTAGTAGAGGAAATCAAATCCTGCGGTGGTCAGGCTGTGGCATGTATAGGAGATGTAACCGACCCGGCATTTCCGGACAGCCTAATTAAAACAGCTGTGGCAGCCTTTGGATCCAGCATCGATGTGATTGTCAATAACGCCGGCTACATATGGGACGCGGTTATCCATAAAATGAGCGATGAACAGTGGGACGCCATGCTTAATATACATTTAACCGCTCCCTTCCGGATTATCCGGGCTGCCGCCCCCTATATACGAAAAGCTGCCAAAAAAGACAAAGAAGCAGGTCGTCTGATAACCCGTAAAATCATTAACATTGCCTCCACCGCAGGCCTGGACGGCAGCGCCGGGCAGACCAACTACTCCAGTGCCAAAGCAGCTCTGGTGGGCTTTACCAAAAGCCTGGCCAAAGAATGGGGACCTTTAAATGTTTGTGTCAACACGGTAGCCTTCGGTTTTATCGAGACCCGTCTCACCCAGGTTAAAGAAAAGAATGATCTCATTGAACTTGACGGCAAAAAAGTATCCGTCGGTATCCCGGAAAACAGGCGTGATATGCTCAAACCTATGATACCCCTCAGAAGGTTCGGCACTCCCGAGGAAGGTGCCGGCGCTGTGCTGCTGATGGCCTCGCCGTTGTCGGATTATATCAGTGGTGAAGTATTACGAGTCGCGGGAGGAAAATAATACCGCCCGAGTTAATCTAATAACGCCGCAGTATTAACTGCGGCGTTATTAGATTAACATAATAATTTATGCAAAAGACACTTAAATCAATTGTGTTATATGGTAACCTTTAGTTGCTAGGTAAACCTAGTCTACTAAAAGCCGATGAATAAAAATCTAAGTCGTATATGCTTTACTTAAGAGACTAACATATGGTCCGATGCACTTAGTCTGTCCGTATGCTTTATCCTTAGACAGCTTGTTCAATGTTAAGATAAAAACAACTCCGGCTCTCTACGACTAGCAAATTTAACCTCAATATCTTGCTTATGTTCTAAAAAGCCCGGGTCATCAAAATATTTGGCCTCCACAGGACATTTCTTAATGCAAGCTCCACACTTGGTACATATGCCATTTAGCTTGGTAACATCTTCTTCATCAATAGAGCCCATTGGACAGACATGGGCACAAAGCTTACAATCTGTACAAACTTCAG
Source organism: Desulfoscipio geothermicus (assembly GCA_016841905.1). Lineage (GTDB taxonomy): Bacteria > Bacillota > Desulfotomaculia > Desulfotomaculales > Desulfallaceae > Sporotomaculum > Sporotomaculum geothermicum_C. Next base: position 27,880 of record JAENYF010000017.1, on the reverse strand, counting down.
TGTTTGTTTTGGGAGTTACCTTTCTAATATCAATCGGATCACCATTTGCAGTTTTGGGCACATAATAACTTCCCAAAGGCTGGTTGCCTGGCACATATACAGGTTTTGTGCTATCCGGACCGTTTAATTTTTTATATATTTGCTCGGCAAAATCATTTGCTATGGCCATATCTTTTTCGTCAGGCCGGTTTTTAGCCAGTATTTTAGAAAAGGAATGCTCTCCGATAAATGCAGCTGCGGCAATAACTTGAAAGCCTTTCGATTCAAGTATACCTTTTAATTCAATAGCCGCATCATCGTAATTGCGATTGCCGTAAAGTACTACAGGAACTGCTAATGAACCATTTCCCACCAGAGTATCCAAATATTTAAGCAAAACATTGGGGACTCTTCCTGCAACGACTGGAACGCCGAAAACTACTAAATCATCTGCTGTAAACGATGCCGCTACCTTCCTGGCTTCCGGTAAGGTAAAATCGATATTTTTTACAGTTTGACCATCATATTCAGCAATTTTATTGGCTATTGCTAATACTATTTTTTGGGTAGTGCCTGTGGCACTAAAATACATGGCATTAATATTTTTGTCCACGATAAGTCTGGTAACCACCTTTCCATTATCTAATAAACCCTCTCAACCTATAATACACTATATAGGCAGTTAACTGTTAAAAAATTTTAAAACTCATTGATGCCAAAAATTAGCTAGTGCCACACCAGAACAATGGTAGGCTCAAAACCTGCCTGCCCAAATAACCGTTAGATATTTAAAAAATGTATATTGAGATGGTGATGGAATTTTAATTGCAGTAAAAATGTAAAAAAAAACCGAGGTACCGCAGTAATTACAGTACTCCGTTTTTTTGGTGGGTGCAGTAGGAATTGAACCTACGACCCCTTCCGCGTCAAGGAAGTGCTCTCCCCCTGAGCTATGCACCCGAGTATACTATACTTGTCCCACCCGTGCATTATTTATTATGCCGTATAGCAGGGGAAATGTCAAGGGGGGAAATTCTAGTCCCTGAGCCTCACCGCTGATTCCACTAGCATGCGGCGTATGGGAAGGCTGTAGGGGCATTTTTCTTCGCAGGCTCCACATTCCATACAGGCATCTGGTTTAGTCGGCAGCGCCCAGTAACGTTCCCTGGCCCAGCCTTTTAAACCATACCTAGTAGAGTACCCGTCCAGTAAAAAAACCATCGGTATATCAATACCCTGGGGGCAGGGCTGGCAGTATTCACAACGTCGGCAGAAAGCAGCCCCCAAGGTACTAGCTTCCTCTTCCAGTGCGTTTTTTTCATCTGCAGCAAGGGGCAGCAGTTCCTGGCCAGCCAACGTATTTTCATCCACCTGCTCAATTGAATCCATCCCAGGAATGACAGTAGATACTTTGTGCTCCAGTATAAAGCGCAGCGCTAGATTGGGGCTTTTTAAAGCTCCCCCAGCCAGCGGTTTCATAATTATGATACCGGCGCCCACTTGCTCCGCTAGCTCAAACAACTCCTGCGCTTCACTCGTTTCCACTGCATTAAAAGGAAACTGCACTGTATCCAGCTCACCTGACTTCAGCGCTGCTAGTAAATGGCTCTTAACATGACCTGTGACACCGATATGCTTGACCACTCCTGCCTTTTGAGCTTCCTTTAAAGCAACCAACGCTCCGTCCGGTCTAAACACCTGTTCAAGAGCTTCCTGGCTTTTCACGTTATGTAACTGGTAAAGGTCAATATAATCTATGCCCAGCGTAGCCAGGCTGGTTTGAATATCCAAGGCCATACCGTCCTTGGTCCGGGCCATAGATTTAGTAGCAATGATTACCTCGGACCGGCTTCTTTTTAACGCTTCACCCATTTTAGCTTCACTATCTGTATAGCTCCGAGCGGTGTCAAAGAAATTAATACCTTTGTCCAAAGCATGCTGCACAATGGTCGTAGCTTCATTGTCAGGTACCCGTTGTATGGGAATTCCCCCAAAGCCAATTACCGACACATTAAGTCCGGTACGACCCAGTTTTCTGTACTGCATCTTCTTACATCTCTCCCCCAAAAATAATCATTTGGAAAACCAGTATAGCATACGGTCTAATAAAGCTACTGGTGGCACTTCCCTAGCCGCTACCAGTGGTACCTTGATCAGTTGGTAGCCGTCGATGGTAAATACGGCATGACCGAGCCTCTGGCCTTCCCGCACCGGCGCCACAGTATTGCTATTCAGTGATAAATTTAGTTTAATGTTAAGCTGCTGATCTCTCGCTATCTCAACCCGCACAGGCTCTGCTACAGTTAAAGGCAGTGTTGCAAAAATACCGTCTTTTACCTGTATTTCGACCATTTCCTTACCAGCGGGGAATATGGTCACCGGGCGCACTTCGGAAAAACCATAATCCAGCAATTTTGCAGCTTCCCGGTACCGGTTACCGGCATGCAAAACCACCGCAATTAAACGCTTATCTCTTCTGGTGGCTGATGCGATCAAACAATTACCCGCCCGGGCTGTACTGCCGGTTTTAACCCCGTCTATACCCTGAAATTCGTTAGCACGCAGCAGCCGGTTAGTATTATGCACTTCTTTTTCCTTCTCCGGCTCGACCCACCGGATGACGGTTTCCCTGGTGGCAACCAGTTTATTGATATATGGCTTCTGCAGTGCATAGCGGGTAATTAAGCACAAATCGTAAGCGGTAGTATAGTGCTGTGGCTCATAATACCCGTTCGTATTAGTAAACCTGGTGTCCGCAGCACCCAGTATAACCGCTTTTCGATTCATCTGGTAAATAAAGCTGTCATGATTACCCCCGACATGTTCGGCTATGGCAACCGTGGAGTCATTTGCTGAAGTGATCAAAGCTGCCTTGAGTAAATTTTCCAAAGTTATGCGGTCACCTTTATTCAAACCAATCGTAGACCCTACAGAAACCGAAGCAGCCCGTTCTGTGACGGTAACCATATCATCCATTTTACCGTTTTCCACGGCCAGTATAGCTGTCATTAGCTTGGTTAAACTGGCCGGTGAGCGTCTCAGCTCAGCATCCTTAGCGTAATAGACCTGGCCAGTTGCAGCATCCATTAAAATGGCCGCCCGGGCATTGATATTAAGTGGCTCGTCCTTGGCATAAGCGGCAGACAATGCAGTAAAGTTGCAGCAGATTAGGAAACAAGCGGTTGCCATACAGTTTTTCAACAGGTTTATCGTTAACAATTATAACACCGCCTTGGAATAATTTTCATTAATAAACCTAAAAAAATTTAACATAATGACCTTTCCCTGGAAATACCCTATTATAAATTCTTTAATTCAGCTGGGTTTAATTACCCCTGAATGCTTAGAATTTATTATCCAAAAGCTTAGCGTCGCTAGTATCTCATATGATAGCTGGCCATTAGTTGGATACATGTTTGTCCCTAAGAAATTCCCAAGTTCCGGTAAGTGTGTCCTCTTACCCGATGGGCAGCGAGAAGAATAGCGACGTTTAGCTAGCGGATTAATAACTTAAATTTTAAAGAGGTGAAAGATGTGCGTGTTTACTTATTGAGCAGGCAAAGGATTCTACACAACTTACTGATGGGCGCTTTGATAATTTTCACCGCAAGCCTATTTATCGTCATATTGCAACAAAATACAGTACCCACTGATGTCGAACCACAACCCTACGAGATCTACAAAGTACAGACTGATAAACCAGTGGTAGCGTTAACCTTTGATATCAGTTGGGGCACCCAGGTTCCGGGACCGGTGCTAGATGTGTTAAAAGAAAAGGAGGTAAAATCAACTTTTTTCCTTAGTGGTCCCTGGGTAAAAAAATATCCGGAGATTCCCAAAAGGATTGCCGCTGATGGACATGAAATCGGTAGTCACGGCAACCTGCATGTTAACTACAGCGAACATGACCCTGAGTGGATCAAGAAGGAGGTCATGACCGCACATCAAGACATTAAAGAAGTCACGGGTGTCGAACCAAACCTTATACGCACCCCCAACGGTGACTGGAATGACATGGTCCGCCAAACTATTGCTGATTTAGGTTATAAATCGATTAAGTGGAGTGACGATTCGCTGGACTGGCAAAAAGATAAATCCGTGAAGCAAATCACCAGCCGGGTATTGGAAAAAGCCCACCCCGGCGCCATAATATTAATGCACGCAAGCGATACCTGTGACCGCACCCCGGCTGCACTACCCGCTGTGATTGACGGGCTGCGTGAAAAAGGATATAGTCTAGTAACTGTCAATGAGTTACTGAAACTCGGACCTGGAGTAGTAGACTAAAAGTTATTATGAAACGCACAGCAATAAAAAATACGTAGGGGAACTATTTAAGTTCCCCTACGTATTTTAAGGTTTACTCATTTCTTAATTTAATTTATGATTAACGCCATTTAATTGCTTAAGTTATTATCCTGACACCGCAGGCTTGCACAAATAGTATATCACCACTGCAATTACTTCAGGTTACTTAGCAACAGGTAGCACTTGGATACATAAGTTTTAACGGCGCCTCCTCCTAACCAACAACCACAGTATACCACCGATGATAGCAGCCACAATTATAAAATCAAACCGATGAAACCAAGGTTTCAGTGTCATCCAATTTTCACCTAGTTTAAGGCCCAGGTAGGTAAGGAAAAAACACCAAGGCAGCGAGCCAATAAATGAGTAAAATACAAACTTAAAGAAATTCATTCCCGAAATGCCAGCCGGCAGAGAAATAAAAGTTCGCACTACCGGCATTAACCGGGCAAAAAATACAGTAGCTTCGCCATAACGCAGAAACCATGCCTCAGCCTGGTTGAAGTGTACTTGCGAAAAGCCTATATAACGCCCGTATTTAAGTAAAAAAGGCCTTCCGCCCCAGTAGCCGATATAGTAGGAAACAATCGACCCACCAAGCCCGCCAAGCGTCCCAGCCATAGCGGCCCAAAAAAAATTCAGCTGCCCGGTAGAAACCAGATAACCACCAAAGGGCAAAATGATTTCACTGGGTAAAGGAATATTGGCACTTTCAATCGCCATGCCCAAGGCAATACCCCAGTAACCCAGCGAAGCAATAAACGCTGTTACCTCGTGTGCTAAGAATTCCAGAACAACATTAATGAACTCCAGTTCTTCGGCACCCCCAAAAGCTACTTAATACTCATAATATAGGAACAATCAACCAGCTAATACTCCCCGTTCTTATTTATTTGCAAGGTGCGGATCATATTCCTATAGTTATTAGAAATTGTTGAAGCTGATACGTTATATTTATGCGCCAAGGTGTTTTGATTAATTAACTTATTGCCAGTACTCCTGCTAGCAGCATATATCACAGCCGCCGCCCAGGTTTCAGGCTTTTTGAAAGTTGGCGAGACCATTTTACTATAATCCCACCACATTTTTTCAGCTAACTTAATTTGCTGGGCAGAGTACCCCATTTCAGTCAAACCTTCTTTAATTAATTTTGAGACCTCAGAGTAATCGTACCCAGCTTCGTCATTGTGTGTTAAGCCTTCCGTACAGCTATCTAAGGGAAGATTCAACTTCTGGCAAACCTTAGCAAAATCATAAGCTGGCTCACCCTTTTTGGCTCTCTTTTTTTCTACTTTAAGTAATTCCATCAGCAGGGTTTGAAGTTTACTCCGCCCTGTCTTAGTGCGGGAAGCTTCCAGGGGAGTTTGCCCCTGCAAAATATCCATTGGCTCATTAATCCAACGGTCGTAAAAATAATCTAAGAAAACATTAGTAGCACGCTGGGCTAGCTGAGATGAAGAATCACCCGTCTTATTAAGCTCTTCAGCTAATTCCTTATCATACCTTTCCTCAAGGCCCCACACAATTGACGCTGTTTCCATAACCAGTGCATTAATTATTTGGGACCGACGCTGCAGATAAGCATCCCACTTGCCACGCCTGCCATTTTTACTCCAGAATAACTCGGCATCAAAAGTAACCCGGCTGATAATATAATCTTTGCTATAGGCCGGCAATATCAATCCACCCGTAGAAAACTCAAATTCATCACCTACTGGTAATATCCGAATAAACAAAAGCTGCCCTGGTGCAAGTTCCTGCACAATGTCCGGATCAGCTATCAGTACTTCACCGCCTCTAAGCAAATCCTTTATTGTTACGGCATGGTTATCACTTACCCTGACCACCTGATATATTGAACTTCTGCTTTTGCCCCATTTTTCAAGCAACTCTGTTTCTTCACGGGTAAAATTGCCGGCCATAATAACGTACTCCAGCAAGGTCCGGCCGCGAATCCGGTAATCAAATATGAACCATTCAAAAAAGCGCTCCATTAAAAATTCGTCTTCATAATCCGCCAAATCCGGATCAATAACACTGAAGTATCGCTCCCTGGCCATACCAACCTCATCCATGAGCATTTCATGGTCGGCAAATTCGGCAAGCTTTGAACGGAGATGCTGCCCTGTACGCCACCAGCGGTATTTACCAATATCAATCACATTTTCCTTATTTGCATTGCTCGCGCCAGTTTTTTTCCCGGTACCGCTCAAGCATTGTTTATCCGGCATCCAAAGCACCTCCCTAAAAATCCTTGTCAACACAATCCCATTATTATCTTTTCCTGGTTAAAGTGATTTTATTTTTTTCCTTTACTATATCAATATTCAGCTGCTTCAATAAATTCTCAGATAAATAACTGATCCCATCTTGCATAAAAACATCAGACCTGCCGCTGCGCTTACCCACTAAAGGTCTGCTCCTCCACACTTCCTGCTGGCCTGCAAATACTTTAATTACACCGTCCTGCCAAAATACTTGATAAAGCATGGCTTCCAACACCGGGCGTAAAGGCAGCGCATACACATTGTCTTTTTTCTCAATTGCAAGGGTATTCTTCAAAGCCCAGCCGTTTAAAACTGCACGGCCAGTACCGGGTTCCAAGGCTAAATCCGGTACCTCCTCCGGGTGCAATAATTGCCAAGCGACTTCCCTTTGCAATTCTGCAATTAGCACGTAATGATCCGGGATAAGTCCTACCTGATCAATATCGTGGCCCGCCGGGGTAAGATATTTAGAAACCGTCAATTTCAAGGCACCGCCGGAACTAAGCGGTAAAATAGTCTGCACCACACCCTTGCCGTAGGTTACATCCCCTACCAGGGTAGCAATTTTATAATCTCGCAGCGCTCCGGCCAGCAACTCCGAAGCACTGGCACTATATTCATTAACTAAAACCACCATTGGCGGAGCATCAGCAGTAGCTGGCTCCAGTGTACGTATCTCCTCCCGGTGTCCCTGCCCGTCCAAAGTGCTGACCACCAGAGTATCTTCTGCCACAAAATTACCAAGTATATCCACCGCTCCATCCAAGTAACCGCCGCCGTTATTACGCAAATCTATAATCAGGCTTTCCATGCCGGCAGCTCTTAGACTGTGCAGAGCATCGTTAAATTCCTGGCTGGAAGTAGAACCAAAGGCAGCTAAATGGATATAACCTGTATTTCCCGGCAGCATTTCCTGGCTTACCGAGGGCACATGAATATCAGCCCGCTTAAGATTTATATCAAAAACATCCTTACCACGCTTAATTGTTAAAACCACCTTGGAGCCGACGGTACCTCGAATCTTACTCACTGCATCGTCCAAGGACCAGCCTGAGATGCTTTGTCCGTCAACAGCTCTTATGACATCGCCGGCCTTTATTCCATTCTTTTCAGCAGGGGTACCGGGTATTACATTCAATACTTGGGGATACTGCTCGCCGGGTACAACTTCAATACCCACCCCCACAAGATCGCCATTTAAAGTGTCAGTAAACCCTTTAAGTTCTTCAACACTGAAATAATCGGCATAAGGATCCTCCAGGCTGTCCAGCAAGCCTTGGATTGCCCCCTCCGTTAAGACTGTAGCATCAGGTTTGTTCAGGTGGTATTCATGCAGCAAATCCATAAACTCGACAACCAAAGCCGCGCCGCTTTCAAAATCGTCAGCGGCCTGGGCAGGCGGAAACCAGCTAAAAGTGAGCAAAAAAGCACATGCCAAAATGAAAAAAAACCGCTTGGTCATTGTTAGCCTACCTCCCCCTAAGGTTATCCTTAGCCGTATTCACCGCGGCGCCAATTATCTATGTTTAATAATTACTTCTCTTGCTAAACTAAAAATTCCTGCCACAAAAAAAATTGTTTATACAAATACTAAACACATATTAGAATTACCCGGCAGGTATTTTGTGCTCTACCGGTGAAAATACTGACTAGAATCAGTATTTTCACAAAAAGGTAGGTGCCTTATGTGCCCGAATAAATTCCTAATCATAGACGGTAACAGCTTGGCCCACCGGGCTTTTCATGCTATTCCCCATCTGTGTACCAGCGATGGCACGGAGACTAACGCCGTGTATGGTTTTACCAATATGCTTTTTAAAGTGCTGCAAAAATTAGAGCCTGATTATGTTGCCGTAGCCTTTGATAAAAGCAAAATCACTTTTAGACATGATAGTTATGCAGCTTATAAAGCTACCCGCAAGGCCACTCCGCCCGAGCTGCGGCCTCAGTTCCCGCTGCTCAAGGAAGTACTACGTCACATGCGCATCAGCATACTGGAACTGGACAACTATGAGGCGGATGATATTATCGGCACCCTCGCCAGCTTAGCCGAGGTCAGCGATTTAGAGGCGGTTGTACTCACCAGCGACGGGGATGCCCTCCAGTTGGTTTCCCCCCGTGTGCGCGTGCTGCTCACTAAAAAAGGCATCACAGAAATGGAAGAATACGATGAAGGGCGAGTTTGGGACCGTTACGGAGTCAGCCCGGTGCAAATTATCGATATCAAAGGGCTGATGGGGGATACTTCCGATAATATTCCCGGTGTACCAGGTATCGGTGAGAAAACAGCGTTGAAGCTGATCCAGGAACACGGAACCGTAGAAGATGTAATTGCTGACGTTGACAAGCTGCCCGCCCGCTGGAGGAATAAACTGGTCGAACACCGGGACCAGGCCTTGTTATCTAAAAATTTAGCCACCATTGACCGCCAGGTGCCCTTAAATATACAAATTGAACAATTTAAATGGCTGGGACCTGACTACCCGGCACTCCTAGATATATTTAGCAGGCTGGAATTTAAAACTCTTATCCACAACATTATCAATAAGGCAAACGAGCGAGATAACAACGATAAGCTCCCTGACCAGACAACCGTTGAGCAGGTTGAACTGGGCACATATTTTGTGCAGTACCAAAAGGTGTCATCACCAGAGGAACTGCTACAGGTAAGGAAGACGTCCATTACGTCCGGGATAGTCGTGCTAGAGCTTGCAGGCAGCCGACAGACCGGTATCAGCTATGCTGCCCTAGCCGCCACCGACGGTGGTACTGAATACATATTGCCGGTACAAAAACAAGCCAAGGCGCTGGACACTATCTTAGACATTTGCGACGATCCGCAAATAAAAATCATTTGCGCCGACGGCAAGGAGACTTTGTGGCTGTTGCACCGTCATAATCGGTCCCTGCAGAGTCTCGAATTTGACCTGCTGCTGGCCGATTACTTACTAAATCCCAGCGTCTCCCAAAATACACTCACGGATCTGGCTCTGCAGTACCTGCAGCTGGTTTTGCCCACCGCAGGCGAAGCTGCAACCGCGGCCCGCGTGAACATACTGTGGCGCTTAAAGCAGCTGATGCACCAAAAACTGGCGGACACCGGTATGGACCGGCTGTATTACGAGGTTGAACTGCCGCTGGTGACAGTGCTGGCGGATATGGAAATGGAAGGGGTTGCCGTGGATCCCCAGATCTTATGCAATATGGCGGAGGAAACGGGACAGCAGATTAAAAGCCTGGTGCAGGAAATTTATCAGCTGGCCGGCGAAGAATTCAATATTAATTCCCCTAAACAGCTGGGTGATATATTGTTCAACAAAATGGGTATGCCGGTGCTCAAGAAAACTAAGACTGGTTTTTCTACCGATGCCTCGGTGCTGGAAGAGCTGGCCTCCACCCACGCGATCGTGGATAAAATTCTGGCCTACCGCCAGCTGGCTAAACTAAAATCAACCTATATCGACGGTTTGTTCGGACTAATTAACCCTACCAGCGGCAAAATACACACTACCTTTCACCAAAATGTTACTGCCACCGGCCGGTTGTCCAGCTCAAATCCAAATTTACAGAATATCCCAATACGGCTGGAAGAAGGTCGCAGAGTCAGACGGGTGTTTGTTCCTCACCAGCCGGGCAACCTGATCCTAGCAGCCGATTACTCCCAAATTGAGCTGCGCATTCTTGCCCATCTGTCTGGGGATCCAAACTTGGTCAGTGCTTTTATACAAGGGCAGGATATCCATACCCGCACAGCCTCTGAGGTATTCAACGTGCCCCTAGAGCAAGTGACACCGGAAATGCGTAGCCGTGCCAAGGCAGTCAACTTCGGCATTGTGTACGGGATAAGCGATTTTGGCCTGGCTAGGGACATTAAAGTCAGCCGGGCTGAGGCCGGTAAATACATCCGCAGTTATTTTGAGCGTTACTCCGGCGTTAAGGATTTTATCGACCAGAAAATTGCTGAAGCTCGGGAAAAAGGATACACCACAACCATGCTTAACCGGCGCCGCTACCTGCCGGACCTGCAAAGCCGCAACCGGATAACCAAAGCCTTCGGCGAACGCACGGCCATTAACACGCCCATCCAGGGCAGCGCTGCAGACATAATTAAGCTGGCAATGGTAAGAATATATCATGAATTAAAAAGCCATCACTTGAAAACAAAAATGATTTTACAAGTACATGACGAACTTATTTTTGACACGCCCGCGGAGGAGTTACCGGTGGTCAAGGAACTGGTGAGGGAATACATGGAAAACGCCCTACAGCTAGATGTACCGCTGGTCGTTGATTTAAAAATAGGACCCAATTGGTATGACGTCAGAAAGGTGCCATAAACATGCCAGAGCTACCTGAAGTAGAAACAATCAAAAGAACCCTGGACAAAAAAATAACCGGGCTAACCATAATTGGCGTCGAGATACTCATGCCTAAAATTATTCGGGATCCCAGCCCTGAAGAATTCAGCACAAAAATTACAGGCAGCAAGATTACCCGACTGGGCAGGCGCGGCAAATACCTGCTGCTGTACCTAACCAGTGATAACGTACTGGTTATCCACCTGCGCATGACCGGACGGCTGGTCTATACTGAGCCCTCCGAACCCCTGGCCAAGCATACCCATGTAGTCCTTTCCCTTAGCGACGGCAGCGAACTGCGCTTTAACGATATGCGGCAGTTCGGGCGATTGCAGATCGCCCCGAAGCAGGCTTTGAACCAAGTTAAAGGTTTAAAAGACCTGGGACCTGAGCCTTTAGGACGGGAGTTCACCAGAACTTTTTTACGGCGTGAGCTAAAACGTAAACGTGTGCGCATTAAATCATTGCTGCTGGACCAAACCTTTATTGCCGGCCTGGGCAACATCTACGCCGACGAGGCCTTGTACCGGGCCCACCTGAATCCCCAGCGCATCGCCAATTCGCTGTCCCCCCGGGAAATAGCCAAACTATATCACGCGATCATGGAAGTCCTGCAGGAGGGCATCGATAACCGGGGCACATCCTTTAGAGACTATGTGGACGGAGATGGCCGCAAGGGCAACTACCAGGAACTGCTGCAGGTATACAACCGCGAAGGTTGCGCGTGTAACCACTGCGGCACAGCCATCACTCGCATCAAAATAAACGGACGCAGCTCATACTTCTGCCCCGCTTGCCAGCGAGAGCATAACTAGCCACTCCACGCCAGGTGCACACTCTACCCCACATCGCCATAGTATTGAGCAGAGAAACACTACGGCAACAAGGAGAGAAATTCCTATGGAGCTTATCGCTCTGGCAGCATTTACGCTGGCGCTAAACATGGAATCCTTTGCGGTAGGCCTGGCCTACGGCGTGCGCAATATCAAACTGCCTCTTACCGCACTGGCCGTAATTAGCCTCATGTTTATGGCTGCCATCACTGCCTCTATGATGCTAGTCAGTGCAACAACCCATTATTTCTCTGCAGCCTTTGCCCACAAGCTGGGCGGGGCTATTTTACTGTTGCTAGGCATATGGTACCTGGTCCAGGCTTGGCAGGAAAACCGCAATCAGGCCAAAACCAGCTATACCAGGGGAACAGACCATGTAATACCCGTTCATATCCGCACGCTGGGACTGGTACTGCAAATTTCCCGAAGGTTTTACCGGGAACACCCGGACAAGTACGACGTCATCTCCAAGTATGAGGTGGTAATGCTGGGCTTGGCCCTGTCCTTGGATTCTTTCGCTGCTGGCTTTGCCGCTTCCCTACTGGGATTTAACATTATATACACTGCCTTAATGGCTGGCTTCTTACATATGTTGCTCAACCACCTGGGCCAGCTGGTCGGTAAAAACTTCGGCACCAGGATAAGCACAAAATTAACTACATTATCCGGTCCCATACTTATTGCCCTGGGATTGTTTAAAATCCATTAGGGATCAGCCTAAAATTTATTAAATTAATTATACAACATTAATATGGGCACTATTTAGTAGGTTAGCTATTACTATTCACCTTGCACCGGACAAAAATTTTCTTTAATATTCATGTTATATCTAAACACAACCAGCAGGACCATACTTAAACCCGGGAGAATTAATAATAATTGTATTTCGGGGGGAATATCATATGTTAATCATTGGCTTAACTGGAAACATAGGCAGCGGTAAAAGCAGTGTAGCCCGTTGTTTTAAAGAGCTTGGCGCCCGGGTGATCGATACAGACCAGGTGGCCAGGGATATAGTGTCTCCGGGGACAGCAGGGTTGCAGCAAATCGTCCAATATTTTAGCGCAGGCATCTTAAACCCAGACGGCACCCTAGACCGATTAAAAGTGGCGGAAATTGTTTTTCACGACTCTGAGGCCTTAAAACAGCTCAATGCAATTGTACACCCTATCATTAGAAGCGAATTATTAAAAGTAATGGCTGATTATAAAAGCAAACCTGATGCTCCGCTGCTGATTATCGAAGCCCCGCTGCTTATTGAAACAGGTTTGTATAAATTAGTGGATGAAGTCTGGCTGGTCACCGTGAACAGTGAAACCCAAATTCAGCGGGTGATGAAACGGGATACGGCAACCGAAGAACAGGTATCCAGTCGTTTGGCCTCCCAAATGCCCCAGGAGGACAAGATACCTTACGCAGACAGGGTTATCGACAACAGCGGTAATCTCGAGGACACCATAAAACAAGTGCGGCAAATATGGAGTGATGTGCTTGACCGCCCGCAGACGCAGATTAAATAAATTCAGATTTATAATATTTATACTAATGCTGGTTTTGGCTTTTAACTTTACTAGCATCGTGAAGCTGTATTACCCCATGCATTTCAGCGACCAAATATTCAAATATGCCGCCGCGAATGATATCGACCCGTATTTTTTAACTGCCATCATGAAAACGGAAAGCGGCTTCAACCCGAATGCTGTTTCGCCGAAAGACGCCAGAGGTCTAATGCAAATCATGCCCGAGACCGGTGAATGGATAGCCAGGCAAACCAACCTCTACCCCTACCACCCGGACCTGCTATTCGACCCCACAACCAATATCCGGATGGGTGCCTGGTATATAGCCAATTTGGAGGATGAATTCGCCGACAATAAAATAATCACACTGGCCGCCTATAACGGCGGACGTGGTAACGTAACAAAATGGCTGCAAGAGAATAAGATATCAGGAGAACTATCGGACATCAGAGCTATTCCCTTCCCGGAAACCAGAAACTTTGTGAGTAAGGTATTGTGGCATTACCGGATCTATACCTGGCTCTACGACAGGCAGTGATCATGAATGGTTAAATATACACCCTTGACAAACTGGTGCTGTAATCATATAATTTTATTTGCATGACGCATAAGTCGGAGTGGCGGAATAGGCAGACGCGTACGTTTGAGGGGCGTATGGGCGACCGTACGGGTTCAAGTCCCGTCTCCGACACCAGAAAAGCCCGAAAAATAAGGGCACGAGACCGAACGTGAAATTATCACGTTCGGTTTTTTTATTTACTGCTGCTTTTTATCCTCAGTTGGTTGGGTATATTTGCTGTGGTGTTCATGTTGGGAGCAATATCTACCCCATAATAAAAAGCATCTTCAGAGTAATGTCTAAGCATATAGAGGGTAATCTCATCTAACTGCTACATATTTGTTTAGCATGCGCAACATGATATTGCGTAAAAAGTATAACCAGCAACAATAACCTGTAGGCGATCTGAGCTGTATCTACAAAACATATCCAGTTTGTATTAACACATCTGCTTTTTTTTAGTAAGCAGCAAGTATGGACCGGCAAGATATTCAGTTTATTGGTTGAGCATCGATGCTAACTTTCCGGTTAGTATAAGGTTGATAATTAATTCTTCAAAACATAATAGCACGATGTATGCATGTGGCAGCTATTGACTACATATGTATAATTATATGAACTAACTGAATATTAGGAGGAATACATAGTGGCTTTTGAAGTATATCGGCCAAGGTCAACCAGTGAAAATATAGTTGCAATTACTAAACATCATATACGGCTTGGCACTAAAATAGCTGACCAACTCAAGGGTGATCAAGTAGAAGTAGCTTATGATAAGGACACAAATAAACTACGCATCCGGAGCGTTGATGAAAGTGGCATGAAGGTTACCAAAAATAAAATTGGTTCCAGGGGTGTGTTAAAATATTTTGATCTCAATTTGGCTAAAGGCAATTTTGCTGCTGAGTATAATTCAGAGGAAAGCGCTGTTTACGTGGATTTAAATAAGCGGAAATAACCAGATATTTTAATGGAAAATCGCCTCCATTCTTACGCGCTCAGTTAATTAAGCCGGGTTACCCCCGGCTTTTTCTTTTTTTCCAGGCCTGAACTGCTGTCTTCCGGAGCATCAACACCGTGTAGCTATCGCGCCAATGCCAATCAGCCCACTAATAACAATACAGACCGCGCCCCCGCATATCTACTGTTAAATTCAATTGAAGCGTGGCGTATTAATCGAATCGCCCAAAGACTCGCTAAATACATCCAAAAAGCTTATCCATTTAGATAATAGCTGATGCCATAGCTACCACCGGGCAGACAATCCGCGCAAAATTAAAGATACTTCAACTAGTAAAGCTGGAAAACTTCTGTTATCCATATTTGGAGCCTGCTCCTTTTACCCCCTCCAACTGCCTATTCTACCCATCCCATCAATCACTACCTCTGTGGTGACTCCTTTGGGTTGGGATGAATGCCTCTCATGTAAACATCCGGGTTTGCTGCCTTTATTATAACCCTGCCGGTCTCAAATTCGTTCTCTTAATCCATAAATAACCCGCGCCAGCCACAAGCCACCACACCTGCTTTGACCATTAGATTCTCCCTCGCAAAGGCAATGTCGTTCTTATGAATGCCTGATACCTAAATGGAGGACAACACTATCTGGAAAAGAATTTTGTCAGTATTTGTAACATTTACTATTGGGCTTACATAATCTGGAGCATGGAAAAGAAGAGAACTCAGGTAGCAAACATCTCTTAATTTCCATAAAAAATATGAAAAGGAGAGATATTATGGGAACTGCGATGTGCACTGGTTTATGTGCTTACGGCTATGTATTTCAGCTGGGCACCCAAAATGTACCACAAGGCGATGAAATCAATTATAGTAACAACGGCCCGTTGTTCAATATTACTCATACGCCTGGGGAAGAAGAGATTATTGTTGAGTTGGCCGGTGACTACGAAATTACTTTTGCAATTAACACAACAGGCAATAACCCTCAGGACTGGGGAATAGCGGTTAATGATGCTGTTGTAGCTTCGTTTAATGCCGCAGGTCAAAGTATAACCGGGGGCTTTGCACTCACTCTCGCCGCCGGAGATGTCATCACCATGCGTAACACGGGAACCTTACCTGACCCTGCTGTACTCAGAAATGTAACACCTCCGACTATTTCTACGTGGTTACAGATTAAAAAACTTGACGCAAACGCGTAACTCACCGAAGCTAAAGCTATAACCAGATAATTGGTTTTAGCTTATTAAAAGGTTGACAGCTAAAGTTCTAAGTCTTTAGAGATGATGTACTCATAAGCCCAGCTGGCAAAAAAAAGCTGGGCTTTTGGAACTCCCGGTGCTTATTTTTAATACAAGTGGCTTGCAGCACAAGATAGCCCGGCTAATGCTCAGCAACGACCCTTCTCTTTTGTTTAACTCTATTTTTATCTTCGATGGGAGGCCACTTAAACAAACGGCTTAACAGGACATAAATCCACTTGGACTCTTTGGTAAGCAGCGGCCCCAAAATGGCCAGAATCAAAACATAAAGTGCAGCAAAGGATTGAAGTATGGGTAACAGGGACCCGGCCTTAGCAAGGCCGGCTAAAATAATCGAAAACTCTCCTCTTGCTATGATGGTTAACCCAATATTTACTGAAGCCCGGTGTGAATAGCCTGATAAACGCCCGGAGATCATACCTGAAACAAAATTCCCTAGCACCGTAAGCAAAACCGCAATGATAGCGGGCCATACCGCACCAGACAGCGCCAAAGGGTCAATACTCAACCCAAAACTAAAGAAAAAGAGGGCGCCAAAAAAATCTCTAAAGGGTACCACCAAATGTTCAATCCGCTCAATATGTTCAGTTTCAGCCAAAATAAGCCCGACTAGTAATGCCCCAATAGCTTCGGCGACATGAATAGCTTCTGAAAAACCGGCGACTGTGATTAAGGCAGAGAATAATACCAACATAAACACTTCATCTGAGGGAATATCAAGCACACGGTTTAATAAGGAAATAAATTTGCGGCCTATTAGCAATATCCCGATCATAAAACCCAACGCCACCAAGGCTGACTTCGCAACCAGTATTGTCGATGTCGAGCCGGTTAAAACAAGTCCTGAAACAACAGACAGATATACAGCCACGAAGACATCTTGAAACATCATAAGGCCAAGAATCATTTCAGTTTCAGGCCGCACAGCACGTTTTAACTCAACTAAAACCTTAGCCACGATAGCACTTGATGATATCGTCATAATCCCGGCCACGACTAAGATTTCCTTCATTGGCCAACCCAGGATAAATGGCAACAAAAGCCCTATACTAAAGTTAATGCCCATATAAATTAATCCTGTTTTAAATATGGCACTGCTGGCCTTTAACAACCTGCCCACGGAGAATTCCAGACCAAGGTAAAACATCAGAAACAACACACCAAGCTGGCCCATAAAGTCTATTAAGGGAACGCTTTCGATAAACCTTAAATCGAAGATTCCAATAAATGGCATGTGTGGCCCCACAGCCAGCCCGGACAAAATTAATAATGGGGCTATGGAAAACCGCAGCCAGGCAGCCAGCAGCCCGGCTACAGCTATAATACCGATGGCCAGTCCAATTTCAAAAAGAAGATTCTGCTCCATAAATTAAATACTCCCTTTTTCTATCAGCCGTTTACACGCCTTAACCTGTCCCCTTTCCCCGAGAACAACTAGAGTAGACCCCACAAAGATGACTTGTTCAGGCCCAGGGTTTACAATTTTCTCGTGATTCTGCTTGATTACAGCAATAATCGCTGCCCCAGTTTTCTTGCGGATCTCCAGCTTACCGATCGTCATGCCGGCACCTTTAGCTTCACGCTCAACCTTGAACCATTCAATAACCATTTCGTCAAAAGCCACATCCACTGATTCAAGGGCTTTGGGCATATATACCATACCTCCGAGAATAGCTCCTACCCGGCGGGCTTCGGAATCATCAAGAGTGACCATCGATATGCTTTCATCCGGGTCATTATAATCAAAATGGTGCATTTCACGTTTCCCGTCATCATGGACTAAGATTACCAGTTTATCGCCGCTTCGGGTATCAACCTGAAACTTTCTCCCTATCCCCGGCAGATCGGTTTCCTTAAATGTGCTCAATTAATTCCCTCTCCTTTATTATTCGGTTTTATCAGTTCAATTCTCCTGTGCTAATCTTATGGCTTTGAAAGTAAGCTAAGATTATTATAAATAACTTACATGTATCTGTTAATATTGCATTATAGAATAATTGCTCCCTGAGGTGAAAAATTTTGGAGGGTTTAACCAGGCAAATTAATGAATTCTATTTTATTAATTATCAACTATCACTATAATTACCTTAGTGACTGACCGTAAAATTATATATCTTAATAATGTAATATTATTTACGGTTCTTTGTATAACTTTCACTATTTGGTGGAATATATACTCTTTCTAAATTGCAAATACCTTCACCTTTACTTGGGAATAACAATAATATCAGTTATCTGGGCCGAATATATACTGTTAACTAGATTATGTTAGATACAAAATTTGTACTTGCATACAACCTGCTCGGCGCCCTTAATAGGGATTAACTAATTGTTCTTCAACTGACGCAATTAATGACACATCCTGCACAAAACTATTTGCTTTTGCATATATATAATTAGCACCTGTATTAACCAGAGGGGTCTTTTTAAGAGCAACATCCCCCCTGGGGAAAAGGAGGGAGGATTGATATATGCCTATTCAATATTTCTACAATGAACCAGATAATGTTTTATGCGTAAAAATAAAGGTTCCCGTAGTACTGGCAGAAGCGGAAGTGCAAGTTATTGTCGACAACGTTGCAACTTTACCCGAATCAGCCCAAAAAATTGATCACATTGACGCGCGCCTGCAAGACTTTGAGGCCAGGCCGGTTTTTGTGCATGAGAATGGAGACAGGTGGAGCAGTGTTATCGAAGAAGAAGGCTGGGAAAAATTCGGCTGGCACTGGAGCACACATCGCCAGCCTGTAGTAAAAAAAATACTGATCAGCGGGACACTGCATAAGCAAATTTATTATGTAGATAAGAACGACCACGTCAAGCACGTGGGAGAAGACATCCCTTTTACCAAAAATGCTACATTAGAAGTGCCGCAACCTGTTGTTAACGAGGATAATGTTTTCATCCAGCTACACCACAAGGCCATCGATATGCGCTGGGATTTAAGGAAGGGGTCCAGGCTATCGCAAACCGGGTTGCTGATTTTCCAGGTCAAGGTGGTGGAAGAAAGGCAAATTTTTGTGCAGGTTTGCCCGCAGTTAAATGACAGGTGTCCCGACAATGTAAATCTGCTAAAGGACGGTAACATTCAAGCTTGGGCTACCGATACTGTCCCCATATTTTGGAACGGAAGCAACATCCTGCGCCATGGTAGTGCCCTGTTGGGGGCTGATCCCAGTGAACCAGCAGTTTTGTTCCAAACCATTACCCGTTCTTATCCCAGTGTCGCCCCCAACAGCCAGTACCGCTTTTGCTTTGATGCGAAAGAAATCCTGGGCTACCAGAAAGCGCAGCAAGGAATGGCTGCCTATACCCTTACAGCGGAAGTCATATTACTTGACGAGTTTGGCATAGTAATCGCCAAAGAAAACAAAAGTTGGACTGCCAGCCAGATTTCAGACGGCAGCTACACTAATTTTTGTATTAATGTCCAGACGCCCGAGGAGACCAGGGAAGCACTGGTGCGCTTTAGCTTTGAACCCATTAATTCCGGAAATCAGACTAGAGGGTGGTTGCCCCCACCACTTAAGCCAAAACCACCCTTTGTGCCACCGTACGTGCCGCCATGCGAACCAAAACCACCTTATGTACCACCGCCATGCGAACCAAAACCACCTTATATACCACCGCCATGCGAACCAAAACCACCTTATATACCACCGCCATGCGAACCTGAACCACCTTATATACCACCGCCATGCGAACCTGAACCTAAGCCACCGCCAAGCAGACCTGTAAACACCAGCGCTGTAATCGTGGCCAATGTTAGCTTGCTCTGCGTAGGGCAGTTAACCTAAACAGCTTCAGTTCCCAGAGGCTTGCACAAACAAAGACCGGTATACGCTACCGGTCTTTAAACTGCTCATGAGATTGTACTGAATTAACGTACTGATATATTGGCTCATGAGGATACATAAATATATAAATGACTGCTGTGATTTTGCTGCCTGCCAACCATTCAATCTCTGCTTCGTTTAGCCCCAGCGCATCCCCAGCCTACCTGAGCTGTATATTGGTAATAATAAAGCTTCCATCCGCGGCGCAAATTGCCTCGCTCTTGCATCCGACATCATTTACTCAATAAATGAACATGCAGAATTAATACTCATTGCTTAGATCTTGCTTATAATTTTAATTACATAGTAATCTGAGTTTTTAATTTATCATATAAAGTAGTTCTGCTAATACCTAGCAGTTTAGCCGCCCTGGACTTATTGCCCTTAGTTATCTTCAATGCATTTGCAATAGCCTTTTTCTGAGCCTCTCTGGCTAGTTCTTTGGTTGATTCGGCTAAAACAACGTGTTCCAGTTTTTTATTTTGCTCCCAAGCAGTAGTTCCCAAAAGATCAATTTGAATCAAATCAAGGTGGCAGCCTGCAATGGCTCGTTCAATAACATTTTCCAGCTCCCCAATATTTCCGGGCCATTGATAAGTTTTAAAGAAAGCCATGGTATCATCCGTAACGCCTTTAATTTGCTTGCCATATTTTTGATTAAACTTATCTACAAAGTAATTGACTAATAGAGGAATATCTTTAATATGCTCTCTCAATGGAGGTATAGTGATGTCCAAAACGTTTAACCGGTAATAAAGCTCTTTTCTAAACCGCCCTTCTAAAGTAAGCTTATACAAGTCCCGGTTTGTCGCAGCAATAATACGGACATCAATTTTCTTGGTTGTGATCCCCCCCACCCGTTCAATTTCTTTCTCCTGGAGCACCCGCAGTAATCTACCTTGCAGGGACCAGGGCAGACTGCCAATTTCATCTAAAAAAATTGTGCCACCATCAGCCAGCTCAAATTGGCCCGGTTTTCCATGCTTGAGAGCGCCTGTAAACACCCCTCCTTCGTAGCCGAACAATTCTATTTCGGCTAGCCCTGCAGAAATTGCTGTACAATCTACCTTGATGAAGGGACGTTTATAACGATTGCTGGCATTATGGATCGATTGGGCTAATAATTCTTTCCCAGCTCCGCTTTCACCGCATATAAGCACTGTGGAAGAGCTTTTTGCGGCTTGCAAAACTTGGCTTTTTATTTTGGCCATACAGGTGCTCTGACTAATAAAACAATCAATTGTATACTTAGTGCCGTTTGGCTTAAATACCTGGTTATTGTCTTTAAGCTTATTTACCAGAGATAATTCTTGCCTGTTTTCTTCATTCTTGCTGTGATTAGATGCCGAAATGGCTGCAGTTTCTTGCAAGAGCAAAATCGCGCCGTTTATCCTGCCTCCTTGCATCATCGGCAGTCCATTGACAATTAAATCTCTTGAAAAAAACTTGACCTTTTGGGGTTCAGCAGATACCCCATTGATGATTTTCTCAAAGGATAGGCCTGCTAATAATTCCTTAATTTGCTTGCCAACTCGGATATTAGGCAAGGTCTGTTTAAGGTACACGCTAACTAAAGTTATTTTTCCCTGTACATCGGTAGCCACAAGCCCACAGGGTGTTTTTTGAAAAATATCAGCTATTTCCTTGTATGTAAATCTAATGTGGTCAAGCAATTGACTGATTGCATCAGTGTGGTTTATGATGCCAACAGGCCGGCCATTAATATCAATTACTGGGGTCAGCACAATACGGGAGCTGCGCAGCCAGCTGATGATATCAGCAAGATTATTAATAGTTATATCCTCACGAATGCACATTATTTCACGCAGGTAATATTTTTTTATACAAGTTTCAAGGTGAGTTCCCTTAAGCAGGCAATCATCTAAAATATCGCGGGTAAACATGCCAATTAACCGCCCGTCTTGATCATGCACAGATACTCCTGTTAGCTTGGTGCTGCGGAAAACAAGCAGAGCATCCTTCATTGTGCTATCAGGCTTCAATGATACATTGATGGGAACCATTATTTCATTTGCTTTCATATACTCCACCAACCTCTAGAATTTTGAGTAGTCCTAAGACTGTCCAGACACCGCTTCGCCAGCTTATTAAATTGCACCGACAAATAAATAAAGCCGGGCAGAGGTTGCGTAAAGCAAAGCTAGCCCGGCATTAAATGCCGAATCCAACTCTCCTTCTCGCAATGGAAGGCGCAACAGTTTCCCATTGAGCCCAATGGCCAGTAAACCATGACTGAATCGTTTTAGGTTATATGGCTCCAGAGAGCACCCTATAAAATTATATAAAGCTTTGCCACATGCAAAAAAGGACAAAGCTTTAAAAACCTTGCAAAAGCTAAATTCCCCTTTCCGCAATGGGAGGCACACCAGTTTCCCTGTGTACCCTATGGCCGGGCAACCATACCATTTGTTTAGGTTGCCAGACTCGGAGATATTTAATACACTTAATACCTATAATACTTTACCAATAGATTAAAGTATTTTAATAATAATGTCAAGAACAGTTTGTATTATAAATAATCTTAGCTGTCAAACTATTTTGTTAATTTTTTTCTCTGGCGTTAAGGCAACAGCGGAAAAGTACAAAACAGTGCAACAAAAAGACATATTTAGGCGTCTAGTAAAATAGATGAACATTTAAAGGTGGGGGTAAATATGAAAAAAAAACTTTTGCCAGCACTGATCTTTTTACTAAGTATATCTTTGATTGGCTGTTCCGGCGGAGGTAACCAAACTCAGTCAAAAGTGGAACCATCCCCCAATAGCCAGCAGCCGAGTAATGCAAACGATGAGGCTCTGATTACCGGGCTGATCAAAGATTTCGGCAGGAAATTGCAATCTGTTTCACTGTCAGCACCTGAGGATCTAGTTCAAGTAAGCATGCATGAGAATTACAGCGGATTGGTATCCCCCACGCTGTTAACCAAATGGCAAGATGATCCGCAGAATGCTCCCGGGCGATTAGTATCAAGTCCGTGGCCGGATCGTATTGAAATTGTATCGTTTAACAAAATATCGGAAAAGTCCTACGAGGTTAAAGGTGAAATTATTGAAATCACCAGCCCGGAGAAGAAAAACGGCGGGATTGCTGCCAAGCGTCCTATTACCCTCGTGGTAGAGAAAATTAATAACCACTGGCTAATTAATGCTGTCACACTGGGTGAGTACGAGGAAATCAGCACCATTGTCTATAAAAACATACCATATGGGTTCAATTTTTCCTTGCCACAAAGCTGGAAAAACTATACGATTATCACTGATCAGTGGGAAGGTTTTCCACCTGGCGGGCAGGGGGCTGAAGCTGCTGCCTCCGGACCAATGATTTCCATCAGACATCCCCTGTGGACTGAGCATAACCAGCGGCAGGACATACCTATCCTGCTATTTGCCCTTGACCAGTGGAACTCACTACAGCAGGAAAAATTTCATATCGGCGTAGCGCCCATGGGACCAAGCGAGCTTAGCCGCAATAACAAATACGTTTTTGCCCTGCCCGCGCGGTATAACTACGCATTTCCAACCGGCTTTGAAGAGGTGGAGAATATTATAGCTGACAATTCCTTGCAACCGCTAACACTAAAGCATTAAGCCGGTATGAGTCGATACATTGTCTTGTAATAGTGAGCGAAAAATATGTATTTTTCGCTCACTGTTTTTTTTAAACCATATTTCAGTTTAATATTGGTCGTTTCATCAATTTTTCGTTAAGCCTTCGGCAATATAATCGATAATTACGCTCATGACTTTAGGAAATAACTCTGACCCAATCTCTTCCTTATGTACCCGGAGCAGCATAATGGTATGCAATACCCCATTGATTACTTCTGGAGCCTGTTCTTTGAACACATCGCGCTGAATTAAAGCTTCAACAAATGCGATCCCATCTTGGGTATGATCTCGTGAAAAATCTTTTACCAGATGCTTTGGCAATTTGCGTCTAACTCGTTCAGCTACTCCTTCCTTAAACCACTGCTGCAAAAGAGGATTTTCATCGGCCAGTGCAAAAGCTATATGTAGGAAGGAAGAGATCAACTCTTTAGGAGGAAGCTTCTCCTGCAGATGTCCACCGATTAATCGGTTCTTAATCTCTTCTTGTTGTTGTATGATGACATAAAAAAGCTCTTCTTTGGAGGAGAAAAATTTATAAAAGGAGCCTTTAGCAATCCCGCAGGCTTGCACCAGATCATCAATGCTGGTTTTGTCTAGGCCATATTGAATAAATAGCTCTTTACCTTTAGTTAAAAGACATTGCCTAATTTGTTCCTTTTCATTGTCTGTAAACTTAGCCATTATCTCAACTCCTTTGGCGTTATTTTTATGACTACTTATTGACAAAAAGTCATCAAGTTTTTATAATGATCATATCAGTCACAATAACAAATGTAAAGGTTGCCCAAAAGGGCATTTTTTCACCATCATTAGTGACTTAATGTCTTTAATTAGTCATTTGGTTAGGATAAAATCGCATTAGACCGGCGAAAAAAACAAGGAGTGATTAAACAATGCCTTTCACCCAAGTTAATGGTATTAACCTGCACTATGAAATTCGTGGCACCGGACCACGTGTCCTCTTTATTCACGGCATAGGTGCCGATTTAAAGGACCCCATAAGCATCTTCGCCACCCCTGTCCCTCAATATTTCAGAATACTTGCTTTTGACCCCCGAGGGCTCGGGGAATCAGATAGTCCGCAAGAACCCTGCAGCATTGCCGAACTGGCCGATGATGCTGCCGGTCTGGCGGAAGCGGCAGGCTGGGAGCGTTACCATCTCCTTGGCGCTTCAATGGGGGGTATGGTGGCTCAGGAACTGGCGCTGCGTTACCCTGCCAAGGTGGAACGACTTGTTCTGTCCGTTACCAATGGGGGCGGCGTGAACTCTGGACCCCAGGTGATCGACAAATTAAATGAAATGTCTACTGCCGAAAAGTTCGAATTATCGGATAGTCGAAAGGACGAAGTCTGGGTTGCCGCCCACCCGGATATGGTAAGCCAAGCAGAGCAGCAGGCAAAGGCTGCTCTGGCAGCACTACAGGCTAACCCAGCACATCTTCGGGGCTATAACAACCAGGTATATGCCGTACTCAGGCACGATACCTTTGCCCGCCTGCCGCAGATTAAAGCTCCAACCCTCGTTATCGGCGGGCGGTATGATAACAGCTGCCCACCAGACATAACCCGGGCGCTGGCCGAACAAATACCGGGTGCGCGCTACGAACTTCTGGAGTCTGGACATGGTGACTGGTATTTTGACTCGGCTGCGTGGGCTATGATCATTGATTTTCTCCGCGGCTAGGCGGGTGTTACTTAAGACGGCGGGAGCAGGCCTTGAGCTGGTCTCCCGTTTGCTTGATTATTAAGGTGGCCACCGCCACAAGGCTCAGATCCAAACTTCGTCTAACCCCGGTTGAGTATGGGATAACCACCTACCTTTTGGGCACATTATAAATAAATCGCTAAAACATATGCGTTCAAACAAGGTGAGATCTCATGCTCGTACGTTTTGGCTTTGTCGCCATGTCGGTATTGCTGGAGAAAGCCTCTCCTTCCAAAACAGTAACCTATAAGAATTACCAACAGCTTGCCCGGCAAGACTCCGGAGCGGCACTGGTTAAGGTTAAGCGGGTAGCCGGGGAAAACCTGTTCAATACACTACGCCTGCTCAGGCATTGCCAGGCCAACGGGGTAAAGCTATATCGCTTCTCCTCAAAGATTATTCCACTTGCCACTCACCCAGGGTTAACCGGTTGGGATTACTTAACAGAGCTTAGTCCCCAGCTGCAGCAACTAGGAGACTTCGTTAAACAGCATGAAATGAGAGTTACCTTTCACCCTGACCATTTCACATTGATTAATACCCCCCGCAAGGATGTTTTCCATGCATCAGTTGCCGATCTTGTGCACCACTGCCGGCTCCTGGACTTTATGGGGCTAAATGACCAGGCCAAGTTAATTACTCACATCGGTGGCGGTTATGGTAACAAGGAGTCTGCGCTGGATAAGTTCACCGAAAACTGGGCCCGTATTCAACAAGATATAGCCAGGCGCATTACCTTGGAAAATGACGACAAAACATTTACCGCCCGGGACACGCTCTGCTTATGCCAAAAACTGCAGCTGCCTATGGTATTGGATATCCATCACTTCAGCTGTAACCACGAAACGGATAGCCGCCTAGAAGATATTTATCCTGGATTTGTGACCACCTGGCAGAAGACCGGGTTACCGCCTAAAATTCACGTATCTAGTCCCAAAAGTGAGGCTGACAATCGCGGTCACCATGATTATGTGGAGCCAGGCAGCGTGTATAACTTTTTAAGGCTGGCGCGGGAAATGCAAATAGACCTGGATGTAATGGTTGAAGCCAAGCAAAAGGACCAGGCAATGTTTAAACTAGTTCAAGACTTGAGCCAATTACCTGGCATTGTACCGGTAAGCGCAGCAAGTATCAGAATTTAATCTAATCACCGGATGCCTCTTACAACCAACGTAAACCAACTTGTGCAACGTCTACCTCCAGTTTGTGAAGCTCAAAGGCTATTTATGTAGTGTTGCCGCTAGAATTAATATGTCTAATGATTACCACATTGTTTTTTTATGTAAAAGTAGCGAGTTAACTAGCTTGACCGGTCTCAGCAAGCCAAGGAGTTGCACGACTTGCTTTTCTTTGTGAGCAAAATTTTTGACCATATAGATATGGGGCAGTTGACCACAGTTCCGAGAGCATATATGGGAAACCATTTGTAATCAATCGTGAAGCTAAGCTCAAGGTGTGTAGGCAGTACTATGAATTTTAATAGGCAGGTGTTGAGTAAATGAAAATTATTGGTTTAAACGGAAGTCCGCGTAAATCTCAACGGGCATGTAGTGCGTCGGCCCATTTGTTATGTTTATTCCATCGCGTTATAGCCCTGAGTAATCACATTAGACCTAACGTTCAACCCCTGCTAATCTCTGAACACACCCCGTCAAGCAGTCAGTTCCAAAACTAGACTAACTACAGCCTTGGTTCGAACTTCCTTCGGGCTGAGGCTGTTTAATTTGGCCTGTAATTTTTCTGTGAAGCATTGCTATACTGCAGGTGCAACAGTTGTCCTATCCAATGCTTGGGAACTGTCCAAATCAAGGTCTACCCAGCAATAAACTCCTTTATCCCTATGTAAATCGCAACCACCTCATCTAGTTTCATGCGTACCAGGCCGCTTGAGGAGGGGACCACAAAGTCGGTAATTCCGGGTACAACGGGTTCCATTTGCTTACCCCAGGGTACATTCCGCCGACCACTATATTTTTCGTATACCCCCTTGCCTACATAACACACTACATGTGGCCTGCAATATGCCAGCTTCCGATGCAGCTCGACTGCGCCTTCCTGATATTCCTTGCACGTTATTTCAGCGGCTGCCCGGGTTGGACCGGGCACAATATTCGTAATACCATACCCCAGTTCCAGTAAACTGGCATCCTCCTCCGGGCTGTATTTGCGCGGTGTTAACCCAGCCTTGTACAAAATACTCCAGAACCGGTTGCTCGGGTTGGCAAAGTGGTGTCCTGTTTCCGATGAACGGAGGCTGGGATTATAGCCCACAAAAATTATTTTTAGGTTTATTTCTAAAATATCTGGTACCGGCTTTAACATATCAATATTCCCCATGCATAATTAAAATTGCTTGACAACCCAAGTGTCAGGCTGCTGGTTAAATGCCAGATTGCCAATCTTTAAACCTTTATTTTAATGCATTGAGCTGGGATTAACACTAAATAACCTAAGCTCCCCCTTGGGCTAATAGTCGGGTAACACCCCAGTAAAACCCCGTCACCAATCTCTAATTCCTTCAATTTTTTGTTCCGGTATCTTATTAGCCACTTAAATTGAGATACTTAACTTTCGCACCCTTAAAATAAGCTTAAACCCTTGTGCGTTAGAGACCACTGAAAAAGTCCATATAAAACACAAAAAGCATCCCCACCTATAGTATA
>JAENYF010000016.1 GCA_016841905.1 Desulfoscipio geothermicus | reverse complement strand
AGCGGTGAATATACCTTTTCACCCAAACGCACCTGTGTGACAACACTACCGCCCCGCTGGGCCATACCGTGAATTTCGGAAACTTTTATATCATAACCAACCTCTTGGGCAGCCGCAGCCAGCACTTTGCTCGCCAGAATAGTACCCTGACCGCCCACACCCACCATAAGAATGTTCACAGCTTTAAGCATCAGCCTGCCCCCCTTGCATTGCTCCGGTTTTACATACCTGCACGCATAAATTACAACCAACACAGGCTTCTGCAGTCACCAACGCTTTTTTATCAATTACCGCAATAGCCGGGCAGCTTAGTTTCAAGCAGGCCTTACAACCAATGCATTTTTCCTCATCTACCGTTACAGCTGGCTTAACCTCCCGCTTAAGCAGGGCACAAGGACGCCGAGCAATAACTACCGACGGGCCGGGCGCAGCAACTTCGGCCTTAATTACTTCCTGCAGACGGGACATATCCAAGGGGTCTACCACTTCCACCCGTTTTAACCCCAGTGACCGGCACAGCATGGTTAAATCCACCTCAGGCGCTTCCTGGCCCATCAGGTTACGGCCGGTTGCTGGGTTATCCTGGTGACCAGTCATAGCGGTAGTGCGGTTATCTAAAATAATGATGGTACTGTCGCTGTTGTTATAAACCGCATTGAGCAGCCCGGTAATGCCTGAATGCAAGAAAGTGGAGTCACCAATTACCGCTACTGTGCGTCCCTTGAGGCTTGGCACCGCCTTATCAATGCCATGGGCCATACCAATGCTAGCCCCCATGCATACACAGCTGTCGATCCCTTCCAAGGGAGGTAGACCACCCAGTGTATAACAGCCAATATCACCCGTCACAGTTAGTTTAAGCTGACGCAGAGTGTAAAACACACCGCGGTGCGGGCAGCCCGCACAAAGTACCGGCGGGCGGGGCGGAGCCTGGGGCAACCCGGCAGCCGGATCTTCCGTGTGCAACGGAGCGGGCAAGACACCGGCTTTAACAAAACAGCGACGGACTAACCCTTGATTATATTCACCGGTGTCCGGGAACAATTCTTTGCCGGTTACTTTAATACCCAGCATGCGAATTTGATCTTCCAGGAATGGCTCTAGCTCTTCTACCACGAAAAGAGCTTCCACCTGGTCAGCAAACTTTTTAATCAGCTCAACAGGCAGCGGGTTAGTCATGCCAAGTTTAAGCACCGCAGCATCGGGTAACACTTCCCTGACCAGCTGATAGCTGATCCCGCTGGTAATTACACCCACTTTGTCACTACCTGGGACAATATAGTTTACCGGAGTATTTTCGCTGTACTCTGCCAGCTTCTTCAATCTTTCCGCCAGGTTGATTCGGCGTAATTTACCGTAAGCAGGGACCATTAGGTTTTTCTTAACATCTCTATTGTAAGGTTTAATTTCCTGGGCTACTGGGTCACCCAGTTCAACTATACTCTGAGAATGAGCTACCCGGGTAGTGGTACGCAAGATTACAGGGATATCAAATTGTTCGCTAATGGCCAACCCTAAACCAACCATGTCCTTAGCTTCTTGGCTATCTGACGGTTCCAGCATAGCCACCTTGGCAAATTTAGCGTAATTACGGTTATCCTGTTCATTCTGGGAACTATGCATGCCCGGGTCATCCGCGGAAATCAGCAGCAATCCCCCATTAACTCCGGTATAGGCCACAGTTAACAGTGGATCGGCAGCCACATTAACACCGACATGCTTCATAGTCACAATCGCCCGGGCTCCAGCCATAGCGGCGCCGATACCTACTTCCAGAGCAACCTTTTCGTTGGGTGCCCACTCGCTGTATATGCCCTCAAAACCAGCAAGAGTCTCCAGGATTTCCGTACTGGGTGTCCCCGGATAACCCGCAGCAAGAACGACACCACTTTCAAAGGCTCCCCTGGCAATCGCAACGTTGCCAGAAAGCAATTCCTTCAAAGCTTCAGCCTCCTATATTACCTAGTTTGACAATTTCAATTTAAATGTATTGTTAGTTATTGAGGTTAAGTTTCTATGAACTTTGACAAAATTCCTTCTTTATAAGAAGTTAATTAAGCACTTTGCCCGTTTGCCATTTGTACGGGCGTGGAAATTATTTTAGGGCGCACGCCGTAGCGGCGCACAAAACGGCCTATACGTCGGAATGCCTCACTGAGGTCATCTAGAGAAGCAGCATAAGAGACCCTAACAAAACCTTCACCGGATGGACCAAAAGCATTGCCGGGTACTAAAGCGACCTGCTCCTGCTTAAGCAATTCCTCGGCAAACTCTTCACAATTAAGACCGGTAGCTGATATCTGGGGAAACGCGTAAAACGCGCCGCCAGGCTCATAACAAGGCAACCCCATATCCCGGAAGGCTTGCACCACTAAGTTGCGGCGGCGGTTATAGTTCTCCACCATGTGCCGCATGGCTGGCTGACCGTTTTTAAGGGCTTCCATTGCGGCCATCTGGGCGGTAATGGAGGTGCATAGCATGGTATACTGGTGTATTTTGGTCATAGCCCCAATAATGTCCGGGTGTCCTGCAGCATAACCCACTCGCCAGCCTGTCATAGCGTAAGCTTTGCTGAAACCATTGAGCAGCACCGTGCGGTCCCGCATACCAGGCAATGAGGCCATACAAGTATGCTGGCCAACATAGGTTAGCCGATCATATATTTCATCAGATACCACCATCAGGTCATTTTGCTTTGCCACCTCAGCTATTTTAAGCAATTCCTCCCGGTCCATTACAGCGCCGGTAGGATTGTTGGGATAACATAACAGCAAAACCTTGGTCCGGGGCGTAATCAATGACTGCACCTGTTCCGCTGAAATACGAAAACCATTTTCCATACCCGTGGGTATGAACACCGGCACCCCGCCCGCCAGGGTAGTACAAGGAGCGTAGGAAACATAAGAAGGCTCAGGAATTAACACTTCATCCCCTGGTTCCAGCAGCACCCGCATGGCCAGATCCATCGCTTCGCTGACTCCCACGGTAATTAGTATTTCATCACGTGGATTATATTTGATATTATAGGTACCTTCCACATCAGCAGCGACAGCCTCTCTTAATTCCAGCAGACCCCAATTGGAAGTGTACATGGTATAGCCTTTTTCCAGCGAGTATATACAAGCTTCGCGGATATGCCAGGGAGTTACAAAATCAGGTTCACCCACTCCCAGGGAAATAACACCCTTCATTTCAGAAACCAAATCAAAAAACCTTCTAATTCCTGAGGGCGGGAGATTACGCACCACAGGGTTTACTTTGTCCGACCAGTTTATTTGCGTCATGGGGAAACCATCAGCCTCCTGTCTTCCTCATTATCTTCTAATATTACACCGTTCTGTTTATATGTCTTAAGAACAAAATACGAGGCAGTACTGACCACCCCTTCAATCGTGGCCAGTTTGGTAGATACAAAATGGGCTATTTCCTTCATGCTGCTACCTTCCACAAATATCGCCAGGTCATATGTACCGCTCATCAAGTGCATGCTGCGCACTTCCGGAAACCTGTAGATACGTTCGGCTATAGCATCAAAACCAACATCACGCTGGGGTGTGATGCGCACCTCGATTAAGGCAATGACTTTTTCTCTGCCCACTTTTCCCCAGTTAATCATCGTTTGGTAGCTGAGTATCGTTTTTTTATCCTCTAAGTCTTTAATAAGGTCCCGCACCTCGATCACGTCAATATTAAGCATGACAGCGATTTCTTCCGGTGTCAATTTGGCATTCTCCCTAAGGAGATCTAGGATTTGTCTGGTGATATTACCCACATGACCATCCCTTTCCGGTTATAATCCTCATTATATAACTTATGTCAAAAGGCATTAAAAAACCCCGCCCCAATATTAGACAAGGGACGAGGATTTTCTCGCGGTACCACCCTGGTTGATCGTTACTATAAAGTAAGATCCTCTCGGGGCCCTATAACGGGGGCAAAGCGGCACAGCTTACAATTCTTTCGATTTCAGCCTGCGGCTCCGGGGCGGCACAGGTACTTACAACCACCGGGCTCACACCAATTCCCGGCTCGCTGAGCGAAGTAGTTTATACCCTTATTCCCCATCACTGCTTTTTTTGCTTAAATGATTAGGAGTATTTTAGCACGCACTAGTACAGGTGTCAATAATACTTGATTTAAAAACCTACAGGAAAATGATGTACTGGTATCCACTATAGGGTAAGTTTACCCTCTGATGTACTAACCAGCCGGAGCACATTTTCTTCGTCACCGGTTATGGCATTGATATACAGCAGATAAGTTTCGCCATCTTGAGTTCCCTTGAACTCCCAGGTTAGTATTTCTTTATTCACGCCCACCGGGATAACAGCTAGCCTGCCCATCCCCTCTATCTTTAACCTGTTACTAACCAGCAGGCGGGCCTCACGCTCAGTTACCTTTGGTTTGTCTAGGCTACGTTTACAATGCGACATTAAATAATTCCTGGCATCAAAAGCTACTACTTGCCCATCATCCAAGGCAACAGTTACCTTAATCAAATCCGGGTAGATAATGACTCCGTCCTGGATAAGAGCGTAGTTAAATGTAATAGTATTGTCGTTGCGCTGGTAGTAGCTGCCTTGCATATTCTGATAGCCATGTTCACGCAAATAAGCCTCCGCTCGGGATTGAGCTTTATCCAGACTCAAGTTGGCACTGGTTACGTTTTTAGGGGTAACCAGCCAGATTAGATGCCCACCTTGGATGGATACGTCTGCCACAGTTGGTTCACCAACCACCTTTTTACCCTGACGCATGGCTATCTCTACCCGGTAGGCCTGGATACTGCCTTCCACTTCGCCGGTTACCTGGGCCAGCACATATTTTCCACCGGGATTGTCATAAAACTGCATGGCTATCGACTTGGCTTTAGCCTCGCTAACCTTTGCACCGGTTGCACCACGGGCTCGCCCTTGCTCCATATTATCTGAAAAAGGACCGTCATAAATAAGGGTGGGATAAGCTTGCATCTGTCGGTCCATTGTTTGAAAATTACCAGTAGCTAATTTTTGACCTTCCTTGGCCAATCGGCTTGAGCTGGTTACAGCAAGCTCATATAGGTTCAATGACCCATCCGCTATACTACTATGGATTCTGCCAAGCTCCTTGTTTAATTCAGAAGACTGGTTATAGAGCTGGTTCACCGTAGCCCACTGTTCCTGGGTAAGCGTTTTACCTTCGGACACTTGCCTGGCAAGTGCATTTGAATAATCCCCTAACTGGGTAATGAATTTGGCCGTCCGACCCAGTAAAGCATCTCCCACCGGCAACTGGGTTAGGTTGTCCAGCGCCTGATTGGATTGCTGCGAAATTTGCTCAAAAAACTGGGCATTTTTTCCCGGCCCTGATAATACCAAACTCTTGCCCAGCAGCACTTCCATGGTTTGTACATGATCTGCTAAATTATAAAATGCTCGCTGGTAACTATTGTTTACAGCTGTTTGCAACATTAATTTGGAGTTGTGCTCCTGGTAACCCCAGTAACCAAGACCCAGTGCAGCAATAATTATAACTCCTACGACAGCAAGCCACCTTTTCATAGGTCAATTCCCCTGGTTTCTGAAACCTAAACACATCTTTTAATTCAGGTTTCCCCCACGCCGACTAACGAGGGGCAGTTTCACACATCATGAGTCAAACTCGAATTTTAGTTCACAATTGTTTCGCTTTTTTGATATCATGAAACTGATAGAAACAGGTTTTTACCTCCCCTGCTTTTCTGTTTTTTAGCACTATTACACCTTAACTCCAATTAACGGGCGAAAACATGGCGGCCAATGCGAGTGATAACGTTCCTAGTCCAAACCCAAGGGCTAACTTTCTTGGACGGATTCCAAAAAAATGTAGCACCACCCGTAGGATCCATCCCGGACATAGCCTGGCTGGCCGCCTGTAAAGACTCCTTTGTAAGTGGTCGGTTATATTGACCATTGGTTACAGATTCAAACGCATGGGGTTGATAAACAACCCCGGCCAGGGTATTGGGGAAAGCAGAACTTTTTACTCTATTCATAATTACGGCCCCCACAGCCAGCTTACCATGATACGGTTCGTTAGCCGCCTCGCCTTCAATCACCCGGGCCAGCAATTGCGTATCCCGAGATGTTTGTAGGAACCCCCTGGATACTGTAGGCACATTAGCAACTTGGCTTTTGAACTGGGTTTGACCACCAACCATACCCAGCGCAGCCCGCGTGTTGGGGCCCACTACGCCATCAGCCCTTAAACCGTTTTTACGTTGAAAATCACGCACGGCATTATAGGTAGCAGAACCGTATACTCCGTCCGTAAAGCCATTAAAATAACCCCAATGTTTAAGCTTCTGCTGCAATGTAGTTACCTCACTACCCCTGCTACCCCAATAAAGTGTTCTTTCCTGTGCTTGGACGGTACTATCTGGCAGTAAGATCAGGGCGGTATAAGATATCATAATTAAACTTAACATTACAGCCAGTATTTTTTTTGCTATATTAGAAGATGACAAAAACAGCACCCCCTGATTTATTTGCCAATAGTTTACCTAAAATAATAACAACCTATGTGCTAAAAACTATGTGCTAAAAAATTTTTATTTAAACTAGCAAGGGTTGGCAATATCCGGGCAGAATAATACCTTAATAAGCAGTCTTTGCATGCATGGGGAATTGAAGGAAAAGATGAAATGTCAAGGAGGTGGGTAACCTGGTTTATTGGGCAGTTTGATGAAACTAATATCAAAACCTACTGCCGGCTGTCTAGTCGAACAGCTGTTATTATAATAACCAGGTAATTTTTGTTGCAGAATATCGATGTGGATGAATTTGTTAAAACACGGCAGAATGATATAAACCAACTGGTTAATATTGCATTAAACCGTGCTGGTGAAATTATCCAGCAAAGAGTCGCGAGCGGTGAAATAAAAGCTACCATGCAAGATGTGCTGCCAGTATTGCTATATGAAGTTCTTATTACCAATACAGTGGCTACACTACGTCTTGTGGCGGAAATGATTAACTCGGATTATGACAAGGATAACGGCGGCATGGATCACTGACGCAATAACCAGCGTTATGGCAGAATGATTACCGCAAAAAAAAGATAAAACCGCTCAATTGAGGTCGGTTTTATCTTGCTTTGCATACTTTTCACCAGCAGCTACCAGCCTTGGTGCCCAACCGGACGTGGCCAGTGCATGTAGGTGTGTATAACAGGCCAGTACATTTTTATACAACACACCGTCATGCTGGCCATCGATACCGTAGCCTTTGGTTACCTGAAAAGCAAATTTAATTTCCTCCGCTATGTTATCCACCCGGGAATTGTGAAACTCATGACCTCTCACGCTTTCCCCGGCTGCAAAATAAGGACTGCTGTTTTCCACCTGCAGAGTAATGTATCCATGTCCCTGGGGTTTATCCTGCATAGTAACATCATAGGGTAGTGCACCGGTCATAGTATGTTTTACACCTCGCCAGTAAATACTGCGGCCTAAAAACATCAGTCCACCGCATTCGGCATAAACCGGCAAGCCAGCTTCAATGCGCTCCTGTAAATCACTAAGCAAGGCTACATTGGCGCTGATTTCAGCCGCATTAATCTCGGGGAAGCCACCTCCAATGTAAGCTGCATCCACCTCAGGCATTTTTGTATCACGCAAGGTATTCACTGCTACCAATTCAGCACCGGCAGCCACTAAGGCCTCCAGGTTTTCCGGGTAATAAAAGGTAAACGCCCGGTCTAAAAAAACTGCTACTCTGGCACGTGGTGCAGCAGAGTTTAGGCCCTGCAAACGCAGCGTGCGCATAACCGGGGCGCCACCCGGTGATATCTCCACCGCCAGCGGCGGTGCCTGATGGGCTACCTCGAGAATACCTTTCAAGTCAAGTAATTCACCTACTGCATTGCTGAATCCAATCACGGCTTCTGCCAGTTCATCATTCTCTGCAGCGGGAACAAGTCCCAGGTGCCGTTCGGGAACATAAAAAATCTCCTCCCTGGGAATAGCCCCCAGTACAGGTATACCACAGTATCGTTCTATAGACGCCCTGAGGATTTTTTCATGGCGCTGACGGGCAACTTTATTTAAAATCACCCCGGCCACCTGCACACTAGGGTCAAAATGCTGGTAACCAGAAACCAGGGCCGCAACACTTCGAGTCATCCGGGTGGTATCCACTACCAGCAGTACCGGAGCTTCGATGGTTTTGGCAATTTCAGCTGTACTGCCGGAGCCATCCAAATCCACACCATCAAAAAGGCCCATGGCTCCCTCCACCACCGCCATGTCAGCATCAAGGGCGCTGCGGACAAAGGAGGTCCGTATCACCTGCCGTTTCATCAAAAAACTGTCTAAATTGCGACAGGGTCGCCCGGTTATCCTGCTCATCCAACTGGAGTCAATAAAATCTGGCCCTTTTTTATACGGTTGCACACGATAACCGGCAGTTTTTATGGCTGACAATAGCCCAATGGTGACTGTGGTTTTGCCGGACCGTCCATGGGGCGCAGCCACCACCACCCGAGGAATATTATATAACCTCATTTTATATCACCGCCCTTCATCTTGCACGGCATTACCGTCACAGAGCGCGGCGGTGACTTGTGCCTGTATATATTGTCCCACTAACCAAATCATACCCAGCCGTTAGCTTTGGGCAGCCGCCAGCACGCTAACAACAAAACATTATTTCCAGACCAATGACCTACCTACCAGGTCAATAAGCCCTTTTACCTCCACACCCAAATTATGCTCTTCCACCATGGGATACAGCTGAGCCTTACATATCGAACAAGGTGCGCAAAGAATACCATCGCCGTCTTCACCAACCCCGGTAGCCCTCACCTGTTCAGCCTTTTTCTTACTGAACATAATTCGGCGCTGATACATTTCCGGGTCGTCAAACAAAATAGCGGCGCCACCGCCACAGCAGAAGTTATCTGCACCGTGGGGGTTCATTTCCCGGAAATCGGTAACACAGGCGTTCATTATTACGCGCATATTTTCGTTTAGCCCGCAGGCCCGCACATAGTTACAGGGGTCATGCAGTGTTACGGGCTTGCTGTTCTGCAAGGGATCAAGCTTCAACTCTTTATTACGAATCAAATTAGCTACTTCATCATGGATATGGGTAATCGGCCAACGCAAAGGCCTGTCAGCCAGGGTCGGGATATACATTTTCGCTGCTCGCCAACCGTGCCCACACTCGCCCCAAACAATTTTTTTTACACCCAGTTCTTGAGCAGCGTTTAAAAGGCGCATAACATTACCCCGTTGTGTCGAATACTGATCGAATAAGAAACCAAAGTTACCCGCCTCGGTAACTGTACTAGGAATGGTCCAGTTGGCGCCAATATAAGCAAAAAACATACCCGCACCCATCAAGGTATAGGGGTTTAACAAAAAGTCCGCCGAAGAGGGTATATACATGATATCAGCGCCTGGTTTGTCAACAGGAAACTCAACTTCTACGCCAAATTCATCCCTAATTTCCTCGGACATAAACTCCAGGGTATCCACAATGCCGGGTTTGGGCAAGGCCGAATGGTTACCCGTCTTCTCCATAGCAGCACCTGT
This sequence comes from Desulfoscipio geothermicus, assembly GCA_016841905.1. GTDB lineage: Bacteria > Bacillota > Desulfotomaculia > Desulfotomaculales > Desulfallaceae > Sporotomaculum > Sporotomaculum geothermicum_C. Next base: position 51,204 of record JAENYF010000016.1, on the reverse strand, counting down.
AGTAGAATGCAGCTTGGGTGTAATACCCAGCCAGTGCAGCAGCTGGCGGCCGATGAAGGTTACTTCGCAAGTATCAATACCAAAAGGACAAACATGGGCACAACGGCGGCACTGGCTGCACTGGTAAAAGTAGGAGTACCACTGTTCAAGAACATCCAAACTAATATCTTCAGCCCCCACCAATTTGCCAAACCATCGTCCCTCTAAGGTAAAGTAGCGCTTATATATCTTGCGGATTAACTCCGCCCGGTTGGTGGGAATATTATTTGGGTCCCTGGTGCCAAGATAGGTATGGCAGTTTTCCGCACACAGACCGCACTTGGTGCAGGATTCCATGGCTAGGACAAATGAGCGAAATTTTTTACGCAGCTGGTCCAGGTACTCAACGGCTTTTCCCGGCTTTAATTCATCGGGCACAGGCTCAATGTGAATTTTACGCAGCTCGGTTATTGACGCCCGGGCCGGCTGTACCATGCCTTTATATTCGGGCATTACTTATACCCCCTACCCTGCAGTATTCCATCAGGTATACCCAGCTCGGCCTGCCGGGCTGCCGATACATCAACATTAGGCAAACCGGGAGCGGGATCATGATAGACCCGATTAACAATATACCGTTCAGCAAACATGCCGAATACGTGCATCAATTTACTAAACGGAAAGACAATCAGTAAAATCTGCACCAGCAGCAAGTGGACCAAGAAAAATCCATTGTTAAGAAGCTCCATATGCACTACAGGGCAGAACAGGATTAGCGCCGTGACATAATCGTGTACCAATACATAATCAATATGATAGTTTGGAACAAAACGCATGATATTGCCGATACCTACCAGTACCAGCAGGTAAAGCAGCCATAAATTATCGCTGGGCTTAGTGACCAGCTTCGCAGCCTCCTTAGCTAGACGACGGTATAGCAAATATAATAACGTCACAAATAATACTATGCCAAAAATTGAACCAAAACAATCTGACATTGCCTTGCTAAGTTCCGTTGTAATACCCAGGCCAGGAATCAATGCAAACTGTGTACCAAAAAAAGCAAAGCCTACCAGGTGCCCGATCAGAACATTAAGCAGCGCAAAGTGCATCAGCAATGCACCGGCCCATAAGGCTTTATCATATATAAACAAATTTCGAAATAAAAATGCTTCCGTGCCAACCCTCAGTGCAGCCTGACCTTTAGTCTGCGGCCAGGGTGAAAGCGTAATATTATGCACAATTTGCGCACCTGCCCAGCGCCCTAAACGGTAAATCATACCTAGGATGAATATTGTTACTGTAAAATACGGAAGTATTTGTCCAATGAACAGCTTCAAACACATACCTCCCACGGAGCATAGCTCTTGGCTTATGACTCAACAACACAGCTGATTATCCCTCCACCAATTTCCAGCTCAACAGGTCAATGCAGCACCACAGCCCTCGCAATTGTCACAGTATACGATCAAGGCATATATATTGCGTTCACCTCCTTATCATAAATTGTTTGCACTATAAAAAATAACGAACCATTGCTGGTCCATTGCTAAACTGGCGGATTTAATTAGTTAATTTTTATGCATCCGTGATTAATTGTATACCAAAAGAGAATAGTTGGTCTATAGTGGACTTGATGTAACTATAAAAGTTAAAACCGCCTTGCTCCAGGCGGTTTAAAACAGCTATATTTTTACTAATGTCCCGGTCTAATTAGGAAATGCTGGTCACTTGAGTATTAATAATATCATCCACACCTTTAAACAACTCCCGGTCATACTTTTCGATCTGACCAGTGTCACTCAGTTCAGATAATGCGGGGTCAATTGGCAATTTCTCCAGTAGACGCAGCCCCATGGAGTTAACCAGAGAGTCAGCATGGCTTTTACCAAACACCTGGATTTCCTTGCCGCAATCCGGACAGTTCAGGTAGCTCATATTTTCAACAAAGCCCAGCACGGGTATATTCATGTAGTTAACCATGTTTACAGCCTTGCGCACCACCATATTGGCTAGGTCCTGAGGCGAGGTAACGATAATCACGCCATCAAGCGGCAGCGATTGCAGCACGGTAAGGGGCACGTCACCTGTTCCAGGCGGCAGGTCTACCACCAAGTAGTCTATATCGCCCCAGGCAACGTCAGTCCAAAATTGTTTAACAGCCCCGGCAATAACGGGACCACGCCAGATTACCGGCATATCTTCATTTTCCAGCAGCAAATTTAAGGACATAATTTTTATGCCTTTGTCCGTCTCTTTAGCATACATAATATTATCACCCTGCTCGGGCAAACCTCTGACACCAAACATTTTGGGTATGCTAGGACCGGTGATATCAGCATCTAGTATCCCCACCTTATAGCCTTGATTGGCCAGACTAACCGCCAATAGGGCGGAGACTGAAGATTTACCAACCCCGCCTTTACCGCTCATCACGGCGACCACATGCTTAATGTTGTTATATTCGTTCTGGGGTAGTTTATCAATACCGCATTTATCCGGTGAACAGCTCCCGGTGTTCTGATTGCAGCTATTGCATTTTTCGTCTTGAGACATATTCATCTCCCCTTTTTGTTAATATTACATTCTTTTAAAATAATACTATACACCCAATTTGCACTACACGCAATGTACTGTTCAAACAATATCTTGAATCACTGTACCGCTCGGCATCTATACTGTTTGTTGCAAAACGCTAAGCTGCAGAACTAAAAATGACGATTGATTAATATAGTAGTAATAACCTTCTACAGCAAAATAATTAAAGGAGAGAGTAATATTATGCCCATCTTTGAATTTCGTTGTTTGATATGCGGTAATGTTTTTGAGAAACTCTTTAATACCAGGCAGGAAGAATTTGTAGCACCATGCCCGGAGTGTAATGCTGAATCCCTTGAGCGCGTTATCAGCCGGACCAATTATATTATGGGTCCAAGCCAAGGCGGAGGTCAAACCAAACTGACCAGCAAATCATGCAGCACCGGCAATAGCTGCACATCATTTGAGATACCCGGTCCTGAGTAAAGGAGAGCATACGGTGGCCATAAATGAGCGAAAAGACAACATAGTTGTTCGCGACCACTGGGTGAAACCAGCTTGTCCCTTCTGTGGTTTACCCGTTGCAAGGCCAACTGAACAAAGCCTGCGCAGACCGCTAGAAATGCCGGTGGGTTCCTGTAACTGCGGCGCTGTATACGCCTACGACGCCACCGGGCACAACTTGGGTAGCGCATTTTCTGAAGCACTAGTATTTGCATGCAACATGGATTGGGACTTGGCGTGGGATTTATTACCCGGTGAAGATTATTGGGAAGCGTTGGTAGAAAAATACGATATCCAAAGCCACTGTATCATTCCAGCAGGGTCATACGAGGGCAGGCATATTTCTGGTGCCCTTTATTTTATTAGGATGCATAATGACATTCAAGAGGTTGCCTGGCCAGGGGTGCAAAAAAAATTAGCAAGCGCCAAGTTTACAGCTACTTCACAGCCAACTGCAGGGAGACAGAATAAAGAATCAAAGCTAAATAAACAAGAAATAGCAGCTCTGATCGAGAACTATCAGCTGGAACCGCTACTTCAAGCAGCGACTCATGACAACACCATAATTAGCTGCCTGCAGCGCATGCTGTATACAGGTGACGAACTGCTGCGCTTAAAAACCGCAGATGCACTTGGCCAGGTATGCGCAGCTATCGCCCGGTATAACCCGGCTTTGGTATCCAGAATTCTTCAAAGACTGTTTACATCCATAACCGATGCCGGTTACGGCACTTCAAACTGGGGAGCCATTGATGCCATCGGAGAAGTAATCGCCAAGTCACCCGATGTATTTGGCGGCTACTTACCCTCTTTAATCCAAATATTAGAGGAAGATGACAGTAATTTCAGACCAACAGTGTTAAGAGCGCTTGGTGTCATCGCCAGGGTGAGGCCAGACTTAATTACTAAAACATTCTCCTACTTTGTTAAGTTTGCCTGCCTGGACGACCCCCAAACCCGGGGCAATGCGGTGTGGCTGATAAAACATTTGGCTGAATCCAATTCAAGGCCGGGTTCAACAGAGACCAGGGCGGCGCTAAAGGCAATTAAAGGTGACCAGCGGCCAATAAATATATATGCAAAAGGTGTTTTTGAGCAATCTAGCATCGGCCAATTGGCAACCCAAGCACTGGCAAGGCTAGAATAAACATCTTAACGACACAGCGCCACAAGAAAAGCGCGCCCATTCGGTTCCCTCTGCGCGCGCTTTTCAGTACTTTAATCCTTAGCGCTTGCCATAAATATGGCAAGCATAGCTTCCTAAAGTATAAGAAAACACTCCCGTAACGCAGAGAGTGCTTTCTTACATGCTTCTAATACTACAACTTAATTTAAGGTACGTTGCGCCACGTGCGACCCCCAAAGCTTTGCGTGCATACGTTGGGGTGGGGCTCTGCCCCACCCCATGTCCCCTTACCGCTATAGCGAACATAGCGAAATAAGCGATATTACGTTAAAGTGGAGTCATGGTTTTCCATGCAGCTCCAATGCTCTGAGAAAATCAGGATGCACCCCAAAACCAAGATTTAGGGCCTTTTTAACATATGCAAAGGACTTGGCAAAATTTCCCTCTAGGTAGTAGGCAAAGGCCAAATTATTTAGTCCCAGAGCAAAATCAGGAGCGAAAGCCACTAGTTTTTCGCCGGCTGTAATGGCCTGATCAAGGTCATCCTTTTGAATATAAGCGTTTATTAAATTACTCCAGGCCTGAGCAATATCAGGGTTTATTTCAATAGCTTTGCACAGCGCAGCAATAGCTTCATCTGGTTGGGACAGTTGCAAATAAGCAAAACCCAGATTAGCATACCCCCTGGCATACCGGGGTTCTATTTCCACCGCTTTTTTATTAGCCTTGACAACCATATCCAGCTCACCCAACTGGAAATAAATGTATCCCAAATTGACGTAGGCTTCAAACATCCTGCCGCTATTAGCAATTGCCGCTTCAAACAAATCAATGGCCTCGTTTAATTTTCCCTGCTGCATAAGCCAAACGCCCAGATTATATTGAGCATTAGCACATTCCGGGTTTTGCTTGAGCATATCAATTTGCTCTTCAATTAACTCTCTTGAATCTTGTGGGAAGTTCATGTTATCGGATCCTCTGTTATGCCTCTACCTTTAAGGCCATACATTGTACTGCTGCCGGTGGAAAAATAAATCAACGTACCTTCATTAATTAATGCCGTACAGGCCTTTTTAATATCTCTCATTTTAGCGTCGGAATTTACTTTCTGGACGGCTTTTTCAATATCTTTAAAATAAAACTTGGTTTTCTTGTTGGTCTCGGCAAACTCCACAATAATTTTTTTCAATTCATCCATTGCAGAACACCTCTCCTTATTCTATCCCAGCAGCAATCCTTGAAGTATCCCAAGCAGCTGCAGTATATTTAAACTGTGTGCTGGTTCGCCAAGTATCATAGGCCAGACGATAATCGTCAATCAAATGCTCAGTGAATTCCAGTCCGGTCTTCTCGAAGAATTTTTCCCAACCAATCCGCTCCGCCCAATCACCCAGGCGCTCATACTTATTAGCACCAGAAGCATAGACTCCCAATATCTTTTTCACTGTTTCCACTACTTCCGGGAACCTGGGGAAGTTGTTTGGCAGCCAAGGCACGACAACCTTGGAAAACTTGGGCATGCTTATCCGGTTAGATATTTTCCCACCGGCCAGAATAGTAACACCGTCACCTTCTTTATCGGAAAGGGGCAGCGCCTGGCACATAGTGTAGCAGTTACCGCAGAACATGCAGCGCTCTTTTCTAATCTTAACAGTTTTATTACCCTCAGGAGTCTTGTCCGGGGAGATAGCACCTACCGGACAAGCAGCAACAGCCAGGGGGATTTCACAGACTTTATCAATAACCTGGTGGTCAACAATGGGAGGCTTACGGTGGTTGCCCAGCAAAGCAATATCCGAGCAGTGCACGGCACCACACATATTCAGGCAGCAAGCCATGGACACGCGTACTTTGGCCGGCAAGGTCATACCCTGAAAGTATTTAAACAACTCGTCGGAAACGGCCTTAACCATCGAAGAAGCGTCAGTGGCCGGAGTATGACAGTGTATATAGCCTTGGGTATGCACAATGTTGCTTATGCCGGCGCCTGTGCCGCCAATAGGGAACTTGTAACTGCCGGACACATACTTACGGCTGGCCAAGTCCTTTTTTAAAGCTTCCAGCTTATCTAGGCTATCCACCAGGAACTCGATGTTGTTGCGAGTGGTAAAGCGCACATAGCCCTCACAGTATTGGTCGGCTATGTCGCAAATTTCCCTAACATGCTGCACCGTCATAAACCGGGCTGCACCGCATCTGACAGTATAAACCTTGTCGCCGGTTTCTGATACGTGCACTAAAATACCCGGTTCCAACATATCATGATAAATCCACCTGCCATAGTTGTTTTGAATAACCAAAGGGAAATACTGCCAGAAATGTCTGGGTCCCAAGTCTGTTAACCTGTCTTTAAGCGGATCCTTGGGATCATACATTCCGAGACGATCCAAAGATAAAGCCATCAATAATCCCCCTATCTCTTATGCCTGGACCGGTATGCATTAATATCTCTGTTCCAGCCGCCAGGCACGTCTTTTTCCTGCCAAAGAATGTACGGGTTTTCACGCGGGGTTTTAACCATCTGGGGTGCAGGAGGAAGACCTATAGTTGCTAAAAATTTAGGCAGACCAGTACGTTGCATCAGTTCGCCCAGACGCTCGCGGTTTTTACCCTCTTCCATCCAAAACTCCCATACCTTTTCAATAAAATCTTTAATGTTGTCATAGGGTGGTTCGGCTTTCATAAAAGGAACTATCAGAGTAGCCATTTGAGCACCTGCCAAAATAGGTGCTTTGGATCCCAATAGAATGCTCACTCCGTTATCTTTGCCCGGCTTAATTGCCATCGGCATTACGTTAATGCAATGCATACAGCGGGTACATTCTTGGTTGTCAATCCTCAATTCATTGTCCACCAGGGACATACATCTGGTAGGACACAGCTCGAGCACTTCTTTTTGAATATCAAATTTACCCCAATCTCTGCCCTGGTGCGCACCGCCGTTAGGTTCTACATCACCGGACAGGTAGGCTTTAACCGCCTTTTGGTCGATGCGGATATTATCTCTCCAGGTACCGATAAAAGACATATCGGAACGGGCAATCGAAGCCACGCAGCCATTTGGGCAACCGTCAAATTTAATCTTAAATTTATAAGGGAAGGCTGGGCGATGCAGCTCATCTTGATAGTACTTGGTTAGCTCATAGCATAAATCCTGTGTATCATAACAGGCAAACTCGCAACGGGCTTTTCCTATGCAGCAAGAAGGTGTACGCAGGTTGGAGCCTGAGCCACCGATATCCTGGCCAAGTACATGGGTCAATTCAAAGAAAATAGGCTCTAATTGCTCCGTGGTAGTGCCAAGCAGCACCAGATCACCAGTAGAACCGTGCAAATTCATCAAACCGCTGCCCCGGTATTCCCATAGATCACAAATCGTCCTCAGGAAATCGGTATTATAAAACTTACTGGCCGGCTGATTAACCCGGATCGTATGAAAATGGGCTATGGATGGATATTTCTCCGGCTGGTCGGAATACCTGCCGATAACCCCGCCACCATAGCCAAATACACCTACTATACCACCGTGTTTCCAGTGAGTTTCACCATCGTCAAAGGAATCCTGGAGCTGGCCAAGCATATCCTCAACAACGTCTCGCTCGATAAGCATTCTGTTATCAGCTAGTTTCCTTCTGTGCAAAGCCTCCTGTTTGGCATCGGCTACGAAACTGGGCCACGGACCACTTTCCAACTCCTCCAGAGCAGGAATGGCATGTTTTATTCTAAAATTCTTCAGTTCTTCGTCAGTATAGCTGTTGAGTTCTGCATCGGTGTAAATCCTGGTTTCCTCGTATTTAATCTCCTTTTGCGGTTCTTTAGGCTCAAACGGCACGGCAAAACCTCCTTTGGCAATAGGCTGCTCAACTTACGAATTTATGCTTTTATTTGACTTGGTTAACAAAAATCTGCTTATAAGTAATGCTATTCGTGATATTTTAATAATATTCCATACCTAAAACCGCTATTTTAATATGCCCGCTACGCAACGGGACGGTTCGAGCATTTTAAGGGGATATTCCTCGAAGAGGTGTGCCCCTTTCCTCTGTGGCATAGCGGGCATTATCGTAGGGGTGGGGCTCTGCTCCACCCGCTCGAACTTTCCTTAAATTACGTTGTAGTATTAAGTCTATGTTATAATTAGTTTCAGATAAAAATTTACCATTGGGATGTGATTAATTTTTGTTAAAAACCATTTACGGAAATACCCAGGGCCTCAAAAAGGCTGACTTGGATTTATTGCAAAGTATTTATGACCTGGTAGTAGATAAAAACACGATTATCTCGCTGGATATAGCCCAAATTATGGCCGCCGTATCCAGCAGCTGCCAGCGCGAGTTAGCTATATTTATTGACCGGCAGGGGCGAGTGGTATCCGTAGGTATAGGTGACGCCGCAACAGTGAAGTTGCAAGCCCGGAGCAGGCGGCGCGGTACTTACCGCTTGGCAAGCCTGCGCTGCATTCATACCCACCCCTCGGGCAACGGGGAATTAAGCATGGTGGACTACGCAGCTCTTTACGACCTGCGCTTGGATGTAATGGCGGCAATGGGAGTGCTGAACGGCAAAATAAAAGAGATCTGCTTTGCCTGTCTAGAGCCTCAGGAGGGGCAGCTAATCAAAAATTTCCAAGACTTCGGACCAATGCCTGTAGCCCAATTGACCGGAATTAATATAACAATGCTCATCCAAAGTATCGAAGGTCGCATCAACCCCCCGTCAGCAGTACCCACAACAGTAAACAGGGAAGCTGAAAAAGCCATCCTGGTCACCATTGCCAGCGAGGATACCTTTGACGAACTGGCCCAGCTGGCCGACACTGCCGGTGCAACTACTGTAGCCCGTGTAGTCCAACGCAGAAACCAGCCTGACTCCGCTTTCTTTATTGGTCGGGGCAAGGTGGAGGAGTTAGCCCAACTCCGACAGCGTCTGGGAGCAGAGCTAATTATATTTGACAGTGAATTAACCCCTACCCAGGCCCGCAATCTTGAGAACGCCATTGGCTGCCGCGTTGTAGATCGTACTACTTTAATACTGGATATTTTTGCCCAGCGAGCCCATACTAAAGAAGGGCAACTGCAGGTTGAACTAGCCCAGCTGCGCTACGCGCTACCCCGTCTCACCGGGCTGGGCACAGCCTTGTCCCGCCTGGGCGGCGGCATCGGCACCCACGGCCCAGGTGAAACCAAACTGGAAACAGATCGCCGCCACATCAGGCGACGCATTGATGAACTTACAAATGCCCTTGAACAGGTACGCCGGCACCGACGCCAACAAAGACAAAGCCGCCGGGAGTCAGCCATATCGGTAGTGGCACTAGTGGGATACACCAACGCGGGGAAAAGCACTTTATTAAACACCCTAACCCAAGCACAGGCCTATACTGCCAACCAGCTCTTTGCCACGCTGGACCCAACCACCCGCCGTCTGCAGCTGACCTCTAACCGGGAAGTACTCCTAACTGATACAGTGGGGTTTATTCGTAATTTGCCGCACCATCTGATCAAGGCTTTTAGCGCCACACTGGAGGAGGTCATTGAAGCAGATATACTGCTTCATGTGGTAGATGCAAGCCATGCCGAGCTTACTAAACAAATTACGGCAGTGGAAAGCGTTATAAAAGAGCTGGGCGTGCAAGATAAGCCAACCATAATGGTATTCAACAAGGTAGAGCAGCCACTTAACCACCAACTGCTGGAGCAAGTTAAATTATCCTGCCCCTATCAATCTGTAGAAATATCCGCCTTAAACGGCATGGGAATTGAACAGCTAAAAGAACTAATCTCCCAAAATACACTACACGAGCGACACCTGGTCAAAGGCTGGCTGCCTTATGACAGAACAGACCTGCTCGCACTGCTGCACCGGCACGGGGAGGTTTACCGTGAAGAGTACAGCCCGGAGGGCATTCTTGTGGAGGCTGAGATAGATGCAAGCCATTGGGAGAATGTAGCTACGCATATCAATCAAAACAATCCTCCAAGCAAATAAGAGCACCACAGAACAACTCCTAGTGCTCCTGATGTTTCTATGCTCGGAATCACTTGTCAAAAGCTTAACTATTAATAAATTAAAAAAAGCCTCTCCATGGCAATCTGCCTAGAGAAGCTCTTTATTTACCACATTAATCTAATTATTGCCTGATTTTTGTATCTTAGCCCAAGCATCCTTTAAGGAAACTATCCGGTTAAACACCAGTTGACCTGCAGTTGCATCCTGATCGACGCAAAAATAGCCCTGTCTTAAAAATTGGTACCGGTAACCCGGCAGAACCTCCGCCAGGCTGGGTTCCACCATGCAATTGGTCAATATCTCCTGTGAGCCGGGATTCAAATTAGCCCTAAAGTCTTCATCTTCCTCCAGGTTTTCCTTAAGGAAAAGATGGTCATACAAACGCACTTCGGCTTTAACGGCATGCTTGGCCGAAACCCAATGCAGTGTACCCTTTACCTTGCGCTTCTCATTATTCATGCCGCTGCGCGTATCGGGATCATAAGTGCAGTGCAGTTCCAATATTTGACCAGTTTGCTCGTCCTTGACCACTCGCTCACACTTAATTATATAAGCGTGTTTGAGCCGCACTTCACGTCCCGGGGCCAGGCGGAAGAATTTTTTGGGCGGATTTTCCAGGAAATCATCCTGTTCAATATACAGCTCCCGTCCAAATGGCACATGCCGAGAGCCCATTTCAGGATGCTCAGCATTATTCTCGGCCTCCAGCATTTCCACCTGGTCTTCCGGATAGTTTTCAATAATTACTTTAAGAGGCCGCAACACAGCCATCACTCGCGGTGCTCGGGCATTTAAATCCTCCCGGATGCTGTGTTCAAGCATAGCTATATCAACAAAACTATTGCTTTTTGCTACCCCAATCCGTTCACAAAAGTCCCGGATCGCTTCCGGTGTATAGCCGCGCCTGCGTAAACCGGAAATGGTAGGCATCCGTGGGTCATCCCAGCCATTCACAATCCCTTGCTCCACCAGTGCCCGTAGTTTTCGTTTACTCATTACGGTATAGCCGAGGTTGAGCCGAGCAAACTCAATTTGCTGCGGGTGGCAGAGAACAGTCACATTGTCCAGCACCCAATCATAGAGCGGCCGGTGATCTTCAAACTCTAAGGTACAGATGGAATGCGTTACTCCCTCAATAGCATCAGATATAGGGTGAGCATAGTCATACATGGGATAGATGCACCATTGATCACCGGTACGATGATGGCTGGCCCGCTGAATGCGGTATAGCACCGGGTCACGCAAATTTATATTAGGGGACGACATATCTATTTTTGCCCGCAGCACCCGTGAACCATCCGGAAATTCACCCGCTCTCATCCGCTGAAATAAATCTAAGTTCTCCTTTACCGAACGGTCGCGGTAGGGACTGTTCTTCCCCGGCTCTGTCAGCGTACCGCGATATTCCCTGATTTGCTCGGCATTCAAATCACAAACATAGGCTTTGCCCGCCTCTATTAAGTCAAGGGCGTACGCATAGAGTTTCTCGAAATAACCGGAAGCATAAAAAAGCCTGTCGTCCCAGTCAAAACCAAGCCACTTAACATCTGCCATAATGGAATCGACATATTCGACTTCCTCTTTAGTAGGGTTGGTATCGTCAAAGCGCAGGTTACATAACCCGTCGTAAACTTCAGCCAGACCAAAATTCAAACAAATGGATTTGGCATGTCCAATGTGAAGATATCCGTTTGGCTCGGGTGGAAACCGGGTATGTACCCGACCATCATTTTTATTGTTCTTTAAGTCCTCATTAATAATGCTTTGAATAAAATTTGTACTGCTGGGCAGTTCACAATTCAGGCCCTTCATATTAAATTCCTCCTTGGGACAGGGGCTCAGAAATGGTATATTAATATATGATATATTTACATATATTAACCAATAATGCTGCTAATTATAGCCCGCCAATCATTCACGCAAATTATGACCTCAAACGGTCATTAACCGCTTCTAAAAATTGCCTGGTATTAACTATTTTATTGTTCCCGTCAGCAAGCAAAGCCAAATCCTTGGTCATGATCCCTTCTTCAATTGTGTCAAGAGCTGCTTGTTCCAGAGCGGCGGCAAATTGAACTAAACCAGGTATGTTGTCCAGCTCGCCTCGTTTGCTTAATGCGCCGGTCCAGGCAAATAAAGTGGCCATTGGATTTGTTGAGGTTTTTTCCCCTTGGAGATATTGATAATAATGCCTGGTTACCGTCCCGTGAGCCGCCTCATATTCAAAACAACCGTCAGGTGATACTAAAACAGAAGTCATCATAGCCAGGCTACCGAAGGCAGTGGCCACCATGTCCGACATCACATCTCCGTCATAATTTTTGCACGCCCAGATGAAGCCGCCCGAGCTGCGCACTACCCTGGCTACGGCGTCATCAATCAGAGTGTAAAAATATTCAATTGCCGCTGCGACAAATTTATCCTGGTACTCCTTTTCATAGATGTCTTGAAATATATCTTTAAAGTTATGGTCGTATATTTTGGAAATAGTGTCCTTTGTGGAAAACCACAAGTCCTGCTTTTGGTCTAGCGCATAGTTAAAGCAGGACCTGGCAAAACTCTCAATGGACTCATCCAGGTTATGCATTGCCATAACAATACCGGAACCGGAATAATTGTGAATAATCTTTCTCTCTACTTGTCCATCTTGCCCCGTAAAAACAAGCTCAGCCTGCCCTTGACCTTTAACTTTCATTTCCACACCCTTGTAAACATCGCCATAAGCATGCCTAGCAATTGTGATAGGCTTTCCCCAGGTTTTGATAAAGGGTTTGATATTCTTGACAATTATCGGAGTGCGGAAGACCGTGCCGTCCAAAATTGCGCGAATAGTACCATTAGGGCTTTGCCACATTTGTTTTAAATTATATTCCTCAACCCGCTGGGCATTAGGAGTGATGGTAGCGCACTTGACTGCCACACCATATTTTTTAGTAGCCTCAGCAGCTTCCACCGTAATCCTATCTTCGGTTTCATCCCTCTTCTTAAGTTGCAGATCATAATAGTCTGTCTTTAAGTCTATGTAAGGAGTTAATAAAACCTCTTTGATATCATGCCAGATAACCCTAGTCATTTCGTCGCCGTCTATTTCTACTAATGGAACGACCATTTGAATTTTTTCTCCCATGACAATCAACTCCCCTTTCCGTTGCCATTTTTCGTATCAGTATATTATACAACATCTCCGTTTTCCAGAAAAGAGCAAGCGGTAGGGGAGCAGAACCTCAAAAACAGCTAAGCCCAGGAAAATTCCTGGGCTTAGGTATACAGATTGCTTACTGCACATTATACATTCCTTGGCTTTGTAGGTAATTGAAGATAGCTTCACCATGCTGCTGTTCTTCTTTTTGGATGTGGTTTAATACCTGACGGGCATCGGTATTGGTACATTCGAAAATTGTTGTATCGTATGTACCGGAAATATATTTTTCGGTAGCCAACATATCGTTACACATTACAACATCATTTTGGTTAACTTGGCCAGGGTTATTGTTCTGATTCATAGCCTGTGTAAATTGGCTTTGACCCTGGTTTTGATTCTGTTGACCTTGTTGTGTATTAGGGACCTGACCACTTAGCAGCTGATTAACAGAATTTAAGTGCTGTTGTTCATGTTGGGCTAACGAATTAAACAGCTGTTTTAGTTGAAGATCCTGAGCCTGCTGGGCGTAGCTTTGATACTTTTGTATACACAGCTCTTCGTGCTTCTGCTGGTCTTGCAGCAACATACTCTCTTTTTGCGATAGGTTAAATGCCATCTGCTATCCACCTCCTTTAGTTTTTGTCTCCTTATTATTTAACCCACCCCATTATTTATACATTAATCATAACTACCCGGGAAACGGGTGGTTTTATGTACGAAACAACGTTTCGAACTTGCTAAAGCAGATTAAAAAGTGGCGGTAGTTTGGCTTAAGCCAGGTGGGGCAAGCCAAAACCACCACTTACTCGCATATCTGCTCTACTTTACTTATGGTACGGTTCACCACGGGTAATTTTATATGCGCGGTAAATTTGTTCTAACAAAACCACCCGCATTAACTGATGTGGAAAGGTCATCCGGGAAAAGGACAGCCGCCAGTGGGCCTGCTTGAGAGCTTGCTCCGGTAAACCCAGGCTGCCGCCGATTAAAAAAGTAATATCGCTGTGCCCGTTCAGGGTGAGTTTATCTATACGTACGGCGAGTTCCTCTGAGGATACCGGCTCACCTTGTACATCCAAAGCCACCAGATAGGTATCTGCTCGCAGGTGGCGGCACAACCTTTCCCATTCCCGCTGTTTTACCCTATCTTCTTCCGCAGCCGAAAGCCCCTCAGCATAGCTTTCATCGTTTATTTCGCTTATTTCCAAACGGCAATATGCAGCAAGACGTTTGCTATATTCAGCAATGGCCTCTCGCCAGTATTTTTCTTTTAATTTACCAACAGCTGCCACGGCAATTCGCATCGTTTGCCTCCCAACGGACGTTAAACAGTGGCAACGCCATTATCCTGCAAGTATTGTTTTAGATCTTGAATTAATATTTCACCAAAATGGAAAACAGAAGCAGCTAATAATATATCCGCCTGTCCTTCTTTAGCCGCGTCAAGGAAGTGCTCCTTATTACCGGCCCCGCCAGAGGCGATAACCGGCACTTTTATCGCCTCTTTAATGCCCTTAATCAAAGGTATGTCATACCCACTTTTAGCACCATCACAGGCTTTACTAGTGGGGAGAATTATACCCGCGCCTCTAGCTTCGGCTTGCCTAGCCCATTCCACAGCATCTGTTCCAGTAGCAGTATTACCACCATTTATGTAGACCTCATAACCCGAGGGCAAAGCGGGGTTTCTATCTGCGTCAATAGCCACCACCACTTTCTCCGAACCAAATTTCACTGCAGCCTGCTCTATCAGTTCCGGTTGGCGATAAGCCGCACTGCTTATAGAAACTCTGTCTGCCCCAGCCTCTAAAACAGCTTCGGCATCAGCTAATGAAGCAATGCCACCACCCACTGTAAATGGAATAGAGGTGACTTCGGCCACCCGGCGCACTACATCCAAGGTGGTTTTCCTTTTTTCTACCGTAGCAGTAATATCCAGAAAGGCCAGCTCGTCCGCTCCATTTTCACAATATATCTTGGCACATTCCACCGGGTCACCGGCGTCACGCAAATTGACAAACTGTACACCCTTAACCACTCTGCCTTCCTTGATATCCAAGCAAGGCATAATCAAAACTTTTTTCATCTGTTAGGCAACTCCCTTTCAGTTATTAATTATGTACACCGTAATTTTCCATAGTATGCTAATAGCCATTTCATCATTATACCTATCCTAAGGTTCGTTACAAAAGCAGAAAAAGGCGAAGTTGACGCCTTTTATCGATAAGTTACTCCAGTTTAAGCATGCTCTCTTTTAATCTTAACACCTAAATTGGTTAGTTTTTCTTCCAGCATGTGATAGCCCCGGTCGATAAAATGAGTATTATAAATTTCGGTTTGGCCATCGGCCATGAGCGCTGCTATTACCAGAGCCGCTCCAGCGCGCAAATCAGTGGCTTTAATCTTGGTACCATATAACCCTTGAACACCCTCTACAACGGCCATACGCCCCTCCACCTTAATATTAGCGCCCATTCTTATTAATTCATCAGCAATTTGAAAGCGATTTTCAAAGATGTTCTCTATGATTATACTGGTACCTTCAACAGTTGATAAAAACGCCATCATCTGTGATTGCATATCAGTAGGAAAACCTGGGTAGGGCATCGTTTTTATATCCACGGGATGCAATTCACCACTGGCAACAACGGTAAGCATATCGTCATCCTCATCCACTTGCACCCCGGCCTCTCGCAGTTTGGCACAAATGGGTTCTACATGCAAAGGAATGACGTTTTCAAGTACCAGGCGCCCACGGGTAGCCGCCGCGGCCACCATGAAAGTGCCTGATTCGATGCGGTCCGGGATCACGGCATAGCGCACGCATCCACCCAATTTAGGCACTCCCTCGACCTTAATTACATCGGTACCCGCACCCCGGACTTTAGCACCCAGGCAATTGAGAAAGTTGGCTAAATCTACTATCTCAGGCTCTTTAGCTACATTTTCCAGTACGGTTTGTCCATCGGCCAGACAAGCCGCCATCATAATATTTTCGGTTGCCCCTACACTGGGGAAATCCAGGTATATGCGGGCTCCTTTTAAGCGGTCTGAAATTTGACCCACGGCAAATCCACTTTCCAGGCGGATTTGTGCTCCCATACCAGCCAGCCCTTTAAAATGCAGGTCCATCGGCCTGACTCCAATATTGCAGCCACCAGGCAAAGAAACTTTGGCATAGCCAAACCTGGCTAACACCGGTCCCAACAGTAAATTAGAAGCACGCAGCTTTTTTACCAATGCACATGGGGGATCTGCCACAATAACATCAGGTGCAATAATCCTGAGCGATGAATTGCTCAACCAATTTACCTCAGCACCTATATGTTTAATTATATCGATCATTACTCTTACATCGCTGATATCAGGAATGTTCTCCAACACTACTTCATCGCTGGCCATAAGTGATGCACATAAAATAGCCAAAGCGGCGTTTTTAGCGCCGCTGATCCGTACCTTTCCTTGCAGCGGCTGCCCCCCGTTTATTATCAGTTTGTCCATTTTAGGCTTGATCCTCCCGCTTAATATACAAAGGCTTTTGCAACTCCCTGGACAACCAGGCGTGCCACTGACTTTCGAGCTGTTCCGGAGCTGTTCCCAGGGCTTTTACCATTGATTCATGAAAATTTATACCCCTTGCCAAATTATTAATAATTCTATGCAGGCCATCCTCACCATAGACTGCCACCATGTATTCCACCACCGAAAACGATTGCCGATAAGCTAACGTTTGGTCGAGTAAGGAATCAAAGTTGCGGTCCATTTTCTTAAGTGGATACAGCCCACGGTCCCAAATTTCATCCTGCTGCCCAAATATGAAACTTGTAATTTTATATTCTTCGTATTGGGCTAAGCCTTCCGTAAACCAGCGAGGGTAATTACCCCGTGCCTCGTAATCCAACACTAGATGTGTCATTTCATGAACCATAGGACCGGACTGCTGAAATATTTGCCGCATTGTGTCCGGATCGCGGTCATTTATCCAGGCCTGTGGCGCCAAAACTCTGATCACGCCACCCCAATATACTCCCATAGCATTTTCACTGGCTGGCCAGCCAAAACTGGCATTTAGTTCTTCTTTGGTTGAATAGACCATAATGGGTATTTTTCGTTCCGGCGAAAATTCAAAATCATCGCAGATGCGCTGAAAAAATAGCTCGGCAGTTTCATGTACCAATTTAGCTTCTTCTTTATCACCCTGGTAACGTATAATTAAGTAATCATCCTCTATGTGCTGCCACCCATGAGTACGTAACAACATTTGAGCCCGGACTACTTCACGAAAAACACCATATATATAGCCCTTAACACTTTCAGGTACTCTAATCAACATAAATGTACTGACCATGAACAGAATCGCTAAAACAAAGAGCAGCAACTTTGCTGTATGTAAAGCGGGTGACACCGGTGCACCAATCTTATCGAGCAGCTTCATGGTCATGCTTATTCCCCTTTAATTAAATTAATGATTCAATTATATAATCAACTTAACTGCATGCCCATGGTAATTCATAGAAGAAGGAGCCAGGTAGCCCTGGCCCCGCTTATTTAATTTGGCCGGCTTGCAATTCTTCAATATACTGCTTGGCCTTTTCCACATCAGGTCCTTCTTTTTGGATACGTATAAATTCTTCTAATTCTGCAATGCCTTTGGCCACATCACGGCCATCGTCACTGCGAAATGCATTAAATTGGCCGGCGTAATAGTGAGCATAAGCATCACCGGGTCTTAATTTTATGGCCTGTTTTATTTCGAGTACCGCATTGTGGTAATCACCAATCAAAAAATACGTTTCGCTCAATTCCTTGCGCAGATCCACATCACCGGGTTTAATTTTAAGCGCTTTTACATAAGTATCCACGGCTTTGGCATTATTACCGTTGTCTCTGTATAGCTTGGCCAATTGTGCCATTAACGTAGTATTTTGCTGCTCCTCCTTTAACTGGGCTTCCAGAACAGCAATTTGTTGCTCTGCGGTATTTGTTTGTTGTTCATTTGTCGTCTGATTCTGGGTAGGTAAATTGCTATCCCCAAAAGCCCAAAACATAGAGGAGCCAACTAAGCCTACGCCAAGTACAGCGGCGAGTATGGTGAATATTATTTTTTGGCGCTTCTTTTTCTTAGATAAATTTGCAAAATAACCAGTGTTATTTGCAGACTGCTTATTATTTTTTTCAACCAAAGGAACTGCCCTCCCACTCTATATTTCAGCACAATTTTACATAAATATATTATACATTAAACACAAAGGATAGAAAACCGCATTGTTTTGTATTTAACCTGTAATTTATATAAATAAGGTGGGGTTTTTTTGTGTACCGTTAACAATAACCTCGAAATGCAGGTGCGGCCCGGTGGAATTACCAGTGGAACCAACACGGCCGATAAACTGGCCTCTTTCTACACGCTGTCCCGATTCAACCGCTGCGGATGATAAATGAGCATAGCGGGTCACTACACTACTGCCATGCCTGACATCAACACAAAGACCATAGCCACCCCGATTACCGGCGAACTCAATCGTGCCTGCCTCTGCCGCCACAACTGGAGCACCATTATTGGCGGCAATATCCACTCCCTGGTGGGTCCTCCCCCAACGCGCACCAAAGGGTGAGACAATCGCCCCTGAAGTAGGATATGCTAGCCGGCCATTGCCGCCACGGAAAGCCAGTAATTTTTTATTACCTTTGGCAATAATCCGTGGCACCGGTTCTTTTATGATTTTTTGCCGCATAGCCTTCCGGCCTGTTTCCTGACCGTTTTCCAACGTAACCTCATAAACCACTTCCCGCTGGCCAAAACTGCCTTCTTGCACAAGTTTTTGTTCACCCCAGTACAGCTCCTGGTCAACTTTTTCCTGTACCGGGTAAGCAATTTCTTCCTGCTGAATATTTTCATGCGTGGACAACACATCAACCAATGGTGCAGGGCGAGATATTTTTATTTCCTGGCCAATTTGTATTGTTTCCGGGGATAAGCCTGGATTGGCCTCAATTAATTGTTCTACGCTTATTTCTGCCGCCGTAGCAACATCCCACAGGGTATCCCCTTCCTGTACTTGGTACTTCTTAACATCTGTGCCTCCATACTGGATATACTCCACCGCCTGGTCTGCTTCCATCAATTCGTCTATGTCCACTATATCCGTTTTCATGGCTACTTTTTGTTTAAAGTTTACTTTCCCCTTGCCATCCTGACTATATGTACTTAAGATTTTATCCAGCACTACCTGACCAACGGACTTATCTCTAACTGCCACCATCTTTTTGCCATCTATAAAGATGCCACACGCCTCATACTGATAATTTAATTTAGCTGCCAAACAACGCTGCAGTTCCTGCTTATCTTCCATCGCAGCCAACCGCCAAATTGGATGATACTTAATGGTGTCCTCTGGGATTTGTACCGGCATTCCGGCTATCTTCTCTAATTGATTTATATAGTCCTGTACCGCTGTTTCAGCCATCTGACGCTCACTGGCTACCGCCACAATTTCACCGTCCCACACCACAGCCCAGCGGATCAAACTAAACAACGCACAAAAAATAAACATAGGAATACCCAACACAAGTAATGTTCTTATCTTAGCGTGGGAACTATTTATCTCCGGCCATAAAACTAATTTTTTAACTAGTTGAGTTAAACGACTTCGAATACCAACCACTCCCTTGCACAATTCAACACAAAATGTCAATATACTTCGGTTTAAGCAGCATTCATTATACCATCGAAATCTTATATCGTAAACCAAATCCCTGAACAAAAAAGGGATGCTCAACGCTCCCTTTTTTCTGTAAAAATCTTCAGTATTTACCGGCGAGTTTTAATTTTTAGATATAGTGCGCACTCCAGCCTTTTGCGGGCAAACATACACCCAAGTTGATAAGGCTTCAGCATATCACCATTAAAGGTATACGCATTGGCATGACATCCACCGCTGCAGTGAAACTTGGCCCAGCAATCCAGACAATCGTTTTTATTATATATATGCGCATTGCGGAATATTTTTTCCATATTTTTATCAACCACACCATCAAACACTGTACCTACCTGGAAGTCGTTACGTCCTACGAACTGGTGGCAAGGATACAATGCTCCTCCGGGCACTACCGCCAAATATTCAGACCCGGCACTGCAACCCGTAAGACGTTTGGGCAAGCAAGGGCCATCCTCCAAATCAATATTGAAGTGAAAAAAATCCACCGGGCGTCCCTGCTGGTGTCTTTCCAATAAATACCTGGTCAACTTATCATATTCCTCCAGCAAAACAGGTACATCCTCATCCTTAAAAGCATAGTCAGTTTCAGCCTCAGCCACCACCGGTTCCACTGAAATATGGTTTAAACCCGCCTCCGCCAGGTACTTCACATCCTCGCAAAAATCAAGGTTATGACGAGTAAATGTCCCTCTAATGATATAATCCCGGCAATATGGCGAAGCCGTGAATTCAACTATTTTATCCATCACCCGCCGATAGCTGCCTCCTCCGTGGGCAGTAACCCGCATGCGATCATGCACTTCAGGACGCCCATCAATGGAAAGGACCACTGCCAGGTCATTTTCACCAATGAATTGCTGCATTGCCTGATCCAGCAAGGTAACGTTAGTAGTCAAGGTAAATTTAATTTCCTTGCCCGATTGCTTGGCCTGCTGACGGCCATATTCCACCAACTCCATTAGTACCGCCCAATTCATCAGCGGCTCACCGCCGAAAAAATCCACCTCTACATGTTGACGGCTGCCTGACGCCCGCATTAAGAAATCAAGCGCCGACCGTCCTACTTCGGCCGACATCAGCTCGCGCTGACCGCCAAAATCACCCTGGCTAGCAAAACAGTAGCGGCAGCGCAAGTTACAGTCGTGAGCCAAGTTCAGGCAGAGCGCTTTAACGGTTTCTCCCTCAGGAGGCAAATACCCTCCCGGCAGAGGGTCCAGAGAAAAAAGCAGCCCGTCGTTCTTTAAATCCCTTATTTCTTGGATTATTTCTCTTACATTCGTTTCACCATATATAGGGCTGTATTGATTAACTAATTCTATCTCTGATCTGGATTCATAATCCTTAATTATTTGTAAAGTAGGCTCATCCACCTCGTGAACAGCATTGCTGTTAACATCCAAAACTATATTGGTACCGTCAAAAGAAAAAGCATGAATCAATTAACTATCATTCCCTTCAAAAAAAAGACCTCATCCCGTAAAGGGATCAGGTTGGTTTAGTTATTCTTTTTATTAGCGCATGCCTGGTTGCCAACCGTACAGGAGGTCTTACAAGCCGACTGACAGGAAGTCTGGCACTCGCCGCAACCACCGCTGCTTACAGTGCTTTGGAGCGTACGCCCGGTAATCGTATTAATATGTTTACCCAAAATATTTCCCCCTTTTTAATTGACTAATAAAATTATATGCCAACCAAGTAATAATAAGCAAGATATTTCTACAATACCGGGCCAAAAGTTGATGATTAGGCACAATTCCTCTCGTACCAATTAATAGTTAGTGCCAAACCTTGAGCAAAACTATAATCTGGTTCATAGCCCAGTAGTTTTTTTGCCATACTAATATCTGCGTTAGAGTGCATAATATCGCCTTTCCGCTTAGGGCTAAATATCGGATTAATATTCTTACCCAATGCCTTACACAGTTCATAGTAAATATCAATTAGATACTCTCTGCTGCCATAAGCTATATTATATGCCTGACCTGTTGCTTCGTGAGAAGCTTTACAAGCTTTGAGATTCGCTTCAATTACATTTTCAATATAAGTAAAATCACGGCTCTGTTTTCCGTCACCGTTGATAATTGGGCGTTCGTTGTTGATCAGCTGTTTGATAAATTTAGGGATTACTGCGGCGTACGCTCCGTTGGGATCTTGTCGTTTACCAAATACATTAAAATAACGCAAGCCAATGGTATCAAGGTTGTACAACTTAGTATACAGTTTTCCATACTCCTCATTTGCGCGTTTTGTTAATGCGTAGGGTGACAACAGGTTACCTTCTTTGCCTTCCTTTTTGGGTAGGCTGGGTTCATCACCGTATACGGAAGAGCTTGAAGCATAAACGAACTTCTTCACATTGTTTTGTCTTGCCGCTTCCATCATATTGAGCGTTCCTTTAATATTAATTTCTTCATATAATAAAGGCATCTCAATACTTTTAGGAACACTGCCCCATGCTGCTTGATGCAGAACATAATCTACACCTTCACAAGCCTGTATACAGGTATCCAAATGGCGAATATCACCTTTTATAAATGTGAAGTTGGGATTACTCCTAAATGGAGATATATTGCCCTGTTTCCCATTGGAAAGATCATCCAGGCAGGTGACCTTATATCCTTTACCTAACAACACCTCACAAAGATTAGAGCCAATAAAGCCTGCTCCGCCAGTTACAAGAAAAATTGTACCCTTGGCAAAAGAGATATCTTGATAGCCCATGACGAATTTACAGCCTCCAGTATAAATAATTCATATCCTCGGCTTCTTTTTTACTAAAAATTCCTTTAATATCGATTAATACGCAATTATTCTGCCTTGGACCCATTTGAACATCAGCCGCTTCAGCAGCACTTTCAAAAGAGCCGGAGCTAAACATTTTTTTAATATTTTTTAAGGCCAGGGACTTAAATTCATCATGAGCAACCGCTAATACAACAGCATCCATACCTGCTATTTCTTCAATATTACAAACATTAATTCTATACTCTTGCCACAGGTCTTCTTGATCTGCTATGGGATCTACAATTTTTACATCCATTTCATACTCTTCTAAACCCCTGACGATATCCACCACTTTTGTATTTCTAACATCCGGGCAATTCTCTTTAAAGGTCACACCAAAAATGGCTACCTTCGAGCCTTTAATTTGCTTGTTTGCTTTAATCATTTGCTTAACTATATTTTCGACCACATACGCGGCTATATTGTCATTGATTTTCCTACCCGCAAGAATAATCTGAGAGTGATAGCCCATTTCTTCTGCTTTATACGTCAGATAGTACGGATCAACACCAATACAGTGACCCCCAACTAACCCGGGGTAGAAATTTAAGAAGTTCCACTTGGTTCCGGCCGCTTCTAGAACATCCTTTGTATCAATACCCATCCGATTAAAGATGATTGAGAGCTCATTCATAAAAGCGATGTTAATATCTCTTTGAGAATTTTCTATGACTTTAGCTGCTTCAGCCACTTTAATACTTTTAGCTCGATAAACACCGGCTTCCACCACCAACTCATAGACATTGGCCACCGTGTCCAACGTCTCTTGATCCATGCCGGAAACTATTTTCACGATGGTCTCTAAACGATGCTTCTTATCACCTGGATTGATGCGTTCTGGGGAGTAACCAATTTTAAAATCAACGCCGCATTTTAAACCTGAATCCTTCTCTAGGATAGGCACGCAAATATCTTCAGTCACACCAGGATAAACCGTAGATTCATAAACCACTATTGAACCTTTCGCAAGATTTCTGCCCAGTGTATGGCTAGCTCTTTCAATCAAAGACAAATCAGGTGTATGATCTTTATTTACTGGCGTTGGTACAGCAACGATATGGAACTTTGCTTCTCTTAGTTTTTTTTGGTCTGAAGTAAATTCTACAGTTGTACTTAAAATTGCTTCGTTGCCAACCTCGTTCGTGGGGTCAATGCCTGATTTATATAGCTCAATCTTAGCTGTATTGACATCAAACCCGATAACCTCTACTTTTTTTGCGAAAGCAATTGCAATTGGCATCCCAACATAACCCAAACCAACCAAAGAGATTTTTTCTTGTCTGTTTATAATTTTCTGATACAAACTCATCAAACTCACCTGTTTCCTTTTCCAATACATTAATTACATTGATTTACAGCTTGATATCTCCAAAATATGATAAAAACATATAAAGTGTCACAACACTGCTTGGCACATTTATAAATGAACCATATCTTAGAGAAGATCTGCTAGGTTTTGCACCTTAGCAGGGCAATTTACTTTTGTGCCCTTTATTTACAGGTGATTGCCGACGCACACCCTTGACTTCTAGATGCTTAGTGAATATAATAGTACATGCTAAACACATGCGGGTGTAGCTCAATGGTAGAGCATCAGCTTCCCAAGCTGAGGGTTGCGAGTTCGATCCTCGTCACCCGCTCCAGTTATTGAAGTATTGCCAAGTACTTACTGCTATGGTTTAAATAGGAATCAGACTAAAATAAGCCACCTATTTTAGGTGGCTCTCTTGTATGCCCTCAGTTAAGCAAAGGGTTTTATTTATCAATTAGTAATCATGTAATTCATCTATCTAACACCACTAAAGACGAAAAATAAAGAACCGGTTTACGGTCCTTAATTTGTTCAGTGATCTATCATTTTTTAAACTTCAATTAATCTTTAACTAAAGACATCTGCTGCCGAATTGTTTGTAAACTTTCTTGGTCTACGGTCCAATAACTGATACCGTCAATATTAGCTGGTTTACCCGCTAATGTTTGCATACTAATCTTATCTACTTGTAAATCCCGGGCAAAAAAGGCAAGTTTGACAACTTCCCTAAGCGACAGGGATATTTCTGAGTTTTTTCTAAATTCCAGGTACATTTGGGCTAAATCAAGACCTCCGGCTTGTTCACGCACTGTTTCAAGTAAGGAACGCAAAAAAAGTTGCTGTCTGTTAATGCGGGCAATATCACCTTCCGGCTCATCCCGGCTGTGAATATATTCATAGACCTGGCGGCCGTTCATTAATTGCTTGCCAGCTCGAAAATACTCATTATTATTGGTAACTGTTTCCTTGGGTACATCAATTTCAATTCCGCCCAGTATATCTACCACTCTGGTAAAGGTTAGATAATCAAGGCTGATATAGTGGTCAACCTGCACCCCTATTAATTCTTCAATAGTAGCAACAGTTAACGGAATTTCACCGTAAGCGTGGGCATGAGCGATTTTTTCTATGCCGTGTCCAGGTATATAAGTTCTGGTGTCCCTGGGGATAGATAAAAGGTTGACTCGTTCGCGGTTTGTATCCACCTGTACTAATATAATAACATCGGCTCGCCAGGGCCCCTGCTC
The DNA here is from genome assembly GCA_016841905.1 of Desulfoscipio geothermicus. Taxonomy (GTDB): domain Bacteria; phylum Bacillota; class Desulfotomaculia; order Desulfotomaculales; family Desulfallaceae; genus Sporotomaculum; species Sporotomaculum geothermicum_C. Next base: position 25,844 of record JAENYF010000016.1, on the reverse strand, counting down.
GGATGGGCTATTGAGATAGGAGTCATTATCCGTGCCCACTACCAGTAAATTCAAAGGTTCTTTCAACCAAGCAATATCAGGCTCCACCAGTTCTGGTTGTTCTGAACCCATACCAGGGTCGGCAGTATCAAGTTCATTACCGTTAGCCAAGAAAGATCGAATAATGTTTTTTGCCGAACTACTAGTATAAAAAAACCCCAGTGCTAAAGCAATTAGCAGCACTGGTATCATGATATAAATAGACTTACATCTATTCACCAGTAATCGCCTCACTAATTGAAAGACTAATTTATCCCTCTTGATAAAAACCTGGGTCTTGTAACAGCCAATCCCTGGTCTTTGCTAATCCCTCTCGCATACTGACCGGTTGGGTCAATTGCAACGTTTGTCTGGCTAAAAAGCCATCTATTACCAATCGGCGGTCATCAGAAGCTACGTTTTCTTCCAATACTACAGGGCTGTTACTCCTAGCGATCTCCTTAACTAGCACCGCTAATTCATACATTGAAACTTCCTGCTCTCCCGCTATATTGAACACTTTGCCCACTGCCTCCGGGGTTACTAGTACACCCAACACAGATTGCACAAAATCATCCACATAGGTATAAGTCCTGGACTGCCGGCCTGACCCAAATACCCGCAAAGGCTGCCCCACCAAGGCATTTATTAAATACCTTACCGGTACACAAACCCGGGTGTTTTTAGGACCGTAAATATCCGCAGCCCTGAGAATTACCGCCTTTAGACCATGACTGTGAGCTAATGTGCGGCATAGATACTCACCTGCTAACTTCATAGCCCCGTGCAGCATAACTGGTTCTAGAGGGTGATTTTCATCAACAGGTACATATTGCTGATTGCCATATACTGCTATGGAGGATATATAAACAAACAATGCGTTATTGGCTATCGTTTCTTTCAGCAAATTAAACAGACCGGCCAGGTAATCCACCATTACACCTGTGTCTAAAGAGCGCTCTCGCATGGCCATGGGAAAGGCAGTATGCACTACAGCATCCACACCCTGGCAGGCTAATTGGACTTTTTTTTCATCAGCCACACTGCCCTTAACTAACTCGAGCCGTTCTATAATATCAGCTAAATTGTCCGGTCGGCCTGAGGCAAAATTATCAATCACCCTCACCTTAGCCCCGGAACACAAAAGCGCCTCACAAAGATGGGAACCCATAAACCCACCACCACCAGTAACCAACACAGTCCTATTTTGTAAATTCATCACTTACCTCCTGTCAGCTTTTATAAACCTGTGGGGAACAAACTAAACAAGCCCCTTACCATTTGTTGGACAAGAGCGCGCTTGGCCTAAACGTGTCGCTCCATTTGATAATCTACAGCTATCTTTTAGTTAAAATATGATTGTATAAAATACGATGTTACAGATAGTGGACTTATCCAACAGATTAATTAAAAAAAACACGGCTCTTAGCATCGATTTCATGAAGGTCGCTGGCCAATAACCGACAGTGCATAAGGATAACCCCCAGGCCAACAAAGAAACCGGCTTACCACAATATGACAACAGGGCTCTGCTGTGCAGAACCCTGTACAATACCGATAATAATTAAGTTACTTGTTAACAATAAAGCTGCTTGCTTAACTTGGCTATTTTGTTAACACCATCAATGAACATCCACCAAATAAACGAACTGCCATATCGCTATGAATTGTAAAGGCAACTCTTTGTACCATTTGCAAAATATATGTTCTCCAGTACTTTATATTTAACCGTTTAAAGTTACACGTATAAAAGTAATCAACAATCTCGTAACCCGTTTCTACTAAAGACTGCAAAGCAGTTTCTTTGGTAAAATTGTGAATGTGCCCGGAATTTTTCCAGGAGTTTATCATAGGGTACCTACGCAAGACCCTGATCACATTAATCTCTAAAGGAATATGAAAAATTTTATATTCCCCTTTTGTTCTTATTTTACGAAGAAAATCAAAATAATCTTCAATGTGTTCAACAACATCTATAATAAGCAGTAAATCAAATGAGTCATGATTTGATTCTTTTGTTATATCTTTAAGCTTAAAATGAAGTTTATCATTAGCCTTGTTTAAGCAAAGGGCTATTGCCTGGGGAGAAATATCATACCCGTAAAAAACGCAATTATTATCTGATTGAATTTGAAGTTGTTCTAAAATTGCGCCCGCACCGCAACCTATTTCGCAAACGGTATCCGGGAATAAATCATTTCGCTTGAGCATCTGCAATATTTGCCTGGCCTTCCAGGGAGAATCTTCAACATGCCATGTCGGTTTTTTTTTAAATACAATCCACTGGTATACATATCACGCATAGTATCACCTTCGTATAATTCAATTATTTTTTAATCTACCGGTGGCAGTTCTTAAGTAACTCCAAACTTGATTAACTATGTCCTTACCGATGTCTATTGAGGCCAGAGCCCAAATACCGGTTTTCCTATAAGCCATAACTAGCACAATAAAGCTTTGTAACACGAGAGAAATCGTAGTAGCCCCAGCAGCACCCTCTTTACCAAACTGCTGTACCAGAGCAATATTTAACAACAAATTTAATAGCCCACAAAATACGCTAATCCTAGTCAGAATAATATGAAACCCTGTCATTTGCAGCAAATATCCGGTGGAACCGCTAAAGGAAGTAAATAACCGACCGGCCAGTATTATATATAACGCAATAATACCTCCAGCATATTGGGTGCCGAAAATATTAGTCAGTATAAACTTACCAAAACATGTTACGAGAATTAAAACCGGAAGGGCAAACAAAACGCCAAGAGTTGAGGCATACCTGATTACGTATGACAATGTTTTGAAATCTTTTTGGGCACTATACCGGGCAATCATGGCTGGAATAACCTGATTGACGATATCAAACGAAAAAACTGTAATAGCAGCTAAGGCATTAACTACTCCATAAATACCTACTTCAGCAGGACTTGCATAGATGCCCAGCACATATATATCCGTGCTGGACATAAACAAGAGGGAACCCCTGGTTACCATCATGGGCACTGATTCCTGCAATAGTCCCGGTATTTTTATTCTTTCCGGCTTTACGTGCCAATTTAACAACCTACCTCTTAACCTAAACAAGGCTACCAATAATGTACAAAATATGCCAACACTCAATGCAATTATTATATTTTGCACATTAAGCATACCCAGAAGTATGATTATCACTAGTAGCCCAAGAAAAATCAACTGCTGCCCAGCAGGTAAAAATGAAGCTGTTTTTAAATCATGTAGTCCCCTAAATATTTCTCGGATAAGCAGTAAGCAATTTTGTAAGGGTATTACCAGAACAGAAAAAATCAAGACTTTATATAGACAGGGTAAAGCAAATAAATTTGTGGCCAGGGATTGTCTTATCATACTGATAAGGATTACCGTAACGATTGAGCCAATGCTCATGATCTGAAAAGCAGTGCGTATATACCCCTTTAATTTACTCCAGTCCCCTACTCCGGAAGTTATTCCCACATGTTTTACAATCACATCGTTAGTTCCTACCCGCGCCAATAATCCTGCAATATTACATATTTTTAAAAAAAGAGTATAAACACCAAAATTTGCCGGACCCAGTACACGGGCCATTATAACATTGTTAATTATACTCAGAACGATCTCCACTACTTGACCTGTTAGAACTATGAAACTACCGGTGATTATTTTTTTTTAACTAAATTTTCAATCATAAACACCACCTATTATGCTCTCCAAAAGAACCCAGAGAGTGGGTTAAATTGGAAAACTTGAGTCAAAAGGAACAGCGTGGGAAATGTCGAATTTAGTACTTATCATGGATTTCCAAAACAAAGGAGGATAATATAGTTAATGAAACAAAAGAATCTTTTTTACATTTTCCTGACAATTATATTCTTGTTTTCCTTGTCTTGGGCTCAATTAGCACAAGCTGCCACAATTGATGCAAAGAGTTTACAGAATCTATTTGATCAATTAGATAATACAAACAAATGGGACTGGTATAAAACAAGGGTTGATGACAGTCTCATCGCTTGGGACGAAAGCCATATCATGAGATCGTATTTACTGATGTATGAAGCAACAAAAAATAAACAATACCTTAATAAATTTATCGAGCACGCTGATAGCGTACTGGCCCGCCGGGACAACGTCCGGGGAGTAACCGACTACCGTGGATTAAGTCTGCCTGCCTGGCGTTGCGGTTATTATACCGACTATAAGACATATTATATTTATGCAGTACAAACTGGACTTACCGCAGCCCCGCTGGCCCAGTTTGCAACAATTGTAAAAAAAGACCTGTCTTTATCAACATATAGTGCTAAAGCCAATAAATACCTGCAAGCCGCCAAGGATGCTATCGACGCTCACGACATGAGTGACAGACCCCAATACCTTGAAGTTAATAGCCGTTGGATTGTAGAAGGTAATACCATACATTTGGCCAGGCCTATTAATATGAACCTGGCCCAGGGCAGTGCCATGTTGTCTATTTATGAAGCCTCGGGGGACAAGTCTTACTTGAATAAGGCCACAAAAATCGCCAATTACTTTAAAAAGTACCTGCGTGTTAACACATCCTCCAATGCTTATGTGTGGAATTATTTCCCTGATGACTCCCGTTTCAGCAGTGCTATTGAAGATCTTAATCACAGCGTCCTGGATAATGAATTTATCTACCTCGCTTATAGAAACGGTATTTTTAACAATGCAGATATGCAAAAGTTTGCCAATACCGCCAGTAAGGTATTAATTAAAAAGGACGGCTCAATCGCCAATTATCTCAACGGTACAGGCACCGCCAATATGCCGGGAGCAATTTCGCACTGGCTATGGTTTGAACCATGGGCTCCGTCCCTGCTTAACACTTCTTATAAGATCCTTGCGGGTAAATCATCGGTACACCCCGTAGAACTACAAGGGGTTGCCCTGTTAAATTACGCTTTTGCCCGCAATAATACGTCAAACCCGGAGCCTGATCCGCCAGACCCCGATCCCGTACCTGTACCGATACCTGTTCCGGGTAACATCATCACCAACGGTAACTTCAGTGCAGGCATAACCGGCTGGGTAAACAACCGGAGTTCAGCGGTAATTAATAGTGAAGCAAATGGCAATAAATATCTTACCAACACATATAACTTCGATTTCTTCCAAGCTCTTAACCTGAAACCTGGTACTTATACGCTAAACGCGCGAGCAAAAAAAGGTACTGCTGCGCAAGGTGCCAGGATAGTAATACAATTTTTCCACAGCGACGGCAGCAATACGGTTCCGTACGCCTTTGCTTACCGCAACAGCGGCAACGGTTGGGAAGCCATGCCCGAGATGACCGTCAAAGTTCCAGATACCGCCATCACTACTAGAGTTTATCTTTCTGTAAGCGGCGGCAGCGGCAACTGCCATTTTGACGATATATCTTTGGTTGCAGAAAATGATACCACACCAGTACCGGATAAGCAGGGTCCGAATGTAGCTATTGCCGAACCGGTTGAAGACTCTGAATTAAGAGATACCGCAACCATTAAAACAGCCACCAGTGATGACTCAGGAGTTAACCAATTAGTTATCGCCTATGCCACCGGGGTCCAGGGTACATGGACAACCATCGGAGAAGCCACACTTAGTGAAGGCACCAAAACAAAGGGCACATGGGAGTTAACCTGGGACGTTGCCAATATTAAGAACGGCACTTACTATATACATGCCATAGCTAAGGACAGCATGGGAAATACTTCTACTTCAAAACCGGTAACCTGCCTCATCAATAATCCTGAGTCAAACACCGGAGGTAACCTTATAACCAACGGCAACTTTAGTGCAGGCATGACCGGCTGGGTGAACAACCGTAGTTCAGCAGTAATTAACAGTGACGCAAACGGCAATAAATACCTGACCAACACATATAACTTCGATTTCTTCCAAGCTCTGAACCTGAAACCTGGTACTTATACACTAAACGCGCGAGCCAAAAAAGGTACTGCTGCGCAAAGTGCCAGGATAGTAATACAATTTTTCCACAGCGACGGCAGCAATACAGTTCCGTACGCCTTTACTTACCGCAACAGCGGCAACGGTTGGGAAGCCATGCCCGAGATGACCGTCAAAGTTCCGGATACCGCCATCACTACTAGAGTTTATCTTTCTGTAAACGGCGGCAGCGGCAACTGCCATTTTGACGATATATCTTTAGTTGCCAAAGGCTAACACGTTAACGGCTCCACATGCCATGATCATAATAAATGCTAATTGCTCTTTTACAGGAACGTGACAACCCTGCCACGTTCCTGTAATTTTTCCTATATATATCGCATCCTATCCCCAAAGATGCATCAGAATACTTTGAACCACAGGTCTCGACTGTTTGCACGTTTTAATATATGCGTCGTACGAACAATTTGTTAGCAAACAGGGGTTCACAGTAAGCAAGTCAAAATTTATTATCGTTCTTGTCTAAAGAAAAAGCCGGAAATTAACCGGAACATAATTTCAAAATCACCTAAAATTATGTGCAAAAAAACGTTTTAAGCATACTATATTGTATCGTCTGTTCCGAAGTCATATAAAACTTTATTAAAGGGGGGGGAAAAAATACGGGACAACAAATATATAATATTAATAGTGGTAAATATTATATTTGGACTAACCATACTCTATTTGCTTTATGCCAATCTCAACAATCAGCAAGCCACTCCTGCAAACAAGAATGTTAATCGCGTGGAAGGTTCAAATATAAGCATTACCAAGGAAAATATGATTAAAAATGGGGATTTTGAACAAGGGGGGCTCGGTTGGAACAACATTTACGCCTTACGCAAAGAGAAGGATGGAAACCATTATATAATAAATAACAACAACTGGCTAATTAAACAAGATATAAACCTGCTCTCCGGAGCAGGCTATAACGTGCAAGCATCAACCCAAAAAGGAACGGCGGTGGGACCGGCCAGGATCTCCATAATTTTTTTTGACGTCAAGGGCCAAAAATTACCTGAGTATTACGATATACAACATATGCATCAAGGAAGCGATTGGGAGAAAGCCAACAAGCTCATTTCCATCCCCGCTAACACAGCTAAAACCAGAATATATCTATTAACTGACGATAAAAAGGGTTTCCACTGTTTTGATAATATCCAAATAACACAAACTGAAAATAAAGTTATCAAGAATTAAGCCACAAGATATAGTAAACAGGAGAAAGAAAGCATTTTTTGCCCTTCTCCTGTTTTTGTATATCTTGTATCTTATGACTGCTTAATCATTTAGGCCGCTTTTACCTCTTAATAACATAAGATAAACCTGGCGATAAGCTTCAGCGGTTCGTTTCCAATCTAGATTTCTTTGCCGTAGTACCTGCCTGGCATACATCCCCATATTTTCCTCCAGCTCAGGGTTTCCCAATAATTTAACCAATGCCTCTACCGGCTCAGCAACGCTACCTGGTTTAACTAAAATTCCTGATTTACCATCAATCACTAGTTCCGGAATGCCCCCCGTGACTGCCGCTATAACCGGTCGGCAGCAACTCATTGCCTCCTTTAGCACATTGGGGACACCTTCGTTGTAGCTTAACAATACCACAACCTCGCTGGCTGTATACCAAAGCACCAATTCTGCGTGTGGTTTTTCACCAGCAAAAATAATTCTTTCTTGCAAGCCTTTCCTTTCTGCCAGTTCAAGCAAGTTATTTTTTTCTCGGCCTGTTCCTACAAAAACCAGAACTGTTTCCGGATACTTACCACAAATATGGGAAAAAGCATTTAGCAGTTCATAAACACCCTTCTCGCGGACCAACCTGCCGACAAATAAAACAATGCGTTTATCCACGCTAAAACCCAGTTTTATTTTCAATTGATCACGGTCCATAAAACCGGCGGCATCAAACATACCAATGTCTACGCCCTCGTATATAACCTTAATATTGCAATTTAACCCTGTTAATTTAACCGCCTTTAACGCCAAAGCTTTACTTACGGCTGAAACCTGACCAGTATTGACGAGTACCGATTTGGTACGCGCAAGCATGCTGTTTGATTTCTGTGTCAGGACATTGATATCTGACCCAATAGCAGTAGCTACTGAAACTATATTTAGTTTCCGGGCAATTAGTTGGCCAACAAACCCCGCCGGTAGTACACCGTATGCATGAATAACATTGAACATACCTGCATGGTTAATATTTATTATCACCGGATAAACAGCCAGGAGCATGAAAAGCATGTTCCAGTAGTGCAACCGAACTCCAGGCAAACAGAAAAAACGGGGATAAACTATTTCCACCCCGTCAAAACACTCCTGCCGCGGAATACGTCCCATATCCAGCCATTTTTTTTTAACCACAAAAACGGTGGAGCATAAGGAACAGGAGCAACAACGGTAACAGGAACTCCTATAGATTTTAAATGTTGAACCAAGCGCAAAGAAAAGATACCGTAATTGGGGTTAAACCGGTTCGGAAAAATAGCGGTTAAAAATATAACCTTAGCTAAACTCTTGTCACGGTCGTTGTTTTTAAAATTATAGAATTGAGATACAATTATAGGAATTAACATGCCAAACCAAAAGTATTTACTACAATGATCCGTGCTGGTAAGCCCAGCTATAAATAAGAAAACAACTGTTGCTCTAGATAATAAAGAATCTTCTAGTTTTTCGGTTCTCCCTCCCAGCCTCCATAAAAAGACCGGAAGTGCTATAAAGATCAGTAAACCGAGTAAACCCAATTCCGCTAAATTGGCTAGAAATACGTTATGAGGATCCCTATTTAAACCTATATCGGCACGAATACTATCGACCCTAGGCAAATGCTCGGAAAAAGCATAGGGAAAATTATCCAAACCAACACCCCATGCCCAGTTATCCTTGACAATTTCAAGCCCGACCAGCCAAATGTCCAGCCTACCGGCACTGATATCCGTTGGGGATGCTGTAAAGGCAAGGGTTTGTAAACGCTGATATATTATAGGTGGAGCATGATTAATAATTAAAGGACTCAACGTTATAATGAAAATAATAATCACAAGTATGATTTTCAATACAATTGGTTTTTTCATTAACTTAATAATATTTTTTCTAGATCTATACAAAACGACAGCCGTCACTAGCAACAATGCTAACCAGGCCCCCCTGGAACCTGATAACAGCACGGAAACCGTTAATATAATACAACCAATAAAGCTAAATAGACGGATAAGTTTATTTCTCAAAACTATAATAAAATAGGCACTAAAAATGATTCCTAACCCTGCTACCCGAGCAAAAAAATTTGGCTTAGTCATGTTGCCGATATCTGCCCTGATGGCAAACCCATTTAAATAGGAATTATAAATACCCAGAGATGATGAAAGAAATGCTCCTAGCAAGAAACTTCCTAAAATTAAATATAATTCCTTTCTATTGTCAACTAAATTGTACCCGAGCACAACCATAAACAGTAATTGGTTCATGGATACACTCCTGGAAAGACTTTGCTCAGGTTGTATAGCCCAAACAACACTAAGAAAACACCACAAACAATAAAGCACCAGAAGCACAATGAATGCGTTTAATTTAAATACTTTTTTACCAAAAATTAAGTGTAGTAACCAGCTAATAAATGTTACTACTCCAATTAATTTGCTCAATGTTAAACCTTGCAGTAATAAAGTTACGTTTTCCAAGGGAATAAAAAACACCATCAGGCAAAAACCCCATAAAGGCTGCCATAAAATAACTGATATTAACAAAAGAGCTGCCATCGCTATCGCTGGGATTAATGAATTTAGCATAACACAAACAACCAGCGCAGCAGTGCATAATAGAAATACTCCCTCTATCCAATATCTTGCTAATAGCTCTCTCACAGTATTACTCCTCATTTGTTTATCTCTGAAAACCTGTTCTCTTCCCGCAGCAAAATCCCGTATAAGGTCAACAGTTTTATTTCTTCACTGCTCCAGTTAAATCTCTCTACATAAGCCTGCTTACCATTCCTGCCCATACACAATCTTAATTGGGGATCATTTATCAACCACTTAATTTTTGCAGCTATCGACTCCGGCTCATAAGGGTTCGCCGTTAACCCCGCCCCCACATCCTGGAGCAGGGCTTTCCAGCGTGGAAAATCAGACGCAACTATAGGAATACCGGCTGCCATGTATTCAAATAATTTAGTAGCCTGGGATTTAAGGTAATTTTCTACCGGGTGAAGTAGGGCTAGACCAATGTCCGCCTGGCGGTAATAATGGTAAAGTTCGGAGGGTGGGATTCTACCGGTAAACGTGACATGATTTTGTAACTGGTAGCCGGTTATCAGTTGCTTTATTCTCGCTTCATATGCTTGCGGCAAGAAAGGACCAACTAAATATAAATGGACACTTAATCCTTCTTTAACCAGTAAGGCAAGAGATGCGATTATCTGCTCAGCACCTCTGATGGCGCTAAGCCCGCCGCAATAAATCAAATTTATACATTGGTTATTTTTTTTATCTACCGGTTCGAAGTGGGTAGTGAGAAGTGGGTAATTGAGTATGTCGGTTTTTAAACTGTTCGTTTTCTGGAAGCTATCATTATAAGCAACTTCCGCCAAAATTACGGCATCAAAATATTTGCTGCATATCTTCTCCAGGGCATTAAATACTACTGCTATTGTCCTTCTAGCCGGCTTTGGTAGCCAATACTTGTGTAAAATCGCATCAAAGTAGTCTTCATGTACATCATAAATAACTTTCCGCCCGAATAATTTTAAGATTAACCCCAGTGGGATTAATTCCGGATCATGAATATGGTAAACACAGACCTGTGCATTAATGGCATGCCGGAACAAACGGAACCAGTTAACCGGACGCCAATAGCGTTTTTTTAAGTCAGGGAGGCCAAAAACATCAACCCCCTGCACCCGGCGGTAAGAAAAATTTCCTACTGCGCATAAATCAACCTGGTACTGCTTAGCCAGCGAGGACGACTCTTTAAACACCCTGTTATCATCCCACTTGTGCACCGAACTCATTATGCACACTTTTTTTTCATTTTCCCACCCCTTACGGACTATATCTAGATATATTACGCGTAACTCTGGGAAGTAGTTACAAACATGAAATATCAAAAATAATCAATTATTGTTGTTATTGGTGAAAAATATTAAAGTAATATAACAATTTGGGTGATTTTAGCATACTGTAAATTTAAAGGTTGAAACTGAATGTTAAACGCTGACTATTTTTATTTTTTTGTATCTCAAACATGCGTTGCCAAAGGAGTCCTCTATGGAAAAAGTATGTATTCTAGGATTGGGTTACATTGGTTTACCCACGGCCAGCCTATTAGCCGCCAAGGGTTTTAGTGTTCATGGGGTAGATAAGAATCCAAAAGTTGTTGATGCCGTTAATAAAAGTTATCCTCATATCCACGAACCCGGACTAAGTAACTTATTAGAATCAGCTGTTCACAGCGGTAACTTGATGGCTTCCCTGGAGCCGGTACACGCCGATATTTTTATTATTACTGTACCAAGCTTAATTACTGATGAACATTTACCGGATATTGCACATATAAAAGAGGCTATCCACGCCATTGCACCTTACCTGACACCGGGCTGCCTAATTATTATTGAAACAACGGTTCCCGTAGGTACTACTGAAAAGATTGCCGGTTGGCTAAGCCAATTACGCAACGACCTCATCATTCCCTCAATGACATCAACCGTTCCAAAAGCAGGCAAAGAAAAACAGGTTTTTTTAGCCCATTGTCCAGAACGCGTTTCACCTGGCCGTACTCTAATCGAGCTGGTAGAAAACAGCCGGGTAATCGGTGGTATAGACCAGCTTTCGGGACAAAAAGCTCACATGTTTTATAAGCGTTTTGTTTGCGGAGAATTATTTATAACCAACGCGCGTACAGCAGAATTAACCAAATTAGCAGAGAATTCATTTCGGGATGTAAATATTGCTTTTGCCAACGAGCTTTCGCTAATTTGCGCTAATTTAGGTATTAACGTTTGGGAACTTGTGAAACTGGCCAATAGCCATCCACGGGTGAGTATACTAGATCCCGGTCCAGGCGTGGGAGGACACTGTCTCCCCAAGGACTCCTGGTTCATTAAGCATGCGGCACCGGAATTATCTAAAATAATTCATACAGCGCGTAAGATAAATGATTGTATACCCAACGAGATTATTGTTCAAATCAAATGTAAGGCCGCCTGTTTTCAAGAACCGGTCATCGCTTGCCTTGGACTTACCTATAAGTCAAATACAGATGATTTGCGAGAAAGCCCGGCAATTAAAATAGTTAAGCAACTACTTGATGAAAAAGTGGGGAAAATATTAATTATCGAACCCCATATTAATGCATTGCCAAAAACTCTGGCTAAACATGATAGGATTAAACTTGTCGATTTGCAAGAAGGATTAACACAGGCTAACCTGGTAGTACTGCTGGTTGCTCATGATACCTTTAAAAATATTGGAAAAAATATACTCAAAGAGAAGGTTGTAGTTGATACAAGAGGCATGTGGCTTTAGTTGGCCGCATGGGAGGTAGCTTGATGAGTGAAATATGGTTTATTAACCAGTATGCCATTACCCCGGACCTACCTGGCGGAACGCGACATTATGACTTGAGCGTTGAATTGGTTAAATCAGGGCATGTAGTACGTATATTCGCTTCCAATGTAAACCTGGCTTTACGCCGGCATATACGTTGTTTGAAAGGCAAGTTATGGTTAGAGGAGTTGGTAAACGGTATCTCCTTTTCGTGGATTAAAACAAGTCTCCATCAACGCAACGGTTGGCGCCGGGGGATTGGAATGTTAAATTTTAGCTTTAATGTTTACCGCGCCGGTCTTCAGCAAGGTGTTCTTCCTGATTTAATTATTGGCTCATCTCCTCAGCCATTTGCTGCATTAGCGGGATACTACCTGGCCCGACAGTTAGGCTGCCGTTTTATCTTAGAGGTACGCGATTTATGGCCACAGGCTCTAATCGATATGAAAGAAATCCACCCCCAACACCCAATAATTTGGATTATGCGCCGGGTAGAACACTACCTTTACTACCACGCAGACCACATTATCGTTCTAGCTCAAGGAGCGATCCCTTATTTACAAGGAAAAGGTGTTTCCGCAAATCGCATTACCTATATACCCAATGGTCTTCATCCGGAACACTTCGTCCCCCGAAGAACACGCCAAGAGGTTAGGCAATTACATGGATTTAATGGTTTTACATTACTTTATACCGGCGCACATGGCCCGGCCAACGCACTATATACAATTCTTGATACAGCTAACCAGTTAAAAGGGGAACCGGGAATTGAATTTATTTTAGTTGGAGATGGGCCAATAAAACCTAATCTTCAAGCCCATGCCCACAGACTAAAGCTAAATAATTTGCGTTTTTTAGATCCTGTTCCGAAAAATGAGATTCCTGACCTACTCCATGCCGCCGATGCCGGAATTATCACCTTAAAAGATGCTCAGGCGTTTTATAATGCAGTTAGTCCGAATAAATTTATTGATTATCTTGCTACAGGTTTGCCGGTTTTATGCGCTGCACCCGGTGATGTAGCGAGAATGGTGGAGCAATGCGGATGTGGTTTAGTTTCAACCCCTGAAGATAGTACATTTTTGGCGAAACAAATTATGCAACTCGCTGCGCTTCCGGCAGGGAAACGCGCTGAAATGGGCTCCAAAGCTCATAAATTGGTTATGGAACAATTTTATATACCCAATCTTGCTCATAAACTATTAGCCCTTATCTAAAAACCAAACAAGAAAAGCACGCCAATTCAGTTCCCTCTACGCGCGCTTTTCAATACTTTAATCCTAAGCGCTTGCCATAAATATGGCAAGCATAATTGCCTAAAGAAAATCAAAGCCCAGGCTTTCTTGCACCTGGGCTTTGATTTTTGGCTATCTAACAAAACTATAATTTTACAGCAATACCGTCAATATCTACTCGATATCCCGATGATTGAGCGTTCTTAGTATTGGCTACTTCAATGCGTATTGTATGTGGGTTGCCATCACTACAGGTTTTAAATACAGACCTGCGCATTTGGCAATCTGGACTAAAGAGTTCCACAGTTTCCCGAAGGATATCGTCTATATAAACAAGAGCTTGCCCCCGGTCCGGCCCCAGATTCGAAATCCAGGCTATTTCTTTACCTGTAAATCTAAAAGAAGCCGTAGTTCCGACAACTGAAGAATAATGCAGTGTATTTAAAAAAGCGCCTTCATCATTGACCACTTCCCAAGTGCCTTCATATTTAATTAACGGACTTTGGTCATCAAGAGGAATTATGGTCAACGCATTATCGGACCATTTCCCCCAGTTACCAAGATCATCTTTTGCACGCACACGGAAGTAATATACTTGACCGCAAACACCTAAATAATTACTTTCTCTTGCACCAGTTTCAGTGAGCCAATTTTGCCATCCTCCCCAGGCTCCCTCCCTAACTTGCACATTAAATCCACCAACCTCGCTAACGTCATTATAGGCATCCCACTTAACAGTGAAATGTAGAGAACCGGATATATCTGTAGAATAGGTCGAGCAATATACAACTTTAGCGGTTGGCGGAATAATGCTGCCCTCTGCCGCTTCATATGGTCCGATATCATAATTCTTGCCCTGGGGCCGAATATGACCGTTTATATCGTCATTCGGGGCACAGTTTTTTGTACCACGGTCTATAGCAGGGCTATTTTTAGCCAAGCGATAATCCCGGCGTATCATGTCAATAAATAATGGATCCTTACAAAAGCTATACTCCCCACGGCCTGTTTCTTTGAACCATATGCGCTCATTTATTTCATCTCTGGAATATTTGCGATTACTTGTCGATATTTCTGCATCTAGACGACTCCAGTAAATATTATTATCCTCTTTTTCCACAAGCGCTGCACTGCCAAAATGAACGCCACCATAGTTAAAAGCAAAAATATTATTAATTAGTGTTAACCTGGTGGGTAACACGGCAGTTAGGGGAGCAGCGATCAGACCATAATCGCCCTTTATTCCGCAATTAACAATAAGGTTGTTACATAAATTAATATCTTCTCCACCCTGCAAAGCAACGCCGGCCATTCCATTACTATCAGCTATACAATTAACTACCTGGTAACTATCTCCAGAGCACTTTATGCCATAGATTCCGTTATCTCGAGTCATACAAGAGTTAAAAATGGTATTTGAAGTTGAACAGCTAAAACCATTTCCGCTATTATATTCAACTGTGCACTTTTCCAGCAGAATATTTTCGCCACTATCCATGGTAAAACCATCCGGTAGCTCAGGACTATCATTATTAGATGAACGTGTTTTAATAATTTTTGCTGTTTTTAAAGGTCCCGGGGAAACCACAAAGCCAGGACCACTATTATTATGAAAGTAACAACCCTCAATAAATAAATCTGAAGCCGATATTACCCGCGCCCCCGAGCCACAACCAAACACCTCTAAATCATGACACTCCACAGAATTATTATCTCCCCAGAATGCAACTCCTGCACCATGGAAATCCTTAACTTTAAAGCCCGAAATATTTACGAAAGCTACTCCGTACTCAAAATTAATACCATACTTCCAGCCTATGCCCCCTCCATCAAGTACTACTTCCTCACCTGGTGAAACACTGACTATGATAGGGTTTTCTTTGCTGCCGGATTTTTTAAACGATATATATTCGTTGTATATGCCCTCACGCACTAACAACCGGTCACCTGGTACTAAATTATTAACACCGTATTGTAACGTTTTCCAGGGGTTCGTATGGCAGCCATCATTACTGTCGTCGCCCCACGGGGCTACAGAAAATATGTTACCCTCTTTTTCACCAGGTGTGGGCATCCGCTCTTTTACACTTTCCTCTTGACGGCTAAAGTATTTATTATATAGGAATAACCAGCCCAGGAGAAATACTATTCCTACAATAATAATTAATATCTTCAATTCACACCATCCTCCCGGATCTTTGATAATTTACATAATATAATTTATTCTTTAAACTAGGCCAAATATGTCTGCTTAGCCATGTAATGATATATTTATAATTTCATAAACGGGTCCTTCTCTTTGCGGTCTGCTTGCGCGGTATCACCACGGCGCAGTAATATAACAAAAGTTGTCATGAACACGATTTTCAGATCCAACCATAATGAATAATTTTCAATATACCAAAGATCAAGCTCAATACGCTGAGGCCAGTAAAGAGCCAATCGTCCCTCAACTTGGGCCCATCCGGTTATACCCGGTTTCACACTTAATCTTTTTATCTGCCTTTCATCATATATTTTAAAATGATGTAATGGAGCCGGCCGGGGACCAACAAAACTCATTTCGCCGCGCAAGATGTTAAACAACTGGGGAAGCTCGTCAAGACTAGTTGCCCTAAGAAACTTTCCAATGACTGTAATTCGGGGATCATCTTTTTCAACGAACATCCCGGCCCCCATATTTACTGCGTTAGGCACCATACTACGGAACTTATACATCCAAAAAACCTGCCCGTTTAAACCCAAACGCTGTTGCTTAAAAAAGACAGTACCAGGAGAAGTAATCTTTATAATCAGCGAAATAATTAAAAATATAGGGCTAAGCAGCATCAATACAAGTAACGAACATATTACATCAAAGATTCTCTTTAAAGCTTGATTTCTATTGTTTATAGCCATATTTAGAACCTCCTGTAACTGGGAAAATAATTAATACTTTCCCTGGGAGCTTTTGAAGACATAATTATTTCCAGTTGGTTTACGACGGCATGATTGTGCACCTTTTTACCAACATAAAAATCTAGCACCCCATTAACAGCAAATGATCGTTTATAATGGAAAATACCGTCATCTTCTTGGTAACCACCGCCAAGTAAAAAATACTTAATCCCTTTGTTTTTTGCCCATTTAATTACTTCATGTTTCAAAATATTATTTGGTCGGTATTCATAATATTGCTCTAATGTTCCACCAAGAAATGAATGAATAAATATTTCGTTATACAGCAGCAATTCTGTAGATATTATTTGTCCATTAATTAGTGTATGGGCATATAAAAAATTACCTTTTAACTTTCTGTGTAATCGCTCAAAAAAATCGATGTTGAAGTAATAAAAACTCTTAGCTTGGTTTCTTGAAAGAGTATGGTAATAAATATCTAAAAAATTTTCAAACCCCACCGGTGCCTCCTCTATGCTTACTGCTAAACCTTCTCGGTAGGCTTTTTTTATGTTTTTACGATTATTGCGTTTATAACCCGACCATATCTCCTCACTAGAGACCGTAAGATCAACACAAACCACTGATGATACTCTTTCGACTGCTACATGGTTTTTAATCAAGTTGTGGTTGCCTAATACAGGGTGAAATCTGATAAACTCTGTAATAATGTTGCTACTTGAGCAGTATTCGGCAAAACACTGGTAAAAGTTATTAACCACACTATCCCTAGCAGTCGTAGTAACAAGTGGTCCACCATAACCGTAAGGGCTGGTAATATCGTATAAATTCATCGAAAGTTTATTTGTTAGTCCGGGAATAGAATTAACTCTTCTCAATAAAAAAGGGTAAAAAACGGTTTCCTTTCCTTCTTTATATACAAACAACCGAGCCTCGCCCTCGCTGACAAATAATTGAAAGTACTCGGGTTTATAATGCAAGTCGGGCTTGACATTATTTAAATTATTAAGCTCCTCCATCCACTGCTTACGTTCCTTTAGGTCCAGTACATAATAATCTCCCACCATAACACCACCCAGGTTCCAAAACATTATAGAAAAATTTGCTCTCCTAAAACATTGTCAGACCCTAATAGCTGCTCATAAACTGCCAAAACTTTTCGGGCAACTTCCATTTCACTAAAATACAGTTGCATACGAGTTCTGCCCGCACTTCCCATTTTCAAACGGAGTCCGTCATCCAACAAAAACTTGCGCAGCACCTCACTCAAAGACCTGCTATCGCCCGGCTTAATCAGGTACCCTGTGCTGCCTGCTAAAATGACTTCTCGGCAACCCCTAATATCAGTAGCCACACAAGGTATCCCCATAGATTGAGCCTCAATTAAAGAACGAGGTAGCCCTTCCCGATAGGATGGAAGCACATATACATCTGTGATTGCCAGTAAATCACTAATATCACTACGTTGACCAAGCAATGAAATCCGTTGTTGTAATCCAGCACCGTCAATTTGTTTTTTTAGATTAACCAAAAATCCCTCATCAGGACCAATAAACAATGCTTGCCAGGGCGTATCATTTATCTGCCGCAACGCTTCCACTAAATCGTGATATCCTTTTTCGCGATTAACACGGCCAATCATCGTGATCACCGGGTTACTTTCCTTTATCGCCAGGCTTTCCCGAATTTGCTGCCGCCGGTCAAGCGAATATCGAGCGGGGCAAAACTCATCAAGATTAACACCGTTGCCAATGTGGATTAAACTGCCACAACGAGGTATAATTCCAAGCTCCCGGGCATTAATAATATCTTCCTGGCTCTGGGATAACATAATGTCGGTAATGCGAGCCATTTTTTTTTCAATCTGTGTATAAACAAAACATTTTAACTTGGGCATTCCCTGATGAAATGGAAATCCGTGCACAGTATGCACAATATAATTAACCTTTGCCATTTTGGCTGCTATTCTGCCCACTACACCAGCTTTGGAAGTATGGGTGTGTACAATATCCGGTTTTACGGCCTTAAAATAATGAAACATTTTCAAAATAGCCTTAACATCGGATAAGGGTTTAATATTCCTGTCCATGTATATCTCTTTTACAGGAAACCTAAGGCTCTGTAATAGTTTTTTTTCAGGAGAAGGACTAAATACAAACCCTATTTCCATACCTTTTTCCCGAAATAACTGACATTGAGCAAGTAAAGCCCGATAAGAGGTAATACCTATAGTGGTAACATGAATTACCCGCGGAACACTAGTACTGCTCATTAAAAAACCTGTACCCACAACCTCCTCTTCTGCGGAGTATGACCTCATTAGCACTCCCCCTGCAACCCTTTATTCGTTATCATATGGTTAGCAACCAAATAGTGTTACTAAGAGATCTGCTTTCCAGCTGTAAAAAAGATAAAGTCCGAACCTGTGGTAATTCTCACAACAGGCTCGGACTTTATCTTTACTAATGCCACTCCATAATTTGTTTTAATCCTTGTGCCCCTTATCTAAGGCGACTTCCGTTCTTAAATCAAATTCTTCAACTTGATTAGCATTTTGCATAATTAACTCTGAATTATTGTTTTCCTGGGCATTTCTAATATTCGTTCTTAATAATGCAACACCAACAACCAATAGCAAGCCAACTACTCCCGCGAGTATCATATTCAATGTATGATTTGGCCATACAGGCTTGCTAGGAGGTGAAGCAGCATTTATTATCTGAATATTGTCTAAAACCATTAACTCCGCTACTTTTTCCAGTAATATTCTTGCTGTTTCATTGGCCAACATAGCGGAAAGTGTTGGGTTAGCACTATTTGCCGAAATTCTTAGAAATTCCGTTTCACCTAATATTTCAACGTTTATTTTGCTTTTGATTTCTTCAACAGTCATATGCAAGTTATTTTGTTGGATAATTTCCTCATAAACAACCGTACTTTGAGCCAACTCACTATATGTTTTAACTAGTTTTTGGTTTAATGTAACAGCTCCAATCCTTACCTCATAAGGTTCAGTAGCTGTAGGCTGTTTAAAAACCATAAGGGTAGTAGAAGACCTATATATCGGGGTTAGTACATAAAAACTTATTACAGCACTAAATATTATTGCCAAAATTGGAACCAGCACTAAAGCTAATTTTAACTCGTTTAGTGCCTTTAATAATCCTTGAGTCCTCAAAAGGTTACCTCCTCATCATATTGATTAAAACCGTGCTATTGTTTACGTTAATCACTTAAGTAATTAACATACTTTTTTGCTACCCACCCAGTCGGTCCATCACCAATTCTTACTTTCACCCAATCCAAACTTTCCGAATCATCTAATATAGTTAATATTTGGCCATATTGTACGCTGCCTATAGTATCAGCATCGTATTGTGGTCCTAACCGAACATTTAGTTCGTTAACCATCACAGATACTCTTTTTTCTTGACCAGTTATTTCTTTATCCTGTGTGTCTGTGGTTGCTTTAGTATAATTATCAATACTCTCTATATCGTTTTTATCACCACTAGTCTGGTTTTGCGATTCATTCTGTTCCGGTAACTCTTCAATAGGTTCTAAATACTTTAATTCGATTTTGGCCGGTTTGGGTTCATAAGAATATTCTTTTGAGACTGGAGAGGGGACAATTAATAAGGTCCCTACCACTGTAATAATCATCAGACAAGTTAATATTATCCATATCTTAGCTTTAGGCCTTTTTAATTCCAGCTGCACAGCACTGAAAAAGCAAAAAAGACAACACAAAGTAATCAATAGAATAATCAGCCAAGACCACATTTACAACCCTCTCCTTTTATAAACCTATCTATGGAATCTTTGCGTCACCCAAATTTACTTCGCTAAGCCAATAACCTTCATTAAGGATTATTACGACTCATCAAAATACCACCAACCTTTCGCTTAATTAAAGCTAAAACTGCACGGTCTTCAACATTAAAACCCATTAAATAAAGCAGTCCCGCATAAATCCCAAAAAGCGGGAATAAGCTGATTAACCAGTAATAACTACCCCAAAATGTTAATGTATTTAATACTACTGCTAGACTATAGGCTATAAATGCAGCTAAAAAACATTTACAAGTACTTAATGAATAAGGCCACAATCTATATAAAACATACATTTCTACTAAACGAACTAGGTTTATAATAATCAAGGACAAACCAAGAGATATGGCTGCACCCCAAATACCATAACTACCTATAAAATTAATATTTAAAATAATGCTCACAACAACAAAAAAGCAATTGTTAATTAAGTCTAAATCTTGTTTACCCATGATCAGTATATATTCAAGAGGACCGGTGCAAACACTAACAAACTGCGCAAGACAACACAAAATCAACACATCTATACCAATAGCACTCTCTAAACCAAACATATTCATAATTAACTCAGCATTAATTACAACAAACAAAACAAACGGTATGGTCAAAATTATCGTCCATCTTGTAACCGTCTTAAATAGCTGATTCAATTCTTTGATTTTATTATCATGAAAATATTCAGCAACTATCGGAGAAAATATTAGGTTGAATGCTTGCATAAATATCACGACTTGAGCTGCAATTTTCCCTCCTGCACTATATATCCCAACATCAGAGGCTAACACCATATTACCCAAGATGACCTTATCGAAATGGTTCATTATTAGTGGTAAAAACTTAGATATATACACGGGTATTGTGAAACGAAATATTTTCTTAGGCTCGTAGATAGCTTTGCCCTTATGAACAAAAACTTGGTAGACTTTAGTAATAGCTATTGCGCCAAAAACAGCGACCAAAAACCAAGCTAAAACAAAAGCTTCAAGCACATGAGCAAGAGTCAAGCCAATCACACAAAATATGGATACAATCAACAGATACATAACCGGGTCTAATATGAATTGAAATACAGAATACCAAAAGATGCGTTGCGTAGCCCTAAATAAAGACACTACAGCAGCAGAGAAAACAAAAAAAGGCATCGAGACAGCAAAAAATCTTAACACCGACTCAAGTTCAGCTTTATGGAAAAAATTTTTAGCGATATATGGCGATGCAATGAATAGAGCTACTGCTATCAAAATGGAAACAGTGACTGTAAGCACAATAGATAACCTCATTAAACCATATAATCGAGGTTGATCTTTTTCCTTACTAGCCACACTGCCAAACTTTATAATGCCCTCTGACAAGCCAAGCTGTGAAATTTGACTGCCTATGGTAAATATGCTAAAACCTATGGTATATAAGCCATACTTTTCAGAGCCAAGTAGTCTAACCAGTAAAACTTGTGTCAGAAACCTAATAACATTGCTTAGCAGCGAACTAACAATTGCTATTCCACCATTGCGAGCCACTGTTAATGAAGTTTTGTTAGCATCATCCTCTTTTGTATTGTTCATATAATCTCTCTCGGGCTCCCCGTATGACATTCTCTATTCTTGTTATTCTATGTTTAATATTTTTTAAGTGTGCCAAATAGAGTGGATACTTTTAAAAGAATAAGGGACATCCCTCCCGTTGAGAGTGTCCCTTATTTGTAAAAATTTAATATAAACTAATTTCATAATGTATTCAAAAACTTACTGTTATTCTTTACATTTCAATTTAACTCCTTCACTTATAGTCACGAAAATTAAGCCGCGTTTTTCAATTTCTTGAAATAAATACTCCAACCTCTGCTGGTTAATTCCATGGTTGGCAGGGCGTTGATTCGCTACTTCAACAGAATGGGTGTAAAAAATTACCCATCCCCCCGTGATGACCGCCTGATCCAGTAAACTTGTCATTTCTCCATTTGATAACCCTTCATCCAACATAACCCTTTCCAGGTTATAACGATTAATTGGTTCTGTATTAATGTTTTTTCCAAAGCATTTAACAGCAGATTCGTAATATTCACCGACCACCGGATAAGGGTCTGTATCAAACCAAAATGGATATGCAAAGCTAGCATACTGCAAACCATTTTCCTGCAGCCGTTCTTTTGATAAATACAATTGTTCTCTAATTTCACGATCCCTTAAATCCGTAAAATTAAGGTGGTTTTTTGAGTGAGAGCCGGTTTCCCACCCTGCCTGTTCCAGTTCCCTTAATTGTGCTAGAGTCATCATTTCACGATCGCCCACTCGTGGAGGTAAAACATAGTTGACCCCTGGGTACCCATAGCTTTGATGCAAGGGATAAGCGTTATCGAATATTGAAGCTTGGTTGTGATCATAACATATAGTTACAAGTCCAGCACCTTTTCCTGCATCATATATCAGCCGCACCAAAATTACACAAGCTTCAGCCCTGGTAACTGGATTCCAGGCTCGAAATGTTCCATCAGGATACCCAGACATTAAATGGCGTTCTTTTGCGACACCAACGTACCCACGGTATGATGACGGAATATTGATACCATCGTCATAACCCGTATAGTCTGATTTAATAGGATGACCAAGTGCCCGTACGGCTAACTTGGCAACTTCTACCCTAGGAATCGGTTCTTGTGGCCGCAACATGCCGTTGACAGCTTCCTCCGGTACCAATATACCCGATACCACTGCAGTTTCAATATATGGATGGGACCATGATGAATTGAAAACATCAACGTATGAGGACTTCACTGAGCTATTTATGGAAATGTTTAAAGCTTCGATAAGACATTTAATAAATTCTTCCCGTGTCACACTGGCATCCGGGCGAAAACTTCCATCAGGGTATCCACTCATTATTGAACTATCCACCAAATGGTTAATATAATCCTCTGCCCAATTTCCAGATATATCGCTCAGTGGTTTAGCAAAAACCGTGGAAACGAACATGAATACGCAAAGAAAAGTCATTATTAAAATACAAAATCCCCTTCTCAGCTTCATCACCCCTCAATTATTTTCCAAATGGTTAATTAATACTATGTATATGTAGAACAAGCTAATTTTTATTACATGTTGTGAAAAAAAGAGTAGCTGAACTAAATAATTGTATGATACAAAGCATATATTTGTTTAGATTTTTCTCATCTTCCTTGTGGTCAATGCTCTTATGTGCTCTTACCCAGCCGGCTCCACGGTAGATCGAGATCCCTGATAGCCCATAGTTTGAATTTCTTCAAACAATATACGGCTATTGTGACAACCATCGGCTAAGCGTTTTCGGAGGTGCCCTATGTAGTTATCTAACAGCGTTTTAGAATGTGTACGATTGGTTACCTGCGGACATTGCTCTACAAAAGCATATCTACGGATAGTTTGACGGCTTAGTTTTAAGCTTTTTGCAATTTTCCGTAGGAACAGGCCTTGCTTTTTTAGGTTCTGGATCTCGTCAAAACGCACCTGCCGGTTATGTTGCCCTAGTGTTGGTTCAGCTGAAGAATTAACTGGTACTTGATTACCTGCTTCCACTGTTGAAAGAACTTGTGTCAATTTTGGCCGGAGCCGGAGAAACCAGTGTTCTAAAGCCTCACCAAGATTTTTTAGCAAATGCCAGCGGTCAGCTACTTGTAGTGCCTTTGGTGCTCCCAATTGAGCCCCTTTAGCATAGGTCTGGGAACGGTTGCTAAAGGGCGGGCCATCTCCATTACCCAATGGATAGTCCCGGCTTCCTGTTTTATTACAACAAATTTAAGGCCATGAGCCAAAGGCATAATCGGCAGGAGATCACTCAATTTTTATGAGCACCTCCCGGAAGTTGCTGGTCAACGGATAAAGATAGATATCCTTAATAGGTATCTGGTAAGAGTTATGGTGGCGGTCGTTGCGGCCACGTCCCTGTGTTTTACCTACATAAACCCAGTTACTTGCCTGATAGCTGATACCCTGAAAGCGGCGTGCCTCAACAAATGTTTCAAGTAGATAGACCGGATGACCGTATTTGTAGCCAATCTTTACTAATACGGCGGATAATTTGACTCAGGATATGGCTGGCTAAGTAACGCACTTTCACCCAAGGTAAAATTAAAAAACGGGCATTATTGGTGATTAAGTGCTTATTAGCTTTACGAGTTCGGGCATCCCAGCCAATAAATTGATCTCTGTCAGCACAAGACCAAGCAGCTGCACCAAATAATAGACAGGCCATATCCTTTAACTGGCCTTTTTCATTTCGCCAGTCCCAAAGCGTACAAAGTTCTTTGGATAGTCGTGTACGCAACCATGTGGGGTTAGCGTCCATTAGTTCCTTAATAAACTGGATGTCTTGTGTAGTTATTTTGCGTTTTGGGGTAATCAATATTTCACTCATGAGAAGATTTTAGCATAATATCGTTAAGAAGATCAGCGCTGTCTTATGAAGCATATAGCAGCTAATTCTAGGCTATTGTTATTTTTGAGGATATATCAAAATGTATCGGTGATAATGATCCTTGCATCAAAAGTGCGGAAGAACCACTTTTATGTTAGCACTACTAGTTTACTCAACATTTACCAAAATACGTTATAAAATAGTAATTTATTGTCAGTAGCAATATTGAATTAAATACATATCATAAAACAACGTTCTTTATAACACGTTAAATAAACTTTGGAGGTGACGATAAAAATTTTTTTACTTTTCTAATAAGGAGAAGAGCTTATTGAAGGTTAAAAGTATTATTATCTGGAGTTTAATCTTTCTCTTGCTTACAAGTTTACTCTTTGGTTGCAGTAAAAACTCTGACTCAAATGCATTAAGCCAATCGGAAGTTAACTCAAACATCACACCATATACCCACCCGGAAGCCATAATCAGTGCACAGCAACTATATAGAATATTAAAACAGCCAAATTTAACCATTATAGACACCAGACCCAGGGATATTTACGAACGATGTCACATACCTGGAGCAATTTGCTTTAATGTCAAAGCACTTAATGACCCGAACCGGCGGGGCAAATTTACTTCCCCCAAGTTACTTAGTTTAACAATTAGGGAATATGGAGTACGCAGCACAGATCATATCGTAGTTTACAGCGATAATTACAACCATGCAGCCTTATGGTTCTTTTTGAATATGTATGGGCTAAATGTTCAGATCTTAAACGGTGGGTTGGAGCAATGGCAAGCACAGGGTTACGCATTGGATACCGGAAGGGTAAGAAGAGGTTATTTAGGAAAATTTAATTTATCAAATGAACAACAAAAAATCTATCCCACTATTGAAACTGCAAATGTAGCAAACGCTTTACAACAACCAGATAAAGTTACTGTCATTGATGCGCGTTCAGCCGAAGAATATAGC
>JAENYF010000015.1 GCA_016841905.1 Desulfoscipio geothermicus | reverse complement strand
GAGCACCGCCGCCCTCGCCAGCCCTTCATAAGGGGCGGCCGCGCGGGCCAAGTCAAAGGAGCGGTTTACAAACCGGCAGGCCGGGCAGATGAGTTTACCCCGGCCACCCGCTCCCGTAGAGCCCAGAAAAGCCCCGCACAGAGAACAAATCCGTTCCCCGGTATAGCCCGCCAGCAGTTGCCGGCAGTCCAGGCACAATGATTCGTCCGGGCGACGCGCACCGCATAAAGGGCACTGCATCCGCGATGGGTAAAGCAATTCGATAATAGCCTGCAGCAACTCTCGCCACACCTACATCACCATCCATACAGTACATTTACCTGCAAAAATGACCTTCACACCAGCAATATTCTGCTCAAGCCTGGGGCTCCCCCTCCAGCTCCGTCAGGGCAATCTTGAAGAGAGCATCCAAATCGGCCGCGCCATCCGGGAAAGTAGCTAGGCCTGTAGTAACCCGAACCAGGATGCGGCTATCACCAGCCTCATAAACGCACTCCCGCACCGCCAGGCGCAGCCTGTCCGCTACGTGCTTAGCCTCAGTGGGACCTGTTTGCGGCAGAAGCACGGTAAATTCATCCCCGCCGTAGCGGGCCACCAGATCACAGTCCCGCACCTGCCCACAAATCACGCCGGCCACCCCGGTAAGCACCATATCCCCGGCCAGCTGGCCGTACCGGTTATTCACCTGCTTAAAATTTTCGATATTCAACATCACCAACGAGATATGCTCATTTAACCGGCGGGCTTGCTCCAGCTCACCCAAGGCCCGGTGATGAAAATACCGGTAATTGTAAAGCCCAGTAAGCCCGTCGGTAATCACCGCCTGGTCCAGCCGCCGGCCCAAGCGTACATTGGCGAAGGCCATGGCAGAGAGCCCGCCCAGGATGGTCAGCAGCCGCACATGTTCTTCCTCAAATAAACCGATCCGCTTGTCACCCAGCACCAGCAGCCCGACCACCTCGGTCTCAGCTACTAAAGGTACCACCAGCAGCGAACGGTGCAGCTGAGTCAGCCCCATATCACCCGAAGTACGCTCATCCTCCCTGGTATCGTCCACCAGGTGCGCATCCCCGCCCTCGGCCACCAGGCCAAAAAACCCCTCGCCCCGCTGCACCGTCGAGTCCTTGAGCAGCTCAGCGTAATTGCCTAGAGCGGTTTCCGCCACAAAGCATTTTTGCTCCTCCGACCAGAGGTAAATCACCCCGTCACCAAAATTAACCAACTCCCGCGTCTCCCGCAAATAGAAATCAAACAAATCCTTTAACCCCAAACTACCCCCCAGCCGCCTGGCCGCCTCGTAAACCAAGCGCAATTCCCGGTTAGCCAACTGCAAGTGCAGGTAAGATTGTAACACTAACTGCACCGCCAGCATGGGGATAAATAGCAGCAGCGCGCTATAGATGCCAATATACAGATATAACCAGGCCATGAATAGGCCTATGGGCACAGACACCAGATAGTTTAAACCTTCCCCGCTCAGCGTGTCTGGCCAGCGCAGCAGAGGATTCTCATCCCGCCTGAGCAAATTAAATATATACACGAACAACTGGTTTAAAAAGTAATATAAGCCAATAAACAGCACCAGTGGCCAGGCGTTGCCCCAGGCCAGCTTCTCACCAGGCACCCCGCCAACCAGCACATAAACAAAATTAGCCCCCAGAACCACGGGCACATACTGGGCGGCCTTAAACAGCGTAGTGCGCAGTGGATTGCCGCGGTTGGCCACCCCCTGCCCCAGCAGCGCGGCCAGAGCATTTACCCAGGCCGCAGGCACAGGACCGTAAATCGAGTAGATAGCCAGCACAACAGCAAAACCCCCGGTCAACTGCCCATGGGGGGTAATTACGGCCAGCCATTCAGCCAGCACGCCAAAGGCCAGCATAACCAGCAGCTCCCGCCCTAAATCAAGGTTCAGCACGGGGAAGGTGTACCAGAGCAGCCCCACGCCCAGCCCGATCACCAGACACGTATATAAAGTAAATGGTAACCTTCTAGCTTTGCGCAAACATTTTCACCCGCTTCTAAGCATTAATTATAAGGTCAGAAATGAATTCGACAGAAGAAACATAAATACCTCCGAGTTATTAGGCATATTATCCCGCCGAAAACATATCAAGCATGCACAGACAAATCACAGCGCCGCAAATCCTTGCCGGGAATGCCCCGCAAATCCAGTAGGCGCACCGACTCCCGATCAACCAACGGTTCATCCCCAGCCAGCTGATAAAAATCCATGTTATACCGCCTGGCCAGGCGCTCCAATATTAATCCAGTGGCATCGTCAGAACCACCGTCAACCAGGGCTACCCGCTGCCCCGGGCAGCAACATAAGCCTGCCGCCAGCCGGTGGACCAGGCATTCCACCCCATCCGCCTGATCCTGCACCAGTACCACGAGGCTGCGCGACTGCGCTGTGCTGCAGCCACCACCAACAGCGGCCTCTGTAACCTCATGCAAAGCCACCTCATTGACACTACACATACCGGCTGCCCTGTTGGCCAACGCCATTTGCCTAACCCGGAACAACACAGCCGCCAGCCAACCCAAAAACAGCCCCGCAACGATATACATCGCGATCATACTGCCGCCCCCCATCGTTTATATACACCACCATATGCAAAATACTGCACAGCGGTTAACCGGGGAACGTTTCCAGTCGAGGCCAATGTCAAGCACATAAAAAAAGCTGCTGCACGCGAGCCATTTGGCGCGCTGTACAACAGCCCCTGCTCTAACTGTTACAGGTTGAAGGCCTGGCGTAATATGGCCGCCTTATCGGTGTTTTCCCAGGGCAGCGTCACATCACTGCGGCCAAAATGGCCGTAGACCGCGGTTTTTTTATAAATAGGCCGGCGCAGATTTAGGTCCCTGATAATGGCAGCCGGTCGCAAGTCAAACACCTCCAGCACCACCTGCATTAACTTTTCCTCATCCACCTTGCCGGTGCCAAAGGTATGCACCATCACCGACACCGGGCGGGCGACACCAATAGCGTAAGCCACCTGAACCTCGCACCTGTCCGCCAGACCGGCAGCTACAATATTTTTTGCCACATAACGCACGGCATAACTAGCCGAACGATCCACCTTGGTGGGATCCTTGCCCGAAAAAGCACCGCCGCCGTGCCGGGCCATGCCGCCATAGGTATCCACAATAATCTTGCGCCCAGTGAGCCCGGTGTCTCCCTGTGGCCCGCCTACCACAAAACGCCCGGTGGGGTTAATCAAAAAGCGGGTACCCGCATCAATCATGCCCTCGGGCACCATGGGCTTAACCACTTGTTCAATGACATCCTTCCGGATAACCTTCAATTCTACCTGGGGGGAATGCTGGGTTGAGACAATAATGGTATCCAGCCGCTCAGGCCGGCCATCCTTATATTCCACAGTCACCTGCACCTTGCCATCGGGCCGCAGGTAAGTTAAGTCCTCGTTCTTACGCACCACAGACAACCGGCGGGCTATGCTGTGGGCTAGAGAAATGGGTAGAGGCATTAATTCCGGCGTTTCACTGGTGGCGTAACCAAACATCATCCCCTGGTCACCGGCGCCGGTAGCCTCCAAGTTTTCATCCATATTTTCACCGGAACGTGCCTCCAGAGCATGATCCACGCCCTGGGCGATATCCGGAGACTGCTCATCGATGGAAGTAAGCACTGCACAGGTATCGCAATCAAACCCGTACTTGGCCCGGGTATAGCCAATATCCCGCACCGTTTCCCGGACTACATGGGGGATATCCACATAACACTTAGTGGTAATCTCCCCGCCTACCAGCACCAGGCCGGTGGTCACAAAGGTTTCACAAGCGACCCGGGCGAAGGGGTCCAACCCGATTATTTCATCCAATATAGCATCGGAAATCTGATCAGCTATCTTATCCGGGTGCCCCTCGGTAACCGACTCAGAAGTAAACAGGCGCTTAGCCAAAAAACATACCTCCCTTGTGGCTGCATGAGCAACATGCAGTCCGGAACAATCGTTACATAATAATCTAGCTTAGCTTTTTCCGCTGTGACAAAAACCATGTTTATTCTAACAAGGGTAGAAATTACTGTCAACAAAGTTAACGACATAGTTATACATAAACACCAATTAAACTTAAATTTATAAAAAATTTTATTTTGCATTTTCAAACGGTTATGGTATACTAATATGGCGACAAGGGTCATTAGCTCAATTGGTAGAGCAGGCGACTCTTAATCGTCAGGTTTAGGGTTCGAGTCCCTAATGGCCCACCAAAAAGGAGTTCACAGTTGTGAGCTCCTTTTTTATATTCCCCGACCAAATTATTAACCGGCAGCATGCTGTTAATCCAGATCCACCAGTACCGCATCCACACCGATTTTTTTAATCTTTTCCCAGGGTATCACAATATCCCCGCCCGCGCCCAGCAACCGGAAATATTTCCTCGTGCCTTCCAATACAATGGCCTGCACCTTACCATCGGCCAAATCAACATGTACATCCCTCACCGCACCCAATTTGGAGCCGTCTTTGATATTAATAATATCCTTGCGGCTAAGCTCAGTAATTTTAAACATCGCGGGCCACCTCCCGGATTCATACTATGCCGAGCCACCTCATTTGGTGCATGACGTCCCAGTAACGACTGCCTTTAATTCCGCATATATCTGATATAAAAATGATTAATGTGGAGTGATTGATAGCATGTCCAAGCTGGCCTATAACGGCGGGGAGCCTGTGCGCACTAAACCCTTCCCTCCCTGGCCTTACTTTGCTGAAGATGAAATTGCAGCCGCCTCTGCCGTGTTAAAATCCGGCCTGGTAAACTACTGGACCGGCCAGGAGGGGAGTCAGTTTGAAGAGGAATTTGCCCGGTTTGCCGGCTGTCGGTACGCCATTGCCCTGGCCAACGGCACCTTAGCCCTGGAATTGGCCTTATACGCCCTGGGCATCGGCCCCGGGGATGAGGTTATTGTCACCAGCCGAACCTTCATAGCCTCGGCCAGCTGCGCAGTAATGCGCGGCGCCGTGCCCTTGATGGCCGACGTGGACCCGGTGAGCCAGAACATCACCGCCCAAACGGTTGCGGCCGCCCTCACCCCCAGGACCAGGGCGATCATTGCGGTACACCTGGCCGGGTGGCCCTGTGACATGGACCCTATTTTAGCCTTTGCACAAGAGCACGGGCTATTCGTTATTGAAGACTGCGCCCAGGCCCACGGGGCTACCTACAAGGGACGCCCGGTGGGGTCAATGGGGGATGCGGCCGCTTTCTCCTTTTGCCAGGACAAAATCATGACCACCGGCGGAGAAGGCGGCATGCTGACCACCAACAACCGGGATGTCTGGGCGAAAGCCTGGAGCTTCAAGGATCACGGTAAAAGCTATGAGGCGGTTTACCACCGCAGGCACCCGCCCGGCTTTCGCTGGCTGCATGAATCCTTCGGCACTAACTGGCGGTTAACCGAAATGCAGGCAGCCATTGGGCGCGTTGCTCTCATCAAACTGCCCGCCTGGCTAAAGCAGCGCCGGAGTAATGCGGCCCTGCTTAACCAAGGTTTTTCTGGCATTCCCGCTTTAAGAGTAACCATCCCACCTGTAGCTGTGGAACATGCCTATTACAAATATTACGTTTTTATCCGGCCGGAGTGCTTAAAGGAAGGCTGGGACAGGAACCGCATCATGGATGCGATAAACGCGGAAGGCATCCCCTGCCTGAGCGGCAGTTGCAGTGAAATCTACCTTGAAAAAGCCTTTGTCAAAGCCGGGCTGTGCCCGCCGGAGCGTTTAAAGACAGCAAAAGCGTTGGGCGAAACCTCACTGATGTTTCTGGCTCACCCAACCCTTACTGAACAAGATATGGAAGATGTTTGCCTGGCGGTTGAAAAAGTGTGCGGTGCCGCTACCCGGGAATCCACAGCTTAATCATTGTCACTTGCCACAGCAACTTCTTTCTTGACGACAGCCCTTTTATTCTTCACCGCATAATCTTAGATTATTTACCCAAAAACCGTTCATCATACCGGTAATTATTAAACGCACCGACGGTTGTACTGTAAGCCGTTAAGGATAGTAATCGCTTAATTCGCTGATACAGTGGACTTTCCTTCCCCGGCCAGGGTGCTGCTCACCTTTGATGAGGCGTTTTTAGTAAACGGTCAATTGAATCAACACTTTTGCCAACAGACATATTATGTTTGTCTGTCCGTTACGCATTCAATTATCCAGATAATACAGTTAATTTAAAAAAGTTAAAGCCTGACCCCAAAATGCCCTAACCTACCAGCTTCCTATAACTCTTGAAGTTAGGCAATATCGCCGCCAGGGCGCTGAAGACATCGCTATCCTTTAGCCTGGTGGGGTCTTGGGCCAGCATCAGTAGCTGCTGCTCTAAAGTTGATATTTCCACCAGGCAGGGTCTGGCTACGAAAATTCGTTTATGCTTGGTAGCCGCGGAACCTTCCTCGGCGGTGAGCAATTCTTCGAATAGTTTTTCCCCAGGTCTGATGCCTGTAAATTTTATTTTGATATCCTTATCCGGCTCTAAACCGGACAGCCTGATCAAATCCCTGGCCAGATCCACTATCTTCACAGGCTGTCCCATGTCCAGGATAAACACTTCACCGCCGCTGGCCATTGAGCCCGCCTGGATGACCAGCTGCACCGCTTCCGGTATGGTCATGAAGTAACGCTTCATTTCCGGGTCGGTGACGGTAACCGGGCCGCCTTTTCTTATTTGCTGTTCGAATATAGGCACCACGCTGCCACGGCTGCCCAGCACGTTGCCAAACCTCACGGCTGCAAACCGGGTTTCGCTGAGCCGATCCATTTGCTGGACGACGAGCTCGGCCATCCGCTTGGTGGCTCCCATCACGCTGGAGGGGTTCACCGCCTTATCGGTGGAGATCAACACAAAGGTTTTGGTGCCTGCGCTGTCCGCCGCCTCAACCAGGTTTTTGGTACCCAGAATGTTTGTTTTCACTGCTTCGTCCGGGTGCATTTCCATCAGGGGCACGTGCTTATGCGCCGCAGCGTGGAATACCAGTCCTGGCCGATATTTTATGAAAATGCGGTTTATCTTGTCCTTGTCCCGCACGTCGGCAATTTCTACCCTCAAGGGCAATCTGAGAAACTTATCGGCCAGTTCTAACCATATACCGTGGATGCTGTTTTCTCCGTGGCCCAGTAGGATCAGTTCTTTGGGGCTGAACCGCGCAACCTGCCGGCAGAGCTCTGAGCCTATGGACCCCCCGGCCCCAGTTACCAATACGGTTTCTCCCCTGATATAGCCGGATATTTCCCCCATGTCTAATTTCACCGGCTCTCGTTGCAGTAAATCTTCAATTGCCACCGGTCGCAGGTTACTGACGGATACCTCGCCGTCAATTAGCTGGTACAGGCCGGGCAGTGTTTTTACTTCCAGTCTGGTATTTTTACACAACTCGAATATTTCTCTGATGGTTGATGCATCCGCGGAGGGGATGGCAATAATGATGGCCTCTATGCTATATTGCTTACACAGATTGGCTATCCGGTCCCGGGTGCCCAGCACCGGGATATCCAGTATACTCTGGTGCTGCTTGTTTACGTCGTCGTCGATATAGCCCACCGGCAACAGGCCGCTGTCGTGGTTTTTAAGTTCCCGGGCTACCTGTACACCGGCGTCACCGGCTCCAACGATTAAGGTGCGCTTGCCCTGGCGGCCGTATCTTTTTTTGTGGTCCATTCGTATGCGCCAACCCAGCCGGGAGACGCCCACCAGTAGAATTATGAAGGCCCAGGACACCACCAAGACGCTTCGGGGGAGCAGTGTTTCAGACAGGTAGGTGAAGGCAACTGTGCCTAGACAACCCAGGGATATCGCATGAACGATGGCAAAAAGCTCGCCGGTGCTGGCATAAGCCCAGACCCGATTATACAGCTTCATCAGGTAAAGGCTGGCCAGATAAATCAAAATGATAGGCGGCGCAATTTTATAGTAGTTAATTAAATAAGGACTAGTAAAATTAAAGTTTTCAAAGCGCAGCATATATGCCGCTATAATGGCTAAATTAATCAGTATGGCGTCGCATAGCATGAGTAAAATTTTTCTAAACAGTCCGTTCACCAGCAAACCAAGCCTGCCCCCTTTTTATTTACGGTATCTCCAAGCATTTATTAGCCAGGTCCAGCTGTTGCTGCAGCGATTCTTTTAGCGCCCGCAGGTCTTCTACACTGAGGTCTTTAATTTTGTCTTTCCCGGCAAACTGGTGCGCCAAATACTCTATTTCAGTGCTACTGTAGCCAATATTAACTAGTTTTTGTTTGATGAGATCAATATTATTTTTCTCCCTGGCCAACCGACTGGCTTTGCAGTCTTGTGCTCCAGGGACAGGATAATCTATGGGCAAAGTTATGTCCTCCTTTTGCTGTCATATCTAAGCAGTCATAACTAAAGTAGAATATGACAGGTACTTATCCAAACGCTCTAATTTTATGAGGCGTTCTGTTTATTGTCGGAGTAGTAATAGTTGTTGTAGTAATAGTAGTTACCGGCTGAGGTGTCCATATCGTTCAGTATTACACCAACCATTTTGGCGTCCACCTTGTTCAGCTTATTCAGGGCTTCCTTGGCGTGCTCAATGCGGGTATCTCCGCTCTGCACCACCATCAGTACCCCGTTCACCATGGAAGAGAGCAGGAGAGCATCGGTAACCATGTTCACGGGAGGTGAATCCACCAGCACGAAGTCATAACCTTCCACGGCCCGGGAGAGCAGTGCCTGCATACGATGGGAGCCCATTAGTTCTGCCGGGTTGGGGGGAATGGGTCCGCTGGTTAGTACATATAAACCTGGAATTTGAGTTTCCTGCGCCAGGACTTTCGGATCAGCGTCATTGATCAGCGTCTGGGTAACACCTGCGCTGTTGTTCAGCCCAAATACCTTATGCGCATTCGGCCGGCGCAGGTCGCAGTCGACAATCAATACTTTTTTATTAACTTGAGCCATCACCACACCCAGATTGGAGGTTACGGTGGTTTTGCCTTCTCCTGGCCCGGCGCTGGTCACCAAAATAATCCGATAAGGTTTATCCAGGCCGGCATAATTAATATTAGTGCGCAGGGTACGGAAAGCTTCCGCAAAAGGAGACTTTGATGCGGTTGTGATCAGTTCGGTAGCTGTTTGATCAGCCATTGTATGTACCTCTTTTATTAAGGATGATTTGTAAAATATATACTGTGGACCATTACTTCGGCATAAAACACTGATTATCCTGCTTAATTTTACAATATTTATAAATAATTAAGGGAGATACCTCCAAAAAGGCATCTCCCTTTTTATTGCTCTTTAAGACCTAGTTAAGCCGATTTGATACATCATATCGGCCTGAATTTGTTGGACCCGCAGCTCATCCTTTGCTTCGGCGTAGATTCTGAATAATGGCTCGGTGCCCGAGGCCCTCACTAGCGTCCATTCCCCACTGGCCAGCACCAGTTTGAGCCCGTCTAAGGTAATTTTATCTTTTACCGCCTCCCCTGCCACCTGCGCCGGGGCAAAACCTTTTAGCTTATCCAGCACATCTTGCTTTTGGCTAGGTGTGGTGTGCACATCCAGCCGGTCGCTGTATAATTTGCCATATTCCTGGTCCAGTTCTCGGGCTAATTCAGCCAGGCTCTTGCGGTTGACGGCCACTATTTCCGCCGCCAGCAGGCCGGCCAGAATACCGTCCTTCTCCGGAATGTGCCCCTTAATGGACAGGCCGCCGCTTTCCTCACAGCCCAATACGCAGCCCTTCTCCAGAAGATTCTGACCGATATATTTGAAACCCACGGCGGTTTCGTAAACCGCCTGCCCGTATTTTTCCGCAATGCGGTCCAGCTTGTGGGTGGTGGCTACCGTACGGGTTACCGGCCCGAGCAAACCTTTTTTGGTGATCAGGTGGTGGTAGAGCACAGGATAGAACTGGTTGGGGGTAATGTACTCGCCGGTGCTGTCGATGATGCCGAACCGGTCGGCGTCACCGTCCATAGCCAGCCCCAGTCGGCCGTGCTTTTCCTTGACCCAGTCACAGTTACAGGACAGGGTTTGGCCCGTGGGTTCCGGCAGGTTGCCGCCAAACAACGGGTCTCGGGAGCAGCGGCGCTGTTCCACAGTGAGGCCGGCCCGCACCAGCATGGCGTCCAGGTAGCCTATGCCGCTGCCGTGCATAGCGTCTACCATGATCTGCAAGTTGGACTCGACGATGGCCTTCATGTCCACCAGCTTCTCCAGGTGTTCGAAGTATTCGGAGCGCGGGTCAATCATGATGCGCTCGGCTACTCGTGGCCGGGCTGGTGCCAGTTCCACGGACTGTTCCTGAAAAAAGAACTTCTGCTTCCCAGCGCCGCTCTGCAGCCGAGCGATATTTTCTTCGATGGCTTCGGTGATGTGGGGCAGCGCGGGGCCGGCGTAATCGGGGATAAATTTAAAGCCGTTATATTCCGGCGGGTTGTGGCTGGCGGTAAGCATCACCGCGCCGGCGGCGTCGTGCACTTTAACGGCGAAGGCAGTTACCGGGGTGGGCAGCGGTCCGTTAGACAGATAGACCTTGATGCCGTTCTGAACCATGACGTCCGCTATGGTGTCTGCGAACCGGTTCGATAGAAAGCGGTTGTCGTAGCCCACCACAATGCCCTTGTGACCCATGTCCTGCCCGTTTACGTATTCAGCCACGGCCTGGGCTACAATCCTCACGTTTTCAAAGGTAAAGTCGTCCGCAATAATGCCGCGCCAGCCGTCTGTACCGAATTTAATTTGTTGCATACCAATCAACCTCCTACCAATTTGCTCAGCCATTGCCAATATACAGATTTTATCAAAAATGAGTATTTTTAACCAGTGTGTTTCATATATTGTACAAGCTATATTTTACCTGCGGACTGTTTGTTTATTCATTATCCGCCAAAGGAGAACTAAGGTCAATGAAAGTTAAGAAGATTAAGTTAATTAAATTGGAGGATTTACGGCGGGAGGATATGTACAAAGACTACCTGGTGCGCCTTAACCGGGACAGGCAGGTGGACCGGCAGACAGCGTTGCCTGGTTTAAGCCGGGATAAGAAAGGAACAGGCAACTGCCTGTCCTAGCTTACATTTTCGTGGATTGTTTTGTGTTTTCTTCGGTAGTCAGGCTGTAGCCAGACTGCTGCGTTCTGCCCAGTACACCCACCCGGTTGGCCAGGTAAATCACTACCACCGCCAGTAGCACCAGCAAAGCCAGGGCCTGGTGGCTGGTCACCATGTTCAAGACTACCGCGGTGAGACCCAGGAAAGCGCTAAGCACGTATATGGCCAGCACCGTCTGCCGGTGACTGAGGCCCATGGCCATAAGGCAGTGGTGCAGGTGTTCCTTGTCGGGTTCAAAAATGGGCTTGTGCTCATGGTAGCGCCTGACCACCGCAAAGAAGGTGTCCAGCAGGGGTACGCCCAGGATGACCAGCGGGATAATCACGGAAACAGCCGCAACGCTCTTGGTCAGGCCCGTGATGGCCATGACTGCCAGGGTGAAGCCCAGGAACAACGAGCCGGTGTCACCCATAAAGATTTTAGCCGGGAAAAAGTTGTGTTTCAAAAAACCAATCAGCGCCGCCACCAGGGTGAGCTCCAGCATAATATTTTCCATGCCCGCAGAGCCCCACTGGGTCAAGGTTACAGCGGCCATGGTCATGGCTGCAATGGCTGAGACACCACCGGCTAGGCCGTCCAGGCCATCGATTAGGTTAACGGCGTTGGTGACCGCCACCACCCAGAAGATAGTCACCGGAATGCTAAGCACGCCCAGGAAGATCAATTCACCGTTTAACGGGTTAGTTATATAATGAACTTGAATGCCAAAAGGCACAATTACCGCTGCGGCCAAAATTTGACCGGCCAGCTTGACCCGGGCAGAAAGTCCCTTGATATCGTCCAGAATTCCCACCAGCAGGATTACTGTTGCCCCTGCCAGCAGACCCCAAACCTGCAGGGTTAGTTCACGAAACATGAGCACAGCCGCGACGAAGGCCAGGTAAACGGCCAGCCCGCCCATGCGGGGCATGATGCCGCGATGCACCTTGCGCGGGTCCGGGAGATCCATCGCCCCAACTTTTAAGGCCAGCACCCGCACCGCCGGGGTTAACAGGTATCCCACTATTAGGGCCAGCAGCAGGGGCAATATGTAGTAGGCCAATTTTATCCCTCCAACATCCAGTTAAGTCAACGTACACGTAGCTATGCTTATTTTAGCACCTAGTGTTATATGCATAAAGGACAAAAACAGTCAATATTCGGGCTGATTCATTGATTAGCTCGTAAATTGCCCGAGTTTGTCCCACTTCTCCCCGTCTCACGGCGTTTATCTTACATGTTGCGGCATACCGTCACTACTCCCGGTCCACGATGGCAAACATTAGTTCAGCTTCGGCGACAGTATCACCGTCCACGGTTGCCACGGCTTTGCCCTTTCCCAGGCTGCTGCGTACCTTAAGCAGCTCCACTTCCAGGCGCAGCACATCGCCGGGCATCACCTGGCGCCGGAAGCGGGCTTTGTCAATCCCCGCAAACAGAGCCAGTTTGCCGGCAAACCCCGGCATGCTCAGCACGGCCACTGCTCCCACCTGGGCCATCGCCTCAATCACCAGTACCCCGGGCATCACCGGGAAGCCCGGAAAGTGCCCTTGAAAATAAGGTTCATTGGCGGACACGTTTTTAATGCCCGCTGCTTTTACGCCGGGCACTACTTCTTCAATGCGGTCCACCAGCAGAAAAGGATACCGGTGGGGCAATATCTCCATAATTTCCTTAATATCCATAGTTTTGGGTAATCCTCCTTGATTTAGAGCGTGCACAGTTAGTTTAATAAAGTTAAAGCCTGACCCCATATATTATTGGCTAATTTCGTGATGTTTAAGACCGACCCTTTAATATCTGGTGAGCTATCCTGACGGTTTGCTCGGATGTGCTCCGCAGATCGAAAACCCGGCGGGAAATCTGCTCCCGCAGTTCCTTCCGGCTGGATAAAAAATTCTGGGCCATGCGGGTAAGTTCGTCACTCCGCACATCCCCGGGCTGACCGGCGTGGGGAATGCCCAGGCGGTTCAAAAACCTCTCCACCTTGGGGTCATATACAATGCCCAGGGGAGGCACACCGTTGACCGCAGCGAAAATCAGGGCGTGCAGGCGCATACCCACCAGCAGGTCCAAGTTGCCCACCAGGGCAAGCATCTGGGACACGTTTAATTTTTCTTCGATGATGACATAGGGATCAAGCATAGCCGCGCCCAGCCTCTGGGACAAGGTCAGGTCTGCGGGGATTTGCATGGGGATAAATACCACCTGCATCCCGGCCCTGGCCAAGTTATCGCAGGCCTGCACCAGCCTGGTTTCCCAGGTTGACCGGCCAGGTATGGGGCGCACGGCAATCCCCACCACCGGGCTGCCCGGGATTATACCGTACCGGGCGAGTATCCCCGCCCCCTCCGCCAGGTTGATATCGCCGGGGTGCAGGCCCAGCACCGGGTCGGCGGTTACCTCAACGGTCCGCTGCACGCCCATGGCACGCAGGTCCTTTAAGGATTCGCCATCACGCACAGTAATGACCTGCACGCGCTGAGTGGTCATACCCACCAGCCACCGCCCGGTGGACGTGTTTACCGGGCCGATACCCTGGGCGTAATACATCACCGGGCGGCGGAGCAGACGGGCCAGCCAGATGATGCCCAGATAATAAAACATGCTTTTGCCTCCGGTGACGTCCTGGAGCAGGCTGCCTCC
The DNA here is from genome assembly GCA_016841905.1 of Desulfoscipio geothermicus. Classification (GTDB taxonomy): domain Bacteria; phylum Bacillota; class Desulfotomaculia; order Desulfotomaculales; family Desulfallaceae; genus Sporotomaculum; species Sporotomaculum geothermicum_C. Next base: position 47,155 of record JAENYF010000015.1, on the reverse strand, counting down.
GCCGCTGATAAGTAATTCACTGCGCAGCAGGGCGTCGGCCACCTGGCGCATGCTCCAGCGGTTCACTGCCGCCACGCCGTATTCCCGCATCGTGGCAGCCGGGTTGTTGGATAACACGGTAATTTCCAGGCCGGGTATCTCCCGGCGCAGGGACTGCAGCATGCTGAAGAGCACTGCTTCGTCCCCCAGATTGTCAAACCCGTAATAACCGGATATGACTATTCTGTGTCCCATTTTTGCACCTCGCTGGTTCATTGGGATTTAGTTAATTAAACCCGGGCAAGACCCCGGGCTTGGCTTCAAGATAGCTAAAGTTTATTGGTTTTAAATTCAATACGTGTCAGTTCCGGCGCAGCCTGAAGAACCTGCGACTTGATTTGCCTTCTGCCGGCTTAGATGGAATTGTGCCCACCACCGGAAGGCCCAGGTGTTTTTGCACATCATCAGGGGTTTTGATAGTGTTATCCATGAATTCCAACAGAAAGGCCAGGCCTACCGAGATCATCAAGCCCAGTACCAGAGCCACCGCCACGTTCATTTGTTTATTGGGCCTTACCGGGCCAGAGGGCACCAGTGCCGGTGAAGCTATATCAATGGTGGTGTTGCCCATATCGATGGACTGGGCAATCTGGGTTTGAGTAACCTTTTGGGCCAGCAGGTTCTGGGTTTCCTGCAGGCGGTTTATTTCATTTTGCAGCTTTTGCTGATCAATTTGCTTGCTGCCCAGCTGCGACTGCAGCTCGGCCAGCTCAGATTTCAGCCGGGTGACGGTGTTCTGGTTAGCCGTAAATAGGGCCCTTTTTTCCGCCAGCTCGGTTTCCTTGGCGCTGAGCTGTTCGCTTAGTGAAAGGTAAACCGGGTTAATTTGTTCCTCAGTCACGACAGTCGCCGTGGGTTGAGCCGGTTCAGTTTCAGCAGCAGGATCAATAGGTACAAAAGTATCCGCCGGCCGGGTATACTGGGTGGTAATCTTCTGCGGCGTGGAGTTCAGCTTGTCCCGCAGGCTGTTTACCGCTGACTGCAGCTGCGCAACCTGCACCCGGGCCGCGTCCAGGTTGTTCTGGTAGGTGTTCAGATCTGTGGTCAGGATTTCAAACTGTTTCTGCATGAACTCAACGCTGGTGGAGCCGGAATTAAAATTTTTCAACTCAGTTAGTAATTTATTCAGCTGCTGCTCAGTCTCAGCTTTTTGCACGCTTAGAAATTCGGTAGACTGGGTCATCTTTCTCTTGTTTTCTTCCGAAAGGTAGGCAAGGTATTCTCCTGCCAGGCCATTAGCCACATCGGACGCCAGCCGGGGGTCGGTGTGCTGTACCTTGAGCATGATAATGTTACTGTCCTTGGCCACCTCGGCCTTAACCATGCCGGCAAGGTTCTTGCCGCTATAGCCCTGCTTATCCAAGCCCATACTTTTGACTGTCCGCTCATACATGGTGTCACTGGTCAGCTGTCCCACATAGGTATTCATGGTCATAACGGGCATGCGGGATACGGTGCTGATTACCGATTCCAGGTCATCGGTATTAGCTTGACCTGTGGTTCCAAACTTAGTGGGATCGGTAACGGGCATAGTGACCACCAGCATAGACTTGGCTTCGTATACCGGATCAATCACGAAATAGCTCATAACCACACTAATAGTTAACGCCAGAGAGCTTATGGCGATAATTAACCAGCGCCATTTTCGCAAAACCTCAAGAATTTGCCGCAAGTCTATAACATCGGATTCAACATAATCCTGTTTCTCTTCCAAAAGTAGTTCACTCCCCCAAGTTGCTTAACTGTATAATTCAACGGTAAATAATATTTTTCCTGCCTGGTCCTCCTATTTACTCCACAGCCGACTCCAAAAACCACGTTTTTTTAACCCGCTGGTTTGTGTGAGTTTTGGCGCGACCTGCAAGGGGTCCCCGCTAAGCAGCAGCCTGGGATTGACAGCGGTCAGCAATTCGCCCACGTTCGGGTCATAATCCCCTGCCACGGTTAGGAAATCTGACAGGGCGGGGCCGCGGGCACCGTCGCCGTGAGCGTCGCTGCTGATAAAGCTGTAGCAGCCCTCACGCAGGTAGGTTAAAGCTACCTGGCGCACCCGTTTTCCGAATAAACCGTTAAAGCTGTGCGCAGTGCCCTGGCACAGAGCCCCCCGGTCCAGCAGGGACAGCAGTTTGCCGGGGTCCCGCAGGAAGTCGCCATTGCGCTCGGGGTGGGCTATGACGGGGGTTACCCCCTGAAGACAGATTTCAAACAGAGCCTGTTCCGAGAATACCGGTATACCCATGGCCGGGAATTCCACCAGTAGATACCTGCCGTCGTTCGCCAGAGTAAGCACCTCCCCTGCGGCCAGTCCTTCCGCCAGGCCAGGCTCCAGCAGGTATTCCGCCCCGGGGTAAACCTGTAAACCGATTTCGCACTGCTGCAGGTAACTTTGGAGATCCTGCACGGCTGCCAATATACCTGCTTTGTCGTTGTCATACAGGCCGGGCGCCACGTGGGGAGTGGCTACAACAGCACTGGTACCTGCAGCCAAGGCCAGGCGGGCCATGGCTGCGGCTTCCTGCAGGGTGACAGGACCATCATCGATGCCCGGTAGGATATGTATATGCAGGTCAATCATTTATTAAGCTCGCCACCTGTTTAAGCATTTCTTTACGCGTTTCACTTTTTTGCCGCTCGTATTCCTTTTCCGCCTGTTGGACCAGGTCTGTGGGCAGTTCCTCGGCCTTAAGCTCGGATTTCATGATCACCAGCATGCCGGCAAATTCCGCATCGGCTTGCTTTTCCAGGCTGCGGGCCGCACTGATATACTGCCGGGCCAGGGCAGGCACGGAAATATCATGGTGGCCGCTCCGGCTGGCCTGGTAATCCTGCCAGGCAGACTGAGCTAGGCGCTGCAGCTCCTGCCGGTAAGCAGTTTCGAGCCTGTTGAACAGGTTAAGATATTTATTCTGAATAAAAAGCAGTTTTCCTTCCCTGCTCAGGCCGCTCGGGGCAGGTTCGTATAAATTCACCGCGATTTCGCCCTGGCCGAATGCCGGGGGCGTTGAGCCCTGGGGTGGTCCGAATACGTAACCGCCTCCGGTGTCCTCACCTTTGTTCAAGGCAACCAGATGCTCCATAGGAATATAGGAAATAGGCTGAAATCGGTTAGTACTGCTAAAACTAACCAGACCTACCGTTAGTATACATAAGCCAACGGCCAGCGCCACCACCCACCAGTAGCTGGGTATTTTAATACTTCTGCGGTGCTTTCTTCTCTTTTTGTGTTTTTCCCGTTGCAATGTTGTCCCCCCATCAAAAAAATGCCCCTGGGGTATTAAACCCGGCAAGGGGCATTCATTGGAACTTGTTGCTTTCTAATATAGGCTTAGACAGCTTTATCCAGAATTACCGTTAGACTAACATTTTCGGTGTCGCCGTTATGAGTTAGTGTACCGTTAATGGTTGCCTGATTGCCCAGCAGTACGCGCAGGTACAACATGCTTATACCGTCATCCTGGGGCTCAAGCTCGTCAAGATATTTAAGCAAATCTAATTCTACAACTGTGTCAGCCGCCAATGTCTGGGTTTTCGGCTTGCTCTGCACTAGGCTAAGCATGTCACCGTAATCCCCAATGACGCTGGTTGCTTTTAGGTCTGCAGCTTCGTTACAAGTTACCGAACTGCTGATCACGCAATCCAAATCTTTATATCCGCTTAAATCAATTGTCCCCTTCAAGCCGTCACTGGTGAGGGTTATGGGTATCGTTATGTTAGCGTTGTTATCACCCTGGGGATTAATTGTAATTGTAGCAGCTGTTAATTTAGGTGTTGTGCTGTGGCTACTGCCACCACCTCCACCACCGCCTGAACTAGTTCTTCTTAATTTTAGTTCCAAATTGGTGTACTCTGATTCTTCCACTTCGATATTGTTTTTACTGTCTTTTTTGTTATCAGAGCTGGCGGTAATATCATATTTACCAGGAGTCAACTTAAATGCAAATTTACCATCTTCGTTGGTGTATTCTGTTTCAAGTACTTTATTTACATTAGCTTTATAAACCTTGACTGTTGCGTCTTCTACCGGCTTGCCGTTTAAGGTCACAGTGCCTTCAATACCGCTTTTATCATCACTTATTATATCGGTGCTGTCATCAGTACTTCCATTACCGTCGCAATCTCCGGGGGTTTTATCTCCTAATGCCCTGTCTAGAACAACCAGTGTCTCAGCACGCGTGATCCCTCTTGCAGGCTGGAAGGTGCCGTCAGGCATACCAATAAACACACCGCTGTCTACATTTGTGCCGACATAGCCCCGTGCCCAGTCAGCAATTTTGTTATCATCCGTGAGGCTATCCAACCCGTCAGTGGTTTCTTCAAGGTCCAACAGTCTGGTTAAAATGGCAGCTACTTCCTGGCGGGAAATACCGTTGTTAGGCTTAAATTTATTATCGGGATAACCCTCAATATAGCCCGCAGTTTTGGCGGCAGCCACGTCATCGTAATACCACTGGCCAGGGCGCACATCGGTGAAGCCCGGGTCGCTGTCTGTTTCATCTATGCAGAAGGCCCGGTTAACTAACGCCACAAACTCTGCCCTGGTCACTTGCTTGTTTGGCTTAAAGGTGCCATCAGGGTAACCATTGGTCATCTCCAGTGAATCCCACTCATTGATCTCATCCTCAGCCCAGTGTCCCTGAACGTCGCTGAAACCGGCTGCCCAGGCCAGCCCCCCTGCGGTTAACGCCAAACAGAATGCCAATACCAGCACCACAATAAATTTTTTCCTTAACAATTTCTTCTCTCCTTTCATTAAATTAATATCCGTTCTTGGAAAACGTCTATTATCTAGAACTGCCTTTATGCTAATTAGTTAATCTAGTGACAAAATCATAGCAGCCTAATTAGCATAAGCTTCAACATTCTTTTATTTTTTCCTGCCAACTAACGAAAATTTTTCCGTATAATTGCATTGTTTAATTGTCCCCGCTCCATAGCTAAATAAAAACACACCCGTCCATGACAAATCAGAGGCGGGCGTGGAAATTTAATTTATCCTATGGATAAGTATTAATAATGACATCTACATGCTCGTTCGTCTCAGGTTCCGGCTGGTTAATTGACTCGGGTACGGCAGGGTCAAATGTGTCTGTAAACGAGTCCTCCAGCGGCTGCTCATTGTCAGCATATGCGTTGCTGTCGCCGGCATCGCCTTCGATGAACGGCTCCTCTCCGCTGTCCTCGTATATAAATTCACCGGTATCCGGCTCGTCATAATCCTGTGTGTCATTTTCATATTCGTATTCAGATCTGTTATCAGTAGTAGTGCCGGAGCCTGCCTCGGAATCATCCTTCTGCACCTGCTCGGCCGGCCTGATGTGTTCCAGGGCTACCTGGGTGGGCTTTTGGCCGTCCGTGAGAGCTCCCTGCACCACTTCCACAACCTTGCCTTCTTCAAATAAAGCTGTGGCTACCTGCTTGGCTGTCGAAGGATCCACATACCAATAGCTGGCCCCGGGTTCATCTAAAAACCAGCCCGGCATGGTCTGGGTGACTATTTGCACGTTGCCCAGGTTTTTGGCCGCCTTGGCCAGGGCTACCATTTGCGACAGCCCTAAGTTGGTATCCACATTTTTATAGATTTCGGGCACCAGCTTGTGCAGCTTGCCGATTGAACTGGGCTGCATCGCTTCGTTGCCGATGGCCTGCAATAATTTGAGCTGGCGCTGGGTACGGGAGATGTCACCCAGCTCATCATTGCGGAAGCGGGCATACATTAAAGCCTGGGTACCGTTAAGTTCCTGCACTCCTTTGGCCAGGTGGATGTCATAGACACCGTTATAAAGCCCTTCAGCGTAATCCATGTTCTTTTCTACATCCACTGTAACCCCACCTAGGGCGTCCACGATATCCTTAAACCCGCTAAAGTTAGTGAGCACATAGTAATCCACATTCACGCCGGTAAGCTCGGCTACCTCTTGCATAGCCAGCTCGGGGCCGCCGAAAATGTTGGCTGAATTAATTTTATTAACTCCGTAACCTGGAATATTTACTTTTGTATCGCGGGGTATGGAGAGCATCGCCACCCGGTTTTCCTTGTTATTGATGTTGGCCAGGATCATGGTATCTGTTCGCTGGCTTACATCATCGTCGCGCTCATCGACACCCATCATCAGCACATTGATACCCGGCATTTGGGCAAGATCTTCGGCGTCATCGTTACCCAGGCCCACCAGAGATTTGCCGGTTAGCAGTGGCCACAGAAAGCTGTTCGCCGCTGCAAAACCGCCGGCAAACAGGCCGACCAACGCCACGATAAATACTGCCAGGCGCAGTTTGCTTTTTAATTTCCTTTTTTTTCTTTCAGACATACTTGCAAGCACGCCTCCCTTTTGCCACCATCCAAATAGTTAACTGGATAAAAAAACCTACACCCACATAATATATCTTTCCAGGGTTTTCTTCAACTAAAATTATCCTTATTGGCGGCTGAACCGGTAAGTCTTCAGCACCAGCCAGGCGAATTTTGGCAGTACCAGCATGCGCCGCCAGCGCGACGGCTCCATGAACAGCCGGCACAGCCATTCAATTTTTAATTTTCGCATCCACAGGGGCGCTCGCGCCACCCGGCCGGAGATGACGTCCATACTGCCGCCCACCCCGATAGCTACCACGGAGCCTAAGTGCTCAATATGGCAGTCAATCCACCTTTCCTGGGCCGGCGCTCCCAGGGCCACAAAGAGCAGCTGCGGCGCGGCTTCTAAAATGGCCTGCGCCAGGCCGGCTTCCTCGTCGGGCTTAAAGTAGCCATGCCGGGTCCCGGCCACCTGCAGTCCGGGATAGCGGCGGGTTAAATTGGCCGCGGCCTCTTCGGCCACCCCGGGCGCGGACCCCAGTAGGTAGATGGGCCATCCTTCGGCAGCAGCCCGCTCCACTAGGCGCAGCATTAAGTCTATACCGGTAACCCGCTCCGGGAACGGCGTGCCCGCCACCCGGCCGGCCCAGACGATACCCTCTCCATCGGCGGTAACCAGGTCGGCCTTGTTGAGCAGCCCCAGCAGGGTATGGTCAGACTGCACAGCCTGGTAGAGGATTTCAGGGTTCAGGGTAATCACCCGATGCGGGCTCCCTACCTTGATTAATTCCGCTACCCGTTCAACACATTGCTCCATGGTTAGGCTGTCTACTGGTGCGTTTAGTAGTTTAACTCTCATCATATCACCCGTTATATAATTTTAGACGTACTTAGGCAGTATTTTGTTGCGCAAAAATCAAGAGCAGAATAACAGCTTCTAGTTTTTATTCGACAAGTCTGTTATATTTCCTGCCCCTTACCCTGTCCTAATCGATCCCAACCTTTGTTAAAACCTCCCAACATACTGGCGTCAATACCATGATTACCATTATTAATAAAAAATATGTTGATGAAATCAGGTTACCACACGCTTCTATTACACGCTCTATTAAATGAAGGTTTTATGATATATAATGATAACGTAATTGGAAAATGTTGAATAAATAAGGTGAGCAAAATGAAGCGCTGCATATTATGGGCTGTCCTGCTGATCACTGCAGTTACAGGCTTATATTTTTTGTTAGACAGGCGTCCAGAGCCTACACCCATGTCTCCAGCACCGCCGGCGGCACCCGCTGCCCAAAACCGGCACTACAATTTAATTGTGGTGGGCAGTGACCCGGAAGGGGTTGTCGCAGCTGTATCCGGGGCCAGGAATGGGCTAGCCACACTGCTGGTGGATACCCGGCCGGTGCTGGGTGGCTTAATGACCCGGGGCTGGTTAAATACTATTGATATGAACTACGCTCCCGGGGGAGAGATTTTAAACAAAGGAATTTTTCTCGAATTCTTTGAGCAGGTAGAAGGAGATTCCTTTGATGTCAGTACTGCTTCGAAAGTATTTAATAAACTGGTTGAAAATGAGCCCAATATCCAGATTTTGCTCGGTGCGGCCTCGATCAAGCCTGTCGTAACCCCTGACGCAGTCGGACCTTGCACGGTAACCGGTATTCTGGTCACTGAACAAGACGGCGGTGAGCGGCCTTTCACTGCAGACATTGTCATTGATGCCACTCAGGATGCCGACCTGGCAGCCTTGGCCGGGGCAGCCTACAGCTTCGGGCAGAGTGATATGGGCTATGAGACAAGGAATATGGCCGTGACCCCTGTTTTCCAGCTGAAGGGGATCTCCAGGCTGGACTGGCTTAAATTAGGCTTTAACATTGTCCTCCAAAGGTTATCGGGCACCCACTATGTCGGCATCAACACGGTCAGCGCCTGGGGCTTTGGCGAGGTGATGGCCAAGTACCGGCCAAGTAATGAGCAGGTAGGGATACGGGGCTTAAACATTGGCCGGCAAAAGGATGGCACGGTGCTGGTGAATGCGCTGCATGTGTATAATATTAACCCGCTGGATAAACAACAGCTGGCCACGGCCCGTGCGCTGGCAGAGCAGGAGCTTCCGCTTATTATTGAATATTTCAGGGAGCATATTCCCGGCTTCGCCCACGCTGAACTGGTGGCGCTAGCGCCCGAATTCTATGTCCGGGAGTCACGCCATATTTATGGTGAGTACCGGCTGACGGTGGACGATGTTTTGGAAAACCGGGATTTTCCCGACACGATAGCCTGCGGCTCCTACCCAATTGACATTCAGGCGCTGGACACCAACTTTAAAGGGGCTATTGTCGGGGTGCCGAAACAATACGGGATTCCGCTGCGGGCTTTAATTCCCCAAAATATCGCTGGTTTAATGGTCGTGGGCCGAGCTGCCAGCTTTGATTCTTTGGCTCACGGCAGCGCCAGGGTTATCCCGGTGGGGATGGCCGCCGGTCAGGCTGCCGGGGTAGCCGCCGCGTTGAGTAGTGCCAAAGGTGTTCCGGTGAGCGAGCTAAGTGGACACAAAGCTTATCTTACTGAGCTGCGGCAGCGTTTAAACCAACAGGGGATGGAGCTTAAGCCCTTCCACTACCAGACGCCGGAAACGAAACACTGGGCTTACCCAGGTTTAAAATTTGTGCGAAGTTACGGTCTGGTTTTTGGCGGCTATGAGAATGAATACGATCTGGATGAGAAGATGAGTGAGGGGAAGTTTATTAACCTGCTGCTTTGGGTAACTAAGCTTAACACCGAGGAGATAGAAACACCACTGCTTTATTCCGAGGGCAATGCCTTAACGGTGCAGGACGTTTCCTACATGCTGCTGCAGTATCTTGGGAAGAAGGATTTAACTAAGAAGCAGGCATATCAACTTTTATTAAAGCAGGATTTCTTTGACCCCCGGGTACTGCAGCAGATTGATAACAATGACGGGGAAATAACCAATGGTACTGCTTATATGATATTAAAAAGTTATGTAGAAAAGGGAAAGCTGTTATAAAGTGCCGACCCTTCGCCGGCTGCAAAAAAATGGGGAACACTAATATGTGTTCCCCAGATTGCCCTTCCACATCTCACCATTGACCTTTAATCCCTCCGAAGCCAGCCCCGGTGATTAACCAGCAGTGCTTCGCTAAAGCGCCAGAGGGCAATCAGCATCAGGCCAATAAGTATACCCAGCCAGAGACCGTGCAGGCTGCGCAGCAATGAAATAACCAGCGGAGTGTGGATATGGGCGTATGTGTTAACCAGGGAGATTTGACCAATAGTCCCGCCCAGCAGCAGCGGTAGATACATGTTGTTCCGGTAGCCCAGGTATAACATAAGCAGCATCAATGGGTGCCCCAGCAAAAACTCCTTGGTGCGGGGACGCACGCCCAGGATATTGTCCAGTAAGGCACGAAACTGCAATTCCCAACTTGATATCGCCGCGGATTCGTTGCCGGTACGGGAAACATAAACCATCAGCGCCACTAAGAGCAACCCACCGATAAGGACAAACTTGACCAGTATCGGCTCTTCCAGCAGTTCCTGCAATTTACGCTGCCAGCTGCCGCCCTTAGTCCCCCTGAAGAAAAATATCACCACCAGCAGCAGTAATGGCACCACGTGGGCCAATTTAACGCCGGAAAACTGGTCCAGCTTCAGCATAAAGCCGATATCGCCTAACAAGCCCACCATCAATAAGGCCCCGGCCAGTGAATAAAGGGAAGTGCGCAGCAGCAGCAGGATACTTTGGCCCACCGAAGCCCCGCCCTGCCTCACGTTTACCATCAAGGACAGGGTGGGGAAAACCACCACCGCAAGAAAGGCCATTATTTTGCGGGCCGGGGTAACCAGCTCAACGGCCAACATGCCGGTCCAGGCCAGCAGGCCAAGCAGACCAATGCCCATGGCTGCCCTGGTCCAGCCCAGCATTAACACCAGCAGTACTGCCCCAGCAATTACACCCAGCCCGGTCACAAACAGAACCAGCCGGGAATTTTGCATGGGCTGCAGCTCTGACGCCTCTCCCACCTGCAGTCCCTCGGCTTCGAGGTTGTCCCGTGTGGCCTGAGCCAGTTGGAGATTAAAGGTCAGCATATCCGGCTCATCGCTTTTCATATATGTATGCAGCAGCAAAACCCTGATATTGCGTTCCGTAGCCGCCAAGTTAAAGCGGTCCACCATTGCAGCAATATCGTAATTTTTCTTATTATCTTCCTCCAGGGATAGCGTGTGCAACCTGACCACGTTTTTATCCAGCAGCAGGCCCAGGTTGGCCAAACCTTTCTGGGTGGTAAACTCAATCTGCACCAGGGGAACATCCAGCTCTATAATTAAATACGAAAGCAACCTGATATTTTTGGGGTAACCTGGCAGTACTGGATCATTAAATAATACCCCGGAAAGATTAGGTATTTTTTTCAGCTCCCGCAAAACATAGGTCAGCCCGCCCGGGGTTACCTGATTCCAGGAGCGCACCTGGACCATCGTCTTTAACCCGGCTGAATTGATCTCCTCTAATGCACCGGACGGGAAGCCCAGGCCCAGTTGTTCAAACAGGTTCCAATGGTAAGCAACCTCGATGATATAAACATTCTTCCCCGCTTCGCCTGCCCACGAACGAACCGGCACCTGCTTGGCCTGCAATTGGCCCAGCACCCTGTGATACACAGTAGGGTCCTCTAAAAGCAAATAGCGATAATCCGGTTTAATCTGCTCCCGGAATTGCTCGCCAAACTGCTGCCAGAGAACCGTATTATCCAGCAAAAGCAGTTCGCTGCCGCTCCGCAGCAGCAGCTCACCGTTAGCTTCGGCATCCCCGACAGTGGGCTCTTTAACTAAGACCGTACTTACTCCTTTTTCTTTGAACATACTGAGCACTTCTGCTACGCTCTGGCCATTCATTCGGGCCAGTGCCGCTACTTCATCATAAACAACGGACAACGCCACGCTTTGATTGTTTTTTTCCAGCCCCTGCCGCTGCCAGGCCGTATACCCGGCAGCCAGCAGTGCTACCAGGATAATACCCATTAACAAGGCCTTCCATTTACTCTCGCTCAAATGCAATACCTCCAAAGGCAGATTCGTAATTGCTTAGCAACAAATACGCAGCCCCGTGGCTTAATGGTTTCTTAACTGTTCATGTCTTATTATAACCGCCAGAGGCCAACCCAAGCCCGGGCACGAGCACCTCATTTGCCCGGCCAATATTTAGACCCCCTTTATAAATCCTGCCCTGTTCATAAAAGCACCGGGCACTGTACTTAGTTGCACCGGTGCTTTTTTAAGTTTTAGCTTACTGAACCAGAGCCGCTGCCTCAGGTTCAAAGCCCCGGTACATGATGGTAGCCGGTTTTTGCGCCTGGATACCACGGCCATCGGACCTGGGTACACTGAGCAGGTGATTATTGGCCACCACCTGGCCAGCCATGACGTTTTTACCATCCGTCAGGTCAGGAATACCGCCGCTGCTGGGATCCACCACCACAGCACTGCCGCTGCGCACAATAATTTCGGTCCCAGCCTTACCAATGAATTCCTGGCCGGCTTCCAGATTCACTACCGTCCATACCAAAGAGCCGGAGCCACCTTGAGGAACCAGGTTGTTTATGTATTCCTGTACATACTTTTCCACAAAACTTTTGGTGACCAGGGGATCACTGATTGAACCGGGGTCTCTGCTGTCGGCTGCAGCCAGGCCTGCATACCCGATCATGGCCGCTGCGACGAGCAGCAGGGATACCAGCACAGCTTTAGTCTTCATATTTCTCACCATATCCTACCTCCATCATTTAATATATGGTACCCTACTTCGACAGTACAATTGCATTTCCTGCATTTGGACAAGCTGAACAGGCGAAGTAGACGCCGATAAGAATACGGTTAAACAAAAAACCTCCTGCCGAAAACCGACAGGAGGTTCCGTGCTCCTTAATTTACATTATATCGATAACCACCCAGTCTATCGTCGTCTTCATCGTAGAAAAACATCCGCACAGCTTCAACTGGAACATCTTCATCTTCAAATTCATTAGCGATATCCTCACCAATATCAGCCACGGCATCTTCAATAGTGCTCCTGCTCAGATCATCCCATAATTCCCCAAAATCATCTACCTCAGCTTCAAAATTCACGATCACTATTTCATCATCCTCATCGTATTCGATATCACCTATCGAAAATTTCAAGTCATCTATTGCATATCTATCACCCAGCAGGCTATCTTCCACCTCCGAGGCATTTTCGCCTTTGTAGTCATTGATGACATCTACATCCAGCTGTTTCTTGCCTTTTTTATAGAATTCCACCAGTTTTTCTTCATCCGTGCTGTATATTACACCGTCAACTACAGTATCGTCGTCCAGCTCATCCTGGATATATTCCACCACTTCTTCCAACCAATCTTCAATATCCCGCTCAGATAATTCTTTCCACTCATCTTTATAATCGTCCAGATCAACATCGACTTCAACCTTCAAAAAATCGCTGTTGCCTTTAAGCGTGAATTGATCAATGTATACATCCTCCAGGTCACCGTAATCATCCATTAAGTTTTCTTCAATGTCATCTAAATCATAATCTTCATCGTCATCACCATTATAATCATTGTCATCGTCTAATTTTGCCTCTAAACTGGCGACTTGCGCCTTCAATTTGGCAATTTCCTGATTCTTTTCCGCCAATTGGGCTAGCAACTGGCTGTTACTAGCAGAGGTACCGTTACCGGTGATATAAACAGTTTTTGTTGCGGAATCCCAGTTCACCACACTATTCAAAGCTTGGCCAGCCACGCGCAGCGGCACATAGGTGACCCCGTTCAGCAAGAAAGGTTCCTGGGCTGCTGTTAAACTAACCGCCTTGCCATTAGTTACAATCTTCACATTATTATAGTTAACCAGAATCTGCTTGTTGGCCACCGTTGCTTCCGCCATACTGCCAAAAATCAACAGCATAAAAGCTGCCATAACCAGTAACACCAATCTTTTTTTCAAGACCAATCCCTCCTAATAACTTTTATTGTTTAATTATTTGACGCATGAACCTCCTAAGTTGTTCCTTCACAGGCACAAATTCTTAACAGCTTGATACTATGAGGGTAAATTTTGAAAAGGAAACATTAAGTAATAGGCAGAAAAACGGCAGGAATGGTTGCTCTTTAGAAGAATAGTATATTATCCCAGATCCAACCGTACGCAAAAATACAGAAGGAGGATTGTAAGCATTGAAAGTCAAGGGGTATTTTAGAAGGCTTTTTATTTTCATGGTAACTACCAGTATGCTGCTCCTATCAACTACCGGTATTGCCCAGGCTCAAATGGTAGAAATGAGCCTCAACGAGCTTTCTACCGGGGCAGACTCAATTATCGATGGGACAGTAACTGATACAGCTTGTCAGTGGAATGCTGAACATACTCACATACTAACCAATGTAAAAATATCTGCCCGCGAATATCTAAAAGGTAGCGCTGAACAACAAATAACCGTAACCGTCCCCGGAGGAGCAGTGGATGATATAACAGAATGGGTCAGCGACACACCGGCGTTTAGCAAGAACGAAGAAGTAATATTATTTCTCACCAAAGAAAACAATTCCATATACAGTGTTCATGGTCAAAGGCAAGGTAAATTTAATATAAAAAATGGCAAAGTGGGCCATTTCCCAAGAGAAGAATTTAAGCAGTTATTAAGTAAAGCGATCAAAGGCGAGCAAGTACAGACCCTTAAGTTTAATGAATTCAATGCCGGCGTGGAGGTGCAAAATGCCACGGGAGGGCCAAATATAACTAGCATTACCCCCAGCACAGCTTCAGCCGGAACGGATAATATTGTTACCATTAATGGCTTCGGGTTTGGCGAGACAGTCGGTAAGGTAATGTTTTATTATCAAGGATCCTCAGTAGATTTTAATTCTGTGGTCAACTGGTCAGATACTCAAATAACAGCTAAAGTTCCTATTGGAACTGTTAATGGCTACCCTGGGTCTGCCTGCAGCGGCCCTGTAACCGTACAAACATCATCCGGAGTTAGCAGCAACAAATATCCTTTTACTGTTACCTTTAGTTACGGAGGCTTATATTGGCCCGGTGAGAACCCGATAGTCAATTATCAAGTAAACCCTAATACCAGTGACTGTTCAGGCGAAGAAGTAGCTGTAGCAAATGCTGCTGCCGTTTGGAGTAACGTTCCAAATAAGGATTTTACGCTTAATTATGCAGGAACAACTTCTGCAACCAATACTGGCCGTAACTATAACAATGAGGTAATGTGGGGCACCGGCCTTTCTCAGGGGGTTCTAGCACAGGCCAGCATGTGGAGCAGTACCGCCACTGGTGCATTAGTAGAATGCGATATAAAATTTAATGATACGTTTAACTGGAGCTTTGCAACAACAACTCCATCTAATGCCTTTGATGTGCAAACTATCCTGCTACATGAAATGGGCCACTGGTTAAATCTAAGAGATTTATACGGTAATGAACCGAACTATCCTCAGGACACGCAAAAAGTAATGTATGGTTATGGTTCTACGGGTGAGACCAAGCGAACTTTGCACCCGGCTGATGCAGCCGGTATACAATGGATCTACCCGGGCAGCGGTCCTATTGACTACGAAGTATCCGGTAAGGTAACAGCAAGTGACAGCCAGACAAACTTAACCCAAAAATCCATTACCAGACGCGGAATTTCTAATAGTTTACATAACGCAATTGTCAATGCAACCATAACTGCCCAACCTATAGAAGTTGGCAGCACAATAAACGGTGCATTGTCGTCGACCGACCAATATTTGGATGAATATGATTCCATCTATTATTGCGATTTTTATTACTTTGAATTGAGTTCCACAACGGAAATAGCCGTGGCCATGAATTCATCGGAATTAGATACTTGGCTGGATTTGTTCAAAGTTAATGAAGATAGCACCTTGGAGACGCTGGAATATAATGACGATATTGATTATGAAAACGGCAACACCAATTCACGCATACCTGTTATCGGCTATAAATCTCTAGAGCCTGGCCTATATGTAATAAGTGCTGGTTCAGCACTTCCCGAAGCAATTGGTAACTATAGCCTAAGCCTAACCAGGTCAAACGAAACGCCGGAACCTATAGCAAACGGCCTTGGCGGAGTAAAAATGAGTTTTGCTTACTCCGATGGCACTACAGATGATAATATGCCTGGTGATGTTTATACTGATTCGGACGGCAACTGGAGCCAGAGCGGCTTTGCGCCTGACTCAATTTATAAAGTGACGCCGACTAAACAAAGCTATACTTTTAATCCGGTTGATTTTTCTTTCAGTAGCGAGAACTCCTCTGCGCTGAATTTCAACGCTAGCACGGACCTGCTCAAGGGAGACGTTAACGGCGATACGTTTGTCAACATATTGGATGTTGTTGTGCTAGTAGATATTGTTCTTGGTCATCTAGAACCAACACCCAGGCAGTTTTATTGCGCCAATTTGTGTGATGACGGGGAGATTAACATATTAGATGTGGTAAAGGTAGTGAACATTATATTGAGTGTTGAAAGTTAAATTATAAATTAAATGTATTATCTTAGTGAGGGATTGCCCTCTTTAGGGATTTTATGGAAGCCAGCTAGGCCTTCCAGAAAATCCTCGGGCATCCTCAATGATTTCCTAACTTCGACAGGACGGGCAAAGACACAATAATAATCGAATCAATGCTTAGATACAGAATCAATAAATGTAAGGAGTTCATTTGTTTTTTGTTTAAGGCGATTAAAATCACCCTTCGATTCGACATTCAATCTTAACAAAGGCTCCGTATTAGACATACGCAAGTTAAAACGCCATGTATCAAATTCCATACTCAACCCATCTGTTCGATCAATAATTGGTTTCCCCATAGCATACTTTTGTTCTACACATTGCATAACTTCTTTTGGTTGTGCTACCACGCGGTTAATTTCTCCACTGACCGGAAAACGCTTCATTCTTCCCTGAATTAACTCTGATAAATGCTTTCCCTCTCTGCTCATCATTTCCAGAACCAACAACCAGGGAATCATACCGCTGTCACAATAAGCAAAATCTCTGAAATAATGGTGTGCCGACATCTCCCCACCGTAAAGTGCATCCTCCGAGCGCATACGTTCCTTAATAAAAGCATGCCCTGTTTTGCAAAGCACAGGTATGCCGCCGGCTTCACGCACTAACTCCAGGGTATTCCAGGTTAACCGAGGATCGCATATGATCTTACACCCAGCATAACATTGTAAAAAAACTTTAGCTAACAAACCAACTATGTAATAACCTTCAATAAAATTACCCTGTTCATCAAAGAAAAAACACCGGTCAAAATCACCATCCCAAGCAATACCAACATCCGCTCCCGCTTCCCTTACCGCCTTTGCCGTTACTTCCCGGTTTTCAGGCAATAGGGGGTTGGGAATACCATTGGGAAATGTGCCATCGGGTGTATGATTGATTTTAATAAATTGAAAAGGCAGGTATTTTTCCAATAAATCAATTACCGGCCCGGCACAACCATTTCCAGCATTCACTACCACTTTGAAAGAGCGAAGAATGGATGGGTCCAAATATGATAAAAGGTGCTGCACATATTCAGCCTTAATATCCTGGTGAATATGATTACCAAAACTGGTATTGGCATCGGGGCTTGACGCATAGGTACCACTAATCACTTTTTCCTCCAGTTCACGTAACCCGCTATCCCCACTGATTGGCCTGGCGCCGGAGCGAACCAATTTCATACCGTTATAGTCCTGCGGATTATGACTGGCCGTAACCATAATGCCACCGTCGAGTTCCAGGTGGAATGTTGCAAAATAGATTTGCTCAGTACCACAAAGACCAATATCAATAGCATCACAACCGCTTTCTAATAAGCCTTTGACAAGCGAATTGACAAGAGGTTGGCTAGATGTGCGCACATCATACCCCACCGCCACTTTTTTAGTTTTAAAGAGCTCAACATAAGCTCGCCCTATGCGATATGCTGTTTCTTCATTTAATTCTTCCGGAACCTTGCCCCGAACGTCGTACGCCTTAAAAGCACTGCCCATCCAAATCACTCCATGTAATAATTATTCATTAGTCTTCAATCTTTTGCGGTAGCAATTTCTTTATAGCTTGAGTGCAACATGGAATCAATCTGCGCATCTGACCTGCCAAAATCATCATCAAAACGTACAATATCGTCTTCCTCTAAGTATTCGCCCAATTGAACCTCTATTACCTCTAGCAACACCTTACCTGGATTCTCCAGTCGGTGCTTGAGCCCAGTTTTCACAAACGTGCTCTCACCACTGCGCACGAAAGTTTCTACGCTTTCCACTTTAACTCTGGCCGTACCTTTAACCACGATCCAGTGTTCACTGCGATGGTAGTGCAGTTGGTAGCTCAACTTTTTCCCGGGCAAAACAGTAATGCGTTTAATTTTATAAAACAACCCTTCTTCCAAAACAGTATAAGAACCCCACGGTCTGTAAGTGGTCAGATGATAATCCGCCCTAGGATTATTAGCCGCTTTTAATTGTTCCACAACATCTTTAACTTTTTGGGACTGATCTTTTTTGCATATTAACAAAGCATCTCTTTGATCAACCACAATTAAATCATTAACCCCAATTAACGCTACAGATTTATCATTACTTGTATATAAAAGATTATTTGCAGCATCAATTAATATATCTCCGTTAAAAGTGATATTGCCTCTTTCATCGCTAGTAAATTCATCATAAAAGGTATCGAAACTACCCAGGTCCCTCCACTTAATGTTTAAAGGGATGACCGCTACCCGGCTTGACTTTTCCATTAAACCGTAATCTATAGATATGCTGGGCGTTTTATCATATATTTCTCCGATAACGGTTAAGTTAAATGCTTCATAAACTTCGTAATTATATCGCTTTACTTCTTCTGCAAAAATATCTGTTCTAAACATAAACATTCCGCTATTCCACAAATAACCTTCTTTAAGATACCTCACCGCAGTGTTATAATCCGGTTTTTCCTTGAATTCTGCAACTTGATAACCTTGCTCCAAAGGTCTAGCTGGCTTGATATAGCCGTAACCCGTATGTGGCTTGTCCGGCTGCATGCCAAAAGTTATGATATATTCCCCGGCCATTTGTTCACCCTTCATGATAGTTTGAATGAACTTTTCATCTTCTGCAATCAAATGGTCGGATGGCAAGACCACCGCTATATCGTTACCTTGTTTTTTAATCTCCTTAACGGCATAACAAATTGCCGGCAGGGTATTTTTACCTGACGGCTCAACAAGGATCAGCTCTTCATTAAATTTGTAACCGAGCTCTTCAATTTGTCCTAATACTAAAAATTTATAATTTATGTTAGTGACTATGTATATTTGGGACAAACCAGTCAATTTAAGGCATCTTTCAAAAGACAGTTGAAATATTGACTTATCCATGCTTTTTAGCTTTAAAAATTGCTTAGGGTAGTTGCTTCTGCTTAACGGCCATAATCTGGTTCCGCTGCCTCCGGCTAGTATAACAGCTTTCATGTTTTATCCCCCAATACACAAATTAAATCTTTCCACTTAAGCTAGTTCTTGCAACCCATAATTGGCATTGTTCTGCAATGTATTCATTTATATCAATTCTAAATCGCTCTGGTGAAAAACGCAGTGCATTATTCCGACAGTTTTGCGTGGATATATTGATTTCTTCAAGTTCAAAAAGCTTTACCGCTTCTACTAAAGATGCAACATCCTGTTCAAAGAAGAATACCCCGGTTGGTGTTATAGTGTCCAAATTACAAATTGTTTCTAGTGAGCCTCCTTTACCGAATGCAATTACAGGTGTCCCACAAGCTTGCGCTTCTACGGTTATTATCCCAAAGTCTTCTAGTGCTGCAAAAACAAAGGCACGAGCTCTTTGCAAATAATCTTTTAATACTTCATGGGGTTGAAAACCCAGTAATATTATATTAGGCCCGGCTTTTCTCTTTATTTTCTCAAAATCAGGACCATAGCCAATTACCACTAGTTTTTTATCAGGCATTCGAGTAAAAGCTTCCACAATTAAATCAATCCTTTTATAGGGTACCATGCGTGAAGCGGTAAGATAAAAATCTTCTTTCTCTTGTCTTGGGGTAAAGAAATCAACTTCTACTGGCGGGTAAATAACCACGGACTTACGCCGGTAAACCTTCCAGATGCGCTGAGAAATAAACTGGGAATTGGCTATAAATGCATCCACACCATTAGCTGTACGATAATCCCATAACCGTATTTTATGCAGCATCCACCTCGCTGCCAGTCCTTTAAGGCCTATGTCTAACCCTGACTCTTTGAGATACTGATGCTGCAAATCCCAGGCATAACGAATTGGTGAATGAACATACGAAACATGTAATTGCCCCGGTCCTGTTAACACACCTTTTGCCACTGCATGTGAACTGGAGATGATTAAATCATACCCCGACAGATCCAACTGTTCAATAGCAAGCGGCATTAGAGGGAGATACTGACGGTATTTTTTTTTGGCTAAAGGCATGTTTTGAACAAATGTTGTCGTAACCGATTTATTCTGAATAAACCCCCGTTGGCCTGCAGGCAAAAAATCTACCACACTGTACAAATCAGCCTCCGGGTATAGTAATAATAATTGTTCCAAAACTTTTTCGGCACCAGCATAGGTGACCAGCCAGTCATGAATAACAGCAACCTTCATTACAGTGACACCTGCTTTATCAATTCAAGGGTTTTTGTGGCACTCCGCCGCCATGTGTATTTTGAAACATGTTTCAATCCTTTTTTAGTCATGGCCTTTCTTAGCGTTGCGTCACTCATTACCAGCTCGATCTTGGCGGCCATATCTCCAACATTATATGGGTCACAGTATATTGCTGCATCACCACAAACTTCAGGCAGTGAGGATGATCCGGCAGCAATCACCGGGCAGCCACAAGCCATTGCTTCCAGCGGAGGTAATCCAAAACCCTCATATATTGATGGGAATATAAAAGCATCTGCAGCATTATAAAGCAAAGGTAATTTACTATCATCAACATAACCTAAATTTTTTATGCGTGTTAATTGGTAGTCCTTATCCGGATTATCCCCGGCAAGAGTAGCCGCCCTACCCCCAGCTGTAACCAGCCATAAGTCTTTATACTCTTGTTTTTGGCTAATAATTTCCCATGCTTCCAGTAGCCGTCTGTAATTCTTGTTACATCCCCTGGAACCCAGTGCTAAAATAAAACTTTCCGGCAGTTCCTCACGCCATCTAAATTTATTAATGTCTTTTTGAGAATAGAGGTGAAACATTGAAGATACGCCATTGGGAACAACAACCACTTTAACCTGAGGTATATTTAAATAGCGTATTATTTCTCTTCTAGAGAAATCGCTTACCGTAATAATTTTATCGACCCGTTTAGCTAGAATAGGCAGGTTTGTGCGGTACCATTTACTAAATAGCGGGTTGTATCCTTCAGGATGTGCAAAAACCGCCGCGTCGTGGATAGTTAAAACCTGTCGTGAAACCATAATAGGCCCGATATTTCCCGGAGACCATAATATATCAGCGCCAATACCCTTTGTCATAAATGGCAATATCATTTGTTCCCACAGCTGACCTTGGATTCTTAATGCCGATCTATGTACATTTAGGCCTGCAAAGTTAGCAGGAGCTCCCTTTGGCGCAAGCAATACCACTTGTTCTTGCCCGGCTATAGGTACTATTTCATTCACTATTTCTCGTGCATATCTCTGCACACCGGTTACCTGTTGAGTAAGAAACCGGGCATTTATTGCTAATTTTATGAGCAAACATCACGCCTCCGTTATAATAAATCATGCCGACCATAATGTAAAAGCTTTCTTAACCTTTCGATTATCGCTCATCTAAGTCATTGCTGTTTACAACTCGGTCAACATTTGTATCGGGAACTTTAAATGCCCATAGTTTGTTTAATGTAAAATTGGAAACCGGTACAACAAGTAGAGTACAGACCTGGCCTATTACATACCATATACCCAAAATTTCAACAGTCAAATACATTATACCGGTATTAAGCATTAAACCAACAATACATACTGTACAATACCGTGGAAATATAATCGCATGTTTGCCGGTGGCATCAAAAGTAAAACTATAGTTTAGAATATATGAAATAATTACAGCTAAAATAAATCCAATTGTTGAAGCAACCAGAGGTAGAAATTTAAAAATTTCTACTAATATTATTAAAGTACCCATATGGGTAATTGTCGATAAAAGCCCGACTAAACCAAAACGGATCAATTGGTTAATTAGCTGAATATGGTTATTAATCAAATCCCCTCCAAATGGTGGTTTTACAGGCTTCCAACTTTTTGCTTCCGAGTAGTCTGTAAAAAAGTATTATCAAAGCCTAAAGTATTACTGACAAAATATAAGGGCCTCCTTTTGGATTCATTGTAAATACGGCCAACATATTCGCCAATAATACCAATAGTGAAAAGTTGCACTCCACCTAAAAATAACATTACCGTCATTAAAGAAGGATAACCCGGGACTGGATTACCCATTAGCAAGGTCTTAATAAGAATATAAAAACCAAACACAAGAGCTCCTAATGAAACAGACATACCCAAATAAGTAGCTAATTGCAAAGGAAGGTAACTAAAGGATGTTATACCTTCTAATGCTAAATTCCAAAGTTTCCAATAATTCCATTTGGTTTTACCAGCAAATCGTGGTTCCCGGGTATAAGGAACGCCAATTTGCCTAAAACCAACCCAACTAAACAACCCCTTCATAAACCGGTGCTGCTCTCGTAATTGTTTTATTGCATCAATAACCTTTCTGTCCATTACCCGGAAATTACCAGTATCCTTAGGGATTTTAAATGGGGTTAATTTACTAATTACCCCGTAAAATGAATGAGCAGTAAAACGTTTTAACCAAGTTTCACCTTCCCTCTTCACCCGTGTTGCATAAACAACGTCGTATCCCTCCCGCCATTTAGCCAGCAACTCAGGAATTACTTCAGGGGGATCCTGTAAATCTGCATCAATAGGTATCACGGCATGCCCTGTTGCAAAGTCAATTCCAGCGCTCAAAGCAATTTCCTGACCAAAGTTACGGGAAAGATTAATGATCTTAACTCGATGGTCATTATTATTTAATCTCTCTAAACGTTCTAATGTATCATCTTTGCTACCATCGTTAATGCAAACAATCTCGAAGGAATCACCCGTTTTATTTAAAACATTAATTATTCTATTATAAAAAACATTAATATTTTCAGATTCATTGTACATGGGAACAACAATTGAAATCAGAACGCTTTCAGGTCTGCTATTCTGCATTTCTTTCCCCCTCCCCAGAAGATTCCAATGAAACCTTTTAAAATATCCTTAGAAAAATATAACTAAACTATGTTTTATCTATTTGCAACCAAACTAAGCCAATTCCCAACAAACGATTATCATTAGATAAACCATATTGTTCTGGGGAAGCTGGGTTATGGATATTAAAATTAATGTTCATGATTTCGCTTTTGGTTGACAATTTTTTAGGTATCTTAATATTGTACTCCATAATTTCAGAATGCTTAAAATTAAGAGCACCAACCATTTCATTATTAACCGAGACATCAACCAATTGATAACCCCCCGGCCTAAACGCCGTTGCCTTGGTCGTCATAATTAAATCTGAGTCAATATCATCCTCTAATGCGAAAAATAAATCAGCATTATGACCAATAGTCCAAGTTCCCCAGGACTCAATGCCCGACCATCCCTGTCCTCTGAATGGAACCTTTTGCATACCATTATCATCGGTCTTAAAAAATATTTTTTCGCCTAAATTGTAGCTTAACCCACCGTATCCCGGCCAGTCGATTAATTTCTTGTCCAAATAGTACAACTTATATTCAGGACAAACATTAGGTATTTGTGCCCAGTATAATACAGTGGCATACCAAAAACATAAGCATATTGAAACAATATATAGCAATCCTCTAATAGGCAATTTCATTACTACACCTCTACGTTGTTATAAGATGCCCTGAAAACCACAAGAATAATAGTAAAACATTGATGGAACTTAACGCAGCAATAATTGGCCACTTAAATTTATTAAAACGACTAAGGATATCATTGATGGCATAAACCAAAACAACAGATCCCATTAAGTACCTTGGCAACGATTGAACGTTTGATGTCATAGGAATTAAAATGCAAAACAAAGCGAAAATGCCTTCATAGTATCTTTTTTGTATTATCAAATACCCAGATAGAACCAAACCTAGAAGCCCCCACAGTGACAAATATTGAGATTGAATTCCCCCAAAAGCCCCTTGGCCCAATAAGCCTCTATATAGCACTATAAAAGGATTTCCATTCTCACGTCCCCAAGATATCTGAATGTGTTGGAAAGCAAAGGGGTCACCTACATAGAAATATAAATATGTCATATACGCAAACAAACCGGCGGGAACTAATAAAAGTGAAAATACCTGTTTTTCGTTGTTAATTACGCTTTTAATTGTACCAAATAAAGATTCATGCTTAATTACATATGGAGTAATTATTTTTAATAATAACGGTATAAAGAAAAATACCCCAACAGGGCGAGTTGCGGATAATAAGGCACCAAAAATGCCACATAAAAGCCACCGTTCTTTTTCCAAGAAATAGAAACAAATTGCAGTTAGAGCTACAAATAATGACTCTGTATATAATGATGAATAATAAAATGAATAAGGCCCAAATGCCATAAGAACTATTACAGAAAAAGCATAACAACTATTACGAGTTATAGAAATATACCTAAACACAAAAACTAATGCTATTACCAAAAAAATGGTTGAAGATATTACACCAGCATAACCAGCACTTAAACCAGTTAGCCAGACAAAAAACCTTACGAGTAAAGGGTACAACGGGAAAAAAGCCCAATTCGCTGCATCACCATTAGGATGCTCGCTAGGTTCTTTCATATAACCATTTGTAACAATACCGGAATACCATCCAGCATCCCATTGGCATAATAACTCTATCAAACCCATATTTGAATTATGCAATATATTCCAGACCAAAGCACTTAACCAAAAAACAAACCTTGACAACGCAACTATAAAAATAACTATTAAAAATTCTTTTATTAAAGATTTATTAATCATAACATCAACCGCTCACCGTCAAAATTTGTTCCGCGATATTATCAATTAAATCACTCTGATACTCTATACCCATATCATATAGTTCATTACTTACCTTATCTACCAAGCTACACAAGAGTCTTTTAATGCATTATTTTTAATAAAATTCATCAACTCTTCCGCAAATAACTTAACCGAGCAATTTTCCTCTAATTTTCCTCTATATGTTTTCTAGCAGCAAGCCCAATAAGTACTCTATAATCATTGTCTGCAACTAACTGTTTCAACTTCAACATATTTAATATTCATTAGTTATTGCATGTCCTTGAGAATTGATTCCAAGATATCTTTTGGAATAAGACTATGATCAACCCGTTTATCCTCCAGAATCCTCTTCAATATCTCATTGGGAATGCCATGGCGTTTTATGCCTTCACTAAAATATTTCCAGTATACCTTTTCCCTGTAGTGTCCCTCCGCCACGAATAAGTCTATAAACTTTTTGGGGTGTTTTTTCATAAGTAGCGGGTCATGAACAAAGAATTTGTTCCGTTCATCAATACTTTCCCTTACACTATCGCGTTTATGAGAAGGGTGAAGAACCACAACATCCCTTCCATAGGGAATATCGCCCCTTTCCTGTACGCGCCAGCCAAGGTCGGTATCTTCCCGAAAATGAGGATTATCAAAAGTCTCATCAAGTCCATCAATTTCATTGAGCACGTCCATGCGGACAAATAGATTGGCTGTCATAAAACCAATTCCTTCAAAATTCACATTACTTACAACCCGATAATTGACATTATCATAAATATCCGCTTTAATGCAGCCCTCTACTCCAACTACGTTCGGCTTTTTTAGGTAACGTTCCGAATTTTGGAGCCATGTAGTTTCAGGAATACAATCATCATCAATGAAGGCTGCCACACACCCCTTGGCCAATCTAATACCAGTATTCCTGGCCTTTGATGCCCCCCTGATACTTGTTTTAAAATATGTAATGTCCATGTTTTGGTAACGAACAAGACCGGAATATTTTTCTTCCGACTGGTCCACAATAATCACTTCGAAATCCCGATATGTCTGCTTCCGAAGGTTGTCCAGCAACTTTGTCAGAAGAGCATGGCGCTCATAGGTGGGGATGATTACAGAAAAAAAGGGAGTTCTACTGAATTTTTTCCTGTATTTTTGTACCAATTTATAGCCAAGCTCATAAGAAATTTGTTCCCAACTATATTTCTCACAAGCTTCAATACGTCCATATTGTTTAAGTTCAGCATAATGATCCGGAGCCTCCATAAGATGACAAATCTTTTGGGCAAGGTCCTGCTTATTTCTATCACAGAGCTGATATACTTTTCCTGACGTATTGGCAATTCCACGCGCGCCAATATCTGTTGTAATAATAGGCAGGCCTGCCGCCATAAAGTCAAACATCTTTATGTTCGTACCGGAACCGGATAGCATTGGGTTGAGAGCAATATCACTTGCAGCGAAGTAATCTAATTTCTCCTGTTCCTCAACGAAACCAGTAATAATCACATTGGGATGTTTATGCACATCAAAGTCTTGCAAATTGTTGCCGACGCCGCCAATAATAATAAAGTGATATTGAGGCAGCATATCAGCTACCTCTATGATTAAACGTCCGGCTTCCTCATTGGGATAATAACCGCTGCCAATAAAACAAACTGCAGGTTTTGTAATACCAAGTCGGGCTTTAATTTGTTGCCTCTTTCTTTGATCGTCACATGGCATTATCCGAGTAGTAAAAACACCGTTAGGGACAATTATGATTTTGTTTGGATTAACGCTGTATAATTTCACGAAGTTATTCTTGTCCTCCTGAGAACAAGCAAAAATCAAATCTGCAGCATGACATAACTCGTACTCACATTTTACCGCTGCACGGCACACCTCATTTGCTAATTTCGTACCATCATCCAGTAACTTAACCCGAAGCAACCCCTCACAATTGTGAGCGTCATAAACTATAAGCTGTTTTTTTTCATCCAGCACCTGTGCTACATACGGGAAAAGCCACTGATGAGAAAAAATAACAATTTCTGCACTTTGGGCTTCGACCTTGGCTTGTTGGATGAACTTTGCAGAAAGGTGTCCTTGTAAAGAAAAAGCTGTATCAATGCACCCTTTGCCCAAACGGACGGAAAGAGCATCATGCGCTTTAAAATGAGCTTCGGAAAGGGGAACATCGATTTCTGTCAAACAATCAGATAGTTTATGATTACGGTAACCAGGCCCACGCCAATCATATGAACCTACATAGATCGCTTCTATATCATTTTTAAAACCGCTGTATAACCCCAGCAACCGCAATCGCCCGCCACCTGTTGGTGGCTCAATCGGCTGCATATCCAGAATCGTAATCTTTATATTCTTCATTTTATGCCTCCAATGCCGCCAAAAGAGTTTTCACCACATTATCCCATGTTATATGAGCAATCGTCTCAAAGCCACACTGGCCCATTAGCTTTACTTTTTCCTTATGCTCATATAAATAGTCAATGCATTTGGCAATCTCTTTTGGATTCGGATCTACTGCAAAACCGTTCTCACCCTGCTTGATAAACCGGCTTGGTTCACCGGAATCGGTGCAGGTAATAACAGGCTTTTTGCTTTTAAATCCTTCATGGAGAATAAGACCATAGTCTTCACGTATCGGAGTAAATATAACTACCAGAGCATTAGAATATTGCTCTTTCATCTCTTCGTCTGTTACAAATCCCAAAAATTCTATGCGCAGGTCATTCCCAGCCAAGGCCTTTAATTCCTGCAACCGGTCACCTGTGCCGGCAATCTTCAATTGGATAGGCGCCTTAACGTAATGCATCGCTTTTACCATCAGATCGACGCGTTTCCATTTATGCAGTCTGCCGGGCATATAAATATAATCATAATTTTTACAATAAAATTCTCCTGCCGACAATCCATGATGCATTACGGTACTGCTAATTCCATTATATTTCTCCAACCGCCGGTTTACCTCATGGCCAATTGAAAAAAGCTTTTTTACTCTGGGCGGACTAAGCAACTCTGTGTCCATCCGCTGGATTAACTTCCTCTTAGCATAATTGCCGGGATCGTCCTTAATTTCATCGAACATATCATAGAACACCCGAATAGTATGCTGCAAATAACACACATGGTTTGGATGTCTTACTGCAAATGTTGGCGCTTTTGCTGAGACTACACCATCAAACTCACTAAGGTCCAGATCATAACAGGTAACATATCCTTTCAAAATGGCTTCAAAAGTAGCTTCGGAGCATATAACCGGTATATGCTTTACATAAGGAACATATTTGCTGAAATGCTCTACAATCTGTTCGTTAAAAATCTCAGCCCCGCCACGTTCCCCCGAAAGGGGGGCATTAGAAATAAAAGCCAATTTTCTTATTTTACTCATGCCTTTGTCCCTAGCAATGCATAATCTTGTGGCCCGTATAAAAGATTATTTAGTAATTCTATATTCTCAACCCAAACGTTTTGGTTACCATCAAAAATAGTTGGCGTTATCAAATTTTGAGAATAACGGGCAGGGTTAACTTCTATAATCCTCACATTCTTAAATCCAGAGTGTTCTGCTAAAAACGTAGCTATTTCTTGGTGAATGGGACGTTCATGGGTAGGGTCTGTATAGAACCAAGTAGCTGCCGTTACCAAATTGCTTGGATTAGGAGTTTCAAATAGGATCATCCCCCCAGGTTTAAGGACACGCTTACATTCTTGCAAAAGCACCAGTAAAATATTTAATGGCAAGTGTTCAATGATTTGAATACCACTGACCATATCAACGCTGGCATCCGCCAACCCGGCTATGTATGCCACACAATCTTGATTTACAACGGGATGACCTTTCTCTTTACTTATTCCCAGTTGGATTTCGTTTATATCAACACCAATATAGTCCTTGGCGCCTCTTTCTTTTAACAGATCCATCCATTCTCCGCGCCCACAACCAATATCTATAAACTTCTTGTCTGTTAAAGTGCCAAAATGCCCCTCCAACACAGGCATGTAGACCATGAGCCTTTGTCGAATGTCATGCTGGGGTCCGCGGAATCTTTCTTCAAACTCATGGTAAAATACCGGGTTATTTAAAGTCTCAGTTCCGATTTTTGTTTCTACAGCTTTGGTAAATTGCTCATTATTAACCCATTTAACAATTGCTTTTGTCGCAACCATTTCTTCGTTCAACTCGCGCAGCAACAATTCATTCTTATTGCCTTTCTCTAAAAGAATGGATGTATGTTCAGTTAATCGATTTTCTAAATTTATATTATTTTGTTCTGTACGTTCAATTTCAGCTCTTGCGCATGCATTTTCATCTCTTAAGATCCCAATATCATTTCGTAAGGTTACTAGTTCATCTTTCAAAACCCCGTATTCATCTCGTAAGGTTACTAGTTCATCTTTCAAAGTACCGTATTTATTGCGTAATGTTATTAAATCATTTTCCAAAGTTCCATATTCATTCTGTAACATTCTAATTTCATCACTCAAAGTGCCAAATCTACTTCCAAGAACTTTAATTTCAGTTCCAAAGTTTTCAACTTCATTTTGAAAGGTCATATCGTTACTCTGTAAATTCTCTAGCTCTCTTTTAATTGCATGAATTACTGATAAAATAATTCCATTAAAATCACGAATATCACGACTAATTAGCATTGATACCCGCAAATATACCTTCTCAATTAAACGAGCAATAACTCGTTTAATTCCTTTTTGTTTGTACATTGGAGCCCTGTAAAGTCCAATTTGTTTACCAATGACGGCTTCAGCAAGAAACTTATCGATCATAGCTAAATTTTCAGATCCTGCAAAAATAGTTGATTCACTTTTATCATCAGATGGTGTTGGGGTATTAACAACTGTTGAAACCATTCCATTCTCAATTCTAATCTGCTGCATTATTTTATCAAGAGATTCTTCACTAATTTTTGCATAGTCCATTATAATTCCTCTCTTTCTATCCTTATTCTTTGTGTTTTAATTGACTTAAGAAATAATACACAAGAATAGGCCTTTGATGCGGCAGTTAGCACGAATACTTTCACAGCTTAATTGTTCTAAAATAACGAAATGAGCATACAGCAATTTTAATCAAATGTGTTAAGTTAAAAGATATGTAACAATTTAAAAACCTTCAAATGGGTTTAATTTATATACGGCTAAAAATTTCTAAGGTTTGCTTTGCCGATAACTTCCAATCAAATTTTTCTACAAAGCTTGTACCTTTCTTTATTAAACCATTTCTGAATTGCTCATCATTCAAGATTTTTTCTAAAGCAACTTTTATTGTTATAAAATCGTTGGGATCAATCATATAAGCCACATCAGCATACAATTCTAACATAGATGATGTATCGGAAACTATTACTGGCGTTCCGCAGGCCATCGCCTCTAAAGGCGGCAACCCGAATCCTTCATAAAAGGAAGGGTATACAAAAACCGAAGCTCCATTCATCAAGTGTGCTACTTCGTAATCCGAGACATAGCCCGTGAAAATAGTTGAATCTATAAGTACCCCTTCAGCGTAATCATATACTTCACCGTTCAACCACCCATTTGCGCCAGCCAACACTAGTTTATATTCGTTGCGCATATATAAAGGCAATTCTTTATAAGCTTTAAGCAAAGATATAATATTCTTTCGAGGTTCTAAAGTACCTATATATAAAATATAAGGCCGGTCAATACCAAATTTTATTAATGTATTTCGAATAATGTCAGCTTGATAAACCTTAAAAATATTTTTGTTATACCCATTATATACAACACTTACTTGCCGCTCATCCAACCCCAAGCTTGCAATCATTTCGTCTTTTACATAATGAGATACTGTGATGAAGTGATCAATACTACTAAGAGCTCTATCAAAACGTTTATTAAATGCTTTGTTCTCCTCAGTTGGAAACCAATAAGGATGCAATTTAAAACTTAGATCATGCACAGTAACAACTTTTTTTCTAGCTTTTATTCCCATTATCGGTATGAAATTAGGCTCATAATACAAATCAAACTCTTGAACTTGTGTTATATTAGTGTTTAGTTGCGCCAATTTGTCCTTAAAACCAGCTAAATATCGCCCAATTAGCGGGACATTCCGTGCAATAGCCTTAATATTTTTGATTTTTCTCTGTGCATGCTCGGAAGTTTCAATAATCTGATTACTAAAATATCCGTAAAAATAAGTATAAATATTTTCCTCATCAAGGTGTTCTATATTTCTACATATATTATAAATATATTGTCCTACTCCTGTTTTACTAGATAGTAAAGGGATGGCATTTACAACTATCCTCATCATCAATTACCCCTAATCTCCCACTGGTGATCCAAACGAGTAACCCCAGCATCTTTTATTCTAGACCTCACAGTAAATGACCAGTGCCTAGTCAAATAATCATACGGCAAACCCGTCTTAGAGTGGGCAGCTACATCTAGAAAGTACTTTCCATGTAAAAGATTTAGCTTATCAATGGTGATTTTTACCACACCCTTTAAGGGATAACTCTCCTGATTATATTTATCTAGATAGGTATTTGTTCCATAACACTGCAATCCGTCACTACGGAATATACCAATCCCAAAAACCAAGTCTTTAATCTCCTGTTTCATTTCATAGTAAATAAATACCTTGGCTGTTTCACCACATTGAAATACATATCTTTCGTTTCCAGTATCGTCAAACATTCGTGTCGTGTTTATATGTACATTTCCATTGCCCCAACGCTCAGGCTTCATTTTATTTTGATAGTTATTAAAATCATTATTAAAAGTTTCTTCCTGAACGCTAATTCTTTTGACATCTTGAATGTTACATTTTTCATCTTCCGATTGCTCACTGATATCCACATACTTTTCGCGTGCAATTATGGCAGCGTTTGCCTCTAACTTAGACAAATGATCCAAATAAGCCCCAACCACATCATGGGGAGCCCCTTCGGCCTTAATTTCTCCGTTATCCAACCATATTGTATAATCACATAATGATTCAGCCTGTGAGGTATCATGAGTCACCAAAACAATAGTCTTACCGCGCGTTCTAAAACTATCTATTTTTTCTTGACACTTGCTTTGAAATGCTGCATCACCAACTGCTAGAACTTCATCAATCAGAAGTATATCCGGATCAACATTGATAGCCACAGCAAAACCAAGTCGCATGTACATACCGGTCGAATAGTTTCTCACCGGATTATCAATAAAATCTTCCAATTCGGCAAAGGCAATAACATCTCCGATTCTCTCATCCACCTCAGAACGGCTAAGACCAAGTATTGACGCATTAAGATAAATATTCTCCCTGCCTGTAAAATCAGGATGAAATCCTGCACCAAGTTCAAGTAATGTAGAAACTTTACCACTAATCATAATTGTTCCGAGGTCAGGATAAATAATTTTACTAAGTAATTTCAATAATGTACTTTTACCAGAGCCATTTCTACCGATAAGTCCTACAGTTGATCCCGCTTTAATGCTTATATTAATATCTTTTAAAACTTGTAATTCATGATATTTGCATCTATGCCAAAATAACATAGTTTCTTTTAAGGTACGGGCTCTATCGATATATAGTCTGTATTTCTTGCTAACCCCCTGTACTTGAATAGCCATATTCATAACTTAATAATTACACCTCTTCGGCAAAGGATTTTTGCAAGCTATTAAAGACATAAAAGCCTGTAAAGAAAATTATAAGCGATAAAACAAACATATAAAAAAGACTGTTCCAGTCCGGAAACTTTGAGTAATAAAAGATATCAGTGTAGGCAACAATTAATGGTGTAACAGGATTTAATGTATAATAAATACCACTATATTCTTTAGGAATCAAAGTAATGGGATACACAATAGGACATAAAAAAAACCATCCTGTTAAAAACACATTTAACAAATGCTCAAGATCCCTAAAATATACATTAATTCCCGATACAATTAATGTCAAACCAATCACCATTAGCAACTGAATAACCAGTACTATTGGAAAAGCTAATAGACTAATTCCTATATCCCATTTCAAATACACTAATGCGCCTAGTAATATCGGCAAAGCTAAAAGATAATTTATTGAATTTGCCAAAACAACAGATAATGGCAATACCTCTCTGGGGAAGTAGATCTTTGTTATAAGATTGCTATTGCTAACTATAATATTGGTACCTACCGTTAGAGAAGTTGCATGAAAAGTCCATGGCAGTAAACCAGTAAAAAGATAAAGGCTGTAATTTTCCATCTCAACCCTCATCACAAAAGAAAAAACAAAAGAATATACTACCAACAATAACAGAGGATGAAAAAATGTCCACAGAAAGCCAAGCGCAGAGCCTTTATATCGAGCTCTTAATTCTTTGTGTACTAAATTACGCAACATTTCTCTGTAAGCCATTATTTCCTGAATACGCTGCCACATTTCTTACCCACCCACGCATATAAATTTTTTCAATCCAAAATCTCGCTAAGCAAATTAATAAGCTCCCTTACCTCTCAAAACTACCAGCACAGTACGCATCAATATTGATATATCCAGCCACAAAGACCAATTCTTGACATACCACGAGTCAAGCCGCAAGCGTTCTGTAAACTCAACATCGTTGCGTCCGCTGACCTGCCAGAGACCGGTTATGCCTGGCCTGGTGATTAAGATATCCTCCCGCTCCATCATTTTTCCCCTTTCCCGTGGTAGATAGGGGCGCGGTCCCACCAGGCTCATATCACCTTTAATTACATTAAATATCTGGGGCAGTTCATCGAGGCTAAATCTTCTTAAAAACTTGCCTACTCTGGTTAGACGGGGATCATAATCCTTAAGCTTGGCATATTTCTCCCACTGCTGCCGTGCCATCACGTTGGCTGTCAGGTGCCGTCCTAAAATTTGCTCGGCATTGGAGTACATGGTCCTGAATTTATAACAGATAAACTCTGTCCCGTCTTTACCAATACGAGTATCACTAAAAAAAATAGTGCCCCTTGAATCCAGCTTGATAGCAATGGCCAGGATAATCATTAGTGGGATAAGTATGATAATCAGTATTAAAGAGACGCTGATATCAAAAATTGTTTTTGTGACCAGATTAAACCGGTCATTCAGGTTGTTTTTCAGCTTTAAGACCAGGGTTCTTTCGTTAAATAAGTGCTGAACCTCTACACCTTCCATAGCCATATCAAAAAGGTCCGGTACCACCATCAGGTTATAAGTTTTACGCTGCAGTTTGTTGACCAAATTCACCAGTTTTTTACCGGCTAACCCGGGAGCAGCCACAATAACGTCATGAACCTGGCTCTTGGCCAGTACAGCTTCGGCATCGTTAAAGCCTCCCAGCACCGGCACCTTTTCTCCTGACGGCAGTTCCGGCGGGTGCTTCTGCTTAAGAATATCGTCATCCAAAAAACCAATGGGTTTATAGCCCATGAAGGGTTCCCGGTAAAAAGCGTTAAGCACGAGTTTACCTGTTTCACCGGCCCCTAAAATAATCACCGGCCTTTCCCAGATATGTGCTTTAAATAACAGTTTTTTGCTAAAATATCGCAGGGCGGGCACCAGAAATAAACTAAATATCCAGGCAAAAAACACCAAAGTTCTTGAATTCTCATCACCCTGTTTGGTTAAAAACACAAAACTGGCCGCCGCTAAAAACGCAAGAGTGGTAGTTTTGACTATTTGTCCTGCCTCCTGCCAGAAGGGAGCCCGCCGGGAATAGGCTTTGTCGATTATAAAAAAAACACATCCCAGTAGGGGTAACCACCAAAGCGCATAAACAAAGTTCCATGAAGTCCCGGGCAGGTTGTTAAATAACACTGGAAATAATTCTACACGGATTAGATAAGCCATTATAATACTAAGGCAGAAAGCTGTAACGTCAGTCGTGATTAATAAAGGAATAGCTAGATATTGGCGTTTACTATAGGTAACCACAGGTATATCTGCAGAAGCACTTTGTATCGCCCCAGGGTATGCCCCGCCCACAACGCCTAAACCGTTATCATAGCCCACTTATACCACAAGCCCTTTCTAACCTAACAGAAGCTGGCCAGCTAGTCCTGGCTGGTCCTTATAATATAGGGATGCTCTTTAATGCCTTGTAATTTTGCATTAGCTGGGGATTTGCTTGGCTTATCTGATTAAGCAACTGATTAGCTTCTGCCTGGTTGCCTTTTCTATCCTGTACTAATGCCTGCCATAACAGGGCCTGGCCGTTTATGTCACTGTTCTGGCTTTGAGCAGCCTGTTGCAGGTAACCCTGGGCATCAGCAAACTTACCCAGGCAATAGGCGGCCTGCCCCTTAGAAAGAATTATTTTGTCGGTGTCCTTTAACTGTGGCCCTTCCCATAAACCTTTATCAATATCGCTTAATGACTTATTTTGCCGGTCTAATAATTGGCTTACATTTAACACCTTATTTAAATAAACCTTAGCATCATCCCGGTTGCCTGATTTTAACTCATTAATACCAAGGTTCATATAGTTAATGGCATATTGTTCATAAGTCTCAATATTATTGGGTGCCAGCTTATAGATAAATTCGTTTTCCCCTGCTGCCAGATTTCTGTTGCCGGCAGCTAATGCGATTTGAATATAATTATTTCTGATGGCATACGAGTATTGGCTTTGATTTACCGCTTTTTCGGCCTCTGTCAGAGCTATTTGGGGGAGACCTTTATTAATATAAGCACGGGATAAATACATATGATAATTAGCATTTAATGGGTTGTATGACGATGCCTTTTCGTAGTATTCAATACCTTGATCTACATTATTTGAAGTAAAATAGTTATAAGCACTGAGGCCCAAACTGTTAGCTTGAGCAAGCAGGCCCGCAACCGAAGCGATAATTACCATAGAAATACTAACAATGACAAGCGATACAGGTTTTAATGCTGCATGTTCTGCCGGCGATTTAACTTCGATGGGCGTAACCAGGCCTGATACCATACCAAATACGCACCATAAGAATATTGTTATGGCTGATAGCGATAAGTCAAAATCGATTAAAGCATGTCCTGCAATCATCAGGAAAACGACCAGGAGCAGCCATAATAATTGCCTTATGACCAAGTTGTTCAGGTTTTCTCTGAATAGCCTGTACGTCATTACAATATAGGAAATCCAGATACCTAAAACAATTATTATGCCGGCAAGACCCGTTTCCACACCCACCTGGAAATAAAAGCTGTGTGCTTCCCGTGTAGTGTACCGGAAATTTAAGAAGGCTTCGTAAGCTTCCTGCCAGCCGCCGCCACCCCAACCTAATAGAGGGCGTGCTTTAATCATGTCAATGGCACTTTCGACATAATAAACGCGATGGTAAGCAGTCCAAAGATAACTAAAACTAGTTATCTTTTCAATAATCGCAGGTTTACCGACAAGCCAGACTACCCCGGCCATTAAGATCATCGTCACCAGGGAAGCAAAGGCTATGAGATATTGTTTATTGTTATCCTGCCAGTTTTTTTGAAAGTAGGTTTGAACTAAATTAAACAACATTTGTAGGGCAATTGTCGCCAGAAAGCCGACCACAAGCCAAAACCAGGCCTGGCCATAATTAACGTTCTCAACCAGGCTTATGAACTTATTGCTTATTACGTATGCTGCAACGCCCAGGCCTCCAGCCATGAGCAGTAGGTAAAAGCGCATTTTACTGCCTACGCCAAGCAGGTAGATAGCAAATACAAGGGCAAAAACTAATAGTCCTGCCCTGGACTTGGAGGAGAACAATACTATCAATAGCAAAAGGTTGCCGCAAGCATAAAGGTAATTTAGCCCATTTATTTTGGTAAACAGGTTCTGGACCGCAGAGTCTTGCCCTATATTTGCTATAGGTTTATTAAAAGACTGGTACCAGAAGTACAGGCCAATAAAGAGAACTGCACCCAGGTACGTGGCCAGCGCATTATGATACTGAAAGGTAGATGATATAAAGCCACCGTATTGCGCAACATTATAGCCATCATCAATAAAGATTACCTTGGTAGCAGTAGCTAGCCCGGCCAAAGCCACACCGATAGCGCTTAGATAGAAAACATGCAGTAGTTTATTGATGTCCTTTGGGCTGCGCACCAGCCGCGCTGCGGACCAATATACCATGAAATACAGAAGGTTTTTGATTACCGCATCGATAGCCAGGCCTTTATTAACGGCAGTAATAGTTGCAATTAAGTAAACTACCGGCAGTGCCAGGGCAAAATAGTCCAGCGGGTGACGCAGGAATTGATTATCGTTTTGCAGCCAGCGCCATAGGAAGACGAGCCAAAATACCACGGCGGCCAGGATCAGAGCTTTCTCCTGCTCC
The DNA here is from genome assembly GCA_016841905.1 of Desulfoscipio geothermicus. GTDB lineage: Bacteria > Bacillota > Desulfotomaculia > Desulfotomaculales > Desulfallaceae > Sporotomaculum > Sporotomaculum geothermicum_C. The sequence continues at coordinate 10,372 of JAENYF010000015.1, read as the reverse complement.
GGGGCGAAGTACAGGCCGCGAAAGTATGGTGATAAAAAGAGCAGTATGGCCAGTCCCCAGAAAGCTATCTGGTACAGCAAGCCTGCTTTAGGGTTATTCTGAGCTATAGATTGGTTAGGTGCTTCTGTCCTAACTCGTTTATTTTTTGCAGACATTCTACACTACACTCCATCGCCTCATAATAGATACCCTAGTACAGTTCAACATTTAGATTAAAATTTCCTTTTCAAATTACATAAACCTTTTTATTCTAACATAGCATTTTATGGAACTAAATAGAAAAAGATCTCCGGAGTTTCCTCGCAGAGATCCTTACCATACGTGACGATGGCCGGCAGCACATTTAGTTTGTTTTATATTTCTTTATCTCATTAGCTACGGTATCGCTAACAGCGCTGGTACTGCCTAAAATATACGCCGTACTTCCCCCATTAACTATTGAATCTATAGCTTCAGCTGCATCTGATGGAATATTATCTGTTTCTACAAAGATTAGCGGGGCATTTTGCTTGGCCGCCAGCGAACCACCTGCAAGAGCGTCGGCTAATACATCACCCCGGGATATTACGACGTCTGTTGCATCATTGGCTTCTGCATACTCCTTCGCCAGGTTTGCCGAAACTGTGTATACATCACCTGCCATACGGTCGATCGCTGCACCATTAAGTTTATTTTTCAGGGCGTTTTCTACCGCCTCGGGTACCTGAGTTGTATCACCCAGAATAATGCATTTGGTTATTTCGCTAAGCCCTGAATTATCAATTAACTCATTGACTTTTAATGCGGTGGTTTCAGTATTCCACTTTTTGTCTACCAGCAGTACCGGGTTGAAATGACCGGCAACATCTGCGCTGGGTGCTAAAGCATAACCATCCGCTGCCATCATTAATCCGTTACTATCGACCTGGCCACGGCCATTCGCGATATAAAGAGTACTGCCAAGAATCTTCCCTTGGTTCTTTACTTCTTTTATTATTTCCACTGCTGTGGCAAAGCGGTCATCACCGGCGATGCGTTTAACTGTACAACCTTTTTCCAGTAGATAGGTGGAAATTTCTTCAGGCACTACACTTGTTCCACCCAATAGATATACCATATACGTGTCAAAATTATTAATTTGTTCTTTTAAAATACTATAATTATCAAGATCTGTTCGTTTATCTACTAACAGAATTGGCGCTTCCAATGCACCTGCCAGTATCGTACCAATCATGCTGTCCGCCATCTTACGGCTTTCGGCGATAATTATTGTACCGGCATCTTTTCCGAAAAGGTATGATGCTATATTACCGGCCGTTTCCACTCTGGTAAGTCCTTCAAACCTGACGACATTCACATCTTCTGTTATAGTTTTAAACGTAGAAGAAAAAGGAATTTTTAACGAGTTACAGTTAGCATCCTTAACTGCTTTAGCTGGAATATAAACTGTCAGTTCCGCACCCTTCGGCCATTCGCCGACAGGATAAATATTTAGTTCATTATCAAGAATCAAGGTAGATATTTCAATAATATTGTTATCCAGCAGAACTCTAATATTGTCATAATTTGTGTCTGGATCGATACTTTCACTAAATATGACATTTATTCGTTTATCTACTTCAACATTCTCCGCATTGTTTGCAGGATCTATGCTCCTAACCGACGGTGGAGTGCTATCACTTCCTCAGCCGGCTTCTGCTGTCCCCGTTTGCATCCCGGCACTGATCAAGATTACCAGTATTAAGCAGCCAACAAAACAAATCATCTTTTTTAAAAAGCCCATTTGTATACACCTCACTTTTTGGTTATTCCCGAGTATCTAAATCATCCATATACCTGGATATAACAGCACATGCTTCCGCTCTCGTTGCTTTGTTGTTGGGTTTAAAAGTCCGGTCTGGATAACCGCCCACCAGTTCCTTTTGGCTGACTGCTATTACACCGGCTTTAGCCCAGAAGGCAATATCTGCATCATCAATAAATAGGGTTTTCTGACCGTCAAAGCTCATTGGTTCATCTTGCATTGCTCTAGCCATAATAACCACAATTTCCTGCCTGGTAATTTCCGCGTTGGGCTTAAACTCGCCGTTACTATTGCCCTTAACCAGACCGGCATGGCTGGCAGCAGCAATACTGTCACTATACCAGGCACCGGATATCAGATCTTTATATTGAGAGCCGGTGGTTACTTGCTCCAGGCCCAGCGCCAGGCTAAGCATCCGGGTAAATTCGGCTCTGGTTATGTTGTTGTTTGGTTTAAAGGTATTGTCCGGGTAACCGGCAATAATATTTTGCTCGCTCAGCCGTTCGATCATCTGTGCCGCCCAATAATTGCTTTGCACATCTGTAAATAAGCGATTTATACCTGGAACTTGCTCTGACCCCGGTTCCACTTGTTCCTGCTGTTTAGCATTATCAGCATCCTTGGCCGGCGCGTATGTATTTGCTGCTGGTTTTGATTCGGAGGATCCACCTCCGCCGCTGTCTGTGCAGCCTCAGCCGCCGCCGCTTCCATTATTGTTGTCATCATCATCGTTATTGGTTGTCGGCTCAGTGACAAAACTCCAGTTATACTCGTCGTTATAAACATAATTGAATACGCTTCCGGCCGGTACCGTTACTTTATATTCAGTCTCATAGTCGAAATCCCCAGGATGACTTAAGCTAAGCATTCGTCCATTTAATGCCACCATAACTCCAGGCAATTGCGTACCGTTGCCCTGGATATTTACACCTAATAAATAGCTGGCTTCAACGTCACAATTAAATGTTACGTAGACGGCTGTGTCAACGGATACGTTCCCAGACTTGTCTATTGGGTATTGAGCAACTACCCCTGGTTTATCTGCCGCCAGGACACCTCCTGCGCTTGTCAACATACAGGTAATAGCTAGAGCAGCCATTAAACAGGTTATTAGGCAAAGCTTAATTGGTTTACTTTTTATTTTTTTCATAATTTATGTTCACCTACAGATAAGTACCGGGTAAGTTACCCGGTACTGTGTTTAATAAGCTAAGTTGAGCACCTTAAATCCATGAAGGGCTGTTACTTAATCTATCGCAACAGCCCTTTATTTTAACTATTTTTGGTTGATAATTTGATTAATTTCATCAGCTACAGCAGTGCTTACCGCAGAAGTGCTTCCCAGTACGAATGCTTCACTATCTCTGTTAACTATCGATTTTATGGCTACACGTGCTTCAACTGGAATACTATTTGTATTCACAAAGATGACCGGTGCGTTTTGCTTGGCTGCCAGCAAACCGCCGGAAAGCGCGTCAGCTAATATATCACCCCGGGCAATCACGATATCTGAGGCATCGTTAGCATCTGCATATTTCGCAGCGAGGCTTGCCGAGACTGTATAAACGTCACCTTTTTCGCGGGTGATCTTTTCGCTGCCTAGCTTAGCAGTGAGGACGGTTTGTACTGCTTCAGGTACTTGGTCTGTATCGCCTAAAATAATACACTTATCAATATTGCTAAGCCCGGCATTATCGATTAATGTGTTTACATTTGCTGCCTTTTCTGCATTGTTCCAGTTTTTATCGATCAGCAGTACCGGGTTAAAATTACTGGCAACATCAGCACTGGGTGCCAACGCATAACCATCCGCAGCTGTCATCAATCCATTAACAGTTTCCCCACGACCATTCGCGATATAAAGGGTAGTGCCAATATTCTTCCCTTGTTTCTTCACTTCTTTAATTATTTCCACTGCAGTTAAGAAGCGGTCATCACCGGCGACACGTTTAACTGTACAACCTTTGTCCTGCAGATAGTTAGAAATTTCTACAGGTACTACAGTTTCGCCACCAAGCAAATATGCTTCGCTTGGGTTTAAGCTGTCGATCTGGCCTTTTAAAACACTGTAATGGCTAGGAGTTTTATCGGTTTGCAGATCAACTAACAGTATAGGCGCATTTAATGCACCGGCCAAGATGGTACCAATCATGCTGTCCGCCATCTTACGACTTTCAGCTATGACTACTTTATTCACACCCTCTGGGAAAAGGTATGAAGCAATATTTCCGGCCGTTTCTACTCTGACACCACCTTCAAATCTGATTATATGATTTGTGGGGGTTGGTGTTGTATCTATCCGCAAATCAACATGTTGTTCTAAACCTTCATACCAATTAACACCTGTCTGATACGCATATTCTTCGGCATAAGATACGGCGCCATAGGTTTTACCGGCTACAACAACTTTGAAGGTAATTAGCCTACCGCTATCATCTGCAGTGCCATCGATCTGCAATTTCTTTGGTCTTTCATATTTACCCCATGGCAGCCCATACTCGCCGGCTTTATAGCTTCCAGGTTCATAAACCTCCACGGCCGTTTTCGTTAATGTATAGCACTCACCACCAACACAGCCCTGGATCTCATCCCAGGCTACAGCATTACCGTTTAAATCTTGGACATGCCCGTAAAACATAGCTGGGAACAGCGGGAACGGATCATCGGCAAATGCCGCACTGCTAAAGCTAAAGATAGCAATAAACGAAACCAACAAAATCGGAATTAGGTACTTAGTCGCCATCCGCTTACCTGACTTTCCCATACAAGTATCCTCCAAAATTAATTATTTCCAACAGCTTCCAACAGTCTGGAAATCATAGCGGCTGCTTCCGCTCTGCTAACTTCCTTCATAGGCATGAAGGTTCCATCAGGATAACCTTGCACAAGCCCTTTTTGACTAACCACCGCCACAGCACCCTTGGCCCAGGCAGGTACGTTATCCTTATCTTTGAAACTCAATTCGGCAGCCTGCTGCGCTCCTAGTTTTTGAGTTAATACCCGTTCCATTATAGCAGCCAATTCTACTCGGGTGACCTGTTTGTTAGGTAAAAATTTTGTGGCCCCGTTAGTATCGGGATAGCCTTTTAACAAATTCTCTTCCACTGCCGAAGCGACAATTTGCTTGGCCCAGGCTGGTACTTCAGACGCATCGCTAAACGAATTCACCGCGTTAACGTCACCACCGGTTAAATCCAGGGCGCGCACAATAATCGCTGCACATTCAACCCGTGAAATTAGGTTATTAGGCTTAAAGGTATTATCCTGATAGCCGTTAATTATACCTTGACCCGCCAGTTCATTGATAACGCCGGCTGCCCAGTGCCCTTGCAAGTCATTAAAATTAACCTCAACTGTTGTATCTGGCACATCTGGCTTAGCAGGTGTATCAGGGGTATCAGGTGTGGTTATCTTATAATCAAATACGGTCACGGAACTGTATTTATTGTTTTTATAAGCAACTGCTTTAAGAGTGGTATCTTTCTCAATTTTAACTTTTACGCTATATTCTTGTTTAGTTGCACTGGTTTCAGGGCTTGTACCATCAACGGTATAGTATATCTCAGCCTGGCTTGAAGTAGTTGCTAATTCAACCTCTACATTATTTGTATAACTGCCGGCTTTTGGATTAGCCGTCGGTGCTGCGGGAGCGGTAATTCCGCCGCCATTGCCACTAGTACTCGAGTCATTATCTGGCTCATCTTGGTCATCCGGCTCACCAGCAGCAGTAATGTTAATCTGCTCGTCGGCTTTAACCACAACATTATCAACCATGCCTAATTCCTGATATTTCAGCTCAGGTGTAGAAGTTGCCGCATATTCTTTACCAACAACCTCTATTTTAAAGGTTATTGCCTTCCCCACTGCGCTCCTGGGTACTTCAGCGGAAAACCCGGTAAATTTACCGTCTTTGCTAATAGCCACATCTTCGATAGCATTTCCATCGATATATACTTTAACTGTGCCGTTAGTTATAGTAGTGCCATCGTTGTTTTGCACCGTTCCTTGTACACCCATGGGAAGCACCGGCATTTCTGCTGCAAAAGCAGGTGCCACCAACGCCATTGATAATAACATAACAAGTGCTACTATCCACAAGTGTCCCTTAGTAATTTGCCGCACTGTAATTTCCCCCTTAATTTAAAATATAGATCGGTTTACACAAAGCAAGACAAACCAGGTTTATTTATTGTCTAGCATACGTGAAATCATAGAGGCCGCCTCAGCACGGGTAACATTTTGCTGCGGTTGAAAGGTTCCGTCAGGGTAGCCGCTCACCAGCCCATTTTGTACGGCAATTACAACTTCCTCCCGCGCCCAAACGGGGATTTTTTCCTGGTCGGTAAAGCTTTGGACTGTCACCTGCTGAGTCTGTTCCTCGCTTGTTAATAGCCTGCTTAAAATAACTGCCAATTCGATTCTGGTAACGGGTTTATTTGGTAAAAATGTTTTGGAATTATCAGCACTTAAATAACCGTTAATATATCCTGCTTCTGTCACGGCAGCAATATTGCCTCTTGACCAGGCAGGAATATCATTACAATCTGCAAATTCATTTAGTTGATCGACATCCCCGGGGGGCATTGACAGAGCGCGCGCAACTATAGCAGCACATTCAGTGCGGGTAATAAAATTATCCGGTCTAAATGAACTGTCCTCATAGCCGCTGATGATACCTTTGTTTACTAGTTCTCGCACAACCTCACCGGCCCAGTGACCCTGCATATCCCAATAAGGATTCAAGGAATCTGAAGGCTTTTCTATAATTAAATTAACCTGAATTTTATCTTTGCTTTTCCAAATAACCGATTCGGGTTCGGTAATCGCCGGGTAAGCACGATTATCAATAAACACTTTAAAGGTTACTTCCTTGTCGGTTAAATCTTCTGCGCTGTACACCAGCAACCTTTTCACATTAGCATCGTCAGCAGGCATACCATATTGACCGGCACTAAAGGGAAGTTCACCGCAAAGTTCATCCTCGACATAAGCTTTAATAATACCTGTACTTATTGCTTGGCTATCCTTATCCATCACAGTACCATAATATATGGCGGGAAATTGTGGTGCGGGGTCAAGCTGCCCAGACTCATTTTCGGCCATTGCCGGGCAGCTAAAAGCTACAAACACACATAGTAGAAAACCTGTGATTAGGAAACTTTTAGCCAGTAGTTTATGCATGGTCTTTCCTCCCATCAGGTTTTTGGCTTAATAATATTACCTGCGAGAGCAAATGCCCTCGCAGGTAATGGTAAGCAAACTAATTGTTCAATTAATTTAATAGCAATCAAAACGCAAACTATTTAGCATCATTTAAAGTAGGAATTAACTGGATAGGCTGTGCCTGAACGTTTTCAAGCATTTCCAGCTGAGCTTGCGCTACAATCGGCTGAGTAGAGTTAGCAACGTATACCCAGTAACCGTCACCATTGAAGGCCATGTAGTACGGGTCGTTAGCCCAAGCAGGCTGTGTCCCGTTACTTACAGCAGCAGTGGTGAAGTGCGCCAGGTTGGCCAAGGTGTTGGGGTCGCCAAAGAAGAATGTATCATCTTCCCGGTCACCTAACTCTTCGCCGTAGAACATATCCACCCACTCGTTTCCATATTCAGGCATTGTATCGAAGGTTGCTGCTTCTAAACCGGAACCACCATGGTTAATAACTACTTTGCAGTCTGCACAAGCAGCGCCTAGCATACGGTACAAAGCGTCATTTTGGAACAGCATATACGGGTTAATCTGTCCATCAAATGTAGGAACATTTTCTTCACATACTGCATCGCAGGGGTCGTAATAGAAATAATCATCCATACTGCAGAACCAAGTGTAAGCTTCCTTATAAGAAATTTCTTCTTCATTGAAAGATGGTCCTACAAAGTTCCAACCCTGTTGCAGGTTCTTAGTGGTTAAAGTCAATCCACGTGGGTCGGTAATGCGATCATATACATAGGCAGCGTAGATTGGCTTTTCAGCACCAGAGCACTCTACGCACACATCTTCACACCAGTTCTGCTTAAAGTTCACATAGTATGCATCCAGCGGCTGCAGCTGAGCGCTGTCAGACACCTGCTGCCATGCTCCATTCTTGAAAGTAAGAATGTCGGAATACGGATTAGCAGCGTTTTGTTCAACACCCAATAAGAATTTCATGTTGCCGTCACCGGCCAATGTCTTAGGTGTGGACAGGATTTGCCAACCATTGGGTTCCATTGCGCGGACCAATTCAACCGGAGTGACAAATTCGCCAATCAAGATCTCATCATGAACGCGGTTGGCTTCGTCAACAATCTTTACAATCAACGATTTGCCAATGGCATCACAAGCGTCTACATATACGTAGAAATCAGACTTAAGCGGTGTATAACCCGTGAGATTGGGATGAGTGAAGTAGTCACCGGTTACTTTTGTGCCATCTGCATCATAGTTTAAGTTATAACCGGTCTTATAAAGTATGGTATCCCAAGTTGCCCATTCAACAGCTTCTCTGGTTTCCGGATCTAACAGTTCAACCCGCAGATCTCCTGCGTCTTCATAGTGCACGGAAACCTTTACCGGCCAGCCTGCCATCGGAGGATTGTAGTCGAATAATTCGCAACCATCCGCCACAACCAGGTAAGTGGCTTCGAGTAAGCAATCGTCACAGTTTACTTCCAGGTTGCAATCACCGGCAAACCTGTTTTGGTTACCAATGATGGCTGAAGCTTCAAGATTAATCACACCGGTCTTAGTGGGTTTAAACCATACGGTAACACATTCTTCACCAGGCAGAATTTCTGTAAACACAATCTTATTGCCATATTCTGCATCAAAGAATTCGCCGGCTACTATGGATTTGGTACCGTCCACAAGAGCGATTAATTCAACTTTAAGAGCTTCACGGTTTTCACCGCAAGGATCCATATTGGGGGTTACATTACAATACTTGTCAGTCAAGCAAATAGTTACCGGGTAAATTCCATCACAATCAATTTGCTGACCGAGGTCACTCATTTTAATTGTCCAAGGTTCGCCAGGGATAATATTGATGAAATCTTCGTCCGATTGCAACCAGGCATGGGCTTTGGCAGCCGGTGCTACAACAGAACGCTTGATATGGTTGCGGTCAGCGGACTCTTTTTTATTGCCTAGGTCTTCAATTGCTTCGGCAGGAACAAAGTCTTTTGATACAACATAATCATTGAAGTACTCAACAGCTCCATCAAGATTTTCATCCTGTACTTCGATAGTCCGAGCCCTGACGATGTATTCAATGGCATTGCCATCCTCATCGTATAAGCAGGCCGGCAGCTTAATAGAAGCTTTGTATTCGCCATTTGAATCGGTATGGGCGATTACAGCAGCAATGGGCTCACCAACGCAAGGATCTACGCAAGTTACATTACCGCATTCGTCCACTCCATTTTCACCACTAGGATTAATGGCATTCTTATAAGTTACTACCTTTTTATCACAATCATCGTAACCGGTTATTTTTTGCATAATTTCAATAACCACCGGCCATGTTGTATGGGACCAAGGTTTAAGCTCATCACTGCCACACTCAACTGGTTCGGTGCTGTAAACCGTACCACCTATCTGAACCACATTGCCGGCATACAGGCAACCTTCAGGTGCATCCAGTTCAATCTTAGCAACGGTTTCGACTACTCGAACATTAGTGCAAGCCTGGATAGCACACATTGCATTTGTATGTCCAATACATACATTGTAATTATCGTCAGGCGTACTAGGTGTTGTTACTTTAAGACCTGAGATCTTTACATTGTTAACAACCGCGTTCAAACCGGATACAGGAATTCTCTGTCTTTCAATGGTAAAGTATACCCTATCTGCTACCGAACCGCAGGCTTCCTCTTCCATAATTTCAGGAATTACCCGCACCAGGTAATCAGTACCATTAACGTCTAAAACCACATTTACTACCTGGTCTTTTGCAATGTCAAAGTTATAATCTTCGTCAACAAACTCAAAATCAACATATAACTTATTCGTTGCATCGGCAGGTTTTTTATCGCTGCAGAAGTTATTAAGCGGTACACTGATGTCATTTAGTTCGATATTTAAGGAATAATCATGGTCCGCTTTAAAATTATTAGTGTATTCTCCAGTGGCAGGATTCTTGCTGTCAGAATAAACTGTTAGGTTTGTTGCTGCAAATGCCGCGCCGGCAAACACAAAGCAGCAGATGAGCGCTATGGTTAGCACAAACGCCATTTTTTTATTTCTAAGATATGACACTTAAATTTTCCCTCCTTTTAATTAGTTGATTTTTAATAAACCCTATTAAATTGTTGGTATATGGTACTACCTCCTCACCCCCTTATTGAGATATGCACTTTCCATGCATCACTCCCTCCGTATAATTTTTTTTCAAACTTATTAAATATTCCTCACATACCATAATAATCTAAAACATCTATTAGACACAATTACCGTACTAAAAGTTCCGACATGTAGTTCAATCAGCACATAAAAATCCCTAAGATAAATTATATTTGGCCGTTTAAAATAAATTACACTTACATTTTCAAATTAAATAAGCAATTTGCATAATTGCTGTAGCATAAAATTCAATGCCAAAATTAGAACTA
>JAENYF010000014.1 GCA_016841905.1 Desulfoscipio geothermicus | reverse complement strand
GTAGGCTGATCATGATACGCTTTACTTGTGCCACCTGTAACAACCTCCAGTATACAAAATCTATATAAAATAAATATACATAATTATATACACATTAAATCACCTTATGTCAACATAATCTTTTATTTTTCATCCTTTGCTGCTAAAGGTTGGCGAGAGAGGGCAATTTTACCTGTTCGCACCATTTCAACAATTCCTTGATGTTCTATTACCTGTGTAAAAGCACTGATCTTCTGCTCGTTACCAATAACCTGGATGACCATCGTATCTTGGCCAACATCTACGATATTGGCGCGAAATATTTCAACGATATCCAGGATATCCCGACGAGATTCCGGTCTCGCATGTATCTTGATTAAAGCTAATTCCCTTTCAATGGAATCGTGGTCCTCCAACTTAGTTATCTTAAGCACGTCCACAAGTTTGGATAGCTGGTGGATAACCTGCTCCAGTTCCCGCTCGTCCCCATTTACTACAAGGGTAATTCTGGAGACATCAAGTTCTTCGGTATAACCGGCGGCTATACTTTCGATATTGAATACCCGCCTGTTTAATAATCCTGCAATACGAGCTAAAACGCCAGGTTTGTTTAAGGCTATCACTGCGAGCGTGTGAGTCATACAGTTTTTCCTCCCTAGTTTAATTAATTGGATTATAGCAAATTTACTTCAGCTAACGGTTACTAAGTACACCCAATTAATCAATTATTGATGGTTAAAAGTATTTTAACACATGTAAGCAGCCAACCCAAATATTATTTGGCAAAAGCAAAAGATCACTAAACAGGCCTGACTAAACAGACCTGTTTATATAAATATTTACGCTGTTTTATTTAAAACTTCGAAAGGTATTGCTCCAACTCCCAAGGATGCACATGCTGCCGATAGTTGTCCCACTCAATGCGCTTGGCTTCCATAAAGCGCTGAATGACATGCTGGCCAAGTGCATCAATAATAACCGGGTCAATAGACAATTGGTACGTGGCATCATTCAGACTCTCGGGCAATATCGCTATGCCCAGTTCATCGCGTTCCTCCGGCGTTAGCTCATATATATTACGGTCACAGGGTGAAGGCGGTTCAATCTTGTTTTTTATACCGTCAAGTCCGGCCTTAAGACATACCGCCAGGGCCAGGTATGGGTTGCAGGACGGATCGGGGCTGCGCAGCTCAATACGGGTAGATTGTCCACGCTTGGCCGGCACCCTAATTAACGGGCTGCGGTTGCGGTAAGACCAGGCCACGTATACGGGTGCTTCATAGCCTGAAACTAACCTTTTATAAGAGTTTACGGTAGGGTTAATAATGGCTGTGATAGCTGGAATATGCTTCATTAACCCCCCAATATAGTAAAGGCAATCCTTGCTGAGCTTGTTTGGTGTATCGGGATCATAAAAGGCATTGGTATCGTTTTTCATCAGCGACTGGTTTAAGTGCATCCCCGATCCGGCTATACCAAAAACCGGCTTGGGCATAAAAGTAGCGGCCAATCCATGTCGCTGAGCAATGGTACGCACCACAAACTTGAAGGTTACCACTTTATCGGCGATATCCAGGGCATTTGAATACTTAAAATCAATTTCGTGCTGGGCTGGTGCCACCTCGTGATGGGAGGCTTCAATTTCGAAACCCATTTGCGACAGATTGAGCACCATATCCCGGCGAGCGTTTTCACCTAAGTCAATCGGAGTCATATCGAAATAACCGGCTCGGTCATGGGTAATGGTAGTAGGCCTGCCTACCTCATCAACGTGAAACAGAAAAAATTCAGCTTCGGGACCAACGTTCATCGTATAACCCATTTCCGCCGCTTCAGCTATAGCCCTGCGCAAAACATAACGCGGGTCGCCGATAAAAGGTGTACCATCGGTATTATATATGTCACAAATTAGCCTGGCTACTGCGCCATCCCGTGGTTTCCAGGGGAATACTACAAACGTTGAAGGATCTGGATACAGGTACATATCGGATTCTTCAATGCGTACAAAACCTTCTATTGCAGAACCATCAAACATTAATTCATTATTTAAGGCTTTTTCTAATTGCTCTACAGTGATGGAAACATTCTTTAATACACCAAAGATGTCTGTAAACTGCAAACGTACAAATTTAACACCGTAATCTCTTACCATAGTACGCACATCATCGCTAGTAAATACCGACACTATAAGTCACACCTCTCTTTAAAAGCTAAGAGGCACAATGAGTATACCAATATAATGAAGTTACTAAAAAAACCCACACTGACAGAATTTGCATGATAACTGCCAGGTGGGCTTCATTGCCCTTATTTATGATACGCCATTGTACCGTAAAATATTTTTTAGTTTTTAACTGCCGTATTTATTTGACTATACGTGCAACATCTATTGCATCACTATAGGCTAGGCCGATACCAATTAAATGCCATGTTATTATATGCTAGAATAAATTACATGCTAAAATTAATTATAGCACAAGCATGTCGAAATGTCAGTATTTTTAGCTACCTATTTAATGAATGAGCCATTATAACCGCTTCAGCCACCAGGCGTATGCTTACCCGCTTGTTCATGCTCTGGCGTTGTATGCGCTTAAAGGCTTCGGCTTCAGTTAATCCCTGGGTTTCCATTAAAATACCCTTAGCCCGTTCCACAATTTTTCTGGTTTCCAGCGTTTCCTGCAAATCCTTTATTCTTCTTTCCAGAGCGGTAATCTCGTGATAATTTGCTATGGCCAACTCCACCGCCGGTAATAACGACATTTCCCCCAAAGGCTTGATTAACAGAGCAGATACCCTTGCTTCCTTGGCCTGCTCTAATATGACCTGCTCGTCGGAGGTGCTGGTAATAATAACTGGTGCCAATTTATCTTCATGTACTATTTTGGCCACTTGCATCCCGTCCATGCCCCCCGGCAGTGCGGCATTGATAATAAGTAGATCAGGTTCTCTGCTGCGCACCAGTTTTATCGCGCTCAGGCCGTCACCGGCCTCTCCAACCACCCAGTGGCCATACTTGGTGAGCATCGCCTTTACATTTTTTCGCCAAACATTATCTGCATCAACCAATATTACCCTGTATTCACTCATGCAGGCTGCCCCCCATATAAAGAAATAAAAATGCCCGTGTAGTTATATATCAACTACACAGGGCGACCATTGCCATTAATGGACACGTCATTGTATCCTGTTATTTTTTTAGCTAAAATAAATTATATCAATAAATTTTGGAAAAGCAATGATTCATGATTTCATAATACGAAAACTTATTTATTCTTAACGTCTTATATTAGAAAAATAATTTTACACGATCCCCTGTGCCATCATAGCATCAGCAACTTTCAGGAATCCGGCAATGTTAGCTCCGGCAACGAGGTTGCCTTCCATGCCGAATTCTTTAGCTGCCGAACTGGCACAATTATAAATGCCGATCATAATATTTTTCAGCTTGGCATCTACTTCATCGAAGGTCCAGGAGTATCTCATGCTGTTCTGGGACATTTCCAGCGCTGAACATGCAACACCGCCGGCATTAGAAGCTTTGCCGGGGGCATAAATCGTCTTGTTGGCGAGAAATACCTCAACAGCTTCAGGAGTTGATGGCATATTGGCACCTTCGCCAACTGCAAAACAACCGTTCTTGACCAGAGTATTAGCAGCTTCCCCATCCAATTCGTTTTGCGTTGCACAAGGTAGAGCAATGTCACAGGGGACAGTCCAAATTCCGCTGTAGCCTTCATAATATTCGGCTGTTGGGTGCTCTTTAACATATTCACTGATCCGTTTACGCTCAACTTCTTTTAGCCGCTTTACCGTATCTAGTTTAATGCCGTCCTTGTCATAGATATAACCGTTAGAGTCACTAAGGGTAACCACCTTGGCGCCGAGCTGCTGTGCTTTTTCGGTGGCATAGATAGCCACGTTACCGGAACCGGATATAACTACGGTTGCTCCGTTAAAGGATTTACCCTGGGCTTTGATAGCCTCATCCATGAAGTAGACCAAGCCGTAACCGGTAGCCTGTGTCCGCACTAAGCTGCCGCCAAAAGCCAGGCCTTTACCGGTGAGAACTCCCTCGTACAGGCCGGTAATCCTTTTATATTGTCCATACATATAGGCTACTTCACGACCACCGACTCCAATATCCCCGGCAGGAACGTCGGTATCGGCTCCGATATGACGATAAAGCTCAGTCATGAAGCTTTGGCAAAATCTCATCACTTCATTATCGGACTTGCCTTTAGGGTCAAAATCACTTCCGCCTTTACCACCACCGATGGGCAGTCCGGTCAAAGAGTTTTTGAAAATCTGTTCAAAGCCCAGGAATTTAATGATCCCCAGGTAAACGGATGGATGAAACCGAAGCCCACCTTTATATGGCCCGATGGCGCTGTTGAATTGCACCCGAAAACCGCGATTGACCTGTACATTGCCCAGGTCATCTACCCAGGGTACACGGAACATAATTACTCTCTCAGGTTCAACGATTCTTTCCAAAATTCCGGCTTTCTCATATTCCGGACGTTGAGCAATAACCGGCTCTAGTGATTCTAAAACCTCTTTCAGAGCCTGGTGAAATTCTACTTCACCTGGATTGCGTTTAATCGCTTGTTTAAGAACATTTTGTACATAGGACATTTAATAAACCTCCTAAATCTTTGTTTAGATTTAATTGCTTTGATAACGCTGCCGTTGCCCTGTTCGCTGTCCCTCTAAAGAGACGGCCTTAATTTGTCAATTAAGATAATTAGTTAAAAACTATATAGTTGAAGTTTGGTCTCTATTAAATAACATTCTGCTTATAAATACCTTAATAAAATAGAAACAATTTTCTTATCGTGAAATATATTATCACACTGCAATAGAAAAGAAAAGTTCTTTGGGCATGCTATTAAGATAATATACATAATACATGAATGCTTACCTGAGCCTTATGACTGCATAAGCACCTTGACAACTGTTCCGTGTTTTGTATACAATTTTGAAAAGTTATAATAATTTTTGTGGTTAAGGAGATTAGATTTAGATGGCTAAACAAGGAACCAATGGTGATGATGCGAAAACAGTTCAAGCAGTGGAAAGAGCTTTATTTATTTTGGAAACCTTGGCCGAGGCGGGTGTACCCATTACTATTACTGAAATAGCACAAAAAACAAACCTTACCCTGGGAACTACCCACCGGCTTTTATATACCATGATACAAAGAGGGTTTGTCGAGCAAAACACTGAAAACAGCAAGTACCGGCTGGGGATAAAAGCTTTTCAAGTTGGTAATGCTGCAGCTTATTTCAAAGATTTGCGTTCTATCGCCCGTCCTGTCATGGAAGAATTGCAGCAAAGATATAATGAAACAGTTAACTTGGCCACTTTGGACGGTTCCGAGGTGGTTTATGTAGATCAGGTCGAATCAACGAATATGATTCTGGTCAGGATGTTTGCCCGTACAGGTAACCGTGGTCCTGCCTATTGCACAGGCTCCGGGAAGGTTTTACTTTCCGGTTTGCCCCAGGACAAGCTGGAGGATTTAGTATATAATATAAATTTAAAGAAGTATTCCAATGAAACCATTACTGAGCCGGAACTGCTTATAAAAGAGCTTATCCGGGTAAAACGGGATGGATATGCTTTGGACCTTGGGGAGCGAGACGAAGGAGTGCGGTGCGTGGCAGCGCCAATTAATAACTTCGAAGGCAAAGTTGTAGCGGCTCTGAGCATTTCCGGACCCAGTATCCGTATCACCACACCGTTTATCAAGAATGAACTGGTGGATGCCGTAAAAAATGCCGCTAATACAATTTCTATTCAGTTAGGATATAACGGAAATTAATGGATTATTAGCCATAGAGTTCAGGGAGCATGGTCGTTTTTAAGACTAGGCTCTCTTTTTATTTGTAATCCACTATAACTGACCGCCTACCTACATTACGTCTTTCCATCCTCTCCCCATAAGAAATGCAGTGAGGTCTTCCCTTAAGCGCAAAAAACAATATATATATATAATATATTACTTTGCCGAATATATTTCCACTTGGTGAAATCAAATATCATTATATCTTGATTCCGATTGATTGCTGTACCATAGTAGGCGAAATATACTTTCCATAATGCGAAATACTATAATCCTGCATTGTGTATGCAATATTCGTAATTAATGCAGATTAGAAACGTGAAATTTTCATATTGTGAAATCCATTTCTATTGACTGACTAACTAAGAAAGGCTAGAATAACTTCAGAAAAGTGAAATATAATTTCACTACATGGAATAGTACAGTGATGTACTAAATAGACTAGGAGGTCTGATAATAAAATGGGTTACAGCAACGGAATCAATGCCAGTTCAGCAACACAAACGAAAAACAGAACACCGGGTAATATTTGTTCCTCCAGCGGCTTGTGCGCGACCTGTATAGATGGTTGCCCCGGCCTTTGCGAAGTAGGCAAGTCGGCCTATCGCGGACGAGAACTTATTTATCCCCAGCCTTTCGGCAACTCAACCGCTGCTTCTCAGAAGGAATACCCGGTTGATATGTCTCATTTTAACATTATGGGTACAGCTGTCGGCGCATATGGGATCGAGGCCGATAGCGACAAAGCCACTTTCCCGGCCGTCAACATCGAATCAGAAATCGGTTCTGCCAATACTATTAAGCTTAAACTGCCCATTGTAATACCGGGCCTCGGTTCAACCCAGGTGGCAAAGGATAACTGGGAAGGTCTGGCTATTGGCGCGGCCATATCCGGTGTTGTCCTGACCATTGGTGAAAATGTCTGCGGTATGGACCCCGATGGGGAAATTAAAAATGGCCGTGTGGTTAAGTCCCCGGATATGGCACGCCGGGTCAAATTATTCCAGGAATGGTACAACGGATACGGTGCCATTGTGGTGCAGTTTAATGTTGAGGATACACGCCTCGGAGTGGCTGACTATGTAATAAACGATCTGGGCGTGGAAGCAGTAGAAATTAAGTGGGGCCAGGGTGCCAAGGATATCGGCGGTGAGGTAAAACTACCCACAATTGAGAGAGCCCGGCAGCTTAAATCCCACGGCTATATTGTAATTCCGGATCCGGAAAGCTCATATATACAGCAAAGTTTTACCCAGGGCTCATTTAAGGAATTTGAACGGCATTCTCGCATTGGTATGGTTGATGAGGAAACCTTCATGGCTCGGGTGGCTGAATTACGCAGCTTGGGAGCCAAGCATGTGATGCTGAAAACCGGTGCCTACCGCCCGGCGGACCTGGCCAGGGCTGTTAAATTCGCTTCACTGGCAAAATTAGACCTCTTGACAATTGATGGTGCCGGTGGCGGCACAGGTATGAGCCCGTGGCGGATGATGAACGAGTGGGGCGTACCCACTGTTTACCTGGAAGCATTGCTGTATCAATACATGGAACGTATTAAGGCTAAAGGCATGTATGTACCTAAGATAGCTGTAGCAGGCGGCTTCTCTTTGGAAGATCATATGTACAAAGGTCTGGCTCTGGCTGCGCCTTATGTTAAAGCTATCGGCATGGCCCGCGCTCCGCTGGCCGCTGCTATGGTAGGCAAAACTATCGGCAATTATGTGAAAGAAGGCAAAGTGCCCGCCGATATGGCCAATAAGTACGGCAATACCGTTGAGCAAATCTTTACTGCCAATACAGCTTTGAAAGAGAAATTTGGTGCTGATGCCGCTCGTATTCCAACTACTGCCATTGGTGTTTATAATTATTTGGACCGCCTGGGTGTCGGTCTGCAGCAGTTGATGTGTGGTGCTCGCAAGTTCAGCCTCGAATATATTACTAGAGATGATCTAGCCAGCATTACCCGGGAAGCGGCAGATGTAACCGGTATTCCTTACATCATGGATTTGGATGCCGAAGAAGTTGAACAGATTTTGGGCTAATTAAGTTATACCAAGAGAGATCTAAGGAGAGGTTGTCGCATGTCAACGGGCAATGAACGAAAAGCAAAAACAGTTCAGTCGGTGGATCGCACGCTGGCCATTTTAGAAGCTCTAGCCAGTCACAGGGAACCCATATCACTGACCATGCTCAGCGTTACTTTAGGACTGAATATTAGTACTGTACATCGCCTACTTAATACGCTAGTTATTGCCGGTTTTGTAGAGCAAGAACCTAACCAGGGCCATTATCGGCTGGGCCTGAAAACCTTTGAAATAGGTAACGCCGCTCTATATAATCTGGACATTCGCTCTATTGCTAAACCCTATCTCAAAGAACTGGTGGATAGGTGTGGTGAAACGGCTAACCTTTCCGTGCTCAATCATGGTGACGTAGTATATATAGATCAGGTGGAGTCTCCTAATATAGTAAAAATGTTTGCTCAACCCGGGACCAGGGGTCCGGCCTACTGCACGGCCTGCGGCAAAGTGCTGCTGGCCGCCCTTACCCCGGGCGAAGTAAACCAAATTATTAAGGGAACCAACTTCATTAAATATACCGGCAGCACTATCACCGACCCTGAACTATTGAAAAAAGAAATAGTTAAAATTCGGCAGCAAAATTACGCTGTTGATTTTGGTGAATTGGAAGAAGGAGTACAATGCGTGGCGGCGCCCATTCGCAATCACGAAGGTAAAACCATTGCCGCCATCAGCGTCT
The DNA here is from genome assembly GCA_016841905.1 of Desulfoscipio geothermicus. GTDB lineage: Bacteria > Bacillota > Desulfotomaculia > Desulfotomaculales > Desulfallaceae > Sporotomaculum > Sporotomaculum geothermicum_C. The sequence continues at coordinate 52,890 of JAENYF010000014.1, read as the reverse complement.
CCGGGCCGGATAACCGCATCAGCCACGTCATTCCCCAGGACGAATTAATCAAGCTGGTCACCGAAGCCGCCAATCGTGTATCCCTCCAGTTAGGCTTTATACGGGTTCAGGCTTAAACTTTCTTAAACTAACTGCACCATTTGGATATATAAATACGGCTTCTCACCTTTTTCTTTCACCATAATTCCAGAATAACCCCGCACCTGCAATCGGGAATTATATTTGTCGACCTGGCTAAAGGAGGTGCGCTATGAACATCAACAATAAGGTAAGCACGGGCCTGAAAGGTTTAGACCGGGTCATTGACATGCTGCGACCGGGCGATAATGTGGTATGGCAGGTAGATTCGGTTTCAGATTACCGGAAAATCGTTGAACCCTATGTAGCTCAGACCAGGCTGGACCAAAGAAAGCTGGTTTACGTTCGTTTTGGCAGCCATGCGCCGCTGCTTGAGGCCGGCCCGGAGGTTAAAACTTATTCTCTGGAAACGCAAAGAGGCTTTGAGAGCTTTGCTGCAGCGGTACACAAACTGGTTGAGCGGGAAGGCCCCGGGACCTTTTATGTTTTTGACTGTCTGAGTGATTTATTGGCGTACTGGTATTCCGACTTAATGATTAGTAATTTTTTCAAAGTGTCCTGTCCGTTTCTGTATGAACTGGACACCATAGCTTATTTTGGCATCATACGCAATGTACACACTTACGACACCATTGCGTGTATCCGCGAGACAACACAGCTGCTGCTGGATTTATATCAAGTTAAGAACAAATATTATATCCACCCCCTTAAAGTCTGGCAGCGTTATTCGCCCACCATGTTTTTCCCGCATTTGATTCAGGGTCAGGATGCTGTCTGCATCACGGCCAGTTCCGAGGCCGCCGAGCTGTTCTCAAGCATTAATTGCGGTGAGGAAAGGCCGGATTACTGGGATGTTATTATTAACCAGGCTAAAGATGCGCTTATTTCCGGGGAAAAAGAGCAGGGAAAAGTCAAAAGACTTTTAATGACCATGCTCATTGGCAGCGAGTCCAGAATGTTTGAGCTGTGCGACCGGTATTTCAAGTTAAAGGACATTTTAGACATTGCAGCCAGAGAAATTGGGTCGGGCTTTATTGGCGGCAAAAGCGTGGGTATGCTCGTGGCGCGGAAAATTTTGGCACTGGAGGGTCATGGCCACTTTGAACCCTATTTAGAGCCCCATGACTCTTACTATCTGGGAGCGGATGTTTTCTATACATATCTAGTGCTAAACGGCTGCTGGAAGCTGCGCGCCAGACAAAAGACGAAAGAAGGCTTTTTTAAATACGCGCCTGAATTAAGAGAAAAAATTTTAAACGGCAAGTTTTCAAAACCGATGCGGGAAAAGTTTATGCGCATGCTGGAATACTTCGGACAATCACCTATTATTGTACGTTCCAGCTCTCTGCTTGAGGATAATTTCGGCAATACCTTTGCGGGGAAATATGAAAGCGTGTTCTGCGTGAATCAGGGTACGCCCGAAGAGCGCTATGCGGCCTTTGAGCAGGCGGTCCGCACTATTTATGCCAGTACTATGAATGAGGACGCGCTGGCTTACCGGATGAACCGGGGAATTTTTGATCAGGACGAACAGATGGCCATCCTGGTGCAGCGGGTGTCCGGGGATTATCATGAGGAAAAATTTTTCCCTCATGTGGCAGGGGTGGGCAACTCCTCCAACCTATATGTCTGGGACAAAAGCATGGATATAAACGCAGGCATGCTGCGCCTGGTCTTTGGGCTGGGCACCAGAGCGGTGGAAAGGACCTTGGACGATTATGCCAGAATTGTTGGTCTGGATAACCCTTTACGCACTCCCCCGGTAAATTGTGAGGACAAAAAGAAATTTTCACAGCATTATGTAGATGTGCTCTCCTTGAAAGAAAACGCCTTAACCTGTCAAAGCTGGGATGAGATTGTTAATGATGATCTTAAAGCAGATAAAAACCTGTTTGCCTCTTGGGACCACCAAACAGCCGGCCGCCTGCGCGAGCTTGGCTATACCGGCAAGCATTCGGCTTATGTCCTCGACTTTTATAAACTGCTTAAAGATACTGAATTTCCGGGACTGATGCGGGATATGCTGGCACTGCTGGCCAGGGTTTATGATTATCCGGTAGACATTGAGTTTACAGTAAATTCAACGCCGGACAACCGTTTTAAAGTCAATCTTCTGCAATGCCGCCCGCTAAAGACCAGGGGCCTGGGAAACGCGGTGCAGATACCGGAACTGGTAGACGGGCAGGACTGTTTTTTCTCTGCTCGGGGTAATTTCATGGGCGGTAATGTGCGTTTGCCCATTGATTTTGTCGTTTATGTAGACGCACAGGCTTATGCGGCGCGTAACGAACAGAGTAAATGCGCGGTGGCCAGGCAAATTGGTCTGCTCAATATGGCATTGAAAGAGAAAAACATCATGCTAATGGGCCCGGGCAGATGGGGTACCACTACTCCATCACTGGGCTTACCGGTACACTTTACCGAACTGTGCAATATGTCGGTCATCTGCGAAGTAGCCTCCTGTGCAGCAGGATTTACACCCGAGCTATCCTACGGCACTCACTTTTTTCAGAACCTGGTGGAAGCAGGCATATTTTATGTGGCTATTTTTGACGGACAGCAGGGTGTTGTGTTTCACCCCGAACACGTCTTAAATAAAGAGAATTTGCTGACAGCCATTTTACCCCAATGCATACAGTTTGCCGACGTAATCCATGTTGCCCGAACAGACGGCCTGGTGTTATTCTCAGATATTATAACCCAGAAATTATTATGCAAACACTTATGACATCGCCTCCCGCTGCGGAAAAAAGAGACGCAACATCATTTTTAAGCATCCGAGGGCTTGAATTAACAATTGCTTATACGCAAAAGCCGGGCTCAACCCGGCTTAAAGTTTTATGGATAATACAAATTTTCATAAATATCTCAAGATAACGTTGACATCAATGGTTCTCTTTCATTTATTTACTGCAAAAGGCTCCCCAATGCGGTCGTCTCCGTAACAGGTTCCCGGCAAGCTCGGTCCCGGCAAACATAGGCGGTAGCCCGGCCATCAATGGATTTTTGCTCCCGGGTAAAGGGTGCCAGATTTTCAAGTTGTTCGCCCTCCAGTCCGCTGCCTTCCCCTTCCGGCCGGTAGATGAGTACAGTGCTGGGGGCATACCGCCGTTGGACCAGTTGGAGCATCTCAGCTACTTGCGGGTCGTTTATTTGACCGGTAATGACAATTTCGCTGGTCGGACCGCCGGCAAACAATAAGGCCGTCATAAAATATGCGTATCCTTCGGGGTGCTCGGCGGCAGTTCCGGCAAATGCTTTTATCTGGCACCCAGCTAATTCTTCCAGCTCCTTGTCCCCGGTAATGGCAGACAGCTGCAGCAGATTGACGGCCATCACGGAATTACCCGAAGGCATGGCTCCATCATAGATTTCCTTGGGCCGGGCAATCAACTGCTCGGAGTCGGTACCGTAGAAAAAGAACCCTCCGTGCTCTTGATCCCAGAACAAATCCCGCACCTGATATGTCAAGTCAATGGCCCTGCCCAGATAAACCACCTGGAAGGTAGCCCGGTATAGCTCCAGTAAACCCCAAATTAAAAAGGCATAATCATCCAGGTAGCCGTTTAAACCGGATTCCCCGTCCCGATAGCGGGCCAGTAGCCGGCCATCCTGTCTCTGCAGCTTGTTGCGGGTAAACTGCTCCGCCTTTTCCGCCGCTTCCCGGCAGCGCACATCCCCAAGCACAGCGGCCCCCCGGGCCAGGGCAGCAATCATCAATCCGTTCCAGGCCGTCAGCACCTTATCATCTTTAAATGGGTGTACTCTCTTGTCCCGGTGGGTATACAGCTTTTGCCGGCTTTCCTCTAGCAACTGCTGCAATGCGCCGGTTTCCATACCCAGTTTTTCTGCGTGTTCGTCGGGCCAGGAGGTAATTAAATTGGGTATGCTTTGCCCTTCAAAATTGCCGCCCTCGGTAATATCATAAACCTTGCAATAAATGTCCCCGTTTTCACGCCCCAACACCCGGCGTATTTCGTCAGGGCTCCAAACGTAGAATTTCCCCTCCACCCCCTCGGAATCGGCATCTTCAGCAGAATAAAATCCTCCCTCGGGGTGAGTCATATCCCTCAGCACATAGGTAAAAATCTGCCGGGCCGCTTCGGCATAAAAATCCTTTTGCTTAGCTTGATAGGCTTCTAAAAAGGCCATGGCCAGCAAAGCATTGTCGTAGAGCATTTTTTCAAAATGGGGCACCAGCCACTTTTCGTCAGTGGAATAACGGGCGAAGCCATAACCCACATGGTCGTTAACGCCGCCCCGATAAATGGCCTGCAACGTCTTTTCAGCCATATCAAGGGCTTCGGTTTCACCGGTTTGCTTCCAGTAACGCATCAGAAAAAGCAGATTATGTGGAGTGGGGAATTTGGGAGCCGAGCCAAAGCCGCCGTATTGTTTATCAAAGGACCGGCGGAACTGGTTGTACGCGCGGGCGGTTATATCGGACAACGGCTTCTCTGCCGGGCGGCTGCCCGGTGTGAATTGAATCTGCTCAGTAATCATCCGACTGTCTTGAATGAGCTTATCCCGGTTGCCGGCCCACATATCAGTTACCTGTTCTAAAATATCCAGTAGTCCGGGCCGGCCCCAGCGAGAACGTTTAGGAAAATAAGTGCCGGCAAAGAACGGTTTCTTGTCCGGGGTCACGATTACCGTCAACGGCCATCCCCCCTGGCCGGTCAGAGCCTGGCAAACAGTCATGTAGATCTGGTCAATATCCGGGCGTTCTTCCCTGTCCACTTTTATGGCCACATAATTTTTGTTCAGCACACCGGCCACTTCCAGATCCTCGAAAGATTCCCGCTCCATCACGTGGCACCAGTGACAGGTGGAATAGCCAATACTAACGAATAATGGTTTATCATCCCTCTTTGCTTTTTCAAAGGCCTCATCAGACCAGGGATACCAATTAATTGGGTTGTTTGCATGTTGGAGTAAGTATGGGCTTTTTTCTTTGGCAAGCCTATTTGGCATGTAAATACCCTCCCTAATCACATGTTATATATCAGTTAGCGTTTAGGTTATTATCCCCAAAGTGACTATTAAAATTAAAGGTTTCCTTTAAAACTCTTTAATTCCTGTTGCATATTAAAAAAAGTATAATCATCCCCTTTGTTACCTGGAGAGATTATACTTTTTCGTTAACAAATCTAGCTTAAACTTGCATTGGCAATGGTACCCTTTTATCTATATAGCACATCCTTACCTGATAAAGCCTTCATTGCTTCAGCCATGCGTTCTTCATTGGATTCATCGATTTCGTTCAGATTGCCCAAGTCATCTTCAAATATTTTTTTGTAGTGCTTCTTGTTGATATCCATTATAGATTCCTCCTTAGTGTAATTGCTCTTTAGTTTACCCTGATAATTGTTACTATTAATCCCCGCAGGAGATTTGTTTATTCATTGTTTAGGAAGTGGTTGCCAATAAACCTGGAGGAATATATTGGAATATACTTACTTGCCTGCTTGCACCGGACCGGTTAGCGTAATCGCTATTTGTTCAGTTCCCTGGCCGGCGCCATACCCAATACCTTTCAGAGAATCGGTACCCAAACCAGTATAAGCAGCAATACCGTGTTCATTAAGGTCCATACCCTCAAACTCCTCATCTGCCGATACGCGGATTCCTACCGCTGCCTTGAGCAGAGAAAACGCAGCAAACGTTGCTCCGAAGGACCAGAGGGACACGCTCAACACCCCGAGAGCCTGCACCAGCAACTGGTGGGCGCCGCCGCCAAATAAAAGCCCACCCTGTTGGGCAAAGAGCCCCACCGCCAGGGCGCCCCAGGTGCCCCCTACCCCGTGTACTGCAATTGCGCCAACCGGGTCATCAGCCCTGATGCGGTCAAAAAATTCCACTGCCAACACCACCAGCATACCGGCCACAGCACCAATAATAACCGCGCTGCCCGGGCCTACATAAGCCGTACCCGCTGTAATCGCCGCCAGACCGGCCAGAGCACCATTGGCAGCCATACTAGGATCAGCCTTGCCATAACGCCGCATTGTAAACAATATTCCGGCGGTACCGCCTGCCGCTGCGGCCAGGTTAGTGGTAAGCGCTATACGAGCAATATTAAGATCGAGCCCGGAAAGTGAACTGCCCGGATTAAAGCCAAACCAGCCGAACCATAAGATAAATGTACCCAGGAAAGCCAGGTGCATATTGTGGGCCGGCAGCACATTTAAACTGCCATCTTTGTTGTATTTATCACGACGAGGCCCCAGTACCAGTACCGCAGCTAGTGCTGCCCAGCCGCCTACGGCGTGCACTGCCGCAGAACCGGCAAAATCCAGCATGCCCAGCTCGCTCAGCCAGCCTCCGGAACCCCAAACCCAATGTCCTGCCACAGGATAAATCACAGCCGTGCAGAACAAAGTGAAAACAATATAAGGACTGAACTTCATACGCTCAGCTACCGCACCTGAAATTATCGAAGCCACAGCCACGGCAAATGCAGCCTGAAACAGCCAGTATGCATTAATGGGCACACGCAGGTCAATATGTTCCAGGTTGCCGCCCAGAAAAAAACCACTGCCCCCAAAAATTCCCCCGATATTAATGCCGTACATCACCCCAAACCCGATAGCCCAGAAACCCAGCATTCCCACAGTGGTATCGGTAAATACCTTCATTACAATGTTCAGCGAATTTTTAGCTCTGATAAACCCGGCTTCCAAAAAAGCGAATCCGGCTTCCATAAAGAAAACCAGTGCCGCGCAGAGTAACACCCAGACAGTGTCAATACCGGCAGCTAAATCCTTAATTCCCAGTTCCATAATTCACACTCCCATAAAATAAAATAAGGACACCGGTGGTTATTAACCAACACGAGCGTCCTTGCCCTAAAAACCCATCGATGGGATATTAGTAACCCTTTTGTGCGCCGCACCCAAAACCTGACTAACCGTCATGCCGTGTATACCGCTTTCATAAAGCAATAAAAAAAGCCCTAACCCGTATAAAAACACGGCAATCAGGACCTTCTTTGGTCAGTTTTTGATACAACCTTGTATCATTTTTATTACATTATATGTTTTATGTTTGAATTTAGCAATAGTAGATAATTATTTAAATCAGTTATTGCAAATTAAATATCTTCGCATCCAGTCTTGTTTGTAATATAATCTTAATATAAAGAAACTTCACAGGTCAATGAAGACTTGAACAAGGCAATGGTGCCCGGCATTCTTTATTTATGAATGCCGGGCATTTTTATTTAAAAAAACCATTAAACAGGAGTGATCGATGTGCTCATTGCATTGGCCCAGATAAACCCGGTGGTGGGTGATTTGGAGTACAACACCGGCAAAATATTGGAGTATATCAACAAAGCCGGCGCAGCACGGAGTGACCTGGTAATTTTTCCGGAATTGACTCTGACCGGTTACCCGGCACAGGACCTGCTGTTGAACAAACAGTTCCTCGATACCGTTGAAATTAAGCTGCAGGATATCTGTCGTGCCGTTGGTGATACCGGCGTTATCCTAGGCGTGCCCATGCGGGGCAACAAAGGGCTTTATAACGCGGCAGCGCTAATGTATCAAGGAAAATTGCGTGACGTGCAATATAAAAGTTTGCTGCCTGTTTATGATGTTTTTGATGAAAAAAGATATTTCGAACCCGCCGAAGTAAGAAAATGTATGGTCTTTAAAGGCCACCGGCTGGGTGTAACCATATGCGAGGACATCTGGAACGATAAAGATTGCTGGAACAGGCAACGGTATGCTATTGATCCCCTGGAAGAACTTGTGCAGCAGGGTGCCGAGATCGTCTTCAATTTGTCCGCCTCACCCTATCACTATGGCAAATATGCCCTGCGTACAGGCATGCTCGGCAAACTTGCCGCCAAATACCAAGTGGACATAATTTATGTCAACCAGGTTGGAGGCAATGACCACCTGATATTTGACGGGTCCAGCGTGGTTGTTGATAAAGCAGGTTCACTTTGCCGGCAATTAAATAAATTCACCGAAGATTTTGCATTGATTAATACCGGTGAATTAGGTAAAGGAGACAATTATGAAACCGGACAGGAGGATATTGGCTGGGTTTACGAGGCGCTCCTGTTGGGTACCCGGGACTACCTGTTTAAAAATGGTTTTAGCCGGGCGCTGGTGGGTTTGAGTGGAGGTATAGATTCATCGGTAACCGCGGCCATAGCCGCCGCAGCCCTGGGTACGGACAACGTGGTGGGCGTATCCATGCCATCCCGTTACTCTTCCGAGGGTAGCAGAGACGACGCCTATTTACTGGCCGAAAATCTGGGTATTAAATACCGTCAGCTGCCTATTGAAAATATCTTTAAGGCTTACACTGAACTTTTCAACCCGGAAGGCCGCCCCATTATAGATCTGGCGGAAGAAAACATTCAGGCCCGTATCAGGGGCAATATACTCATGTTTATCTCCAACCGCGAAGGTCAGATGGTTCTGACTACAGGCAACAAGTCGGAGATGGCTATGGGCTACAGTACAATATACGGAGACATGGCCGGGGGATTAAGCGTTTTGGCGGATGTGCCCAAGGTAATGGTTTACCGGCTGGCTGAATATATAAACCGGGAAAAGGAGGTCATCCCCCGAAACGTAATCAGCAAACCGCCCTCCGCCGAATTGAGGCCTGATCAAAAAGATGAAGACAGCCTGCCTCCCTATGAGGTACTGGATCAAATTCTCAAAGCCTATATTGAGGAAATTAAACCCATTGATGCAATTGTCGCTATGGGTTTTAACCGTGCACTGGTTCTGGATATAACGCGCCGGGTGGATGCTGCCGAATATAAACGCCAGCAGGCCCCTCCCGGTTTACGGGTAACCTCCAGGGCTTTCGGACCGGGACGCCGCATGCCTGTTGCCCAGCACTGGCGTATACAATAATAAAGACCTTGGCCTAACCGGCCAAGGTCACTTGCTGATTTACTATATTTCTATTAAGCCTTCAAACACCTTCTTGACCTTCCCGGTCATATAAACCGTGTCGTTATTGTATTTAACGAAAAGATCGCCGCCTTTTAGTTTCACCGTGATATATTCTCCCTTTTTGCAGTAACCATTGAGTACCGCCGCAACCGCAGCCGCACACGCGCTGGTACCGGCTGCTAATGTTTCGCCGCTGCCCCGCTCCCAAACCCTCATTTTAATTGTATTTTTATTAATTACTTTCACAAATTCTACGTTGACTCGTTCAGGAAACAAATCTGAGTATTCAAAGGCCGGACCTTCCACTTCAATTTTAATACGTTCCAGGCTGTCGCAAAACACTACGCAATGCGGGTTCCCCAATGAAACACAAGTTATGTGGTAATGCCTGTCATCAATTGTTACCGGCGCATTGATTATCTCATGTCCAGGTAACTTAACAGGGATATATTTAGGCTCAAGCTCCCCTTTCCCCATATCCACACACACCGAATCCACCTTGCTATTTTGCATATAAAGCTTAAGCTTTTTAATCCCGCTCAAAGTTTCAATGGTTATTTCGTCTTTATCCGTCATGTGATTGTCGTAAAGATATTTTCCAATGCAAGCAATAGCGTTACCGCTCATTTTACCTTCGCTGCCATCCAGGTTAAACATCCGCATTTTGGCCTCGGCTCTTTCCGAAGGCAATATTAGCACAACCCCATCACCACCAATGCCATAATTCCTGTCCGACAAATGCACACTCAAGGATTCAGGACTATCTACGTTTTGATTAAAACAGTTGAAATAAATGTAATCATTGCCGCAGCTCTGCATTTTCGTAAATTTTAGTTGCAGGGGCTCATTCCTCATATGGTTAATATCAACCAACTCGGTGCTTTGCTCGGAATATCTACTCTTGAGGCTGCCGGCCAGCGCATTAGCGGTATCCAGCGAGGTCAAGCAAGGAATCGACGCCTCCACAGCCTTGCGGCGAATTTTTACACTATCCAGTTTGGGTATGCGGCCCCTGGTCGATGTCGAAATAATATAATTTACCTTACCGCTTTCCAAGAGTGTAATAATATTGTCCTCTGCCTCGTGAATCTTGTTCACAGGGATTACATCCAGTCCGGCTTCCTCGATAATCTTCGCCGTACCATGCGTTGCATATAGGAGGAAACCCATATCTGCATATTTTCTCGCAATGTCAACAATCTCCGGTTTATCACGGTCACGTATTGTAATCAGCACCCCGCCCTGCTTAACCATCTTATAACCGGCAGCCACCAACCCCTTGTACAGTGCTTCATCGAGGGATTTGCCAATACCTAAAACTTCACCCGTTGACTTCATCTCCGGCCCCAAATGCACATCTACATCGGTCAGTTTTTCAAAGGAAAAGACCGGTACTTTTACTGCGATATAAGGTGGTGTTTTATAAAGTCCTATACCATAACCCATATCCTTCAAGCTCTCACCCAATATCGCCCTGGTCGCAAGTTCCACCATCGGTACGCCGGTTACTTTACTAATATAAGGAATCGTCCGTGAAGAGCGGGGATTAACTTCAATTACATAAATTTCACTGTTATGGATGACATACTGAATATTGACCAAACCGTGCGTGTCTAAAGTCAGCGCAAGCTTCTCCGTATAGTCAATAACTCGTTCGATCAATTCGCCGCCGAGATTCCAGGCGGGATAAACCGCGATCGAATCGCCGGAATGGATGCCGGCCCGTTCAATATGCTCCATGATGCCCGGGATGAGGATATCCTTGCCGTCACAGATAGCATCGACCTCAATTTCAATACCGGAAAGGTATTTATCGATTAAGACCGGATTCTCAATATTGTGTGCAAGAATGATATCCATATATTCGAGAATATCTTCATCACTAAAGGCAATAATCATATTTTGCCCGCCGAGCACATAGGAAGGGCGCATCAGTACAGGGTATTCAAGCTTTCCGGCTGCTTGTATCGCCTCTTCTTTAGTCATAACAGTATAACCCTGCGGGCGTTTAATCGATAAGCGCTCCAACAAAGCATCAAAGCGTTCTCTGTCTTCAGCAGCATCGATACTGTCGGCTGAAGTACCGAGGATCTTAACTCCCTGCGCTTCAAGAAACTTGGTCAGCTTAATAGCCGTTTGCCCGCCAAAAACAACTACTACCCCGTAAGGCCTCTCGGTTTGGATGACATTCAGCACGTCCTCTTCCGTCAGAGGTTCAAAATATAACCGGTCGGCAGTATCAAAGTCTGTTGATACCGTTTCCGGATTGTTATTAACAATAACGACCTCATAACCGGCTTTTTTCAAAGCCCAAACGCAGTGCACCGATGCATAGTCAAACTCAATGCCCTGGCCGATGCGGATAGGCCCGGAACCAAAAACAATAATTGTTTTCTTTCCGGTATTCCTGGCTGAGATAAACTGTTTGGCTTCATTGACCTGGTCATAGGTAGAATAGAAATAAGGTGTCTCAGCTGCAAATTCAGCGGCACAGGTATCCACCATTTTAAACGAAGCGACGAGCGGTTTCTCAATCTTGCTGCCGGAAAGCCTCTCAATGACTTTATCCGGATAGCCCAGCGTTTTCGCCCTTTGATACAGTTCCCGGGTCAAATTCCCACCTTGCAGTTCCGTTTCCAGCACCGTAAGATGAGCAAGCTTATGCAAAAACCACGGGTCAATCTTGGTTACTTCATGAATTAACGCACAGGATATGCCCCGTTTCAATGCTTCAAATATTACAAAGAGTCGTTCATCGTCACACCTAGCGAGCAGCTGCTCAATTTGCGTATCGGTCAGTTCCTTTAGCTTGGTCAGGTTTAGACTGTCGAGGGAAATCTCAGCCCCGCGCACCGCCTTCATGATGGCCTGCTCAAAGCTCGTACCGATGGCCATAACTTCCCCCGTTGCTTTCATCTGCGTACCAAGCGTGCGCCGGGCATATACAAATTTATCAAACGGCCACTTGGGGAGTTTTACCACCACATAATCAAGAGCCGGTTCAAAACAGGCGCAGGTCTTGCCTGTCACAGCATTCTGAATCTCATCAAGTGTAAAACCAATGGCGATTTTGGCAGCTACCTTCGCTATTGGATACCCCGTCGCCTTTGAAGCAAGAGCTGAAGAGCGGGACACCCTGGGGTTAACCTCAATAACTGCATACTCAAAACTATGGGGATTAAGGGCAAACTGGCAATTGCAGCCGCCCTCGACACCCAGCGCAGTGATAATATTTAGCGAAGCCGAGCGCAGCATTTGGTACTCCTTATCGGAGAGTGTCACCGCTGGAGCAATGACAATGCTGTCACCCGTATGCACACCAACCGGGTCAAAGTTCTCCATGCTGCAAACCGTGATCACATTACTGGCATGGTCACGCATTACCTCAAATTCAATCTCCTTCCAACCGGAGATGCACTTTTCAATCAATATCTGCGTGATAGGAGAAAGCCGTAACCCGGCGGCGGCAATGGCACGAAGTTCCTCTTCGTTATTGGCAATACCCCCGCCGGTGCCACCTAAGGTAAAGGCTGGGCGGACAATAACCGGATAAGCTATCTCTTGGGCAAAGGTGAGTGCAGCAGGGACACCATAAACAACCTGTGAGGGAATGACCGGCTCGCCAATGGACAACATCGTATCCTTGAACATTTGCCTGTCCTCTGCCTTATCAATGGTCGCAGGATTAGCTCCCAATAACCGCACACCGTGTTTCTCCAAAAAACCCTCTCTGGCCAGCTGCATAGCAAGGGTAAGCCCCGTTTGTCCCCCCAGCGTTGCTAAAACGCTATCAGGACATTCTTTTATAATGATTCTTTTAACAGTTTCCACCGTCAATGGCTCGATATAAATTTGGTCGGCCATAGCGTTGTCGGTCATAATGGTAGCAGGGTTTGAGTTTACCAATACTACTTCTAAACCTTCTTCTTTAAGCGCGCGGCACGCTTGCGTGCCTGCATAATCAAATTCCGCAGCCTGCCCGATAACGATTGGTCCCGACCCAATGACAAGAACCTTCTTAATGTCCTGGTTTAGCGGCATTTATTTCACTCTCCTCATCAGGTCAATAAATTGCTCGAATAAGAACCCGGTATCCAAGGGTCCTGCTGCAGCCTCAGGATGAAACTGGGTTGAGAAAGCAGGCATATTTTGATATGCAATTCCTTCGCAGGTACCATCATTGGCATTCAGATGACTTAAATGAGCGTGGGCAGGTAAGCTATCGGGTACAACAGCGTAGCCATGATTCTGGCTGGTTATATAAACCCTGCCCGTTTTTAAATCTTTGACAGGCTGGTTGGCACCTCGATGCCCGTATTTTAGTTTAACCGTTTCTGCTCCCTGCGCCAGGGCCAACAACTGATGCCCCAGGCAAATCCCAAAGATTGGCACCCCTGATTGAGACAACTTTGCCAGCTCTACAATAATCTCTTTATTATCGGCCGGATTACCAGGCCCGTTGGAAAGCATAACCCCATCCGGCGTTAAATCCAAAATTTCTTGCGAAGTGGTATCCGCCGGCACGGTAATAACCTCGCAGCCACGCTTCAGCAACTCCCGGCAAATATTTTCTTTAGCCCCGAAATCCCACAAGACCACTTTGTGGCCTGCCGGAACCCCTTTAGCGATCGAAATCACCTTGGTACTAACTGATTGCACCGCATCGATAATACGATAGTTTTTAATTTCTGCCAGTACTTTATCCAGATCATCCAGCGTTGTGGCAATCCTGGCATTCATCACCCCAACCTCTCTGATGATCTTGGTCAGCTCACGCGTATCAATTCCGCAAACCCCAACAATATTATGCATCTTTAAAAAAGTATCAAGCTCACCCTCACTGCGGAAGTTGGATGGAACTTGACACCACTCTCGGACAATATAAGCTTTTAATTTGGGAGAAGAGCTTTCAAAATCGGAGGGAATGATACCATAGTTTCCTATTAAAGGAAACGTCTGAACCACAATCTGCCCATAATAGCTCGGATCAGTTAAAGTTTCCAGATAACCGGTCATCCCGGTGGTAAAAACAATCTCGCCGACGACTTCCCCGGTTGCCCCAAAAGACTTCCCTTTAAAAATTCGCCCATTTTCCAGTACAATATAGCCACTTTGGTGCATACCTGTTCCTCCATATTCTCGCTGCCTTCGGCAACTTATTATCTCATCGGTAAAACAAAAAAACGCACTTAAAACCTGGATAAAAACCCGGTTTTAAGAGCGCCTTTGCTCGACAGGAACAATTCCTGTTATTTTGTTTATGCCGTGAACATTTGGTGAACCGGCCAGCATAGTTCAGTCAAAGTAATTATACATTTGATGAAATAAACGAGCAAGGAATAATTGAAAAAAATTTTATGTAAATTAGTATTGACATTGTCTAATTAACTGTTCTATAATTTGCAAAAGATTGGTTAAACATATTTTAATAAAAAAGGCAACGACGCCTTTTGAGGTTACAAACTTAGCCTCAAAGGGCATTTTTTATTTTAACACGGGTTCTAACCCAATGCCGGGTGGTATAGGCAAAGTGGCCTATAGGAACCGTGAGCTCCTTTTATTGGAAGCAAGGACGCTTATTTGGAGCAATTATGCTCTGATAAGCGTCCTTTTTGTTTTTAATTTAAGGGGGTGGAGTGTATTGGCAATGGATTGGTGAATGATTATTTTTTTAATTATTGGGAGGTAAAGTCAATGAAAAAGAGGTTGGGCATAATCACATTATTGGTGGTAATGATGCTTTTTATTTTCCCCATGTTCGCCTGGGCTGCTGAAGAGGGCATTGATACAGGCGACACAGCCTGGGTTATTATTTCAACAGCTCTGGTATTTCTGATGATACCCGGAATATCCTTGTTTTACGGCGGTATGGTACGCCAGAAAAACGTGCTGAATACCATGATGATGTCCTTTATCTGCCTGGGCGTTGTAACAATTCTGTGGCTTATCTATGGTTACAGCCTGGCTTTTGGGACCGATATCGGTAATTTTATCGGCGACTTGAGTTACCTGGGGTTAAAAGGTGTAGGCCTGGAGCCAATCGGAACCATTCCGCACCAGCTGTTCGTAGTTTTTCAAATGATGTTTGCCATACTTACCCCGGCACTGATTACAGGAGCCATTGTAGAACGGATGCGTTTTCCCGCTTTTATGCTGTTTTTAATGCTATGGACCACCCTGGTTTATGACCCGATTTGCCATTGGGTGTGGGGCGGTGGCTGGCTGATGCAACTAGGGGCACTTGACTTTGCCGGCGGTACCGTGGTGCACATTTCATCCGGTGTCTCGGCCCTGGTGGCGGCCCTTGTACTGGGCAGGCGCAAGGGGTACGGTACGGAGCCGATGGTACCGCACAATATCCCTTACGTGGTTTTGGGCGCGGCACTGCTCTGGTTTGGCTGGTTTGGCTTTAACTCCGGCAGCGCCCTGGCTGCCAATGGCCTGGCGGTCAGTGTTTTTTTAAACACACAAGTGGCCACCGGTGCAGCTTTAATGTCCTGGGTACTGGTGGAGTGGCTGCGGCATGGTAAACCCACTATGCTGGGCGCGGCCTCAGGTGCTATTGCCGGACTGGTGGCCATTACCCCGGCCTGTGCTTTCGTAACTCCAATGGGCTCACTGGCAATCGGACTAGTGAGCGGCGCGCTATGCTACTTCACAGTCAGCTATGTCAAGATCAGAATGGGTTACGATGACTCCCTGGACGTATTTGGCATCCACGGTGCCGGCGGTATGTGGGGAGCCCTGGCTACCGGGCTGTTCTCCGTGGCTGAAGGTGCTGAAGGACTCTTCTACGGTAACGTCGCACAGTTTGGTATTCAAGCTTTCAGTGTAGTGGCCACAGTAGTTTTTGCTTCGGTGATGACGTTTCTCATCCTGAAGGTCGTTGGTGCCGTTACCAGGCTGCGCGTTGATGATGAAGCCGAGGCAACGGGGTTAGATGTTAACGAGCACAGTGAAAGAGCTTACACCATTTGATTGATTTGATCGATTATTTGGTATAAATATAACCTGAAAGGAAGGATGTTTTAAATGGTCAAAATTGAGGCTATAGTTAGGCCCGGGGTACTGGAGGATATTAAGGACAGCTTGTCAAAACATGGGCTCAAAGGCATGACCGTAGCTCAGGTGATGGGCTGCGGGCTGCAAAAAGGCCGTAAGGAAGTCTACCGGGGCACGGAATACAGCATTAACCTGCTGCCCAAGGTAAAAATTGAAATCGTCGCCTCCGATAAGGACAAAGATGAGGCGATAGAATTAATTATCCAGGCGGCCAGAACCGGAGAAATTGGTGACGGCAAAATATTCATTACCAAACTCGACGACGCGATCCGCATTCGCACCGGTGAAAAAGGCGATGCCGCTCTGTAGCCATTTACCGCCTTACTGCATATTCTAGATCAGTAAGGTTCAAGTAGATGCAACAGCGCAGCTACTTTTCACGGCAATGTAGCCCACCTTTTTGGTGAGCTACATTTTTTTTTGGCCATGCTGTACGTTGATCTTTATCATTATGGGAGGGATAGTATAAATGTGCGGAATTACAGGCTGGATTGACTGGGATGAAGATCTAACCCGGCAGCACTCTATACTGGAAGCCATGAATGAAATTCAGTTCCACCGCGGTCCCGATGCGGGCAATACATGGATTTCCAAACATGCTGCCCTAGGCCATCGCCGGTTGGTGGTGGTTGACCCGGCAGGTGGTGGCCAGCCCATGCTTCGCCGGCGCGGGGAGCATCTATATGTAATGGTATATAACGGTGAGCTGTACAATACCCCGGAACTGAGGCTGGAATTAACAGCCCGCGGGTATTCCTTTAGCGGACACTCGGACACCGAAGTGCTGCTGTTATCGTACATTGAGTGGGGCGAGGATTGCTTACAGCGGTTAAACGGCATCTATGCCCTGGCTATCTGGAGCGAACAAGAACAGAGTTTGTTTTTAGCCCGGGACCGTCTGGGTGTTAAACCGCTGTTTTATACCCGGCGGGGCAGCGCCCTGCTGTTTGGCTCCGAATTAAAATCGTTGCTGGCCCACCCGGCAGTGCAGCCTGTTGTGGATGCCGACGGGCTGGCAGAAGTGTTAATTATGGGCCCGGGGCGCACACCGGGTCACGGTGTATTTCGTAACGTAGCCGAGCTCAAGCCCGGACACTACCTGGTGTATAACCGCAGCGGTCTGCATATTAAGCGATATTGGCAGCTGTATAGCAGGCCACACGAAGACGACTTGAACACCACCACGGCCAAAGTGCGTGATCTTTTCTGCGATGCCGTTACTCGCCAGTTGGTGGCCGATGTGCCTGTTTGCACTTTATTATCGGGCGGGCTGGATTCCAGCGCCATCACGGCGGTGGCCGCAGGTGTCCGTAAGCAGACCGGTGCGGAACAGCTGCATACCTGGTCTGTTGACTTTCAAGATAATGAACGGTATTTCCAACCCGACCTGTTCCAGCCAAATAGTGATGCCCAGTGGGTGGAGCGCGTATCAAAAGACCTGGGAACCGAGCATCACGAGATTATCCTTGACACCCCTGAGCTGGTGGATGCACTGGCAGCTGCAGTGCGGGCCCGAGATTTGCCCGGCATGGCCGACGTGGACGCCTCGTTGTATCTTTTTTCCCGCGCCATTAAGCAATCAGCTACCGTTGCCCTGTCGGGCGAGTGCGCCGATGAAATATTCGGCGGCTATCCCTGGTTCCACAAGCCCCAGGCTGCAGCCGAAGGCACCTTTCCCTGGCTGCGGGGACTTGCTGAGCGCGTGCACATGCTGAACCCGGAAATAATCAATCTGCTGCACCCCGAAGAATACGTAAGCCGGCGTTACCGGGAAACCCTGGCTGATGTGCCCCGCCTGCCGGGCGAAGACCCCGGTGAAGCTCATCTACGGGAACTTATGTACCTAACCATAAACTGGTTCATGGCCACCTTGCTGGACCGCAAAGATCGGATGAGCATGGTCGTAGGTCTTGAAGTGCGCGTCCCTTTCTGTGACCATCGCCTGGTAGAGTACGCCTGGAACATACCCTGGACTATGAAAAATTACGGCAACATGGAAAAGGGTATACTACGTCGGGCGGTGGCCGGCTTACTACCGGAGGATGTACTCAACCGGCGCAAAAGTCCTTATCCCAAATCTCATCACCCGGCTTACCTGGAGGCAGTGCGGAGAGTGGCCACGGAAATACTGGAGGACGCCTCATCGCCACTGCTGCCGCTGATTAACGCGGATAATGTTCGCCGCATGACCCAATCCACCGGCTCATTTTTTAAACTGCCTTTTTACGGCCAGCTGATGACCGATGCACAATACTTTGCTTATTTAATTCAGGTAGATACCTGGCTGAGAGAGTACCATGTGCTAATAAATTAAATAAAATAAACATAAAAGTGCCACAATGTTATTACTCGAGGTTACAACATTGTGGCACTTTCCATAGGATCAGAAGAACCGTCCCCTTGATCCCTAATAGGCGTAAATTTGTCCATAAGGCCTTAAGGACACCGGGACTAGTTTTTGGAAACGTTCGTTTAAAATCTGGTCGGGGTTGCCGCCGAAGTGGTTACAGTATTCCCGCACATAACGGTCGATATTTGCCTTGTCCCGGTCATCCGGCGGCAAAACTCCCACTTCTTTGCCCAGCTGGTGTTCCGCCAGGCAGCCCCGCAGGTAAATCACGCCGCCGTGCATACCGGTGCCGATATAGTTGGCCCGGTGGGGTTCACCTTGCTGCAAGTTTAAACCCAGCAGCAGCACAATACCTCCGGCCATATATTCGCCTAAAAAGTCCTGGGCTGTGCCTCCCACCACCAGCACGGGCACTTTCTCCCGGTACTCCTTCATATGAATGGCAGTGCGGTAACCCACGTTATCCCTGATAAATATTTTGCCGCCCCGCATAGACATAGCCGTTACATCTCCCGCCCGGCCATGTACGATGATTTCTCCGCTATTCATTGTATTACCCACGCCGTCCTGAGCATTACCATGAACAATAATTTGGTGACCGTTTAAAAACGCACCTAAATCGTTGCCCGGAAATTTATTTACTTCAATATGCAGTTTATTAGCTTCAGGGGGTAAAAAAAGCCTGGTGCCGATATACCTTTGCCCAAACACATTATTAATGACCAGCTCCGTGCTCCCCTGCAGCACAGTTTCCCTGAGCAAGTCATTTAACTCCTTGTGCTTTAGACCAAGGGCGTTTATGCTGGCGCAACAGCCGTTAGTACTTACTCTGGTATGGTATAGAAAATCTACCGGCTGTAAATTATCTAAGAAGTTATCGCGAAAACCAAACTTAACATTAAAACCGTTCATTTTATCACTCTCCTGCTCCCTTTACTCCCAGGATATTTAGCTCCCATTCTTCAAGACCCACGCCGCGCAAGTGCTCATGGTTACCCCGCAGGCTTTCAATAGCGTTTACGCCCAGACCGCCCAGCATCTCTTGAATTTCATGGCTCCAGCTCCTCAACAAGTTGACCAGTCTTTGACTGGTTAATTCGGGATTTAACCGCTTGGTCAGATAGGGGTCCTGGGTACAGATCCCCCAGTTGCACCTGCCGGTATAGCATTTATGACAGAGGGTGCAGCCCATCGCTACCAATGCGGCAGTGCCGATATATACGCCATCGGCCCCCAGGGCAATGGCTTTAATAGCGTCCGCAGAGGAGCGGATACCCCCGGCAGCCATAACTGAGCATCTATTTCGGATACCTTCGTCCCGCAGCCTTTTATCTACTGCAGCCAGGGCCAGTTCTAACGGTATGCCTACGTTATCCCGGGTAGCCAGGGGTGCCGCACCGGTGCCGCCCCTGATGCCGTCAATGGCCACAATGTCTGCCCCTGCCCGGACAATGCCCGAGGCAATAGCCGCCACATTGTGCACCGCGGCAATTTTTACCGAAACCGGTTTGGTGTAATTCGTCGCCTCTTTCAGCGCGTAAATCAGCATAGACAGGTCTTCAATGGAATATATATCATGCTGGGGTGCCGGTGACAAAGCGTCGGTACCACGGGGAATCATCCGGGTTTGGGCAATGTAATCGGATACCTTTTCTCCGGGCAGGTGCCCCCCAATGCCCGGCTTGGCTCCCTGGCCAATCTTAATTTCAATAATCCGGGCGCTGTTCAAATAATCGAGATCAACTCCAAACCGGCCGCTGGCGCACTGCACTATGGCGCAGTCGGCATACTCATCCCGCATTTCCACGGGCAAGCCACCCTCACCGGTATTAAACAACACTCCGGCCTCCTTGGCCGCCATAGCCAGCGATTTAAAAGCCGGGTAGCTGATTGCGCCCAGGGACATGGCGGAAAACACCAGCGGTATTTGCACCGGAACATTGGGAAACATTTCGGAAGCCAATTTAGCCTTGCCGGCACTAATTTCAATTTTCAAAGTATCCGGCTTGCGTCCTAAAAATGTTTGCAGTTCCATGGGCTCCCGCAGCGGGTCAATAGATGGATTTGTTACCTGGGAAGCATTAAGCAGCAGGTGATCCCAGTATACCCGGATCGGTTTGTCATTGCCGCTGCCCGTCAAAATTACCCCGCCCGTGGCGGCCTGCTTCTTGAGATTTTGCATTTTATCCCTGGTCCAGCTGCTATTTGGCCGGTAATCAGCCTGCCGGGGGTGCACATACAGAGCACCGGTGGGACAAAGTGCTACACAGCGCTGGCAGCCCACGCAATCTTTTTCAGACAAGAAAAATCTGTCCAGCTCGGTATCATACAGGTGTACCTCGTTGGCACACTGACGCTCGCATACCCGGCAGCGGATACAACTATCTTCCCGCCGTTCAACTATAAATTCCGGTAATAAGTAATCATACATATTTACCACCCTCAAATGGATTTATTTAAACTTTGCAAGTGATCTTTGGTGTGCAGCCTGACCACCACCGGTTCACCGCCGGGAGGTGTCCAGGCTAGTTCCAGATCAGGGCATACTGCATGGATAGCCGCTTCTTCCGAGGATAAAAACACCAGCTCGCCCTTGGCTCCCGCTGTAATGGGCCTTAGCCTGATGCGGTCGGTTAGGCCGATCATTTCGTTATGATGGGCGACAATTACCGTAAAGGGCCCGTTCATTAACAGCGGCGCGTAGGTCATACGCAGTGCCGTGTATAATTCTTTATCGTTGTCACTCATGTAACGGATGGCCTCCCACATGGGCGGGGCTAATATTTTGGCCACCACTTCTATGGGCAGCCCCTGGCGCCGCATTAACAGATCCACCGCATAGGCCAGCACTTCGGTATCCGTGTGTAAAGTACAGTAGTAATTATGCATTTCCAGAAACCGGCGGTTGGCACCGTAAGAGGAAATCTCACCATTATGTACCACCGTCCAGTCCAATATAGAAAGCGGATGCGCACCGCCCCACCAGCCCGGTGTGTTGGTGGGAAATCTGCTGTGCACCGTCCAGATATACCCTTCGTATAACTGCTCCAGCATAAAGTAATCCGCTATTTCTTCGGGAAAACCTACGCCTTTGAAAACGCCCGCATCTTTACCCGATGAAAATACATAAGCATCTTCTATCTCACTATTCAGGTACATCACTTTACTGATCACATACTCATCATCAGGTACATCCTCCTCAACACCGCTTTTCTGCGGAGCCACAAAATACCGCCACGCCAGAGGGGGAGCAAACAGGCGGATATCCGGGTTTGTAGGTATTTCTTCGTCAAATACCACATAAAAATGCTTTTTTAAAAAAGTCTCTACTACCTTTTTGGCCGCCAGGTTTTTGTTTTGATAGATAATGTGCAGAGCATAATAATCCTTGTATTTAGGATACAGCCCGTAAATAGCAAACCCGCCGCCCAGTCCGCTGCCGCGCACCTTCATGTTTTTTATCGCATCAATGGCCATCTGGCCGCCAAATCTAACACCGCCGGTATGCATCACTCCGAACAGCCCGCAGGCATCCATCTCTTTATCCGGCACAAACCGCTCGCTCTCGTAATATTTTTGTACCAGCATTTTATACCACCCCTAAAATGACGTCATCTTGCAGCAGTTCCCAGCGCAATGCATCCGGCAAATCGGCGTAACCAAAATCGTTCTTAAATAAATCCCGCTGAAAAGCCCGCACGTCAATTTGGCGACGCATTAAATTTAAAAAGATACCTGCTCTGGCTATTTGACCAACCAGTATAAAACCTTTGAGTTGACCGCTTTCAGAGAGTACAAATTTACGGTAGTTTTGGCTGTTTTGCTCATATTCCTGTATTACGCCAAGGCTGTCGTCCTGATTTGAACCGGTCACATTGATACCGGCATTGACAATATTAACGTCGAAAAAGTGCATAGCATTCATCGTGGTGCCCTGAACAAACGCCCTCTCTATACCGGCCATGTTAAAGCCGGCAATACGACCGCCCAGGTAGGCGTTGGGCCACAGCGGCAGGTTTTGCTCGGCGCCCGTTACGAAGTTATAGGTGGATGCGCAGTCACCACAGGCATAGATACCCGGCACCGAGGTTTCCATTTTCTTATTCACTACGATTCCCCGGTTGAACGCAATATCCGTACCCTCGGCCAGTTCCGCCCGGGGTGCCACTCCCACACCAACAATTAATAAGTCGCAAGGGATGATTTGGCCATCTTTTAAAGTAACGCTTTCCACCCAATCGTCACCGTTTATCTGATCAATAGTATTATTTAAGTACAAAGCCACCCCAGCCTTTTGCAATGCATCTTCCACCAGGTGGGACGTGGTCTCATCCACCACCGGAGCTAACAGCCGGTCTGCCAGCTCCAGCACATGCACCTTCATACCATTTTTGTGCAACGCTTCGGCAGCCATCAAACCGATGACCCCACCGCCCAGTACTACGGCATTGTGGGCATAAATCAGTTCTTTTTCAATGCCCTGTAAATCGGGCAGGCTGTGAAAACCAAACACATTTTGTTGTTGGTCAAAGCCGGGGATGGGCGGGAAGACGGGTTTTCCTCCAGTGGCTATGAGCAGCCGGCCATAACCCAACCGGCCGCCGTTATCCAGTTCCACAACCCGTTCAGCGCTATCGATTTTAACCGCCCGGTGCCCCTTTATCACACTAACCCGGGCTCGATCATAAAAATCAAAAGGCCGGTAGTACATTTGCTCGCGGGTGATCCGGCCACTTAAGTAATAAGGGATTAACGCCCTTGAGTATACATGGCTGTCTTCTTCAGCCACCAAAGCCACTGTGCCGCTTTTGTCTATACTGCGCAAACCTTCTATACAACCCACAGCACCCGCAGAGTTTCCAATTATTAGATATTTATAATTATCCATATTACACATTGCTGATCACCCTCACCTATAATTAACTGTCTTCATAGACCAGTGCTTCGTTGGGACAGTGACTTACACAATACATGGTATCCAGTCCGGTGCAAAGGTCGCATTTAACAATTTCCCTTTTCCCGGGGTTTATGAATATGCTGCCATAGGGACAGGTTAGCACGCAGCTGTAACAACCCACGCATTGCTCGGGGTCGTGTATCACCAGACCGGACTCCGGATCTTTCCAAAGGGCTCCGCTTATACAGGCGGCGACACAATCCGGTTCGGCACAATGCCTGCACTGCAGAGCAAAGGTAAGAGGTAGATTTTCCTCCACCACCAACCGCGGGAGCGGTTTATCTTGCTCGTATAAAAATGCCTTGATGATGTGTTTGGATTTAGAGTGGGCCACCGCACACCATACTTCACACAGGTGACAACCCATACAAAACTCGGGTTTAGCCTTGATTCTCCCCATCATGCTCATTCCTTCCCATCAGCACAAAATAAAAAGGCCCACAAAGTATGGCTTTTAAATAAGGCATAACCTCATTAAGCAATACTTTGTGGACTCGTCATTGAGCCGCCGGCAACTAAAAACATCCCCGGTAATTTGCTCCTGGCAAATCACGGGGACGCCGTTGTCCTCAGTTATTATTTCATTTGCTTCAGTTAATTATACTAAGTTGGCGAGAAAAAACAAGATATTACTAGTAGAAATATTGTATACATTTCCATTTTCATATAGAAAAAAATACAATACTTTGGAGTAATAACATAAAGTCGGACGAATGCAGGTAAAAAAATTTTACAAACGATAAATAAACTATTGCATTATAAAAACAGCTCAATTATAATTATGTTACTTAATTGAATAGCCTTAATACAATGATGTATTAAAAATTTGGCAATGATGCCCGTGAACAGTTCCCTGGAAATTGTTCGTGGGCTTTTTTATTTTAACCGCGTAAGATAGCGCAGTAATCCGGCAAAGAAGCCGGCCCGGGTATGTTCTCATCATACCTTGGCCGGCTTTTAATATGCAACCATACTATTTTATTAATCTGAAAGGTGGTACGGTTATGGCTAAAGTAAAGGAAAACGTTGTGGATAAAAGAGAGATCATTGCTGAAGCAAGGGAAAAGGGAGTAAAGTTTATCCGTTTGCAGTTCACTGATTTGCTCGGGGTAATGAAAAACGTCGCTATCACTATTGATCAGCTGGAGAAAGCTCTGGACGGGGAATTAATGTTTGACGGTTCTTCGATTTACGGTTTTAGCAGGATTGAGGAGTCCGATATGTACCTGCGTCCCGACCCCGGCACCTTCGTAGTATTCCCCTGGCGTCCGAGAGACGGCGGAGTGGCCAGATTGGTGTGCGATGTTTACAATCCCGACGGCACCCCATTTGACGGCTGCCCCAGGGTGACCTTAAAACGCCAGTTGGCCAGGGCAGCCGAACTTGGTTATACCATGAACGTGGGCCCGGAAATAGAATTTTTCCTGTTTTGTGTCGACGAGAATAACTTACCGACCTTAAAAACTCATGATAACGCCGGATATTTTGACCTATCCCCGGTGGATCTGGGAGAAGCCGCCCGTAGAGACATCGTATTAACCTTAGAGGAAATGGGCTATGAAATTGAGGCCTCTCACCATGAGGTGGCCCCCGGTCAGCATGAAATCGATTTCAAGTATTCAGACGCTCTTGATACGGCCGATAAAATTGTTACCTTTAAATACGTGGTGCGCACCATTGCCCAACGGCACGGCCTGCATGCCACTTTTATGCCCAAACCGGTATATGGTATCAACGGCAGCGGGATGCATACCAACCAGTCTTTGTTCAAGGGGGATAGCAACGCCTTTTATGACACCGGCGGTCATATGCAGTTAAGCAAAGATGCACATTATTACATCGGTGGTTTATTAAAACATGCCCGGGCTCTGGCCGCTATCACCAATCCCACAGTAAACTCTTACAAGCGCCTGGTACCCGGCTATGAAGCACCGGTATATCTCGCCTGGAGCGGTCGCAACCGCAGTCCTTTAATCCGCATCCCGGCCAAGCGTGGACAGAGTACCAGAGTTGAGCTGCGCAACCCGGATCCTGCTTGCAACCCCTATCTGACACTGGCAGGATGCTTGGCGGCCGGCCTGGACGGAATTGTTAACCAAATTGACCCGCCACCCACTACCGAACGGAACATCTACCAGATGACCTGCGCTGAGCTGGATGAACTGGGCATTAAGTCACTCCCCGGCAGCTTGCCGGAGGCTTATGATGAATTGAGCCGGGATGAGGTAATCAAGGATGCCATGGGCATGCATATTTATGAAAAACTAGTTGAAGCTAAAGCCAGGGAATGGGAAAGCTTTAGTTTGCAGGTGCACCAGTGGGAAATTGACCGTTATTTAACATTGTTCTAGGCAAAAGAAAGTGCCGGCACCTTTGCACAGGTTTCGGCACTTTTCTCTTACTTGACTCTATTTATACCGGCACCGCGCTACCCATTGGCTGCAGCGGCTATGTCTAAAATAGCGGCCAGGGTTTTTTCCCGCCTGGCATTAATGGCCTCAAAATCCATATACGGCGCATAATATTTTTCTATATCATCATGCCCGGCTTTGGCCTGGCGCAGGAAAGATACAGCCTGGTCCATGCACTCTCTGTACATTTTGCGGGCGATAGTTTTTTCCGTCAGGTATTTTTCGTTAAGGATGGGATTGACACATTCCATTGTGTCAATGACAACATCATTAGCTTGAGGGCGAAAATCGTGCGGTTCCACAGAGTTTACGATAGCTACGTCTAAACCGGGGATTACCAGGTGGTCAATTAAATCCGGTTCCAGCGCGCAGTGGTATGCTTCTACATCAAACCCACGCATCATAGCCGCATCCATCAACCTGGCCACCAGAATGTTTTTACCGGTTCCGTCATCTCCTTCAATAATATACCGCTTACCGATATGATCCACTATTGTGCCCAGATGGCTTACCGGACCATCAGGGGTAATAGCAGTGGCAAATAAGCGCCTGGCCTTAGGATTATCGGTCTGCCGTTCTGTACCCTCAAAAATTTCATGCACCAGGTCAAGCACCATACGGTCGAACCGGCTCACATTAAAAGCACCTGTTCCAACATAATAAAGCTTAACTTCAGCGAGGAATATTTTAGCGGCTGCTAAATAAGCATAAGCCCGATTGAAAAGTCTGCTTACCTCCTTGTTACAGGCTAATATCTCTTTCTTGTTGGCCAGGATACCCTGCTCGTTCCAGTTATCGCCTAAATGGAGTATCGTATCTACAGCGCCCGGGTTCTTGGGATCTACAACGTGTGGAGCCGTACCATCAAGCATGGCTACTTTTATAGCCGGTATAACTACACCATCCAGCGAACCGTTATCCGAGGAACAGCAGTGAAACTCTACGTCATACCCTCGTTCCAGCATTTCTTCAGCAATCTTGCGCATAAAAGTGGATTTACCCACACCAGGGCCGCCTTTGATCACAAATATTCGCGCTGCTTCTTGCTGATCGATAATATAATCATAAAAAGAGTAAAAGCCCTGGCTAGTATTACCGCCGGGAAAAACTTTCTTCATTCTTCCCTTGGACATGATTTGGTCCCCCCTTTATTGCATATACCTGCCTATTAACTGTTGATGGTAATATTTCACACTTTCCAATATAAAACGCCATGATAGAGGTTTCAGGCAAACCTTCTCATAGCGCCATTGCCGGAGTGTTTTCTTGAACCACAGGCTTATTTTATTATATGCGGGTGAATGCAAAATAGATTGTCAAAAGGGGGCACCCGGGCGTGCCATATATTGGACTCCCAGGGCGAACAGCCTTTGTTAATTCAGAAGGTTGGCGCAAGCGTAAGGGAGTAGATGCTCATTATAACCGCCATGATCAAAAATAAAATTATAAGCCCCGTAATCAGCCGGATAGCTGGTTTTTTTTGCCCCCGCAACTGGGCTTTAAACCGGTATTCCTGCAGTACCGCCGGGGGCACCATACCCATCGCCAGTCTCATACCAAGTGGTATAAGTACTAAATCATCCAGGAAGCCCAACAGAGGAATAAAATCCGATATAATATCCAACGGGCTAAAGGCATAAACCACCGTTAACACGGCCAGCAATTTTGCCTGCCGGGGCATCCGGGGATCCCGGTAAGCGAGAAATAAAACGTATATATCGGACTTAAAATCTTTGAACCGGATGAACATACGCCTAATTTTCCCCAATAATGTGCCTCCGCTCAAATTTATTTGATTAGTTCCCCGTAAAGCTCGGGTCGCCGACCGTCGAGGAAAAAGCTATTACGCATGGAAACGGACTCACGGCGGCGGATGGTATTTATTAAAACCGGATCAAGGTCGGCCACCAGTAGTTCTTCCCGGTTATTAAAAGCCTCGGCAACAATGTTTCCCTTGGGGTCAATCACCAGTGCTCCTCCAGAGAAACTATGCCCGGCATCATCATTACCCACCAGATTGCAGGCCGCCACAAAAACGGCATTATCGTAGGCTCGGGCAGTCATGTATTTAAGCCAGATTTCTCTGCGGTCACCCGCTATTGTGGGTGAAGCATGGGGAGCAAAGATAATCTCCGCCCCTTTGAGTGACAATATAGTGGTAACTTCAGGAAAATGTAAGTCCCAGCAAATTTGTACTCCGAATCTTAATCTATCACAGCTAAACACCGGCAGTTCCGAGCCGGGAGTGAAATTTGTCTGTTCACTGCTGCCTAAATGCGTCTTTCTATATTTAGACAGCTTTCCGTCGGGATAGGCCACTAATTGTGATATAAACGGCTTACCGGCGGGCGATATTTCCGCTAGTCCCGCCAATACCACAATGCCGTATTGTTTAGCCCATTTTATAATGCGTTCGGACGAAGGGCCGGGCACGTTTTCAGCAGTGGGACCGGAGCAATTTCTGCTGTATCCCTGTACACATAGCTCGGGAAAGCAAATAATATCGACTCTTTGCCTGGCCGCCTCCCGGATAAAGCTCTCCATTTTATTTAAATTGTTTTCTGTTTCCGCCAATTTCGCGTTCATTTGCACTAAGGCTATTCGTGTTTGCTCCATATTAACTCCCAAATTTACATTGTAGGGGTGCGTTATCATTATTCTCTTATTGCTGCCGGTTATTCCGGATAATGCTAACCTCTGCCAGATAACGCCTGATTTCCTGCAAGAATGCTGCGCCGTAACGCTGCAGCTTAAATTCACCCACTCCGCTGACAACCAGCAGTGCCTGGTCATTAGTTGGGCAGTGAAGGCTCATTTCCTGCAGTGTCTTGTCGGAAAATATCATGTAAGGCGGCAGTTTTTCCCGAACAGCAATCTCCTTGCGCAGCCCGCGCAGTGCCTGGAAAAGTCCGTCGTCTACATAGTCTTGCTTTTCCCGGCGTATTTTTTGGTATACCCCGGCTTGACCTTTAAGTACCCGGTAAGCATTTTCCCTTAATTTAAGTATGGGATACTCACCCTGAGTCATGGTGATATAACCTTCGGCTATCAGCAAATTAATAAAATCCTTTATCTCTCGGACGGTATAATTACTTAACAAACCATAAGTAGACAAACGGTGAAAGTTCAGCTGTTGCACCTTTTTATTTTGCGAACCTTTTAAAACATCGGCCACCATAGTCAAACCGTATTGTTCCCGCATGCGCCAGATACAAGATAAAATTTTTTGCGCTTGTACCGTGATATCTACCAGCTCGGTAGCATCACTGCAGTTGAAACAGTTACTGCAAGTACCGGCAGCATCCGTATCACCAAAGTAGGTAAGGATATACCGGCGCAGACAGTGAGAAGTGTGGCAGTAATCAATCATCGCCTGTAACTTACTGTAATCGCCCTCTCTGCGTTCCGGTGTTGTTTCGTTAAGTTCAATTAATCTTTTTTGCACCTGGATATCCTGCGGGCTATATAGCAGTATGCATTCTCCAAACTCACCGTCCCGGCCGGCACGACCGGCTTCCTGGTAATAGGCCTCCATATTCTTGGGCATGTTGTGATGGATAACAAAGCGCACGTTGGATTTGTCGATACCCATGCCAAAGGCGTTGGTAGCAATAATTACTTGAATATTATCATGAATGAAATCATCCTGAGCCCGGTCACGCTCTCTATCGTTTAACCCGGCATGATATTTGCCGACTGAAAGCCCTTTGGCCTGTAAATAGTCGTATAAGCTGTCCACTTCCTTGCGCGTGGCGGCATAGATAATGCCTGCGTGCCCCTCATTTTTACTCAGATATTGGAGCAGGAAGTGTTTTTTATCCTCACCTTTGATCACTTGCAAGAATAAATTAGAGCGATCGAAACCGCCAATATGGATTAGCGGATCTTGCAAACTCAATTGTTCAATGATATCCTGCCTCACCGTTTTGGTGGCGGTAGCTGTAAAAGCGGCCACTGCCGGCCTGGCAGCAAAGCCGTCGATAAGTCTGGAAATGGCCAGATAACTTGGCCTAAAATCATGACCCCACTGGGAAACACAGTGTGCTTCATCAACAGCTACCAGGGAAACATTCAGCCGGTAAATTAGATCTTGGAAAGCTTCCGATTCCAGCCGTTCCGGTGCAATATACAGCAATTTGTAATTGCCCCGGGACAAATCCTGCATGCGCGCAACTGTTTCACGGTAGGCCAGTGAACTATTAATGAACACCGCCGGTATGCCTTGATTGATTAAGCCATCAACCTGGTCTTTCATTAATGATATAAGCGGCGATATAACCAGCGTTATACCGGGTAGAGCCAGAGCCGGTATCTGGTAACAAATGGATTTGCCCCCACCTGTCGGCATAACCCCCAGTGTATCACCACCTTGAAAAATATGGTTAATAATTATCTCCTGGCCCGCCCGAAAGCCTGTATAACCAAAGTATTTTTTTAACAACAACCGGGCATTTTCCATAGTTATAACTGCTCACTCCAGCATATATTAAATAATTATTTATTCAAAGATTATCAAGTTAAGCAAGATAATGCAACATCCCACACACAAAACCCTTGAAGCATTAGAACTTCAAGGGTTCTGAGATAAAAAACCGGCTCTGCTACATTATGATTCTGCTGAAGCCATGAAAGCGTGCTCCCCAGTAACCACTGTAAACCGGGTCCGTTCGCACACCGCTGCTGGAAGTTGCACTAATAAACTGGCCGTTCCCAAGGTAAATTCCGCTGTGATTTATGTAACCACCACTAGCGAAAGCTACAATATCACCGGGTTTTGCTTCCCTGGCAGATATCCTTGTCCCCCGGTAGTATTGCTCGGAGGCAGTGCGGGGTAAATTAATGCCCAGGTGTTTGAATACATACTTGACATAGCCGGAACAATCAAACCCCGCAGGTGTCTCCCCGCCATAAGCATATGGCACACCGGTTAATGACTTTGCATAATTAATTAGTAGTTGGGAACGGTCTGTGCTCCGAGACGTCACTGTTGGTGCACTGCCGGTAGAACTGCTTGCTACGAGCAGCTTTTGACCGGGATATATCAAATGCGAGTAAATCGCGTTTGATTGTTGAATTTGTGTAACCGAAACCCCATATTGCTTCGATATTTTCCACAGTGTGTCACCAGGCTGCACGGTATAATACGTATTGGCACAGGCCGGTCCGGTCAGCCCAAACAAGATAGCAACAAACGCAAAAGTTACAATAAGCCTACAAAATTTTGTCATTTCCAAACTCGCTTTCTACACCTGCGAGGTTAGCTGGCGGGTTAGGACCGAAAGATAGCCCCTTGCTTTGCAGGCAATTCACCCCATATTATTGGTTCCCCCGCTCCCGCACCTGCGGAATTAGGTGTGACATGATATCGGTACACAGATATTAAATAGTCACTTACCACCCCCACTTATCCGGTCTTCACCAAACATGGAAAATTTGGTTCACTTTATACTACGTATCCTGAGTTGGTTTTGTTAAGGTAATAAGAAAAAACAATAAGTCGGAAAGATTGACAAATAAAATAAATCCCTATAAAATGCAACTATAATATCAACCGTTGAATCAGAGTAGTAAACTTGAAAACGGACTTACAGAGAGTTGCAGTGGCTGGAATTGCAGCAGTCGCGATCAAGTTGAATGGGCTGATGAGGGCGATCGCCAAATGTTCTAAGCATAGTAGTGATCGACGGGAACTCCGCCCGTTACCAAGGGAGCACACATGATAGTGTGTGGAACAAGTGGGCCTTTGGCCAATTTGGGTGGTACCGCATGAGTTTGATAACTTTTGTCCCTTAAGGTGGACAAGAGTTTTTTTATTTATATTAACCATGAATCAAAAGAAAGGGGTAAACACCAGTGCAAATACCTTACAGGACCTATTTAACAGAGAAAGAAATGCCCAAACAGTGGTATAACCTTAGAGCAGATATGAAAGAACAACATGCTCCTTTGCTAAATCCGGGCACACTTAAACCACTGACCACAGAGGAGTTATACCCGATATTTTGTGAAGAACTATGTAAACAGGAAATGGATGAGACCACGCGTTATTTTGATATTCCTGAGGAAGTCCAGGAGTATTACAAAACCTTCCGCCCATCGCCGTTGATCCGGGCCTATAATCTTGAAAAGGCGCTGGATACACCGGCCAGGCTCTACTTTAAATTTGAAGGTAATAATACTTCGGGCAGTCACAAGTTAAATGCGGCGGCGGCAATGGCTTATTATGCCAAAGCACAGGGCTTGAAGTCCCTTACTACGGAGACGGGTGCCGGGCAATGGGGCACCGCCCTGGCTATGGCTTGCGCCTTTTTCGGCCTGAAACTAACCGTATTTATGGTTAAGGTATCTTTCCAGCAAAAGCCTTTCCGGAAAGCCGTTATTGAAACCTACGGCGCGGATATCATCGCCAGCCCTTCGGATACGACTGAAGTCGGACGGGCAATCCTGGCCGAGAATCCTGATACCGGGGGCAGTTTGGGTTGTGCAATTTCAGAAGCCATTGAGCTTTCCTTAAAAGACGACAGCTGCCGCTACGCCCTGGGTTCCGTCCTCAATCAGGTACTGCTGCACCAGTCCATTATTGGCCTGGAAAGCAAAATAGCAATGGAAAAAATCGGAGAATACCCGGATATCGTGGTCGGCTGTGCCGGTGGCGGGTCTAACCTGGGTGGCCTGATGGCGCCGTTCATGCAGGATAAACTAACCGGCAAAGCTAATCCCCGTATTATTGCCGTAGAGCCGGCTTCCTGCCCATCGCTCACCCGGGGCAGGTATGCTTATGACTTCTGCGATACAGGGAAAGTAACACCGCTGGCCAAAATGTATACCCTGGGAAGCGGCTTTATTCCTTCACCGAATCATGCGGGAGGTCTCAGGTATCACGGCATGTCACCCATCCTTTCCAAGCTATATCATGATGGATACATGGAGGCTGTTTCTGCGGAGCAGACTAAGGTGTTTGATTCTGCCATAATGTTTTCCAAGGTGGAGCAAATACTGCCGGCACCGGAATCCTCTCATGCCATCCACAGCGCTATCGAAGAGGCGCTTAAATGCAAAGAAACAGGAGAAGCGAAGACGATCCTGGTCGGCCTTACCGGCACAGGTTACTTTGATATGCATGCCTACATGCAGTACAATGATAAGACAATGAGTGACTATATCCCTACCGACGCCGATTTGCAAAAAGGTTTCGACAGTATGCCTAATGTAGAATAAATAAAAAGTTTGGGGAGTGGCGCAATCCACTCCCCAAACTTTTGTGTTGCATTGGACTAAGTTAGCTAATCTAACTGCTTTCCCGTTTCCAGTTGCTGAACATTATTATTTAAGACTTCTTTCGAGACCGGCTTGCCTGCTTCAATTAACACTTTGCTGCCAAGCAAGAAAAACGCCTGAACAAACAACAGTATCCCGGTTCCGATAAGCAACCATTCTATTTTAACAATATCGGCTATTGGTCCGAATATAAGCATGCCCAGCGGCATCATCGAGGTGGCGATCATGCTGAAAATACCAAATACCCTGCCTAAATAATCCCCCTCAACTCTCTCCTGTATTAAGACCATCGAAGGGGTATTAAAGAAAGGCATGACTAATCCGGTTAAACCCATGAAAATTAAATAAATCCAGAAAACCGGGACAACCCCCAGCGCAAAGGTGCAGACACCAATAACAAGGCAAGCCAGTGTCATGGTATGAATTTTGTTTTTAAATCCACCCCAGGCAGCTATGATAATTCCACCGAACATCATGCCCAGTGAGAAAGCAATTTCCAGCGCCGTTAAACGCCACACATCGCCACCGAAACTGCGCGTAACCTGCAGCGGAGTTAAAAAGGCGGCAGGGGCTGCCAGTACAAAGAAAAAGGCAAAAAAAACGAAAAACTTCTTTATAAATTCGTGATTCTTAATATAATCCAGACCTTGTCGAAAATCGCTGATGTAGCTGGTTGTTTGTTTTTCCAAAGCCTTGGCATGCACCGGTATCTTTAAAAATACAAGCAATATAGTAACCGCTATGGCTGCAGTAACTACATCGACAAAGAAAATGATTTCAAGTGAAGTCATGGTGAGCAGTGCGGCGCTAACCATAGGTGCCACGAGAAATACGAGAGATTGAATACTTCCGTTGGTTCCGTTCACGGCAGTCAACTTATCCTCGGGTACAATCTGGGGAAGAATGGCCCCAACCGCCGGAGTTTGCACGCCTGCCCCAAAAGCGCGGATAGCAGACATCACAAAAAGCAGCCAAATCGAATCATAGCCCATTAAAAACAGAATCGCCAAAACAAGCGTGGAAATTGCTATCATTGAATCAGACAGCATGATAAGCAGTTTCCGGTTGTAACGATCAGCCCACACCCCCGCCACCGGAGATAATATAAAGGTAGGCACGAAACCGCAAAGGATAGATATGGTCATCATGATACCTGATTGTGTATTCAAGACGATATACCACATGATGGCATACTGGACCAGAGATGACCCAAAAAGGGAGAAGGTCTGGCTGCCTAAAAACAGGATAATGTTCTTTTTCCATTTTGCAAATTCACCGGTTTGTTCCATTAGTCACATCCTTTCTATTTCCATTCTGTATTTGTTCATAAAAAAACACAGGTTATCTGCCTGTTTTGAAGAGTAAAGACAACAAAAAGAGGGTAGAATTGTCCCTCTTTTTAGCGTATTCTTAAATAAAGGCTTCCCAAAAATAGACAGACCAATCCCATTTACTCTGCAGACAAGCAGAGACTTTAAACGTATTAAATTAACGGTTTAAAGTTTGGAAACGAAGTCTGATATAGTATTTCACAGGGAAAACCTCATTTCTTTAAAATCAAATTTATCTTAACATAGAAGCTAACCATTATCAATATTTTGTTGTTGAGCCGGGGCATACTGCGCAAGTTTTATATGCAGTTGGGAACCGAAATCACTGGTTATGGTAGAAGGCACACCGCTCTTTTCGGCACCCGTGAGGATGACGCTCTACGTGACCACAAACAATTGGCCCGGGCAGAGCCGTTGACACAGTAATATGTAAATATTCCTTGGCCAGTTGGGCACTCTCGGCGAGAGCTGTGCGAACAAAGTTTTTGCAGCAGCACGGTCCGGTTTCCTGGGCAATTACATTAATTATCTTACTTACAACTTGCATCGTAGCGGCCGTTTCCCGGTCTTTGGGACAGGCCGCCCCCAAAATAACGCTAAAACACGCACCAATGGCCGGAGCAATGCCGCACACACCGGTTAAACCACAGTACCCGCCGATGGCCTGTCGCCGGGTCCGGTTCAGCACTTCATTAATTTGGTCGTTTGCTATTTCAAGTGTACCCTCGTTTTTTATGGCCGCCATTAACGCACCGGCCGCTATCCAGGCATTTTCACAGCCGAGCATGGGCACTTTGTCCCGATAGTTCATCAGAGTTTCGGCAATTTCCAGTGGATTCTTAATGGTTGTGGTATGCACATAATCCCTGATCAGGTCAAAAACGTCTTTCCCATGACAAGCATCACAAATGTAATGGCCATTGGAGCAAATAATGTTGGCAACCTCGGTTTTCCCACAGCGGAAGCATTTAAGTTCTTTCCCCTCCGCAAAGTATATTAATTTGCCGTTACAGATTTGGCAGTTTTCGGTGTTGCCCGGCGTATGATACTGACCGGTATCCAAACCGGGATCTCAACAATTGGCTGTATTCTGATTCTCGCCAGGAGTTTGATTGATAAATTCATCCATACTAACCAGCTCCTAAGGGTTTTATTTATCTTTTAATTCTACATTGGATAAAAATATTCCCCTGCCGGCTGAACTAAACAGGGGAAATAGTACAAAAAAATCCGCCCATAAAGGGCAGATACTGTATTATTAGAATTAGCTTAATGCTGATATGCGGGTGCACCCCAGTACCAGCCTTTAACTTTACCGTACTTAACCAAGTCATCAAAAATTTTCATTTCATCGTTCTATTCGCCCATATTTTATACATGCCCCCAATACTTGAATTGAACTTTAATAATAGCAAATACTAGAAATTGAAGAATTAAGTTAATCTTAGATGTATTGTGGGGGTTAGAAAATGCATGAAAAACCAAAGCTTTTGCAAATTGTCAGACCTACGGAGGGTGGTATTGGCAGGCATATTATTACTCTTGTAGACGGACTAAAGGAAGAATTCGATGTTACGGTAGCCTGTCCGCAAAAAAGCGCCCTGGAAGATAAACTGGTTGCGGAAAATATTAAAACACTGCCGCTGCCTTTAGCTGGAGAAGTTTCCCTGGAAAAAGATTATGCCTCATTTAATATTCTGCGTAAATTCATGCGTCAGGAACAGGTGCACCTGGCACACGCCCATGGAGCTAAAGCGGCTCTTATTGCCAGGCCGGCCGCTCTGTGTGCAGGGGCGCCCTCTATTTACACGGTACATAACTCAATTTTTAATGAGTACTGGCCGGCCTGGAAAAATAATATGGCTGCTGTTGTAGAGCACGTTCTCTCTTGGTCTACCGGCTGCATTTTAACCGTTTCCAATGCGCTAGGTGAAGAAATCAGGCATAGACAAAAAATCCCACATACTAAAATAAAGGTAATACATAATGGTATCCAACTAAGCGATTTTGCCAATAGGGCCGGCCGACAAAATTTTAAAAAAGAATGGCATATTCCCTTTAACCGCACCGTCATAGGAACCGTCGCCAGAATGGCTCCGCAAAAAGGGCTCTCCGTGCTGGTAAAAGCTGCAAAACAACTTATCGGCAAATATAACGTACACTTTCTCATTGTTGGTGATGGTCCTTTAAGGGGAGAACTCGAAGAGCAAATCCGGTTGTCCTCAATCAATGATTATTTTACCTTTACCGGTATGCTTAAGGAAATTACTCAGGCGTACTCGGCAATGGATATATTTGTGCTGCCGTCAATAACAGAGGGTTTACCCCTTACCGTATTGGAGGCAATGGCATTTTCCTTACCGGTTGTGGCCACGTCTGTCGGAGGGGTGCCCGAGATTATTGAACCCGGGGAGTGTGGTTTCCTGGTACCACCCGGTGACCACCAAGCACTAGCCGCCAAAATAGCCGGCCTGCTCGATTGCCCCGCTATAAGAACCGAGCTTAGCTATAAAGGCAGACAAAGAGTACAAGAAAAGTTTGCTGCCGCCAAAATGATTGAGGAAACAAAAAGTATTTATTATAGTTTATTGAAAGAGCCCAGTTATAAAACTTATTTAGCCTATGGGGGCAACCCAAATTAAACCCATCGTTTGTACAGAGACTTTGCAGGGTCGCGTTTTAATGTTATATTCGTGGTAGCAGCATGTTGTATATCCTGTTGAAAGGGTGGTCTAAAAATGTGCGGGCGCTTTACACTAACGGTAGAACTATCCTCTATTATCAAGGTTTTTCAGGTGCAAAAAGACAACTCCGGCTTTGCTTACAACAAGCGTTACAACATTGCCCCCGGCCGGAATATCTTAGCAATCACCCAAACGGAAGAAAACAGGGAAATATCCTTTATGCGCTGGGGCCTAATACCCCACTGGGCCAAGGATATTTCCATCGGCAACAGGTTAATCAATGCCCGGGCCGAGACTGTTATGCAAAAGCCTTCATTTAAACAATCCTTCTTACATCACAGGTGTCTTATCCCTGCTGACGGCTTTTATGAGTGGACAAAGCAAGCCGACCAAAAATTTCCCCGGCGCATCACACTGCCGGACCAAGAAGTTTTTGCTTTCGCCGGTATCTGGGCCATGTGGCGATCACCCCAGGGACAGGATATCCACTCCTGCAGCATTATTACATGTGTAGCAAATGCTCAAATGAAAGATATCCACAACCGCATGCCGGTTATATTAGCCGGTGAGAAAGCCTACCACACCTGGCTGACCTCAGATAATACCGCCGTGCTGAAAGAGCTAATGCAGCCCTTCGACGGCCCCATAGTGGTTTACCCGGTTTCCAAGCAAGTAAACTCCCCAAGTAACGATTTTCCTTCCCTAATTGATGAGAAAATTATATATATTAGGACATGGCCTGAGCCCTACTGAATTATTGCAGAAAATCTTCATTCAATTGCTGGTATAGCGAATCTACAGGCAGCTGAAACTCGGGCATACCGGCTGCATAGGGAGCGATCTCATATTGGCCAAAACATAATACAATGTGATTGTCCTTGATGTAAAAGGGGTGGTTTTCGGATATAGACTGAAAACCCATATCTCCTTCGAAATACATATACTGCCCACTGTTTATCTGGTCGGCAATCTGCTTTTTAATTTCCTTGTTGATTAAAGCTATATAATCAGCATTGTCCTTAAACAAATCCTGCAGCGCCAGCTGCCTGCCGTTTTGGGTGTCGAGATTATAGAAGTCTTTCCATCCTATACCATGCGCTCCGCCGGAATACTGATATGTCTCCACGACCAGAGACAAAATACTGCCGGTGGTGTGGACCTGGTAAGTTACAGATAAGTGAAAGGGATGGGCTGTGAAATCATATTCTTCGGCGCTTGCGGCATATTCGTCGTAGCCTTCCTCCAGTTCACTCTTAGTTTGCATAGCCTTATCCAGTACTTCTCGGTTTATTTTCTCTTGCAAGGATTGATTCGCCATACCGGAAATTACGGGGAGCTGAAGGTTCAACTCCAGCCGGTCGGTGGTGGATATGGTTTCCTGGGTATCAACACTTATCCCGCCGGTGGGAGCATTAATAACAGCAGGCGCATATACCAGCACACTTTGGGTATTGCTGTCCCATTCCACTTTATACCCGCAGGCTTCTGCTACCCAACGGGCGGGTAGATAAATCCGGCCATCACTCAGTACAGGCGTCACATCCATGAGCACGTTTTTACTGTCTAAAACCTCGACAGCTTCGGCATCTAAGTAATTAGTAACCAACTGCCGGCTTCCGGTTTCTAATTCAATACCGATGTTGTTATCGCCCTGAAAGATTAAGCTAACCGTTCCCGTTGATTGATCCCACTTGATGAACTCATCCTCAGCTCCCAGTGCGCCGGCAAGAAAACGCACCGGCACATAAGTTCTGCCATCGGCAACAAAAGGTGCAGCATCCATAGTTAATTCGGTGGAATTAACCAGGTACTTGTTGTTTCCTGTGTGAAATACAACCTTTTCAGCCGGTGCTGCCAGCGCACTGCCGGGCAGAATTAAAGCCAATAATAATATACCGGCCAACATCATCAGTTTTTTCATCCTATACCCTCCCAGCGTAAAATATCAACTATTGGATAATATTTGACGCTGTACCCTTTATACCTGCTAACCGTAGTTGCCGAGCTCAATGTAAAATTAATATTCGTATATTAAAGGAAAACACCCAAGCATAAAGAATTATTAATCAATAATTTTGTGTAAAGGAGTTATTTTAAAAATGGGCTTTTTGTGTGACATAACGGATAATGACTCAGAAATTGATATTACAAAAGTACAAAACGAATTTGCCAAGATACTTGCCCCTTCTGAACAAGTTGAAAAAGCCTACAAACTTAACCTTGATTTATTTATTTTTACTAATAAACGTCTTATATTGGTTGGTAAACAAGGAGTTACGGTAAAAAAGCTGGGGTATCACTCAATCCCCTTTAGAAATATTACCCACTTTAGTATTGAAACGGCAGGACATTATGACTTGGAAGCAGAGTTGAAAATATGGGTTGCCGGCGATGCCAACCCCATTACCAAACAGTTCAACGAAAGCCTGGATGTTTACGAACTCCAAAGTGTCTTAGCTGAATATGTTCTTAAATAAACTTATTAACATGATTGATTCAGCGAACAATAACCTTGACTTTTAGTCGTAGTGCATATATAATAGCTATTGCAACCAATTCAAGATATCGGCGGGGCGTAGCTCAGTTTGGCTAGAGCGCTACCTTGGGGTGGTAGAGGCCGCACGTTCAAGTCGTGTCGCTCCGACCAATAAAGAGAAAGCTTCCGGGAAACCGGAAGCTTTCTCTTTTTAAATAACAGGGGTCAGGCTTTAACTTTCTTAAACTTATTGATGTTGGCCGCTTAGTATATTGCTAATATAAGTTAGTACTTCAAGAATGCCAATTTCATAGGAGGGCAAGACTTTTTCTTCTACGTGCTTGTGGTGAGGATATGTAATCAACTGTTGATGGTGAGGGGCATTGTCCCATCTAATAAGTAATTGTGAGTTCTCACCCTGCCAATGGTAGGAATAGCTATAGTCTTCTTCTGAGGCATATTCTCGTATAAAAAGAGTTGTTTTGTTATTTAGGTGGGCTTGTAATCTAATGTAATAAAAGTCTTTGCCTTGTTTAAAATCCTGGATCTCGTAAGACTCTATGAACTCGGATTCATCTAGTAGTTGTAATATCTTTACCACTTTTTAACTCACCAAGTCTATCTTTGATTTCGTCGAATTTACGTTGATAAGCTTTCCATTCGATGTAATCGTCCCAGGTTTGAAAATCTTCAGTGTGTTGTTTTATAGCTTTTTCGAAGTTCTTAAAATTTGTATCGTATTTGTTTTCAAAAAGCTTAATTCGTTCCCTAACTGGAACTAGTTCTGAGATTAGTTTTAATTTTTTATATTCTCTAAGCTCACCCGTCAATGTTTCAAAAGTACCCAATGTATTTTCCCCTTCCAGTACTAAAGAAAGATGTAATGTGCAAATTATATCATACTGGTTTCCATATTTCATTATTATCTTTAACCTCTACAATGATGCCAGGCCTTCTAACGAGGGAACAGGGGTCAGGCTTTAACTTTCTTAAACTTATTGATTTAACTCAACCAGTTTATTTTTGATTTCGTAAAATTTACGTTGATAAGTTTTCCATTTGACGTAATCTTCATCCAATTATCCAAATAATACAGTTAGTTTAAACAAGTTTAAGTCTGACCCCAAATTACGTCTTGGTAATTTATATCGGCCTTGAGTAAACCCTTATTTTTTAACCAGGTTATAACATTGTTTACGTCTTCTTCAACAGGAAGTTGAGGCGACGGGTAATGCTGCACTTTATAACTATCGGCGATTTGTTTCGGAACATTAATGCTGGTCACCAATAGTTCTTTATACTGCTCGGGGTTGTTATTGATTTCTTCAACCGCCCTGGCATATGCCCTGTTAAAACGAGATATTGCGTCATTTTTGCTGCTCAACGCTGTTTGAGTCATGATAATTACCGATTGAGATAGATTTTCTCCACTTGTATCATCTGCGACAACCTTGGCCCCGTGTGCCACGGCGTATGATATATGCGGATCCGGAACAACTATAGCATCGATCTGGTTATTCAGGAGCATTTCGATGCGCACCGGTATTTTGGCCACCGTGGTTTTTTTAACGTCGGACGGGCTCATCCCTGCTTGCTCCAAAATACCGTCCGTAACATATTCGATAATTGAATTATTAGATATGCCAATACTTTTGCCCTTTAAATCCTGCACCGATTTAATATCGCTTTTGGGGGCGGCCACAATGGCAAAGCGCCCTTCTTGCGGGGTAGAACCCAGCGCAATCGAAGTTATGCCCAGCTCCTCCCCTGAACTTTTAAGCATCAGCGCGATCATCATATCCGTGATCATGCCGTCCAGCGCACCGGATTGAAAGGTGTTCTGAAGCTCTACGGGACTTAACAGAGGAACAAATTCGACCTGTACATCCTCGGCGTCAAAATATCCATTTTCCTGGGCCACCAGGACAGGCAAATTCTCCTCTGTCGTCAGGGAGCCAATTTTTAATTTGGCCGGTGAGTTTTCCAGCCCGTTTTCCTTACCATCTTGAGCACATCCGGTGGTCGCTGCAAGCATAAGTAA
Source organism: Desulfoscipio geothermicus (assembly GCA_016841905.1). Taxonomy (GTDB): domain Bacteria; phylum Bacillota; class Desulfotomaculia; order Desulfotomaculales; family Desulfallaceae; genus Sporotomaculum; species Sporotomaculum geothermicum_C. The sequence continues at coordinate 11,298 of JAENYF010000014.1, read as the reverse complement.
CATGCCCAGCAACATGACCAATAAAGATTTAACTCGCATCTAGCCACCTCCAGTTTTTCAAATTTTTTTTGCTACCGCTTTATAAATGAACCCAGGAACAAAGCACTTTTTCACAGGCATCTAACAGCAGATACAGCAAAAATCCCATTAGACCCATAGCAATGATCCCGGCAAACATTTTATCATAAGCTAAACTGCTCCATGAATTCATAATAAAGTAGCCGATCCCTTCCTGGGTGGCATAGGTTTCCACGAGGAAGAGCACGGACATAGCCATACCTAAACCCAGCCTCAGAGAAGTAAGAATGGCGGGCAGGCAGGCTGGAAAATACACATGCCGGTACAGGTCCAACTCACTTGCTCTTAAACTCCTCACCGACAGCACGTATTCCCTGGGCAAGTTCCTGGCTGCATCCCGGGTAGTAACCAGAATCAAATAAAAAATAACTAAAGTAATCAGTACAATTTTCGAAAGATTGCCGATACCCAAAAGGATTAAAAAAATCGGTAAAAATACAACTTTGGGTATGGGATAAGTCATATAAATCAAGGGAGCTGAAAACTCGTCGGCTCTTTTGTTTTTGCCGAGAAATAACCCCAGAGGAACTCCCAGAACGGTAGAAATTGCCAGGCTTACCGCAACACGGTAAAAACTAATTAGCACGTGTGGCACTAATTCATTGGTAACAAGCTGAACGAAACTCTTAAAAGCTATTAAAGGAGTCGGTAAAGCGGGGGTGTTGAGCAGCCTGGACAACAAATACCAAAAAATTATCAAAATGCCGACTGCCACTAGAGTGTAAATAAATTTTTGCATCAGCTCTTTTGGCTGCATAACTAATTCCACCCTCTTAGGCTCGAGCGCAAGGAGTTAGCCAATTCCAGAAATTCCATTTTACCGCGGGCGGAGTAATCGCCGGCAAGCGGGTTGGCATATTCCTTAATAATGGTACCGGGACACTCCGACATGACAAAAATCTTCTGTCCCAGGAAGACCGCCTCTTCAATATTATGGGTAATTAATAGAATCGTCAGCTTAGTCTCCTGCCAGAGCTCAATTAAAAAATCCTGCATTTCTTCCCTGGTAAGGGCGTCCAGCGAAGAAAAAGGCTCGTCCATCAACAAAAGCTCAGGTTCGAGGACCAGAGATCTGGCGATAGCCACTCTTTGCCGTTGTCCCCCGCTCAACTGAACCGGATACCGTTTTCTCAAGTGTAAAAGTCCTAATTTATCGAGAATCTTTTCTGTTCGCAATACAGTTTCTTGTTTGGAAAATCCTCTAAGCTCAAGGCCCAGCTTAACATTATCCCAGGTTGTCTTCCAGGGTAAAAGACCATACTCTTGCAGAATCAAAGCTGTCTCATCACATTCCCTGGGCGCTTTACCATTTATACATACCGTTCCTTGATAATCCTGATTCAGACCTGCCAATACCCCCAACAGTGTACTTTTCCCGCAGCCTGACGGTCCAATAATCACACCGGTACTCTCGATAGAAAGGGATAAGCTTAACTCTTTTAGAGCCGGGGTTATTTGGTTATCATGAACATAGCTAACATGCACAGATGCTATCGATAAATAATCCATCTCTTAACTCTTCCCTAACCCTCTCAAGTTGAAATTAATTATAGTTTGATAAGCTATCTCTGCGTCTAAAGGTTCGTCACTATTAATCCAGGCTAAAATAACCTCGCGGAATGCGCCTACAAATGCGGTGGCACTAACCTGGGTATCCTGCTCCGGAATCAACTTTTGTTCAATTAATTCGTCCAAGTCGATTTTGGTCAGCCTAATTAGATCATTGATAATATCCGAGAATTTAGTGTTAAAAACAGCATTATTCTGAGGGGTAAGATCCAAGAGGATCCTGGCCAGGTTTTTTTTACTCATAAACATGTTGATACAAGCTTTCATGGTAGCTTCCAGCTTGTCAAATCCATTTGTATAGGGAGCCCGTTCCTTTTTTATTAGGTCAAGCAGTTCCTTGTAGATTTCTTTCAGCATCGTGTCAATCAGGGCGTCTTTATCCCTAAAATAAAGGTAAAAAGTACCTGTAGCAATGCCGGCCTTTTTGGCAATGGCCTTGATTGATGCATTGCCCATTTCCTTCTCGGCCAGGAGTTCTCTAGCAGCATTAAGTATTTTTCTTTTACGTGACTGTTGTTTTTCCAGTACTTTTTCAGTTTTATGGTATACCATGACCGACTCCTTAAACCAATGAGAGTTATGATGCAGATAAAATGAATATTGGTTCAATTTATGTATATGATTCTACTCTTCACAATTTGCGATGTCAACATTTTTTATTTGTACAGGCACAGTATGCTTCGATTATACATAGGATATATAACTATTGCACAAAAAGGGGGTATGTGTGTTGCCCGGTTTCTTGACCCTGGCAGTGGCGTCAATAGTCCAAGGGATTATCTTGCTGATCTCATATGTGGCACAAAATAGTTTCCCCAAACCACTAACCGAAGAGGAAGAGAAGCTTTACCTAGTGAAATTGGCGCAGGGTGATGAAAAGGCAAAAGAAGTGTTGATTGAGCGCAATCTTAGATTAGTAGCCCACATCATTAAGAAGTTTGAAAACAGCGGCGACGATTTTGACGATTTGATTTCGATCGGTACTATCGGCTTAATTAAAGCAGTAAATACATTTAACGCAGGCAAATCTTCGCGACTGGCCACCTATGCTTCCAGATGCATTGAGAACGAGATATTAATGTATATGCGTTCCAAGAAAAAAAAGCGCTCGGAAATGTCGCTTTATGAACCAATCGGCACCGATAAGGAAGGCAATGAATTTAGCCTTACTGTTTATCTGTGTAAAAACACAAGGGGACGGTTCTTTTGTGTCAATAGATAGGCCTTATGCACAATGTATGTCTTTGATTTGACACAAAAGAACCGTCCCCTTGTGTTTGCGCATGCCATGTGTTGATTTGACTCAACTCTTTCAACAAAAAAATAATCCTCAAAAGGCTCTTCAGGATATGCATTTCTAAATTTGATGATAAATTCCAGACCAACCACACTAAAACCATAACACGCGTTTTTGCTATAATCAACTCATTACTTAAAAAATTCACGCGCAATTGTTGCATTGATGTTACACCTGTGATAAAATGCTTTTGTAAAGGAGTGCTATTATGACTTTAGGAAGTTATATCGCCCGAAAAAGATTTGCTCAAGGTTTAAGTCAACGCGAATTGGCAAAGGACATCCAAATAAGTCATTCCACCATATCCAGAATTGAAAAAGATGATGGTATCACCCCGGACAATGCTACTTTAAGAGCGTTAGCCCAAAGGCTAAACCTGGATTATAATTACTTACTTGCCCTGAATAAATCAATTGACGACGAACCGGAAATTCGCGCCATCCAAAGAGCAGCCAAAAAGATGAGCGATGCTCAGAAAAAGAAAATGTTAAACATTCTAAGAGCTTCATTTGAAGATCTTTTTGAGGATGATAGCAATGCTGAATGATGGCATGGACACAAGGGGACACAAAAAGAACCGTCCCCTTGTGTCCTGACCCCTATTATTGCCTTTTTTCGATATGCACATCCATTTGAGGATACGGTATTGATATGTTCTCTTCATCGAAGCGTTTTTTAACGGTTTCTATGATATCAAAATATACTGTCCAATAATCACCGGCATTAACCCATGCTCTAACGGTATATACTACGGCACTATCTGCGTGTTCCGACATTCTTACAAATGGTTCAGGTTCCCTTAATACCAGTGCATGCTCATCTACAATTTCTTTCAACACACTAATAACCTTATCGGAATCAGCTTCATACCCCACACCAAATTGGAAATCTACACGGCGAGTATCCTTAACAGAGTAATTTATTATACTTGCATTTGAAACGCTGCCATTGGGAATATAAATAACCTTATTATCAGGGGTAACTAATTCCGTATAAAGAATCTGCACCGCCTGAACAGTTCCATTTAAGCCATTTGCTTCAACATAGTCCCCAACTTTAAAAGGTCTTAATGTCAGCAACAATATCCCACCGGCAAAGTTTGCCAGAGAACCTTGAAAGGCCAACCCAACCGCAAAACCTGCCGCTGCAATTACCGCCACAAAGGATGTGGTATTGATACCAAGAATCCCAATGATTGATATAACCAACAGGACCTTTAATGATGCACTTATTAATGAAACCAAAAACGGCTTTAAACTAGGGTCCACCGATTTTTTTTCAACAAATTTAGTTAACTTGCCGGTAATCCATTTAATAACATACAATCCGATTATTGCTGTTATAATGGCCAGGGCTATACTTTCAACAACGGGTAATGCTAAAGCAATCAAATTATGCATGTCAAACAAATCATTCATTAAGCCTACATCCTTTCACCTTTTATTTACTATTTATTTAGTGTAATTATTATAACAGTAAATTAACAAACTGACAAACTAATTAAGAAGGACACAAAGGGACGGTTCTTTTGTGTCAATAGCTAAGCCTTATGCACAATGTGTGTCTTTCATTTGACACAAAAGAACCGTCCCTTTGTGTCCTTTGTGTCTACGCACTCCTGCTCCAGGCGGACGCCCTTTTGCAGCATGTATTGGAGCACCGGGTGAAAAACCAGGAATTTTTCGTCCTGCAATAGCCGGCGGAGCTTTTTGGCGTATTCGTCGTTGAAAGGGATACAGAATTCCCCGTACCTTTCCAGAACATCTATATCCATCCCCATGGGCTGCAATTCAGGCAGGCAATTATCCCGCAGGTGGGTGAAAATATTGAAACCGCCGTAATCTATGTCCCCCCAATGAAAGAATGACACTGTCCGCCCGTTTTGTACGAAGAAATCCTTAATCTTCAACAAAAAGTTACGGCGGTGAGAATTATGATAGCCTCCCAGGTAAACCGTCAGGCAGTTTTTCCAGCCGGCCTTGATAAAGCTGTAAAAAGCAGTCAAATTTTCAATGGTGACAACAAAATCAACCGGTGCCGCCACTATTTCCATACGCCCAACCATTTCCGTTGCTATACCCAGGTCCGGGTAGAAATATGATACATCGACCAACCTGTCCGCCACTTTAAACTTAAGATCACCGCTGATAAAAATATGCTGAGGGTTATCCACAATCCCCAATTCGGCCAGTATTTCATCCGGCCCTTCCACCCCGGCCCGGCGCAGGTTGGCATTGAAATCCACCGCCGCCCGGGCCACCGCGCTTTTTACTTTGTCAAAAGCCTTGGTGGAACCCAGCACCCTCTGACTGAACACTCGCCGGGGAATTTCCTCCTCCAGCAAGGATGCTTCCCTGACCGCTCTAAACAGCATAGCAGCCCGGCCGGCATCACCGATATCCAAATATCGGGCCACACTCTCCCCATTGTCCGCCCGGTCCGCTACCCAGAGCAAAAATTCAACCGCCCAGGGAGCGGCTCCCCGGGCATAATGCCGGGCCAGTCCGGCCAGCTCACTCTCCCTGGCCTCCCGGGGCCGGCGGCCCAGAAAATCATAAGCTTCATCTAACCGGTCGTGGTTCAAGGCCAGCTTGTTGATCAAATTTCCCTTCTCAAACCGCTCCCAGACAATTTCCACCAGCCCTCGCTCCTCTAAAAGCAAAGCCCCTTCATTAATGCTTTCCTTGTGGCGAGCGGTGGAATCGTCAAAGTAACGGGGCAAGCTGCGCCGGTCAAAGTGCAGCCAAACCCGCCTGTTATTCCGGGGTTCACCTTTATAAAGAGAACTGTTTTCGAATTTATCCAACAGCAGGTGCAGTAACTTTGCTGCGTCTTGCATAACTCAACCAGCCCCCTAGCCCACAGCCTTCCGCTCGCCCACTTCGGCCTCGGCCATGGCCGCATCTTTCAACTGGTGATAATCCTCAATCCAACTATAATGCCCGTCCCGCAGCACCAGCAAAGTGGTGGGCAGGTGAGGCGCGATATACTCGCACTTATCGGTGGGCGCGGCAATGATGGCCTGCATCCCCAGGTCTCTGATAAACACCAGGCTGTTTTCCACCCGGTCACTGTCCATGCGGTTGAAAGCCTCGTCGAACATCATCAGGCGAATGCTGTCATGATTGGTTTTAGCCCGGTACAACTGCACAAAGGCGGCGACAATGGCCACATAAAAGGGGGTCTGGGTCTCCCCGCCGGATTTTTCCCGGCAGACCCTGGAGTAAGTGGAAGTCTCACCATTGTCATGATAAATTTTAATATCGTAATCCAGAAAAGTGCGGTAGTCGGTGTACTCGGCAATACTATCGGGCAAATACTGGGGCGCCAGGTTAATAATCTTGTCGAACAAATCATCCATGGCCTCCCGGTGCCGGTCCCTAAACATGGAATCAAACAGCGACCTGCCGCCTTCGATCATGTCGGTGTCCATGATCATATCATGAAACTTGCGGTGCTGTTCCGAAGGTTTGACCATGAACCGGTAGCGATCGGAGCCAAAGTTAATACCCTTTAAAGCCTCATTAAGAAAGCCAAACTCAATGTGAGCGTTTTCAATGTTCTCCCTCAGCTTAAAAATAAAGTGTTCCTTAAACTCCACCTCGGCTTCTTGCTGGGCCTGGTTAATCTTTTCCTCATACTCGGGCAGCTCACTTTGGGTCAGCTTAAGGTGCTCGGCAATAAACTCACCTATATCATCGGCGTCTACACGGCCCCCGAATTGGTGACGGTTGGCATATTCACTCAGCATGCGCACCAAATCCTGCTTCTTGTTATTAATCAGGCTGTCCATGGACTTGCGGTTATGCAAAAAGTTGGCGGCAATGTCCCCCGGTTCTTTTTTCCGGCGTTCCCGCTCGTACCTTTTATCACCCTTCTCCACTACGCCGGGATTAGCGGCGCACAGTGACCGAAACGCCTGCTCGGTTTCAATAACCGCCGTCTCAAGGGACGACCTGTTCCCGCCCAGCAATTCGATTTCACCCTCCAGACGCCCCCTGGCCGACATCTGCTCCCCAATCAGCTTTTCCAGAGCATTGATTTGCTCTTTAAGCTGCTCCATTTTCTTTCTAATTTCAGCAATGCCCGATGTATCAATGGCAGCCAATTCATCCTGCTTGCCCTTGATGGCGGTCACAATCTCGGCCACCAGCCGGAATACCTCCAGGTGTTCGCTGATAGTAAAGTAGTTATCGTCCCGCTTGGAGCACAGGGGCAGCAGCCCATTTAACTTATCGACCCGGGCCGTCAATTCCTTGATTCCAGCCAGCACCTCCTGCAGCCGGGCCTCCTTACGGGCAATTTGCCGGGCAAAGGCCCGCCGGCCGATAAAAGGGGTTTCGTACACCTTAAAGTTAATCTGACGGGCCGCATTGTTCTGGTAAGTCATGCAGGTGGGGGTGATGGAACGACGATATTGCTTCAATTCCTGCTCGTTCTCACACTTCATCACATTGCCCATCAACTGGCGCACATAGCCCAGGGCGTAGCGATTATCCGAACGCACCTCTTCGGCCAGAGAACCCTTTTCCTGCCGGTCCAGGAATTTCAGCACCTGACCGGTGTTCACCAGGCCTACCCCGGAAATATTGTGCTCCTTCTTATGACGCTCATACACCCCCAGGGCAAAATTAAAATGCTGGGGCTCGACAATCAAGTCAAAACGCTGGGTATTCAGCCAGCCTTCCACCGCGTCCTGCCACTTCTCGTCAGACACATCCAGCAGCTCACAGAGAATAGCGGGCACCACTTCCCGGCCCCGGCGGCGAAAACTGGTGGTAATAACATCCCGCAGTTTGGTGACCCGGGGATCATAGACAAACTTTTTATTGCGCAGGCTTGCCAGGTCCCGCCGCAGCTCCTGTTCCTCATCCTGCAGTTTTTTCAGACCGGCCTTGCATTCCCATAGCATTTCGTTAACCCGGTCAGCTATTTCATTTAACCGGGCCCGGCCCTCGGCCAGCCTGTCCCCGGCCGCCACCGCGTCATCCCCCGGCACCCGTCCCCGGGCAATTGCCTCCAGCAATTCCACCAGCCCGGCCAGCCGGTTCCCCGCCTGTGCCCCCAATTCTTCCTCCCCGGCGGAATCCAGCAATTTTTTCAAGGCCCTGGCTTCTTCGCCGGCGGCGCGTGTAACCCGGCCCTTATCGCGCTCCAGCCCGGCCAGTTTTTCACGCAGGTCCTTGATCTCCTTATTAAGCCGCTCTACCAGCTGAAAAGCTTCATTTTGAGCCAGGGTATCACGGTGGGCCTCGTAATCATCCGCCAGCTTACCCTTGCGCTCCCGATTTCGCTCCAATTCATCCTGCAGAGCATTTAGCTCGCCCTGCTTTTTCTCTTCCAGGCGGGCATTATGCGCAAGCTTTTCTGCGGCCTGCTCCATAGTGCCGCGCCTGATTAGATACTCCTGGACCAGCACGGTTTCCTTGTCCCGGGCAATCTCATCAAACTTGGACGTAATCTTCTCCAACTCCGCCACTTTCTCCCGGGTCCTGGCCGCCAGATCGCTGTACTCCTTGTAACGCTGCAGGTTTTCCCGCATTACCTCAATGTTGATGTGGCGCTCCTCCAACACATAAGAATAAACAAACTCCCTGATGTCGGTGATCGGTTTGAAGGAGATGGCTTTCACCAGCAGCGAAGAAAACCGCTCTCCTAAAGAACCCAGTTTTACCAGCATATCCTTGCGATAATATTCGGCGGTTGCATAAACAACCCCATTTTTCCCCCGCAGCGACCCCTTCAGTTCTTTGATGTTGCGCGGCCGGCCGCCAATTAAAAACAAGTTGTCCTCAATGCGGCAATCCTCTATTTTATAGTACTTGCTATCCCAGGTTGTGTTATCGGCATAAGAGTCCACCGCCACCCCAAGGATAAAGTACTTATTTTTCACGGTATCGTAAAACTCCAGGGCCACGTGGGAAGTGATATCCCCGGAACGCAAATAAATCCGCCCATCGTCGGAATCACTGCCCGTCTTGCAGCGCAGGTAGCCCAGAAGGTTGCGCCTGGTTTCATCAAAGGCGGATACATTAAATTTAATCCGGCGCAAATCGGCAACCAGCACCAGCTGAAGCGCATCAAGAATGGTTGATTTGCCGCTGCCGTTGTCCCCGGTAATTAAGGTACTGCCATTGATTTCGATGGTCTGGTTCACAAAATAGTGCCAGTTAATTAACTTTATCCGGGTCAACAGTTTCATTCATCTTCACCTTCCTCGGGCTGTTTGTCATCCCCCGACTCCCGGTATGTATCCAGTTTGTCATGCACCTGGCGGATGTCCTCCACCCGAATGGCAAACAAAATAGTGGGCAAAATCTCCAAACGGCAATCCGGGTCCGTTGCATCGGTATCCAGGGGCCGTACGATATTAAACCTCTTCAAAAGGGCCACCGTTTCCCTGAGGCTCTTCTTGTCGATTGGTCTTTTACGTATCTGCAGGGCGGCATATTTCTCCTGAATCTCCCGCATCCTGAGCATGACATTCTCCGCCAAACTGATCTCCTTGCGTTTTTCCTCGTAACACAGCCGGATGATTAGTAAAATAATGCTTTCCTCCAATTTCAGGCGCAGCCGGTTAAAAGCAAACTCATTAACCACCTGGCACACACCGTAAGACTTGTCCAAAGCCAGCGTCCAGCCCGCCGGCTTGAGATAGCTGCGGAACAGCGCCTCATTGCGCTCGATAAAATAATAATCCCGCTTATCCTCGTCACTCTTCCTGGTCACAAAGGTAGTAGCCAGGAGCTTGTTCACGATCCGGGTAAAATCCTCCTGATCTTTGGGGGATAATTGCTCCCACATGCCGATTACATTAAACCCTTCCGCCGGCTCCATAAAACCACCCCTTTTACTTGCGCCTGATCCGGATATTTTTAAAGTTAAATCCATCCCCGGCGGTAACCCTTTCCCGGGGTGAAAAATCCACTTTGTACTTGGCCAACCGGGAAGGGGCGTAAGCAGCCACATAAATCAGCCTCAAAAAATCCTCTATCTCCCGGATACCCAGTTCCTCCGCCGTAATGTCCGCCCGGTCGCCCAGCTTTTCCAGTACATATGTATTAATCCTTTCCCGGGTTCATCCGCCGGGCCAGCATTTCCTTATAATGCTCAAGCCGCCGGGCTTTTTGCTCCTCCCCCGGGCCTTCAACCGCGCTCATGGCTACCGGTTGATGATTTTTGCTGTTCTCACGAGCAGTAAAAAGGGAACCGTTGTCCAGGTAACCCTGGCTAAAAATGCAGTACAACGAGCCGAGGTAATCGGGCAGCGGGTCGCCCGCCTTTTGCTCCGCCCGCAGTTGGGCTAAATACTTTAAAATATCCATCATCTGGCCTTCGGCGTTTTTACTGCTGTTCAACATGTATTTCAACTGCAGGAAAGATGCATTGGCGTACTGAACGTTTCGCCGGTCGATTTCCTCCAGCAGGTTGTCCATAGTCAAATAAGACTGCCGTATATAATCCATTTTCCGGTACAGTTCCTTGAGGGCGGCATCCCGATCAGGATACCGTTCCCGGCGCACATCCAAATCCGCCGTCCTTTTCACCCAGGCATCGTCACCCATCCAGGCATTAATCTTCTTAATAATACGGGGCCGGTAGCGGGATACGTTGTCCGAAGTCTTCAGCCGGTGATAGCTGCGGTCGATGATTTCACTTTTATAATCCTCAAAATGCATACGCAGAATTTCCGCCGGGCTTTTACGGCCCAGCACCCGCTCTATATAACGCTTAATGTTGTGGTTTAATGATTTCAGTCCGTTTATCAATTGCTCGGTTTGTTCGTAAGCCTTTTCCAGGGCCAGATTCCCCTGGCGTTCAGCCTCAGCGGAATGCAGCAGGGTATACGTGGCAAAAACAAACCCCTGGTATTCGGCCTGGCGATTCTCGCGAATCTTTTCCAGCACCTCCAGGATCCGGATAGCGTAATCATTCAAGGTAATGTACTGTTTGTAATCGCTGTATGTTTCCACCGCCAGCCAGCCGGTACTCTCCAACTTTCGCAAGACAAATCCGGCCCGTTCCCGGGCACCGGCGGGGTTATCCATAGACTCTTCCCAAATCTCGTCATCCAGTACCTGGCCAAAAACATCATTTTCTTCTTTTTCCTCTATATAGTCAACAATAAGATCCACCAGCACTTCCCGCTCAATACCGAAGGTGGTCATTAGATACTGTTCATAAATCCTAAACAAAATGGCCGCATAGTCCTCCTTGAGAGGACTGGTCAGAACGCTAAACAGTTTCTCCGGAATAACATCAAACAAACGCATAATAATTTCTCCCTTACAAGACACAAGGGGACGGTTCGAGACCACTGAAATAGTACCCCTTATAAGCCGCCACAGCGTCTG
>JAENYF010000013.1 GCA_016841905.1 Desulfoscipio geothermicus | reverse complement strand
GGGGCGGTAGTGTTGTCACACAGGTGCGTTTGGGTGAAAAGGTATATTCACCGCTCATTTCTGAAGGTGAAGCTGATGTTATTTTGGCTTTTGAAGAGCTGGAAGCATTGCGCTGGCTGTCCTATCTCAAGCCGGGTGGAAAATTAATTATTAATAATCAGCAAATTTACCCGGTGCCCGTGCTGGCAGGAGCTGCCGAGTACCCACAAAATATCATTTCTCAAATACAAGCGCGGGGAATAAATGTGCAGGTGCTGCAAGCTCTAGAGATGGCTATTGCCTGCGGCAACGCCAAATCAGCCAATGTAGTGTTGTTAGGCGCCCTGGCTAAAAACTCCCCCATTGAAGAAAAAAAATGGCAGGATGCCCTTGCTGCAACTATACCTCCCAACTTGCTGGAAGTAAATAACGCAGCCTTTACAGCCGGCTTCACTGCTGGCGTTGCTGGTTGTTAAAAAGGTTTGCTAAATTAAATAGCCGCCACCTGCTATGTTGACGGGTGTTAAAATTATAGTTTTGAAAAGATGGCGTAGCTTGCCATCTTTTTTCTTTGGCCAGATTTCGCCCGATAGGAGTTCTTTGCGTTTAATAACAGTGAGCTTTTATAACGTTTTGGTTACAATATAAATTAAAAACAACATTTATCCTAGCTACGAAAACAATCCCTTTTATCTTTAAAAGTGGATTTGATGGTTATTCTGCCGATTCATTACATGATATACTATTTATGTTGTCAAAACGCAATCCAACAAGACAACAATAAATTTATAACTGAAACAGGACAGATCAAGCAACCGTATTAACAGGTCCTGTAAGTAGAGACTGTTCCGGCACCAAAGGAGGCTGCTATAAATTGGTTATCAGTGTAGTAGAAGAAATGCGCTTGGCTCTTGAAAAAGCCTTGGTGAAGGCTGTGCGTAAGGCGGTCGATGTGGGGGAATTACCGTCGGTGGAATTGCCCGGCTTTGTGGTGGAGGTTCCCAGAGAGCGAGGACACGGTGATTTTGCTACCAACCTAGCCATGTTATTGTCCAAGCAAGCCCGTATGGCTCCGCGAAAAATTGCTGAGGCACTAATCCAAAACCTGCCCCACTCCACCCGCTGGCTGGAAAAAGTTGAGGTGGCCGGTCCCGGCTTTATTAATTTTATTTTGGACCCTCGCTGGGTGCTGGAGTCAGTGCCGCTGGCGGTAAATCGCCAGGCTGACTATGGCCGGGTGCAGCAGGGGGAGAATAAAAAGGTACAGGTGGAGTTTGTCAGCGCTAACCCCACCGGTCTATTGCATATGGGCAATGCCAGGGGAGCCGCCTTGGGGGACAGTATTGCTTCCATACTGGCTTTTGCAGGCTGGCAGGTTACTCGCGAGTATTACATTAATGACGCCGGTAACCAGGTAGAAAATTTTGCGCTTTCCGTGGAGGCCCGTTATTTTGAACTACTGGGCCTAGAAGGCGAGGTGCCCGAAGGCGGTTACCACGGGCAGGACATTATCGATACAGCACGCCGTTACATCGAGGAACATGGGGACAAGCTCCTTAAAACTGACCGCCGTGTCCGTTTGGAAACACTGGCGCAGTATGCTCTGGCTGAAAAAATTGGGGGGATAAAAAAAGCCCTGGCTGATTTCAATGTACCATACGATGTGTGGTTTTCCGAGCAGTCACTACATGATGCCGGGAAGGTTGACGAGGCTATCCAGCACTTGCGGGAACGAGACTTTCTTTATGAGCATGAGGGTGCCCTGTGGTTTAAAGCTACCAGCTTGGGCTTAGAAAAAGACGAAGTATTGGTGCGTAACAACGGGTTGCCTACTTATTTTGCTGCGGACATCGCCTATCACATGGACAAGTTTAATCGTGGTTTCGACCGGGTAATTAACATTTGGGGTGCTGATCATCATGGACATGTGGCTCGGCTGAAGAGCGCTGTACAGGCTTTGGGATATGACCCGGACGCGCTGCAGGTGCTTTTGATGCAGCTGGTTAGGCTGTTTTCGGGTGGAGAAATTGTACGCATGTCCAAGCGCACCGGGCAATTTATTACTCTGGAGGAATTAATCGATGAAGTGGGCTTAGACGCTGCCCGCTACTTCTTTATTATGCGCAGCGCGGATAGTCACCTGGACTTTGATTTGGATTTAGCACGCACCCAGTCCAACGATAACCCGGTTTATTACGTGCAATACGCTCATGCTCGCATCTGCAGTATTTTCCGCCAACTAGCCGAGCAAGGCCGGCAGGTGCCTAAAGCAGATAGCGTTGACGTGGAACTGCTGCGGGAAGAAGCGGAACTGGCTCTGGCCCGTCGTTTAGCAGACTTTCCCGAAGAGGTCGCCCTGGCTGCCCGTCAGCTGGCACCGCACCGCCTCACACGATATGTACATGAGGTGGCCGGATTATTACACAGTTTTTATAACATCCACCGGGTTATCACTGATGATGTAGCTTTAACCGATGCACGTCTGCTGCTGATGGAAGCTACCAAAGTGGTTTTGTGCAACGCGTTGACTCTGCTGGGGGTACGAGCACCGGAAAAAATGTAAGTCCAGTGTCCAAAATTGAGTGTTGACAGTTTGGACAGGGCATGTATAAAATAAATAGGATTTGTGTCAAAAAAAAGACTACAGGAGGCTCTTATGGCCAAGTTCATATTTATTACCGGGGGAGTGGTATCGTCCTTGGGCAAAGGAATTACTGCCGCCTCCCTGGGAAGACTGCTGAAGAGTCGCGGGCTGAAAGTGGCCGTTCAGAAACTAGATCCATACATTAACATTGATCCGGGTACCATGAGTCCTTATCAGCATGGGGAAGTGTTTGTAACTGAAGATGGAGCGGAAACTGACCTTGATTTAGGTCATTATGAGCGGTTTATCGATGTGGATTTAACTAGAAGCAGTAACGTAACTACCGGTGGTATTTACTGGTCGGTCATTACCAAGGAACGCCGGGGTGATTATCTCGGTGCTACAATACAGGTAATCCCGCATATAACTAATGAAATAAAAGAGCGGGTACTCCGGGTTGCACAGGAGCTTAATCCCGATGTGGTGCTGGTGGAAATTGGGGGCACCGTGGGTGATATTGAATCACTGCCGTTTTTGGAAGCCATTCGCCAGCTGAAGAGTGACCTGGGTCGGGAAAATGTGATGTACATCCATGTCACCCTGGTACCCTACCTCAAGGCAGCCAATGAACTGAAAACCAAGCCAACTCAGCATAGCGTCAAAGAATTGCGTAGTATTGGTATTCAGCCCGATGTGTTAGTCTGTCGTACAGAAAAGCCTCTTTCCCGAGAAACGGTGGAAAAAATGGCTTTGTTCTGCGATACCGACCTGGATGCAGTGGTGCAGGCAGTGGATGCCGAATATATATACGAATTGCCCTTGATGATGGAAGCCGAGGGTCTGGGTGATTTGGCTGTGCGCCGTCTGAGCCTTACCTGCACTAACGTGCCTGATTTAACCGAGTGGCAGGCTATGGTGGGTAAAATGAAAAATCTGCACCGGCATACTACCATTGGCCTGGTGGGCAAATATGTATCTCTGCATGACGCCTATTTAAGCGTAGCCGAGGCACTGCGCCATGGAGGCCTCTTTCACGGGGCCGCGGTGGACATTCGCTGGATAAACGCCGAGGATTTGGAAGAGCAATCCGTAGATAAATTCCTGGCCGATGTAGACGGTGTTTTGGTTCCGGGTGGTTTTGGTGACCGGGGTATTGAAGGCAAGATTAAAGCTATCCAATATGCTAGGGAAAAAAATATTCCCTATTTGGGTATTTGCCTGGGTATGCAGCTGGCAGTTGTGGAATACTCAAGAAATGTACTGGGCTGGTTCACAGCCAACAGTTCTGAATTTAACGCTACTACCCAATACCCGGTAATTGATTTACTGCCCGAGCAAAAGGAGTTAGACCGGATGGGCGGTACTATGCGTCTGGGGCGTTACCCCTGCCGACTGTTGCCAGGTTCCCTGGCCTACCAAGCTTATGCAGAGGAAATCATTTACGAAAGACACCGGCACCGTTATGAATTAAACAACCAATACCGCGAAGCCTTGGCCGAGGCGGGTATGGTAATTAGCGGAACTTTGCCTGATCGCTACCTGGTGGAAATAGTAGAACTAAATAAACATGCATGGTTTGTGGCCACCCAGTTCCACCCGGAATTTAAATCACGTCCCAACAAACCTCACCCGTTATTCAGGGATTTTATCGGTGCAACGCTGGCATCTAAAAATACATAACTTACAATCACCTGAGAAAAGGTATATGTCTCGGATTTCGTGCTAATATGATATGGACAATATGGCCAGATGCAGTATAATAAACAATAAACATATATATTATTTGCAGTTTAAGCTTTGGTGAAATATCCAAAGCTTTTTTGTTTTTAATGTCGTAATATTTTTATACGTATATCTTTTGGGGTACAAGTATATTTGATCTTGCGCATGAGGCAAACTTAACATATGCCGGCAGTAACTAAACTGCTCTGAACCGCATTAACCTTGTATTGGTGGTATAAACCTAAAGTATATTGGGGGAAGGATTGTGAACTATGCTCAAACGTAAAATAATAGCCGGTCTAATTATTGGCGTTGTACTAATCTCAATAATAATCGCTGCGTTATATGAAAAAGGCGGGGGGACCGATTATTATGGGAGAAGCGGTTCTGGGAGTGTGGTGGGTGTTATTCAAATCAACGGAACGATTGTCAGCGGTGTTGAGTCCAGCAGTTTATTTTCTACAGTAGCCGGTTCTGAAAGCATCATGAAACAATTGCGACGGGCTGCCCAAGACCCTTCGATTAAAGCTGTGGTACTGCGGCTAAATACACCCGGCGGCTCTGCAGCGGGATCCCAGGAAATAGCTCTGGAGGTGGATCGGCTGCGCCAGCAAGGTAAAAAAGTGGTGGCTTCCATGGGTGATGTGGCCGCATCAGGTGGATATTGGATTGCCTGTCGCTGTGATAAAATAGTAGCCAATCCCGGCACTATGACCGGCAGTATCGGTGTGATTATGGAAACGCAAAATTTGCAGGGTCTTTACGATAAGTTAGGGATAGATCCCGTGGTTTTCAAAAGTGGCCCGCATAAGGATATGGGGTCAACCTCCCGGGTGGTTTCCGAGCAAGAACAGCAGATTTTTCAGAGAATGGTGGATGATATATATCTACAATTTGTCAATACAGTAGCTGAAGGCAGGGGCATGGCTGAGGCCAGGGTGCGAGAAGTGGCCGACGGCCGTATTTTCACCGGTAGCCAGGCTTTGGAGAATGGCCTGGTGGATGACATGGGTAATTATTATGATGCGCTTGAGCTAGCTGCCGGTCTGGCAGGTATTAAAGGAAAGCCAGAGGTGATTCATTTATCGCCTGAATATCCCTGGTGGGGTATGCTTAGCGGTATGCCGACTGGGGAACTGTCTATTAACCAGTGGGCCTGGCTGCTTTTGCATAAAATACCAGTTGAGTGAGCGCTATAAGCGTGTACTTGCAACGGAGGCAACTAAAGCAGTTGTGGGTAAATGTGTCAAGGGAGGCAATAAATGGATAATAAACAAACAGGTTTATCTGACGTTCAAATACCGGTGGATGGGTCGACAAAAGCGTCTGTCACTTCAGATTCTCTGAATGAAGAAGGTGCAAATGTATACCTGACCAAACAAAAGGATAATATTAATCATGATAGCCAGGATAAAAGTGGCATTTTAGATATTCTTTATGGTATTCTTTTTGAACCAGGACAGACTTTTGCTTGCCTCGCTCAAAAAACACCCTTTGTCTCTATCGTTATTATTTTCTTGGCGCTTAACCTTGCCGAAGCTATAACAAGCCTCTACACCACCCCGGTTTATATCGACAGAATAAGCAGTTGGCCAGGAATAGCCGGAACAAGCGCCAACCAGGCCATGCTATCCTTCATGGCCGTAGTTGGTTTCTTGTTCAGTGTAATAAAATGGTTTTTTATGGCCGGTTTATTGCATTTGCTGGCCGAACTTCATGGTGGTAATGGTACGGCGAAGAGTGTTTGGGTGGTATATGGTGTAGCCGGCATTCCTGCAGTATTTTTGATACCGCTGCAAATAGGCACCAGCCTGTTAAATACCGGCGGATTGTATGATTTTATCGCGGGGTTGCTAACTTTGGGTTTATATGCCTGGTGTGTTATATTATTAATTATAGGGTTGCGGGAGGTACATCATATCACCACTGGCCGTGCTACGCTGATTGTTATAACGCCCTGGTTGATGCTTTTATTAATGGCGCTGGTAACTTTAGTTTTCATTGGTACCACAGTATCCTCCTTTGTTATGCAGGGTTTTTAGCGGTATCGGCGAAATATGTCTAAAGTAAGCAATGATTGGGGGAAGGATAATGCCTGGTCATAATTATGATTTACTTATTGTTGATGATCAAGCCGGTTTACGCAGGTTGATTTGCGAAGCTTTAATTGATGATGGATATTTAATTGATCAGGCTGCTAACGGCCTAGATGCTCTGGAAAGGCTGAGCAGAAATAAATATCGTCTTATCTTGTTGGATATAAAAATGCCGGGGATGAACGGTCTGGAAACTTTAAGGGAAATCAGAAAACTGGACAGCGATGTGCCGGTGGTAATGATGACGGCTTATAGTGAATTGGAAATGTTGCAAGAGACAGATGCCGAGGCGAAGCCTGTTCAGCATATTAGCAAGCCATTTGATTTAGATGATTTACGTTGTTTAGTAAAGGGATATTTATCGACAAATTTTGCTATCGGCTAGTTTGCCTTGGTGTACTGGCAAGAAAAAGGGTTTATATATTACTGTGTCGAATAGCCAATAAATGAGTAAACATGTAGGGCAGGAGGATAGCCATGATTATTGTTACCGATACGCTAATAGCCATGCGGTGCCCTGAATGTGGAAAACTGGATTATTATAATTTATCTCGTTTCGAATTTAGTGGCCAAAAAAGAATCGAGCTTAAGTGTTCATGCGGTTATGTGAAACTCATTCTCACCACCAAGGACCGCAAAAATTATTGGCTCCAGGTGCCCTGTGTGGTTTGCGAGAGTAAGCATGTGAGGTCCTTAAGTGCCAGAATGCTTTGGTCTGACGAAGTTAATTATCTTTTCTGCCATGAGACCGGCCTTGAACTAGGCTATGTCGGGCCTCAAGATGAGGTTAAAGCGCTGGCGGTTGCCCAGCAAGAAACGATGGAGGCGCTGGGGGATTTTGATAAGGACGATGAGTATTTCAACAACTCGGAGATAATGTACGAAGTGCTTAATTGCTTGCATGACATTGCCGAGCAGGGATTATTATATTGCCAGTGCGGCAATCAGGATGTGGAGGTGGATATATTCCCCGACCGCTTGGAACTGCACTGCAAAGATTGTGACAGTGTAAATATTATTTACGCTGAAACAGATGATGACTTGCTGGTTATCAAAGAAGTGGGTTCCATTGAATTGACCCGCAACGGCTTTGAATGCTTGGATAGTTTGTCAAACACGACAAAAACTAGTAAAAAACCAAATCGTAAACATAAATAAAATAATAAACACCCCTTTTGGGGTGTATAATAATTTTATGGAGAGTAGTTGTCCGTGCCGAATTAATGTTTTATAATTAGATTTTAGTAGTTGAAAATAATGCATCTATTTTATAAGGAGGTTCTTGTATGAGTTTGGTTCCGGTAAGTGCATTACTGCGCCAGGCACAGGCAGGCGGTTATGCTGTGGGCGCCTTTAACTGCAACAATATGGAGATTGTGCAGGCTATTGCTGCTGCCGCTGAGGCAGAAAAAGCGCCGGTTATTATGCAGGCCAGCCAGGGAGCTATCCAATATGCCGGTATTGAATATATCACTGCAATGGCCAATGTTGCCGCATCGATGGTCAGTGTACCGATAGCGCTGCATCTGGATCATGGCACCAGTTTTGAGCAAGTAATGCGCTGTATCAGATCTGGCTTTTCATCAGTGATGATTGACGGTTCCAAACATGCACTACAAGAAAATATCGCCTTAACAAGGCAAGTAATTGCTGCTGCTAAGCCGGTGGGAGTATCCGTTGAGGCTGAGTTGGGCAAGATCGGCGGCATCGAAGATGATATCCATGTCAGCGATGCTGATGCATTTTTTACTGACCCCGAAGAAGCCCGGATTTTTGTACAGGAAACCGAGGTAGACGCACTGGCTATATCCATCGGCACTGCCCATGGCCGCTACAAGGGTGAGCCCAAGTTGGACTTTGCACGGTTGGAAAAAATACGTTCCCTAGTGAACGTCCCCATTGTGCTGCACGGTTCTTCAGGAGTGCCTGATGAAGCCATTCGGGAAGCTATTCGCCTAGGGGTATGCAAAGTGAACATTGACACCAATATTAGGGAAGCTTTTGTGGATTGCTGCCGGAAAGTAATGGCCGATTTGCCCGATGAAATAGATCCGCGCAAAATACTGGGTCCGGCCCGCGAAGCGACAGTGGAATTAATTAGAGAAAAAATTAGAATATTTGGCTGCTCCAGTAAGGCTTAAGGCATAGTTAATATAATGTATCTTAATGACACCGCATTGGCCCATCAATAAAAGCCAGTGCTATGGGTTATAATGACATCAGGCGCTTTAGTCGTCAGATAACCATTATGGAGGTGTCAACGATAAGACTTTTCATAGATACAGCTAATGTAGATGAGATTAAGTCAGCAAATGAATTGGGCGTAATCAGTGGTGTAACCACCAATCCGTCATTAATCGCTCGTGAGGGCCGGGACTTCGTTGAAGTAGTCCGGGAAATTTCAGCCATTGTTGATGGGCCTGTAAGTGCCGAAGCAGTCAGTACCGAGGCAGGACCAATGATTGCCGAGGCCGAGGAGTTAGCTGCCATTCATCCTAATATAGTGGTAAAGATCCCCATGAATGAGGAAGGCTTGAAAGCTGTAAATGTGCTGGCAAAAAAAGGTATCAAGACGAACGTAACTCTGATTTTTTCAGCCAACCAAGCGCTACTGGCCGCTTTGGCCGGGGCGACTTACGCTAGCCCTTTTGTCGGCCGATTGGACGATATAGGCCAAGATGGGCTGGAGTTAATCAAAGAAATTGCCGAGATTTATGAGCTGCGCGGTTTGGAAACCCAGATTATTTCCGCCAGCATCAGACATCCCCTGCATGTAACGCAGTCAGCGCTGGCTGGTGCCCATATTGCCACAGTACCATATAAAGTTTTGCAACAAATGCTTAAACATCCCCTGACCGATTTGGGAATCGAACAGTTTTTATCTGATTGGGCAAGAGTGCCAAAAAAATAAGGAGGCGTATAACTTGAAAATTATAGGGCGCCTCGTAGATTATTACAACCGGGTAATGGACCTGCCCGATGCGCCCTCAAAGGTAGCCCTTGGTGCAGCTCTTGGCGTGGCCTTTGATTTTTTGCCGATTCCGATCATCAGTATTCCCATAGCTTATATGGTGGCGCGGTTACTCGGCGGTAATGGTTTGGCCGGTGCCTTATCGGCTGCTTTCTTTAAGTGGGCAGTACCTTTTTTCTATGTTTTAAACGTGGCTACTGGCAACCTGCTGCTTGACTTTACATTGCCCGATGATTCGGTAACCGTTGCGGTGATGGATACACATGGACCATGGATGGAGCAGTTGGTGCAGCTAGGTGTACCATTTTTAGTTGGTGCTGCGGTGAATGCATTATTGGCTTGGCTGGCTTTATATTTTATCGTGCGGCGATTATTGCTACTAAGGCATTCCCGTAAAGGCGTTAAGCGAGATGAGATGAACTGTTAGACTATTTTAATTAGGTGGGATGCCCTTGAACAATAGTGAATTGGAGAATAAAACACTAGCGGAATTGTATGCCCTGGCCAAAGATCTTGAACTGACCGGGTATTCCCGGTTGCGCAAGAAGGAATTGGTTGAAGAAATTGTCAGGGCGCAGATGGAAAAAAGCGGGCTGCAGTATTCCAGTGGCGTGCTGGAAATACTTCCTGATGGCTATGGTTTTTTGAGGCCCGGTCACTTTTTGCGTAGCTACGACGATATATATGTATCCTCTTCTCAGATTAGGCGCTTTGACTTACGCACCGGTGACATGGTAGCCGGGCAAGTGCGCGGCCCCAAGGACACTGAACGCTATTCAGCGCTATTGCGTGTTGAACAGGTTAACAATGCCGACCCCGAGGAAGCTGCCAGAAGACTGCATTTTGCCGGACTCACCCCTCTATTTCCCCAAGAGCGGATTACCCTGGAAACCGATAAGGATAAAATATCCACCCGCATTATTGATTTAATTGCTCCCATAGGTAAAGGCCAGCGCGGGCTATTAGTGTCGCCGCCCAAGGCGGGTAAAACCGTGCTGCTTAAGTCGATAGCCAACAGTGTTACTGCTAACCACCCAGAGATATACTTGATTGTACTGCTTATTGATGAACGTCCTGAAGAAGTCACAGATATGGAACGTTCGGTGCGCGGTGATGTAATCAGCTCTACTTTTGATGAGCCGCCGGAAAATCATGTGCGGGTAGCTGATTTGGTGCTGGAGCGGGCCAAGCGGTTAGTGGAACATGGACGGGATGTGTTGATCTTGTTGGATAGCATTACCCGCCTGGCCAGGGCGCATAATTTAGTGGTTCCCCCCAGTGGGCGTACGTTGAGCGGCGGTGTGGACCCAGCTTCATTGCACAGACCGAAGCGATTTTTCGGTGCTGCCCGCAATTTAGAAGAGGGCGGCTCACTGACTATTTTGGCTACTGCACTGGTGGAAACGGGCAGCCGTATGGATGATGTGATATTTGAAGAATTTAAAGGTACTGGTAATATGGAGCTGATTTTGGAGCGGCGCCTGGCCGAGCGGCGGATTTTCCCCGCTATTGATGTGCAGCGCTCCGGCACCCGTCGGGAAGACTTACTTTTTAGTAAAGATGAACTGGATCTGAACTGGTATTTCCGTAAAGCTACCGCAGGTCTTTCACCCATGGAAGCCCTTGAATACATCAATGAGCGTATTAAAAAAACCAAATCAAACAGTGAATTGCTCCGTGCTTATTGCAATGTGCGTGGGCAAAAGCCAGCCAAGTCAGGTCCCAGCACCTCCTCTGTATTTTAAGTAGCCATGTCTTCAGTGATGTATATGTATTAGCTTCTCCGGCAATAATTTTAAATGAAGCATATATTTACTAATTTTGCAGGAGAGGTTAATTACAAAATGCTTATAATAAGAAAGAAAACTTTAATTACCGCTGTTTTGGCTACCTTATTGGTAACCAGTTGCCTTGCTGCTTCCAACCAGCCTGCCCAGGCCAGGCTGGATGAGCTGCTAAGCCCCGATAATCCTTATCATACACCGCAGGTGTCCGAACAAGCTGTGCAGCAAAAAATCCAGATGTCAGCTGTACCTCGTACTTATGTTATACAAAAGGGCGATACATTAAGCGAGATTGCTTTGCAATATGACATTGATGTTAACCAGCTGGCTGAAATTAATAACCTGCGTGATGATAATCATATCTTTAAAGGTCAGGTAATTATACTGCCTGGCACAGCGATACCTTATCAGGTAGAGCGTGGTGAAACACTCAGCCTAATTGCACTGCGTTTCGGGTGTTCGGAAGCAAGGCTGGTGGAAATGAATGAATTGCGTGACCCTGACCATGTATTGGCCGGTCAGCAGATATTAATCCCGGCCGGTCAGGGTGGCGGAGACAGGCAGGTTTTCAGCGGGCTGCCCTTGAACCAATTTGAATGGCCAGTGTTGGGCTGGATTAGTTCCCCGTATGGGATGCGCGATAATGCTATGCACGAAGGTCTTGATATTGCGGCTGACCAGGGTCAGCCGGTACGGGTTGTCAAAGGCGGGCGGGTAGTATTTGCCGGGCCGCGAGGCTCATATGGCAATACCGTCATCGTTGACCATGGCAACGGGCTACGCACTTTGTACGCACACAACTCTTGTTTACTGGTGAGTGAAGGTGAACAGGTATCCGCCGGCCAGCGTATTGCCTTGGTGGGCAGCACTGGTCGCTCCACCGGCCCGCACCTGCATTTTGAAGTGCTGCTCAACGGCACCCCTGTTGACCCCGCCCTTTGTCTTGAACGCTCTTACGCATAGAATGGTTGCAATTAACATGTTCATAAAAGCTAAATAGAAAAAGAGGGGTTGTCCTTAGTGGCAATCCCCTTTTGTTTATAAGGCAATAATTTCTTGGCGAGTAAGTTGAAAACCACCAAGTGTTATTAATGATGTTTTGATAATGGCTTTCGCAAGCGCAGGGATAATTTCAACTTCATTTAAATCACAAACTGCTTTATACTTAATCATGACAAATAAAGACAGAAAATGTTGAAAAAGTGGGTGTGCCAGATACCATGCAATTATTGTATGCTGATAAACAAGGTCGCATGTATGACCACGGGCTGAGAGCGGTCGGGCGTACCGGTGAGCGGCTGGTGGAGATAATGGATGAGGATATGCTGGAGCTGCCCCCCGGGGCCTCATTGACGCTGTTGCCCGGCAGTGCTCCGGTAGGTATGAATAAACAGGGAGCCTTCAAACTGTTGAAACAAGTACCCGGCGGTGGTTCAGCGCTAGCCGTGGGGGCTTTGTTGCCCCAAGGATATACCCGCACCTTACTGCCCGGTTACCAGCGCCAGATAGGCCAAGCATTGCCCTTGCTGGGCTTTGCGGCGGTAGCCTGGCGGGAAGGACGGGTTTATGTAGCCGCTGTTCGCACCGACGACCCGGACCGCTGGGACCCGGTACATTATAATTCAAAAGATTTGCCAGGGTTGGTGCAGAACAGGCTGGCCAAAGCACCCCAGAACCGCGTGTTGGCTCAGCTGGCTCATTGTGCCCTGGAGTACAGCTGTTATACTGCGCAAAATATTTTTTACGGCCGCTGGGAGGGCGGGCTGCCCATGTCCCCGGTCTGTAACGCCCGTTGTCTGGGTTGTATATCACTGCAGCCTGCTGAATGCTGCCCATCTCCCCAGAGCCGGCTGACCTTCCGTCCGACCTGCTCCGAGGCAATGGAGGTAGCTGTGCACCACCTGTGCCATGCTCCGGAGGGGATTATTAGTTTTGGCCAGGGCTGTGAAGGTGAACCAGCGCTGGCGGCGGACGTTATATCTGAAGTAATCGGCGGGGTGCGCCAAAAGACCGGCCGGGGTACCATTAACATGAACAGCAACGCGGGTTATACTCGGGGGGTGGATAAGATTTGCAGGGCCGGGCTTGATTCACTACGGGTCAGCCTGATTAGTGCTCGGGAAACAGTTTACCAGGCTTATTACCGGCCGCGGGATTACCGCCTTGCCGATGTGGCCGAATCCATACGGCTGGCCCGCTCCCTGGGAGTGTATGTGTCGCTGAACCTGCTGGTACTGCCTGGACTAAACGA
Organism: Desulfoscipio geothermicus; assembly: GCA_016841905.1. Classification (GTDB taxonomy): domain Bacteria; phylum Bacillota; class Desulfotomaculia; order Desulfotomaculales; family Desulfallaceae; genus Sporotomaculum; species Sporotomaculum geothermicum_C. The sequence goes on along the minus strand of JAENYF010000013.1, from coordinate 48,422 downwards.
CAGTGAGGTTGAAATTGCAGCCCTGATTAAATTTATTGGGGACAACGATGTGAATAAGGTGCAGCTGCGCAATTTGAACATTGACCCTGACTATCTTTTTAGCCAGGTACCTGCTGATGGTGAGATCTGCGGGGTTGACCGGCTCATTAGAACGCTGCGTAATATGCCTGGCCTGGTGTTGGGCAACTTTTCTAGGCCGGTTACTTAATGCTGGGTTTGAAGACAATGTAATATTTTCTTGCTTGACAAAAATCGTTATGCTATAATAATTTAGTGTCTCAAAAGGGAATTTTCGTTTACTGCAACATCTGCCCATATATATTTTACCAGAAAGAGGTGAGCCATCATGAAGGAACAAATTCATCCCCAATATGGAGAATCAAAAGTAACTTGCGTTTGCGGAGAGACTTTTATCACCGGTTCCACCAAAAAGGAAATCAAGGTAGAAATTTGCTCCAAGTGTCACCCGTTTTACACCGGTTCCCAGCGGGCTGTGGAAACAGGCGGGCGTGCGGAAAAATTCCGCAAAAAGTACGGCTTGAAATAAGTCATATCAGCAGGGCGGGTGCTCTGCTTTTATTTTATCTATATGAAAATGGTGATAATTATGTGTCCTGAATATAGTTACGGAGGGCAGGCGGTTATCGAGGGCGTGATGATGCGGGGTCCGGATAGCCGGGCCGTAGCGGTGCGCCGTCCAGACAACACTATCGTTATTGACCACCAGCCGGTGTCATCCATTACAGCCAGTATTAAGCCGCTTAAATGGCCGATGGTGCGAGGTGTGGTGGTTTTGTTGGAGTCACTAGTGATGGGCCTGCAAGCTCTTTCTTTTTCAGCCAACCAGGCCATGGCGGAAGAGGAGGAAGAACTGACCACTCGGGATATTGTCATCACCATGATGATTGCGTTTGCGCTGGCCGCTGTGCTGTTTGTGGTGGTGCCCACCGGAGCTACCCATTATTTAACTCGCTGGGTGCCCGGTAGTGTGCTGCAAAACTTGGTGGAGGGTGCTATCCGCATAGGTGTGTTTTTAGCGTACGTGGTGGCTATTGCCCGGATGAATGATATCAAACGGGTTTTTTGTTATCATGGTGCTGAGCACAAAGTGATTAACGCCTATGAGGCCGGCGAGGAACTGAACGTGAACTCGGTACAGCGTTATTCCACTTACCACCCTCGCTGCGGAACTAGTTTTTTACTAATCGTTTTGGTGGTTAGTATTTTTGTCTTTGCCATGCTGGGCGAGCAGGTATTATGGTGGCGCATATTATCACGTATTCTGCTTTTGCCAGTGGTAGCGGGCATCTCCTACGAGCTGCTGAAGGCTACAGCCCGGTATGAAGATAACCTTTTTTTATGCCTGATGGCCATGCCCGGTAAGTGGGTGCAGGGGTTGACCACTTCGGAGCCAGATGATGATATGGTGGAAGTGGCTATGACTGCCCTAAAGGCCGTGCTTAGTGAAAATAGAGGTGAGGTCAGTGTTAGATAAGCTGGAAAGCCTGGAAAACAAATATGAAGAATTAAGCCAATTAATCGCGGATCCAACGGTAATGGAAGACCAGGGCCGCTGGCAGCAGTATGTAAAATCCCACTCTGATCTCAGTGATGTGGTTATGGTATACCGCGATTATAAAAAAGTACTGTCTGAGCTTGAGGATGTTGGACAGATGCTTAAGGATAAGCTAGATAATGAAATGCGTCAAATGGTCGAGTTGGAACAGGAAGAACTTACCGATAATAAAGAGGAAATGGAAAAACGTCTCAAGGTACTGCTGCTGCCCAAGGATCCCAATGATGATAAAAACGTGATTATGGAGATTCGGGCCGGTACCGGCGGAGAAGAGGCAGCTTTGTTTGGCTCTGACCTGTTCCGTATGTATACCCGTTTTGCCGAACTAAAGGGGTGGCGCACCGAGATATTGGATTCCCACTTTACCGATATTGGTGGTATTAAGGAAATAGTTTTTCTTATTGAAGGCAAGGGAGCATTTAGCCAACTTAAATTTGAGAGTGGCGTACACCGGGTCCAGCGTGTGCCGACCACCGAGTCGGGCGGGCGTATTCATACCTCTGCTGCCACGGTAGCGGTACTGCCCGAGGCCGAGGAAGTCGAAGTGGATATAAACCCCAATGAATTGCGCATTGATGTGTTTTGTTCTACCGGTCCCGGCGGGCAATCGGTAAACACTACCCAATCGGCGGTTCGGATTACTCACATCCCCACCGGCTTAGTGGTTTCCTGTCAGGATGAAAAATCCCAGCTGAAGAATAAAGATAAAGCCATGAAGGTATTGCGGGCCAGGCTGCTGGACCAAGCTCAGCTGGAACAACAGCAGCAAATGGCCAGTGCGCGTAAATCCCAGGTGGGCTCAGGCGATCGGAGCGAACGTATCCGTACCTATAATTTCCCTCAAAACAGGGTCACTGACCACCGTATTGGGCTAACTCTGCACCGGTTACAGGAAGTGCTGATGGGCAATCTACAGGAAATAGTGGACGCGTTAATTACAACTGACCAGGCTGAGCGTCTGCAGCAGGTAGATTAATATGGCAGGCCTTACTGTGAGGGAAAGACTGCTCCAGGCAACTAAATATTTGCGAGACAGAGGATCCTTTACGCCGCGTTTGGATGCCGAAGTGTTGCTGGCTCATGTGCTGGGCCGGGATCGGGTGTATCTGTACAGAGAAGCGAGCCTGGTGCTTAATGCAGATAGTGAACGAATATACAAGGTGCTATTGGAACGCCGGGCTGGCAGTGAGCCTGTAGCTTATCTCACGGGTCATAAAGAGTTCATGGGACTTGACTTTGCAGTTGGGTCCCATGTTTTAATTCCTCGGCCGGAAACTGAACTGCTGGTGGAAAAAGCTCTTGCCATCCTGGCTAGTTGGCCCGGTCAGCGGCTGGTAGTTGATGTTGGTACAGGCAGTGGTGCAATAGCCGTCAGCCTGGCTAGTATGGCGCCGGCGGGTACCCGGGTAAAGGCTATAGATATATCGCCCCAAGCCTTGGAGACAGCCCGGGCCAATGCCCTGCGCCATGGCGTAGAGGTTGTTTTTCAGCGGGGTGATCTGCTGGCACCCTTGCAAGGGGTGCTCGCCCCTGGCTCAGTAACAGTAATCACGGCTAATCTGCCCTATATACCAAGCGGTGCTATGGAGGGACTACCCAAGGATGTGCGTGGTTATGAGCCTGCACTAGCTTTGGATGGCGGTTCCGATGGCTTGGAGGTTTATCGTCGACTTATTCCACAGGCGGAAACCTGGCTTTCTCCTGGCGGGCAGCTGCTTATAGAAATTAGCCCGGAACAGGTTGAGCAGGCCTTGCCTTTGCTGGTCCCGCCGCGCTGGCTGGCCAGCGCATATCAGGATCTGGCCGGTAGACCGCGGCTTATCTGTGGCCTCAAGCAATCAGAGCATTTACCTGGTTAGGACAACTTGTTAAATTACAGGGCTTGTGCTTTGGAGCTTGAGACAGTGGTTTGGTACGTGCTGGCGTTCTTTTATCCCCTGATCCTTTGTGGTATACTAATCCAATGAATGTGTACACTGATCACGTTGTGTTTATTAGCCATAGCAGTTGAGCAATATTGCAGGAAAGGATTTATTGTGGAAAGATCAGCTTATAAAACGCGCCACCTAGTAGTGGATCCCGGGCAACCGGATGCCGCCATTATCCAGGAGGCCGGTGCCTTGCTGCGGGAGGGGGAGCTGGTGGCCTTTCCCACCGAAACTGTCTACGGTCTTGGCGCCAATGCACTGAATGCTCAGGCCGTAGCTGGTATTTTTGTGGCCAAGGGTCGGCCTGCAGATAATCCGTTAATCGTACATGTTGACAGTCCAAGGTCTCTGGAGCGGTATATTGACCAAGTCCCGCCGATTTTGGCGCAGTTGGCCGCACGCTTTTGGCCGGGCCCTTTGACTTTGGTTCTGCGGGGCGGCCATGCATTTGCCCCGGTGGTTACCGGCGGGCTTGATACCGTGGCGGTGCGGGTACCCGACCATCCTGTAGCGCTGGCTTTAATACGGGCGGCGGGGGTGCCGGTGGCTGCCCCCAGTGCGAATGTTTCGGGTCGGCCCAGCCCTACTACCGCGGCCCATGTGCTGGATGATTTATCGGGTAAGATTGCGCTGGTGCTGGACGGTGGGCCTGCCGGCCTGGGCGTTGAATCGACGGTGCTGGATGTTTCCGGTAATTGCCCGGTTATTTTGCGACCAGGCGGCACAATTCAGCGGGATTTGGAAGCCGTGCTTGGCGAAGTGAAGGTTGCCCCGGATGTTGACGGCGGTGCTATAGCCGGGGACCGTCCCCGGTCGCCGGGCATGAAGTATACTCACTATGCTCCACGGGCTTCACTGGTACTCTTTGAGGGATATGACCCAGGCAGGGTGGCGGCTGGCGTACTAGATGAAGCGAGGCGATTGGTTGCAGATGGGCGCAAGGTGGGTATACTTACTTATCGTGAAACAGCGTCATTGTATGATGGACAGGGCTACAGCGTGGTCGTTGTCGGCAAGCGATCCGATCCCGGTACGGTGGCTGCTTCTTTATATGCATCGCTGCGCCGGTTTGATTACTTGGGAGTGGAAGTGATCCTTGCTGAAGGGATAGCCTCTGATGGGCTGGGGATGGTGGTAGAAAACAGACTGCGCCGGGCTGCGGGAGGGCATGTGGTAACTTTATAGTATTAATTGTAGATAAAATCAACTGTAGGTGCATAAGTATATAGCAAATTGCTACGGCAAAAAAACAGTTGGGGGAAATAATTTGGAGTTACTAACATTGCTGGCACTGGCTGTAGCCCTGGGCACCGACGCTTTTTCCATGTGCCTTGGCCTGGGACTGGCCGGCGTAACTCGCCGCCAGGTACTGGTGATTAGCCTAACGGTACTGGTATTTCATATTGTTATGCCTCTGCTAGGCTGGTATGCTGGCGAATTAGCCGGCGCTCTGGCAGGACGGGCTGCCAGTATTGCCGGTGCCCTACTGTTGGTATATCTAGGCGTAAAAATGATCCATTCAGAGTTAAAGGGCGGCGATGCCCTGAATCCCAAGGTTGTGCTGGTAAATAACTTGGGGCTGTTTGTGTTGGCCGCCAGTGTTAGTATGGATGCCTTGAGTGTGGGCTTTTCCTTAGGCACCAGGCAGGTTAATCTGCCTCTAACTGCCGGAGTTATTGGCGCCGTGGCCGGGGTTATGACGGCTGCCGGTTTACTGCTGGGCCGTTTTGTGGGTACCAGGGTGGGTAAGCGGGCTGTGCTGGTTGGCGGTATACTATTAATCGGTATTGGAATATACATGGTTTTATCCTGATGGCTGGGAGGCGATGTCTGTGGCCAATAAAAAGATACTGTTTGTCTGTACCGGTAATACCTGCCGCAGCCCCATGGCTGAAGAGCTGGCCCGGCGGGCGTTGACAGAACTTTATCCAGAGTACCAGGACATAGAATTTGGCTCTGCAGGGCTTGCAGTCTTGTCCAATGGAGGTGCTTCATACCAGGCGGTTTGTGTATTAAATGAGAAGGGTCTTGACCTGACCCGGCATAAGTCAGCCCGGGTAGGTCCGGAAGACATTGAGAGTGCTGTATTAGTACTAACTATGACCCGTGCTCACCGGGACCATTTAAAACTTCTCATGCCTGGTGATGCAAACAAAATTTTTACTCTGGCCGAATATGCCGGCTCCGGCAAAGATATACCAGATCCCTTTGGAGCTAGCTTAGCAGCTTACCGGAGCGTGGCCGGAGAGTTGGACAAACTGTCCCGGGCCATGCTGCGCCGCTTTATACAGGAGTTAAGCTTAACCTAAACGTATTATGCTCTGGCAGCTGAGAGCGGCTTTTGATTACAAATTTCATTTTGGCTGAGTTATAGAGGAAACTGGGTATAGTTGTAGAATATTTTTTAGGTTAAGGTTGACTTTTGTAAAACATAAAAGGAAGTGTAGCTATTGCAGGTGGCTATTGGTAGTGATCATGGGGGGTTTAGGTTGAAAACGGAAATTATTAACTATTTACAAGAACAGGGCCTTGACTATCATGATTTTGGTACATATTCCACTGATTCGGTGGATTATCCTGATTTTGCCCGGGCGGTAGCGGAGGCCGTTGCTGCTGGAAAATTTGAGCGGGGAATTCTCTGCTGTGGTACAGGGATTGGGGTAAGTATAGCCGCCAATAAAGTAGCCGGTATTAGAGCCGCGCTTTGTCATGATACCTTTTCCGCCCGCATGGCTAGAGAACATAATATGGCTAACATTATTACCCTGGGGGAGCGCGTTATTGGCACTGGGCTAGCCCGAGATATCGTGGCGACCTGGTTAAATGCGAAATTTGCCGGGGGAAGGCATGTGCAAAGATTGGAGAAAATTACGGCCATGGAAAGATATGCCTGCTCTCGTTAGAATTTGCCGGTGATACATAGTTTACTTAGTTTAGGAGGAAATCTTATGAGTTTTAACAACCCGCTTGCCGAAGTGGATCCAGAAATTTTTCAGGTTGTGACACAGGAGCTGAACAGGCAGCGTAATACCCTGGAACTGATTGCTTCAGAAAATATTGTCAGCCGAGCCGTTATGGAAGCCCAGGGTACCGTGCTTACCAACAAATATGCCGAAGGTTTGCCCGGGAAACGTTATTACGGGGGCTGCGCCGCTGTAGATGTAGCTGAAGCGTTAGCTATTGAACGGGCCAAAAAAATTTTTAATGCTGAACACGTTAATGTGCAGCCCCATTCTGGTTCACAGGCCAATACGGCCTCGTATTATGCCCTGCTTGAGCCGGGCGATACCATTTTAGGGATGAGCCTTGCCCACGGCGGGCACTTGACACATGGCAGCCCGCTAAACATTTCCGGCCATTATTTTAATGTGGTATCATATGGTGTTGAGCCAGATACCGGCCGGATTAATTACGACAAGGTCATGGATATTGCATCTGAAAGCAAAGCAAAAATGATAGTTGCCGGGGCCAGCGCTTATCCACGGGAAATAGATTTTACCCGCATGGCTGAAATTGCTGCAGCTGTGGGTGCTTATTTGCTTGTGGACATGGCCCATATCGCCGGCCTGGTGGCTGCGGGTTTACATAACAGCCCTGTACCCTGTGCCGATGTGGTCACCACCACCACCCATAAAACACTGCGGGGTCCCCGGGGCGGTATGATTCTATGTAAGGAAAAATACGGCACAAAAGTGGACAAAGCCGTTTTCCCTGGTATCCAGGGTGGCCCGTTGATGCATGTGATTGCAGCCAAGGCGGTGGCCTTTGGCGAAGCGCTACAGCCTGGCTTTAAAGAATACCAGCAGCAGATAGTGAATAACGCCAGGGTGCTGGCCGAAGCCCTGTCCGAGCGCGGTTTTGAGCTGATTTCCGGTGGTACCGACAATCACATGATGCTGGTTGATTTGCGCAATAAACAGCTCACCGGCCGGGAAGCGGAACAAACGTTAGATGAAGTGGGAGTTACGGTGAACAAAAACGCCATTCCCTTTGACCCGCAGAAGCCGCTGATTACCAGCGGTGTCCGGATTGGTACCCCTGCTGTAACCACCCGTGGTTTAAAAGAAGCCGAAATGGTTGAAATAGCAGAAATAATTCATCTAACGCTAAGCTTTGGCGATGATGCCGGACGGCGGGCACAGGCCAAGGAGATGTCTGCCGACATATGCCGCCGGTTTCCTATCTATGAAGAAGGTGGTATTTATGCAGCGCCCCGACTGGGATGATTATTTCATGGAAATAACCGGGGTAGTGTCCCGGCGTTCCACTTGCTTGCGCCGCCAGGTGGGGGCGATTATCGTATTGGATAATCGCATTTTAGCCACCGGCTATAACGGTGCTCCTGCTGGTATGCGCCATTGCCTGGAAACAGGATGTATGCGGGAACAGCATGGCATACCCTCCGGTGAGCGGCATGAGCTGTGCCGGGGGTTGCATGCTGAGCAAAACGCTATATTGCAGGCGGCTGTTCACGGTATTCCCATCGCTGGAGGAATCTTTTATGTGACCCACCAGCCCTGCGTACTCTGCGCCAAGATGATTGCCAACGCCCGCATTACCAAGGTGGTATACCGCGGTGATTACCCCGACCGGCTGTCTTTGGCTGTATTTGAGGAGTCGGGTATCAAGCTGGCACGGTACGAGGTTTAAAAATGCAAAAAAAAATAATTGCTCTGCCAAAACTTAATAATTTAACTCCCTCAATGGAGTCCACCGCCCTAAAATTAATGGAAGAAGCGGGGGAACTGGCGCAGGCGATCGGTAAATTCCGCGGCATGAGCGGAGAACGCTCAGCACTTGAAGAAAGCGAAGTAATGGCGTGCATTACCGATGAATTGCTGGATGTAGCTCAAACAGCTGTTTCAATGATGTTCGTGCTGGAAGAAAACTATGGTGTCAACATTGATAAAGCCCTTGATGAGCATATGGCCAAGCTAATGCGCAAAGGATACCTGGTGGATAAGTAAGGTTAGTTTAAAATTTAATCCAAGGTATAAAAATATGGCCGGAATAACATGCTACCAGCCGGAAAGTGGTAGAAATAAATATGGTTAGTCTATGGAAATTAAAGCTAGACCCCAAAATTTTAGTTGTCTTTGGTACCAGGCCAGAGGCTATTAAGATGGCCCCCCTGGTGCGGTTGCTTAAAGCAGATGAACGGCTGGTGTGCCGGGTGGCGGTAACGGCCCAGCACAGGGAAATGCTGGATCAGGTACTGCAGCTGTTTGATATTGTCCCTGACCATGACTTAAATATCATGCAGGCCGGCCAGACTTTGTTTGATATTACCGGGCGTGCTTTGGCTGGGCTGCAGGGAGTGTTGGAGGCCGAAAAACCAGATTTAGTGTTGGTGCACGGCGATACCACTACCACTTTTGTAGCTGCCCTGGCCTCGTATTACCTGCAGGTACCGGTTGGTCATGTGGAAGCAGGGCTGCGAACCGGTAACAAATATTCCCCGTTCCCTGAGGAAATGAACCGTCGTTTGGCCGGGTCGTTATGTGATCTGCACTTTGCTCCCACCGCTGGTGCTAGGAATAACTTGCTGCTGGAAGGGGTGGACCCGGAGCGGGTTTATGTTGCCGGCAACACCGTTATTGATGCCCTGTTGGCTACGGTGCGCAATGATTACCAGTTCAATGACCTGCTGCTCAGGGAGCTGGATTTTACTAAACACCGGCTGATCCTAATGACCACCCACCGCCGTGAAAATTTAGGTGAGCCAATGCGGGATATTTACCTAGCCCTGCGGAATGTCATAGAGAATCATCCTGATGTACGGGTTATCTTCCCAGTGCATAAAAATCCCGCTGTGCGCCAGGTAGTGCAGCAGATGCTAGGGGATTCTCAGCAGGTTGATTTAATTGAGCCCATGGATTACGAGCCTTTTGTAAATTTAATGGCACGCTGTCACCTGGTGCTTACTGACTCCGGGGGCATGCAGGAGGAAGCCCCCTCGCTGGGCAAGCCTGTACTGGTGCTGCGCAATACCACTGAACGTCCAGAGGCTGTGGATGCGGGTACCGTACGCTTGGTAGGCACTGATCGCGCTGTTGTGCAAGCAGAGACTGAGCGCCTGCTCAATGACGCAGCTTACTATCGGGCTATGGCCGAGGCAGTTAATCCTTACGGTGATGGCAAGGCCTCCGGGCGGATCGTGCAGGCTATTAAGCATGCCTTTAAGCTTACTGACTGCCGACCTCAGGAGTTTGCACTTTAAATAATAGTGTTTTGGTTATGGATAACTTAATCATTGTTAGCATTACAAAACAGAAGAATTATTTGAATAAAATTGAAGGATTGCTAAACAAGAAGGTTGTTGATCTTGTCCGCTTTTTAGCTTATAATGATTAAGGATATTAAGAAAAAGTTCACAGATACCATATATTGCAGAGTTGACTAAATAACTTAATAATGAATTGTAAATTCATTATTAAGTTATGGCACAGCTTTTGCAATTTGAAAGCTCAAGATGTTTTTTGGTGGCTTTGGATATCACCATTGCAGTAATATTAAAAATTAGGAGGGAATAATTAATGTATTGTGGTTTGACTGACGAACAACAAATGGTACAGGATATGGCTCGCAATTTTGCTGAAAAAGAAATTGCTCCTTATGTTGAAGAAGACGAAAAAAACCATTACTATCGCAGAGAAATTTTAACTAAAATGGGTGACTTGGGCCTGCTGGGCTGGACTTTGCCGGAAGAATTAGGCGGAAATGGCATGGGCTGGCAGGAGGGCTGTATTGCACTGTATGAAATAGCTAAGGTCCATACTTCCTGGAGACTGGCCATCAGCGGTAATAACTGGGGTCCGGCCATGACCATTAACGAATATGGTACACAAGAACAGAAAGAAAAATATATCCCTTCACTGTTAGACGGAACTTCGGTAGGCAGCTTTGCTATTACCGAGCCTAACACCGGTTCCGACGTAGCCAGCATGAAGACCAATGCTGTTGACAAGGGCGACCATTGGCTGATCAATGGTACAAAGACCTGGATCTCCGGCGGACACTCTTGCGATGTAGGATTGCTTTATGCTGTTACGGAAAAAGGCAAAGGTGCAAAAGGGATCTCTTGCTTCATAATTGACTATAATAATACCCCTGGCATTGAAAGAATTCCCATTCACGATAAAGTTGGTATGTGGGCCGCTCCGACTTCGGAACTGATTTTTGAAAACGCAGTAGTTCCTAAAGAGAATCTTCTGGGTGAATTAAACAAAGGCTTCTTTATCTGTATGTGGCAGTTAAACAATACTCGTATGGGTTGTGCTACTGGATCCGCTGCTCTTTCCAAGGCTTGCTTAGAAGGTGCGGTACAATATGCAACAGAACGTATGCAGTTTGGCGTTCCCATTGGTAAACATCAAATGATTCAGGCTCAGATCGCTGAAATGATCATCGAAGACGAAGCTGCTAAAAACCTCGTGTTCCGCGCTGCATGGTTAAAAGATAATGGTCTGCCCAGCCAGCAAGCTGTTTCTACCGCGAAATTGGCTGGTTGCCAGGCAGCTGTTCATGGTGCCAATCTGGCTATGAAGATTTACGGTTCCTACGGCTATTCCGATGAATATCCTTGTGGCCGGTGGCTCCGCGATTCCAAACAGTTTGAAACCCTTGAAGGAACCTCGAATATGCATCAGCAGATCATTGCTAACATTGAACTTGGTTTCTCACCTAACCGCTAGGATTAAATTAGTTAGTATGACAAAGATAAAATTTTAGCACTTTATTTAAAGTAAAGCCACTTTTTTTGAGCGCATAAAAAAGTGGCTTTCTGTATATCAAAACTGGCTGAGGTGTAACATGTTTTATGTCTAGCAAGTCAAATCCAATTGTTAATGCAGTATAGCATTGCCATAAAGTTAATATATTAAGGGATTTAGTTTGGTATTGGCAAAAATGCATTGACTATGCATTTTTGCAGTAGTATACTTCTGCAAAAAAAGGAGATTTTGTTAATCTGTGAAGTAATTTAGATAGCTTGGAAGCGGTTCGACGAAAATGTGTTGCAATATATTACTCCTGGCATGTTTATTGCGTGTTGAATAAGGTATGGTATTCGAACCCTAATTTACGGTATTGTGCTTTTTAATTCATATTTTGGAAAGGAGGTCCGGCAATATTTAGAAGGCCTACTGCCGAGGTCGCACTCGGTTATTAAGGCCTGTTAATTATATTGTCAAAAGCGTTTCACCATTATTACTAGATTAAATTTTTTGTATGATATTAGGCTGTATTGTGCAAGATAATCCAAACAGCCAAGTTAAATATGAGGAGGACCATTAAATGGCAGAATTAAGTGCAAAGTATCAGGATTTTCTACGCAGAAGAGCAGAAATTATGGAACAGGGCGGCGAAGCAGCCGTTGCAAAACAGCACAAAGAGGGCAAGCTGACTGCCAGAGAAAGAGTCGAGTATTTCTTTGATCCCGGCACCTTCACTGAAATCGGTACTTTTGTTAAACATCGTACCACTGAGTTTGGTATGCAGCAAAAGAAAGTCCCCGCTGAAGGCGTTGTCTGTGGTTATGGTACTGTCAATGGCCGTATGGTCATGGTTGGTGCTGAAGACTATACTGCAATGGCAGGTACTTTTGGTGAATATCACGGTAAAAAATTTGCCAACGCTATCGACATGGCTAAAGAAATGGGTATTCCCTTCTTTGGTCTGAATGACTCCGGCGGAGCCAGACTGCAGGAAGGTATGGACACTCTGCAAGCTTATGCTTGGCTGTTCAAATCCCAGAACCTGGCTTCCGGTATTATCCCGCAGATTGCACTGTTGCTTGGCCCCTGCCTTGGTGGACAGGCTTACCATCCTGTTATGCAGGACTTCGTTATCCAGAGTCGCACCCACGGTTATATGGGCATTGCCGGCCCGGCCTTTGTTAAAGCCCAGCTGGGTATTGAAATCAGCTTGGATGATCTGTGTGGCGTGCAAGCTCATGCTGTTAAGTCTGGTTGTACCCACATTGTGGGCGGCGACGATAAAGATTGCCTTGACCTGGCCAAGAATCTGCTTGACTACCTGCCCCAGAACAACATGGAAAAACCGGCCCGGAAGGAAACCGGCGATGATCCTAACCGCTTAGTACCTGAGCTGGATGGATTTATCCCCGAAGAAACCTTTATGCCCTACGATATGCACGATGTTATCAATAAAATTGTTGATAATGGCGAGTTCTTTGAAATCATGGAAGACTATGCTAAAAACGCGATTATCGGCTTTGCCCGCTTTGACGGCCGGAGCACAGGTATTGTAGCTGCTCAGCCTAACTGGATGGGTGCCGTTATTGATTGTGATACCTCTGATAAGGTTGCTCGGTTTGTGCGGTTCTGTGATCTGTTTAACATTCCGCTGGTCAATCTACATGACACGCCGGCTTACATGATCGGCCCTGATCAGGAGCACAAAGGAATCCTTCGCCACGGTGCCAAGATGCTGTATGCGTACATTGATGCTACTGTTCCTAAGATAGCAGTCATGATGCGTAAATCCTTTGCCGGTGCTTACCTGGGAATGTGCTGTAAAGATACCGGTGCCGACATTGTTTATGCATGGCCGGAAGCTACCCTCACCATCGTGGGCGCTAAGACCGCTGCCAGCGTGATTTTTGCTAAGGAAATCAGGAACGCTGAAGACCCGGATGCAAAACAAGCAGAGCGGGAGAAAGAATACAGCGATACCTTTGAAAATCCCTACCACGCAGCAGCCCGTGGCTATGTGGATGATGTCATACTGCCTTCGGAAACCAGAAAGAAAATCTGCGCTTCGCTGGCTATGTTAGAAAACAAGAACCCAGCCAGACCTTGGAGAAAATACTCCAACATTAATATGTAATTTGAAAAGCATTAGCGAACCTTGTCAGACAAGGGTTGTTATTGCAGTATAAAATAAGCTGTGCCGGCTATAGTGCATTAAAATTGCCATCGAAATAGTCGGCACAGTTTATCTAATAAACACTTCAAAAATTGGTTTTAATAAGCTGTCCTAGCTTGAAAATAAGCATTCCTATGCGTAGGAATTTATAAATATAGTTGACCGAGGTAAGGGCTTATTTAGCGGCTCTGTCTGGAATAAATGTTTTTGCATTGCCTGCGGTGTCCATGCTGCTATGTAGAGTACTGGTATTAGTGGGCAGCAGGCAGGTTAAAAAAACAAGGGCAAAAACAAAACGGATAATTATCAGGTGGTAAGTAAAAATGGTACAAGTTAATGCTCCCATGGTCGGAAAAGTGCTTTCGGTAGATGCAAAAGTAGGAGCCCAAGTTAAAAAGAATGACGTACTGGTTACCCTGGAAGCTATGAAAATGCTATTTAAAGTATATGCGCCAAGCAGCGGTGAAGTGGCCGAAGTAAACGTAGGTTCCGGTGATGTAGTAAATACTGATACTGTTCTGGTAACTCTTAAGTAGGTCATTGTTAATAATTTCTGCTTTACCTATAGGGATGCGGGTAAGCCATAATAATACGGGCACAGAGGTCAACCTGCATAAAACTACCTGCTCACCGCAGCTGTGGAACCCGATGTAGATGAGATTGACATAGTTTTTTCACAATTAATCATACTATTAAAAACAAGTATAAACACAAGATTAAGCAGGTTGGTTTAAAGCATGGGTAGTTAACTGTTAAATGTGCCAATAACAAACGGATTGCTGTATACAGCAATCCGTTGTTTTAATATTAGCACCTATATTTGAACCTTAGTTATAGTGACATACCGTTGTTTTTGAGTCGGTTTACCTTGCGCACAATCGTTGACTGGTCCACCTGCAGTGCTTTGGCTGCCTTGTAGGTGCTGCCCAGCTCTTTTAAAGCGGCGCCGATGAGCTGTCGCTCCATCTCTAGTTGAGCCGCTTTTAAAGGGAGGATGCCCTGCACGGTGACTTTATGCGCTTCCTGTCGCTGGGGCGGTGTATTACTAAGTGGGATAGCCACAGACTTGATTACCGGTTCAGTGGAGGTGACCAGCAAGCGTTCTACGACATTCTTTATTTCCCGAACATTCCCCGGCCACTGGTATTCCATCAGATCTTTAAAGACTTGGTGGGAAAATTCTTTTTTCATATCGTACACTTTTTCAAAGTGTTTTTTAAAGGTGTAGACGAGAGGGATAATATCATCCTTTCTCTCTCGTAAAGGTGGTATGGTAATTGGCACAACGTTAAGCCGGAAGTACAAATCCTCCCGGAATTTACCGTCCTGAACCAATTCCTCCAAATGTCGATTAGTCGCTGTAATAATCCGCACGTTTACCGGAATAGGTTTGGTACCGCCGATACGAGTAATTTCTCTTTCCTGCAGCGCCCGGAGCAGCTTTACTTGAAAATGCAGCGGTAAATCACCGATTTCGTCCAGGAATAAGGTGCCGTTGTCCGCCAGTTCAAACATACCGGGCTTGCCTTCCCGGTTGGCTCCCGTAAACGCGCCCCTCTCATAACCAAACATCTCCGATTCAATCAGGTTTTCAGGTATTGCACCGCAATTGACAGTGATAAATGCACCATTGCTCCGTTTACTATGTTTATGGATGACTTTAGCCACCACTTCCTTGCCCACGCCAGACTCACCCAGCAGCAGCACCGTAGAATTAACCTGAGCAAGCCGCAGAGCTACTTCCACCACTTGTTTCATTTGAATGGACTTAACGATTAAGCCCGACTGGTCAATTAGTTTGCTGCGCAGCTGAGTTAACTCCCCGTGATAGCGTTCGCTTAAGGCAATGCTCTCTTCCAGCTGGTTTTTTAAATTGTTTAAATCCGACATATCCCTGGTATTGATTACTACCCGCACAATTTCACTCTTTAGGTTGCGTACTGGGTTACCGGTAACTAGCAGTTGACTATGGTCAGAGGTGAGCTCGGACAAGGTAACGGTACCATTTTGTGCAATCACGGCTTCAACTACCGACTGTGAATAAACACCCTTGGCGATTAAATCTGCCATGGTCATGTTTTGCATGGATGCTGCGGGAATGCCTGTAATGCGTTCGTGAGCCTTATTGGCCCGGATAATTTGACCACTGCGGTCAGTTATAATAATCCCGTCATAAGACGACTCAATTATAGCTTCAAGCTCTTTATTTAATTGCTTAACTGAGCTTAACTCCTCAGAAATAAATTCGAATTCCGAAATATCCTGAAAAACGCCAATCGCACCCACTATCTGGCCATTTTCAACGATGGGACTGCGGTTGGTCAGGTAAATGTGCATACCTGAGGAGTACTCCACAGAGAATTTATAATGAGATTGGTAGTTGCCGTTTTCTAAAATATCTAATAGGCCACGGGGGATGATAACCTCCGAGAGATGCTGTCCTAAAGCTTCGCTTTTTTTACGATGGGTTATACGTTCTGCCGCTAAATTAAATGTGCTGATAATGCCGTCTTTATCAATGGAAACAATACCGTTATGGGCCGAATCCATGATGGTTTCAACTTGCTGAAACATCTGGCTGGCTACTTTAAAAAGAGCATGTCCCACGTCAGAACGGTCCAAAATTCCTGTAACAACCCCGCTGTTGTCTACCACTGGAAAAACATTGGCTGGCAAAGTCCAGGCATCAGAAACGGGTGCTTCCTCTTTAAGAACATAGACCTCTTGCTGCATAATATCCTGAATTTTTATATTCTCCTCAAGCACTTTGGGACCGCAATTAATTATTTCATTTCGGGATACAATTCCGATGATTACTCCTTGCCGGTCTGTGACAGGAAGTCCAATGAGCTGTGTCTGTTTGATAATTTTCCAGGCTTCAAGGGCGGTTTGCCCCGGCTGGACAGTTGTATTACTGGGGATCATGATATCCTGCACCAACATATTTACACCGCCTTTGTCTTACCTGTTTAACTTTAGCTCATTATTGTTATATTATTATATTTATCGTTTTTTTACAATAAAATCACTTATATAAAAGCCGTCTGGTTAGTGCAAAATGGCGAAGCTCCGCTGGTGAGTGTCCGGCACTTCTTGCCGACATTTGCTTTTGTTTACTACTGGTAAGGGATGGACTAAGCTTTGTAAAGGTTATTATGTGTAGCGACAATTAGCGGGTGCATTAAATAAAATTTTACATTATATGAGGAATTAAATTTATTAAAAATTTTCAATTTACTTTATCTTTATTTTATATTACAAAATAAATTGAGTATATTTTTATAATAAATTAAAGAGTTTAATAAATTATAAATTTATAAAAAATGCAGAACTTCTGAAGGAATACATATATTTATGTAGAAGTCTACTCATTACATAAGCTGTAAAATGAATAGCACAAAATATAATTCACAAGACATTTTTGTCGGGTAAGCGAGGTTTTAAGTGGAAGAACAGAAGAGCAAAAAAAACGGAGCAATGGTGGCCATAGCTGTCACTGCCACCATTGGCACTGAGCTAGCTGTTACGACTCTGCTGGGTTTTTATGGTGGTAGGATACTGGATGACAAGCTAGGTACGGAACCTTGGTTTTTAGTGGCTGGCGTTCTGACAGGCGTAGCTATTGGCATTTTGGGTATTATTCGCTCCATGCATCGTTTTTTTAAATAGGGGGGATGAGGTTGTATAAACCGGCACCCATACGCAATATAGATGAGCAATTGAAACGTACAATTAGTATCATGGGCTTTATTTTACTCTTGACTTTATCTGGCTTGATCATTAATCCAGGGGACCCGTTAATACTAGGTTTTATTATTGGTGGTATATTTGGCATAATTAGCTGTATATTACTGGTAAGAAGAATGAACATGCTCATTGAATTGATGACGCAAACGGATATCAGTCAACAAAAGGCCAAGGCATTTATGCGGGCCGGCTTTTATCCCCGCATGGCGTTGATTGTTGGCATTATCGCTTTAGCCAGCCGGGTAGATTATTTGAGCATATATGGTGTGGGAGCTGGACTTTTGGTGCCCACCGTAATTACCGTGCTTGACGCCAATCTAGCGCTGTACCGTTATTATACGGCACCACGTGATGCCGTTGATAAAATATAAGAATAAAAATTTATAGGAAAAGGGGTGAGAAAGAGTTGTCTGAAGCCGCAGGTCACGAAGCTAGTAAAGACATGCTAGCCTTAGTGCACGAAAATCTAAACGTGTGGGGATTTCCCCATGAAGCAGTGAATTTGGGATTCGGGGCAGTAAACCTAAAAACACTGATCATGACCTGGATCGTTATGGCGTTAATCATTATTTTTACGGTTGCCGCTACCCGTAACATGCAGTTGAAAAGGCCGGGCAAGTTACAGTTAATGGTCGAGGAAATGTTTCAGTTTTTGCGAGGTCTAGCCTATGAAAACCTGGATCCCAAAAAGGGTGCCAGCTTGATGTGCCTTATATTTAGTATTTTTATTTTCCTCCTATTTAGTAATCTCTGGGGTCTTATCCCCACCATGATGTCGCCAACGGCGGATGTAAATACAACGCTGGGTATGGCGCTGTTTGTGTTTATCCTGGTCCAGGTGTTGGGCTTGTACTATCGTAAGGGTGGTTATTTTAAGCACTTTTTTGAACCATTTGTATTTTTCCTGCCCATTACCCTCATTGAAGAATTATCCAAACCATTAACGCTGGCTTTCCGTCTTTACGGTAATATTTACGCCGGTGAGGTGCTTATCGCGGTGTTGCTGGGGCTAATACCCCTAACTGCAACCATTTTCGGCGGATTCCTGGCATCGGTGATATGGTTATCATTTAGTATTTTTGTTAGCTGTATTCAAGCATTTATTTTTACCATGCTGACTATCGCCTATATCTCCCAGGTAACAGCCGAACATCATTAGCGCCATTGTTATTTAACTAGCTGATATCTCAATAATAAAATAGAGATATGCCACCATAATTTATGTTTTTAAATTTAGGGAAGAAAGGAGGGGAAAATTATGGAACTAGCAGCCGCTGCTGCAATCGGTACTGCTCTGGCTGTGGGTTTGGCTTCTATCGGTGCTGGTATTGGTGACGGTATTGTAACTGGTAAAACCGTAGAAGCTACTGCTCGTCAACCTGAACTTAAAGGTAGTCTGATGACCTTGATGTTCATCTCCGTAGGTTTGATTGAGGCGCTGCCCATTATTGCCGTTGTTATTGCATTCATTTTGATGGGTAAAATGGGTTAGGTCTTATCATACTTAAAGAATACTGTGGCGAAAGGTGCAATAGCAGGTTTTGTTGAAAAGCTTGCTTAACCTGCTATCGCCTTCCTTTTGTCCACGACCCAGAGGAAGGAGGGTAATTTTTTGGATGCCATTGTTCAGGTTTTAAACCTCAATAGTACATTGGTGGCGCAAGTTTTTAACTTTATCATGTTACTCATCTTCCTTCGCGTTGTTGTATATCCGCATATTGTCAGAATGCTGGAAAATAGGCAAGAATTTATTGCTAACAATGTAGCCGCCGCCGAAGAGGATAGAAAACAAGCGGAGACACTTCGCCAGCAGTATTTGGATGAATTGCAGATGGCTAAAAACGAAGCCCAAAGCATCATTCAGAAAGCAGGTAAAGCCGCCGAGGAACAGGCCCATGAGATTATCGAGGCGGCCAAGGCGGAATCCAACCGCATTAAAGAATCTGCCTTGCAGGATATAAACAGGGAGAAGGAAAAGGCTGTTGCAGAATTGCGCGACCAGGTAGCAACTCTGTCTATACTGGTGGCCAGCAAGGTTGTTAACGAAAAAATGAGTGTCGATATACAGCGCGGCATGATTGATGAGTTTATTAAAGAGGCAGGGGATCTGCCATGCTAAGAGGAGCTGTAGCCGGGCGCTATGCCGAGGCGCTTTATGAAATAGCGGTGCGGGAAAATCTTGTCAACCAGCTGGAAGCTGAATTATTGGGCGTTAACAGCGTGCTCAACGAAACTGAGGCGCTGAAAAAAGTAATTACCCATCCCCGGATTACTGCCACAGAGAAAAAAGAAGTGCTGGCTAATTTATTTAAAGATCAGATTTCTGAAATTATGATGAATTTTCTCGGCTTTGTATTAGACCGCCAGCGTGAACCATTCCTGGCAGATATTACTGAATACTTTACCGGACTGGCTAATAAAGCCCGCAATGTAAGCGATGTTCAGGTAACCTCGGCAGTTGAATTAACTGAAGAGGAAAAGAATAAAATGAATGCTGCTATGGCTAAAAGCACCGGCAAGAAAGTTAAGCTTACTTATAACGTTGATCAGGAGTTGCTGGGCGGAGTAGTAGTTCGCATTGGTGACAAGGTCATCGACGGAAGCGTGCGCACTCGCTTGCAAACCCTGCGTGAGCACCTCAGACAAATAAGTTAATAGTGGATAGGGGTGAAACAGTAGATGAATTTGCGACCTGAAGAGATCAGCGCGATCATTCGGCAGCAAATTGAAAAATATAAAGCCGAAATTGAGGTCAGTGACGTTGGCACAGTCATTCAGGTGAGTGACGGTATTGCCAGGGTCTACGGCCTGGAAGAATGTATGGCCAGTGAGCTGCTGGAATTCCCCGGCGGCACAATGGGTATGGCGCTGAACCTGGAAGAGGACAATATCGGTTGCGTGCTCATGGGACCTTACACCCACATTCAAGAAGGTGACACCGTTAAGCGTACTGGCCGGATTATATCCGTGCCCGTTGGTGACGCCATGATTGGCCGCGTGGTTAACTCGCTGGGTCAACCATTAGACGGTCTGGGCCCCATTAATAGTGATAAATTCCGCCCGGTAGAGCGTATTGCTCCCGGTGTTATTGAACGTAAATCAGTGCACCAGCCGCTGCAAACAGGCCTTAAAGCTATTGATGCCATGGTTCCCATCGGTCGTGGACAGCGAGAATTGATTCTTGGTGACCGTCAAACCGGTAAAACTGCTATAGCGGTTGATGCTATTATTAATCAAAAAGGTAAAGACGTTATTTGTATTTATGTAGCCGTGGGGCAAAAAAATTCTACTGTGGCTAACGTGTATCAGAAACTGAAGGACACCGGGGCAATGGATTATAGTATTATTGTATCCGCTACCGCGTCTGAACCGGCGCCACTTTTGTATATCGCTCCCTTTGCCGGTGCATCCATGGGTGAAGAATTTATGGAGCAGGGCAAGCACGTGCTAATTATTTACGATGACCTTACCAAACAAGCTGCAGCTTATCGCGAACTTTCCCTGTTGCTGCGTCGTCCCCCCGGACGTGAAGCTTACCCCGGAGACGTTTTTAATCTGCACTCCCGCTTGCTGGAGCGTGCTTGTAAACTAAGTGATGAGCTGGGGGCCGGTTCCATGACCGCGCTGCCCATTATTGAGACTCAGGCCGGTGACGTTTCGGCCTATATTCCTACAAACGTTATTTCTATTACCGACGGTCAGATCTATCTGGAACCGGACCTATTCTACGCCGGTATACGTCCCGCTATTAACGTGGGTATATCAGTATCTCGGGTAGGTGGCGCAGCCCAGATTAAGGCTATGAAACAGGTAGCCGGTACTTTGCGCCTGGACCTGGCTCAATATCGTGAGTTGGCCGCGTTTGCACAGTTTGGTTCGGATTTGGACAAATCCACCCAGGCCCGTCTGACCCGTGGTGAACGCATGGTGGAAATCCTCAAACAGGGACAGTATGTCCCTATGGACGTGGAAGACCAGGTTATCTCAATTTTCGCAGGTGCCAATGGGTTTTATGATGACCTGCCGATTGAGCAAGTGTTGCCATTTGAAGCAGGACTGCTTAAGTTTATTAAAACCAGCAAGGTGGATATCCGCAAAGGGATCACGGATAAGCAAGAAATCACCAAAGACAACGAAGAAAAACTTAAGGCTGCTATTAAGGAATTTAAAGATAATTTCGTTAAATAAGTGCCCGGCGAATGCTATAGCGAGGTGGTGAAACAGTAAATGGCTAGTTTGCGCGACCTGAAACGTCGTATTAAAAGTATTAGCAGTACCCAGAAGATTACCAAGGCCATGAAGGCAGTAGCTGCAGCTAAAATGCGGCGTGCCCAGGATAATGTGCTGGCTGCCAGGCCCTTCGCACGGCGGGTGCGAGATGTACTGGGCAGGGTGGGCTCTGCTTCCGTAGGTATGAAGCATCCATTACTTGCCGTACGCGAGCCGCAAAAGGTAGCTTATATCATAGTAACTGCGGACCGCGGCCTGTGCGGAGGCTTTAACGCCAATGTCATCAAAATGGGCGTTCAGGAGACAAGAAAGCATCCGAACGCGGATCTTATTACTATCGGTCGTAAAGGCAAAGACTTCTTCCACCGCCGTGGGTACAATATTGCTCAGCAATATATTGGCACCGGAAAAGCTGACTTAGGCTTGACTAATGAAGTTGCCAGGTTTGTCATAGACAAATACACAGCCGAAGAGTATGATGAGGTATATCTGATTTATAGTCAGTTTATAAACGTAATAGTCCAAAAACCCGTGGTGCAGAAGATTCTGCCTGTCGAGCCCCCGGGAGGGGAAGCCGATGAAAAGAAAGTGGATTATATATTTGAGCCTGATGCGGAAAATATCATGGATAGCCTACTGCCTATGTATATACAAAACTCGTTGTTCCAGGCGTTGTTAGAAAATAACGCCGGTTTCTTTAGCGCCCAGATGACGGCTATGGATAATGCCACCAAGAACGCTTCAGAAATGATTGACAGGCTTACGCTAACTATGAACCAAGCTCGTCAGGCCGCTATTACCACAGAAATATCCGAGATCGTCAGCGGCGCGGCCGCTCTTGAATAACTCACAGGGAGGTCTTAGGTAACCAGCAATTTAAAGGAGGTGCAAGAACCTGCTTCTTGCAGTTTTACAAGCTATCAGGCTAAATCCTTTTTGTCTAGGTAAAGAACCTGGGCGTTAAAGCTGCCTCCCGTTAGTCGGCGGGAGAGAGACCTGATTATTCATTAATTAGGTGTCAGGAATCAGGTACGGATAGTTAATGGCTAACGTAGGTGAAGTAGTACAGGTCATTGGCGTGGTGGTGGACATCCGTTTCCCGCCCGGCCAGGTACCCAATATATATAACGCTGTAAAAATAACTAGCGAAAAAGAAGACGTTTTCGGCAAAAAAATCGATCTCACCCTGGAAGTTGCCCAGCACTTAGGTAACAATATCGTCCGTGCAGTGGCTATGTCTACCACAGATGGTTTGGTGCGGGGTATGAAAGCCGAAGACCTGGGTAAGCCAATCAGTGTGCCTGTGGGTAAACCGGTACTCGGTCGCATGGTGGACGTGCTCGGTAATCCTATTGATGGTAAAGGTGATATTGAAAGTGAAGAGGAATACCCCATTCACCGCCCGGCTCCCACACTTGTTGACCAGACCGGAGCTACGGAACAGCTGGAAACCGGTATCAAAGTTATTGACCTCATGGTACCCTTCCTTAAGGGTGGTAAGGTAGGATTATTCGGTGGTGCCGGTGTAGGTAAAACGGTTATCATTATGGAGCTTATTAATAACATCGCCAGCCAGCATGGTGGTATATCGGTCTTTGCCGGCGTGGGCGAGCGTACCCGTGAGGGTAACGACCTTTATTACGAAATGACTGATGCGGGTGTTATGCCGAAAACCACCATGGTGTTCGGTCAGATGAATGAGCCCCCCGGGGTGCGCCTTAGAGTTGCGCTGACCGGTCTGTGCATGGCCGAATACTTCCGTGATGAGCAGGGTGCCGATACGCTGCTGTTCATTGATAATATTTTCCGTTTCACCCAGGCCGGCTCCGAGGTTTCGGCTCTCTTAGGCCGGATGCCTTCTGCCGTGGGTTACCAGCCGACACTGGCCACTGAGATGGGACAAATGCAGGAGCGAATTACCTCAACTAAAAATGGTTCGGTTACCTCCGTGCAGGCTGTTTATGTGCCTGCTGACGACTTGACCGACCCTGCTCCGGCAACAACCTTTGCTCACCTCGATGCCACCGTTGTGCTGTCTCGTGAGATTGCTTCGCTTGGCATTTATCCGGCTGTGGACCCGCTGGACTCCACATCCAGGATTTTAGACCCCAACGTCATTGGCCAGGATCACTATGAAGCTGCACGTGGAGTACAGCTGGTGCTGCAGCGTTACAAAGAACTGCAGGATATTATCGCTATTCTTGGTATGGAAGAATTATCGGACGAGGATAAATTGACTGTGGCCCGGGCCAGGAAACTACAGCGTTTTCTCTCCCAGCCATTCCACGTAGCCGAACAATTTACAGGTTCCCCCGGTGCGTATGTATCGATGAAAGACAATATCCGTGGATTCCAGGAAATCCTGGACGGTAAGCACGATGATTTGCCTGAGGATGCATTCTACATGGTAGGTACCATTGAGGAGGCAGTAGCTAAGGCCAAACGCATGGCAGGAGAAGGTGCTTAAGCATGGCGGAAGAAAAACTGCAGCGGTTGGAAGTTGTTACACCTCAGGCAAAGGTATACGGTCAGGATATTCGGTTTGTGGTAATACCAGGCACTGAAGGTGAACTAGGTATATTACCAGAACATGCTCCGATGGTCAGCGCACTTAAAACCGGCCTGGTACGTGTGCAGAACGAAGGAAATACCTTGAAGATAGCGGTAAGCGGTGGTTTTGCCGAAGTGCGCAACAGTAAGGTGACCGTTCTGGCCAACGCCGCCGAGCGCGAGGACGGAATTGACGTCGAACGCGCCAAGGCTGCCAAGGAACGCGCCGAACAGCGCTTGGCTACCAAAGACCCGGATATTGATTTAGATAGAGCAGAGGCCGCCCTGAAGAGAGCCCTCAACCGTCTTAGAGCGAAAGGCTACTAAGGGTCAGGCCTTAAACTTTTATAAACAAACTGCGTCGTAATGATATTAGGTTAAATATATGCGTTACGCGTAACTTATATTGTGCAGATTAACTTGCTTTAAAGATGTTGGGAATTAGGCAAATGCCGTAATCCCCAACATCTTTTTTTGCCATCGTTGCCACTCTTGGTGCAAGGTATTGAAAATTAAATAATGCCGAAACTTTGACATGGGTCACTGTAAATATAGGTGGTTTTGGAAGCAAGGACAATTAAATAGTTATTTAATTTGGTCGGTTCGGTGCAGACAATCAATATTTGTTATCAAAAAGGAGGAAGATTATAGAATAAATAATTAATATTTTATTGTGCGCTCATCAAGTATTATTGTCCGGAATTATTTTTATCAGGATGAGGAAGCATGAAGTACGGCGTGAGTCTGTAAATTTGGGCTGTTCTCTGTTGGGATTATGGCAGAGGGTGTTTTTTATGGCTGGAACCCGTGGTTCGCTGCCCATGAATACGGGTATGTTCCGTGCATTAATTGGTAACAATAGGTAGCAAAATTTGTTTCATCTATAGGAGGAATACGTTGGATAAGCTGTATTTAAGGGGTGGCAGGCCATTATTTGGTGAAGTACGGGTTAGCGGTTCAAAAAATGCTGTGCTGCCTATTATCGCAGCCTGCCTGCTACCTACCTCTCCCTGTGTACTGCATGATATTCCGGATTTGGCTGATGTGCATACGATATGCCTGGTAATGCAGCATCTCGGTGCCATGATTAATAGGCACGGAACAACCCTGGAAGTTATTCCGCCTGTAAAACCCAACACCGAGGCTCCTTATGAATTTGTGCGCCAAATGCGCGCATCATTTTTAGTCATGGGCCCGCTGTTAGCCCGTGCCGGTTTGGCCGACATATCCTTGCCAGGTGGCTGTGCCATTGGGAGCAGGCCAGTTGACCTGCATTTAAAAGGCTTTCATACGCTGGGCGCCTGCATTGAACATGGCTACGGGAGTATCCGCGTTAAAACCGGTCTTGGTGGGCTACGAGGCAAACGCATCTACTTAGATTTCCCCAGTGTAGGAGCTACCGAAAACATTATGATGGCCGCGGTGCTGGCCGAAGGGCAAACTATCATTGAGAATGCGGCTGAAGAACCAGAAATAGTAGATTTAGCTAATTTCTTAGGGGCTATGGGAGCAAAAATTAAAGGGGCCGGCACCAAGGTCGTTAGAATAACCGGCGTGCAGGATTTGCAGGGTGCTACACATACTGTCATACCCGACCGTATAGAGGCCGGTACATTTCTAATAGCAGGTGCTATCACCGGTGGTAATATTCTAGTTAGCAATGTGATATCCGACCACGTTAAACCGGTACTGGCTAAACTACTGGAAATGGGTATAACAGTGTATGAGGAATGCGACGGGCTCCGTGTCATCGGCCCTGAGAAATTCAGTGCGGTTGATGTCAAAACCATGCCTTATCCTGGTTTCCCGACCGACATGCAGCCCCAGATGATGGCGCTGATGACCTGCTCCAAAGGGACCAGCATTATCACCGAAACGGTATTTGAAAACCGTTTCATGCATGTTGGCGAGTTAAAAAGAATGGGTGCGCTAATTAAAACGGTTGGCCGCAATGCCGTCATACAGGGTCCGGTTACCTTGAGCGGCGCCCCGGTTAAGGCTACCGACTTGCGAGCCGGGGCTGCCCTGGTGCTGGCAGGCTTATGCTCAAAAGGGATCACAGAAGTGAGTAATGTGTATCATATCGAGCGTGGCTACGAACACCTCGTGGAAAAACTGCGAGGCCTGGGCGCCGATATATGGGGGGCAGATATATATAACTTTTGACCAATGAACACTTAGCTTTGGCACTAAGCCTGCCTTCTCAAGCCCCGAACTCGTTTAAGATAGGATTGTTTAGGTAATAATTACCTATAAGGACACATATACTGCCCTATAGACAAAGTTCCTATAACACTGAGCAGGGGTAAGCAAAAAGGTGAGGATACGTGCGTAGGCTATTTATTATTACATTAATACTAGTCATGGTGCTGGCGTTAGGGCTGCCCTGGCTGGCTCAGCATCTGATGGAGCCACGGGTGCAGGAAGATGGTATCATTGTGCGGTTATTCAGGCATGAAACCGGCAAGGTGGAAATAATTTCGCTGGAGGATTATGTCACCGGCGTGGTGGCTGCCGAAATGCCTGCCCTGTTCCCTGAAGAAGCGTTAAAAGCCCAGGCGTTGGCGGCCAGGACTTACATTGTTAAGCGCATGATGGCCGGCGGGGTAGTGAACAATTATCATGAGGGTGCTGACATCTGTGATGATCCCACCCATGCCCAGGGATATTTGACCACTGAAACCATGAAAGAACGCTGGGGAAAAATAAAGTACTACCAGTATTATTATAAAATCCGGATGGCTGTGGATAGTACAGCGGGAGAAATTATTACCTACCAGGGGCAGCCTATTGATCCTGTGTTTCATGCAGCCTGCGGCGGGCATACCGAAAACGCTGAGGACGTATGGAAGTTTGCCGTCCCTTACCTGCGCAGTGTGGCCTGTCCCTATGAAAACAATCCCGAATCGGTTCGCCAGGTAGCTTTAGCACGGGACCAGGTAGCAAAAGCATTGAACGTGGATCTAGAGACCGTTTCAGCTTCCACCAATCAAAAGCAATTAATCCAGGTGGTTGAAAGTACAGCTACCGGCAGGCCAAAAACCTTGCTGGTTAGTGACCGGCGCTTATCCGCCTCAGAGATACGCCAGAAACTTGGACTGCGCTCCACTAATTTTACCTGTCAGTTGAAAGATGAGCAAATTATTTTTGAAACGGTTGGTTACGGGCATGGTGTAGGTATGTGCCAGTATGGGGCTTGTGGCCTGGCACAGCACGGGTATGATTATAGAAAAATAATTAATCATTATTATACAGGCGTCCAAATTAATAATATCAACGAATACAGCAAAGATTAAGCTAATAGACATGCATCAAAAACAAAAGATGGGTCACAATAAATATGTGGAACGATGACTATAAAGCCAGGAAGGGAGATAAATTTATGTGGCCCTTTGAGAAAAGATTGCGTGACCATAATGCATTGGAAAAACACAGCCGCTGGTTGAAACGGTGGTTTTTTAACCTACCAGTGGCACATTTAATATAATAACAAACAGGAAAATTAGGGTGGTTCGGCCAAATCACATGGTTGAACCTTTTTTTTGCATTGCTAAAATACACGCGATTAATAATATTACAAATATTGTTAATCTAATCTTGCCAGTGTCTGCATATGCAGGAGCATTTCTACCTACCATTTGCATATAATGTACTAAATGCCCGGGGAGGTAAGGCAATGCAAGAATACATCCAAAAGCGGGTGCTGGAGCTGTGTACCTATATTTTAGAAACGCAGGCTACTGTGCGCCAGGCAGCTCAGGTTTTCGGAGTAAGTAAATCCACCGTACATAAAGATATGACAGAAAGACTTCCTTCATTAAATAAAGACCTGGCTCAACAGGTGAAAAAAGTACTGGATTTTAATAAGGCAGAAAGACACCTGCGCGGTGGAGAAGCCACGCGAAAAAAATATCGGCAGGAGGAAAAACATAATTAGCATAACTTGGAGGAGTTTGTCCTAGAAAGTAGAAATATAACTACTTAATATTATCCCTTATTTCACTGCAGACAGTTTAATGCAGTGAAAACTATGACAATCAGATGTCGCTTAACAATCCGAAAGGGGACAAGTTTAGATGCTCCATATGGGTGCCGATATAGGTATTGATTTAGGCACAGCCAATGTAATTGTTAATGTAAAAGGCAAAGGTATTGTGCTAAAAGAACCATCGGTGGTTGCCATAGATAAATCCTCAGGTCAGGTGATTGCGGTGGGGGGCAAAGCCAGGCGCATGCTGGGCCGAACTCCGGGCAATATAGTGGCCATTCGCCCGCTGCGCGACGGCGTGATTGCAGATTATGATGTCACCGAAAAAATGCTGCGCTATTTTATTGGCAGGGCTAATGGCAATAAAATATTCTTTAAACCCCGTGTCATGGTATGCATACCTTCCGGTGTCACCGGGGTGGAGGAGCGGGCAGTGAAACAGGCCGCAATCCAGGCGGGTGCCAGGCAGGCTTTTGTAATTGAGGAGCCGTTAGCCGCTGCGCTGGGTGCCGGTTTGGATATAGCGCAGCCAGGCGGTACGATGGTGGTAGACATTGGTGGCGGCACCACCGATATAGCCGTGCTCTCCCTGGGCGGCGTTGTAACAAGCCGGTCTTTAAGGTTGGGCGGCGATAAATTTGATGAAGCCATTGTCAAATATATCCGTCGGGAATTTAATTTAGCCATCGGTGAGCGAACCGGTGAGGATATTAAAATTGAAATAGCCAGCGCCTTTCCTGTTGCAGCTCCGGAGCTTAACATGCAGGTAAGAGGGCGGGATTTGCTTAACGGGTTGCCCAGAGAAATAACCGTTACTAGTCATCAAATACATAGTGCGATAAATGAAAACTTGTCACAGGTAGTCAATACTGTGAAGGAAGTGCTGGAGGAAACCCCTCCGGAGTTAGCTGCAGATATCATGGACAAGGGTATCGTGCTTACCGGTGGCGGGGCGCTGCTGCAGAACATCGATATGCTTATTACTCGTGAAACTGGGCTGAATGTAATTATTGCTGAAGACCCATTATCCTGCGTAGCCCTGGGGACGGGACGTGCCCTGACCATGCTGAACGTGCTGAACTCACAACCAAATAGCCGCTTAATATCAGGCACACTAAAGCATAGTATGAATGCAGGTTAAAAGACTTTATGAAAAATTATCAGGCAACAAAACAGGTTTATTTTAAATCAGCAAAATAGCCTGTTTTTTTTATTGTTCCAATAGGAACAAAATTTTCTTGCGTAAGTCTATATAATCTAGGCATAAAATGTAATACCCAAGTATTAGTTAAGCTTGCTAAATATTCATTAGATAAACTAACAGGAAATTATATGGTTTTTGTCGAAGATGTTGTAAGCGAACTAATCAGTTACAAAACGACCAGTACATAGTACTCCAAATATGATCTAGATATATTGTTTATTTAAGGAGGAAAAGATGCGTAAAACCAAGCCTTGGTCGCTATCCATAGCGCTTTTAGTGATAGCTATGGGTGTGTGGTGCTGGCAGGAGTCACGAAGCCTGGAACCAAATCTGAGCGGAAATGACCGGTCTGAAACAACTTACAATAACGAAGCAGGGGCCATAGATACTAATCTGGTGATGTTAGCCCTGGAACCTAATCGGACTCTAACCGTTTCAGAGGAAGTTGAATTAAGTGAACAGGTTGACTGGTTAGGGCGTCTGGATGGCAAAATTCTGCTGGTGCGGGCAAGGGAGGATAAAAAGCAGGATCTGCTGAATCTGCCGTATATTAAAAATGTTTCTGCTTACCTGCCTGAACAGAAGGCGTCTGCCGAGCTCGTTGGCACTACCGGCACCTCAACATCAGATGACAACCCGGTGAAGCTAACGGTTACCCTTGTCAAGCCAGGTGATAAGGCTGCTGTTATAAACCTTATCGAAAGCCTGGACGGGCGCGTGTTGGAAGGTGCTAGTGGCAATGGTGTTTACCTGCGGGTAGAACTGCCCGCAGGTGCAGTTAATGAGCTGGCCGCATCCCCCGGTGTACTGTACATAGAAAAGTATGACGTGCCCGAGCTGTTAAATGACCGAGCCAGGGATATTGTGGGGGCTAGGCCGCTGGCCATTCCCCAGTTTATCGCTGCAGCTGGACTTACCGGTGAGGACCAAACCATTGGCCTGGCTGATAGCGGCCTGGATGCCGGTTCGGTAAGCAACCTTCATCCCGATCTAGAAAGCTCAGCCGGCAAAAAGCCCAGGGTGATCATGCTTAAATCCTGGGCCGGGGTGGATACTCCCGTTGACGTAAGCGGTCATGGCACCCATATGGCCGGTACTCTGGTGGGGAGCGGTAAGGCGTCCGCGGGCAAGTATTCCGGTGTAGCCCCCGGAGCCAGCCTTTACTTTCAGGGCATAGTGAACAAGGAGCAAAACCCATCTCCACCTCTGGACCTCAAAGAGCTTTTTGAACCGGCCTATAAGGCTGATGTGCGTATCCATGTAAATGGCTGGGGTAAAAAGCAGAATGCCTATGTAAGTAGTACAGCTCAGATTGATCAATTTGTGCGCAGTAACTCAGATTTTTTGGTGATCTTCGGAGCAGGCAACTCGGGTGCTCAGGAGAGCACTATGACTGCCGAGGCTAATAGCAAAAATGCTTTGGTGGTGGGTGCATCCATAAGTCCCCGGCCCGCCTTTGAAAAAGACATTCGTGAAAGCGATGAAGTAGCCACCTTTTCCAGCCGGGGCCCTACTGGTGATGGACGCATTAAACCAGAACTGGTTGCCCCCGGTACATCAATCATCTCAACCGCATCTCGGCTGGCGGAGGGAAATCTTGCCGGTAGAGCAGACTACAACATTATGCAGGGCACCAGCATGGCCACGGCGGTGACCGGCGGTTCTGCAGCATTATTGCGCCAATACTTAGAGGAAAGTACCAAGCATACCGACCCATCCGCAGCTCTGATGAAGGCCGCCATGATTAACGGGGCAACCAGTCTTGAGCAGGAACCGGAGGCAGCCGGATTTGGTTTGCTGGATATCGGTGCTACCACTATGTCCATAGAAAACGAGCTCTTCGAATTGGTGGACGATAATGCAGGGGTGGCCGGCGGTGCCAGTATAACCTATGAAAAGAAAATTACCCATTTCGGGGCTCCATTTAAGGCTACCCTGGTCTGGACAGATCCTGCGGCGGCCCCGGGCGCCAGGTCGGTGCTGGTTAACGATCTGGATTTAGAGGTAGTTGGACCGGATGGTCAAAAATATTACGGCAACGATTTTGAAAATAAGGGCGTACGAGATACTCGCAACAATGTGGAGCAAGTAAACATACCCTCTCCCGCTTCGGGGACCTATAAAATTGTGGTGCGCTGCAGTTCACTGCAGCAGGACGCTTCACCGGCAAAGGGAATAAACCAGGACTACGCGCTAGTGTACGGGCAGCAAATGGCCAGGGAAACAATAACCGGTGAAAAACTAATAACATTACCCGAAAATACCATTGCGGCTGTTGATGACCGAATTTTGGCAGCAAGTAAAAAACTGCCGACCGGTGCCGAACTTTACATGATTGGCTCCCCTGTCCGACCCGAGCGGGTTTACGCAGTTGGCCGTACCTGGCAGGCCAGTGGTGTTAAGGCATTATCTAAAGATGGCCGGACCATATTGGTGCGCATTAACGAAGAATACCGGGAAGGGGGTCATGCCATTGATACTCGGGCAAAGAATGTTCTGGGCAAGGCCATTCCATCAGGAGTCAGCGTTCGTGCCGGGCTCAACCCTTGCACGCAGACGCTCTGGCAAGCCGAGATTTTCGGCCGTGAAATTGCGGGCGTGTTAACTGGAGTAGACCATAAAAACCGCAGGGTAAAACTGCTGGATAACGAGGAAGTTTTTTCAATTGCAGATGAAGCGGTTATATCCTTTTCGGATATTGTGGTGGATGGAGATACCGCCGACCTGCCATTTGGTGCCTCTACCACTGCTGAACTGGATAGAGTACTTTCGGGTATGCCGGTGCAAATTACTCTTGGTGCCGATGGTAAGGTATATAATTTGGCTGTAAAACGGCATCTGGCTGTTGGCCGGGTAGTGTCTGTGGAGCCAGGTGCGAAAACCATAACTATTTCATCAGGCAGCAGCTATCATATAAGATCGGGTATTAATATAGACAGAGATCGGGTTAGCATTGAACTGAGGGATATTAAGGAAGGGGAACTGGCAATATTAGATCTAGTTCCCAACACCAACGAAGTATTAAACCTTACTGTCTATTCTGATGTTTTCTACGGCCGGATTATTTATGCCGAGCGGGATACCCTTTATCTGATGGACAATGCTAAGGGGTTCATAAACTTACAATTTAAACCGGAAAGTCAAGTGTTTCGCTGGGGGATGGCATCCGGAACTGGAATTTTAAGTCCAGGACAGTGGGTGCGGGTGATTACCAATCCTCTTTCCAAGGAAGTTTGGCGGGTGGATATTGCCGATGCATCAGACAAGGTTAGCTCATCATTAAAAGAAGTTATAACAGGCAAAAGTATAACCCTAACCAATGGGCAAGTATATCAGTTAAGCAACGTTTCAGTGCTCACCAAAAATAATTTGCCGGTGCGGCCTCGTGACCTAGTGCCTGGTGAACCGGTTAAGGTAACTGCACTATACGGTCCGGCAGGTGAGCAAATTGTAGCTGCTTTAGAGGCTCAAACACGTAAAGGTATCAAAACGCCGGAAATTAAAATTATATCTACTATACCTTATGAGGATTTTTCACTAATTAGTGGCCACACTGCATCTTCCCGGCTTTATGTTGTATACCAGGCGGGAATTATTCAAGAGGTTGAGATTACCGGCTCCGGCGATTTTTACTACCCGGTTAAAGCCGGGGAGGCTGAAAATATTAGTCTGGTAGCTGTTGATGATAATAGTGGCGGTGTGGCCGGTGTGCAATTGAGCCTGCCCCGCCTGCAAAAAGGCTTTTCGGATATTGATAGCCACTGGGCTGAAGTGGATATTCGCCAGCTGGTCTCTCGGGGGATGTTAAAGGGATATCCGGACGGCACCTTTAAACCAGATCAGGCGGTAAACAGGGTGGAATTAACAGTGCTGGTCACCAAACTGATCGGGGCAGGCAGTTCTGAGGGCGTTCCGACTTACAAAGACGCACTAGCCATCCCGCGCTGGGCGCAAAGCGCTGTAGCATTGGCCTATAGCAGGAATCTTGCGCTCGGTTATGAAGATAACACTTTTCGCCCTTATGAGCGCATCACCAGGGAGGAAGCTGCTGTTCTCTTGGTGAGGATTTATGGCAGCGTAAACGGGGTTCCAACTGGTCTTGCCGCACCGCCGCCCTATAATGATCAGGAATGTATTGCAGACTGGGCTCTGGAAGATGTGCGCACTGCCCGCGTCCTGGGATTGATGGCCGGTGAACCAGGCAATCTTTTTAACCCCAAAGACGATATTACCCGGGCCGAAGCGGCAGCTGCCCTTAATCACCTGCTTTATAAAATTATCCGAGAAGACAAAGAAGTGCAGTAACTTTCCTTTAGCGAAAGTTACTGCACTTCAAATTGCATCTTAATTTATTAGCACTTATCTCAATTCTCTATCCATAAAATAATGGTTGCGGTATTGGCTTCTTGCTCCCAGGTCTTTAATTGTGCTTCTATACCAGCCATCTTTACCTCAAGCTGGTTTCTTTCTGCTAATGTTTGGGCTGCTGTCATTTGGGCTTCTAGTGACCGGTACTGTTCTACCTTTTCATTATACCGGCTGTTTAAATCATCTTTTTGTGTATCTGCAGTAACTACCTGACCCAGTGTTTTAAGCTCGTCCTGCAGCTTCCCGGACAGGTCATGGTTAACCATCACCTTTAAAGTCACCTGCCCACCGCCGGTCGTATTTTCCGATCCGAGCACTTCGTACTGAGCGCCGGAGTTATTGATGAAAGACAAAGCCTGGTTATGAGATTTGGCTAAGTTGTCAACCTTAACCCTAATCAGAGTGCGTGCAATAACGCGATCCTGAGCTGTATTTAACAGTGCATACTGCTCAGGGGACTCCTTGGTGGCTAAGAAGGTCTCACCATTTTGTTGATCAGTGTTATTAGGCTGTTTGTTACTGATATCGTGGGAAACGTTACCATCGGCAGTTTCTTGTTCAATTTCAACTGTATTTGTACTACTATAGTCCGGAGTTGCTTGACTACCCTCTTGTCTACTAGGAGTTGGTTGGTTATCTGATACCTTGCCATCAGGTTCGCCATTCGATTCAGCCGGCAAAATTCCTGGTTTAGTAATGTCGTTATCAGGATGGGACTTGCTCTCTTGGTCTTTAGAGCTAACCTGAGCTGTACCACTGTCATTATTATTGGCCACATGCCCGGCAATATTACCGCCCATTTGCAAATACGCACCGATAGAACCCACGGTCATAAGTAAAAAAGTGGCGGCAACTGCCATACTGCGCTTCCAGCTATATAAGAGCCTGCGCATACCGGTTTTCTGTTGGCCGGAAAGTTGAGCCATTACCCCGCTCGCAAACCCGGGCGGTGCTGTTATATCCCCCAGTTCCTCTTTTAAAATGGCGCTGAGTTCACGCCAAAACTCCACTTCACTTTGGCAAATGGTGCAGGCTTCTATATGTTCTGCGACTGAAGCACTTTCATCGACTGCGAGTTCCCCGTCTAACCACTGGGGTATCTTTTCTTTAACTTCGCTGCAGTTCACTTATTTCCACCCCCTTTATGCTGTTTCTCCTGGTAAAGGAGATTTCCCCCCTGCCAGACAGCCAGTTGTGTGATTTTCTCTTTTAATGACTGGCGTCCCCGGTTTATGCGGGACTTCACCGTACCCAGGGAGCATTCCAGCATATTGGCTATTTCATCGTAGGAATAACCCTGCATTTCCCTTAAAACCAGTACCGTTCGATGTTCTGGTGATAACTCCTGCAAAGCGTAACGCACTAAATTGCGAAATTCTTTGTTTTCATAAGCGATCTCTGGATCCTCAGCATCCGAAGCCACCAGGCGGGGCATTTCGCCCTCAGTCGTCTGTACCGGGTTGTCAAGGTAAACATCGGGTTTCCTTTTGCGCCTTTCATTAATGGAAAGGTTAACCGCGATACGGTGCAGCCAAGTACCGAAATCTGCTTCGTTGCGAAATCCATGCAATGCTCGATACGCTTTTATAAAAACATTCTGTGCTAAATCCTGGGCATCGGCATAATTACCCGTAAGCTGGTAACAAAGCATATAAATTTTATCCTGATATAGAATGACCAGCTGCTCAAATGCCCTTGTGTCGCCCTTTTGAGATTTCTCAACCAGAAGCTTTACTTTATCCAAAGGCTTTACGTTATCCAAAGGGATTGTTCCCCCTTATGTTTCTAACCCCGGACACTTTTTAGACACGAATATATAATGAAAAGTTCCGGTGCCAGGGTTGTATTTACTAAAAACAATGTAGCTAAGTATTTAATCTAATTAATAATTTACTTGAAAATTAATAATATTACAAAGGATACTAATGTCTATATGACCGGTTATTTCATTATTATATAGTACGCGATACTTATCAATTTTCCATATGTATTATACTGCTGCCCTTAATGCCAGGAACAGCGTTTTAGAAAAAAAATACCCTGCTTTGGAACTTTTGCTGAAAACTAGGTGTCTAAAAAAAGAATACTGAACTAAGAGTTACAAAATGCCCCAGCTTGATGAAAAATAACTAACCGGTGGAACTTTTACCTGTAAAGGCGTGTCTAATACCATAAGCGCGTATTTAAAGGAGAGCCGGTGGCCAAGCCACTTCTCTATATTAACCAGTTAGTTATTTAACTGCAATTGAATAAGGAGGGATGCAACACCAAATATAAAGGCACCATCTTTTCCAGGCCGAAAGGCCAAACAATATTTTAAGGAGGGAATAGTTTTGCGAAAAGTACGTAACAAAAAGTTTTGTCTGGTAATGGCAGTGGTATTTGCCTTAACAATGGTATTTCCGTTTGCCGCATTTGCATCTGATACTCAAGTACAGAGTACCCCATCGGTTAATGATAATGCTGCAGCTGAATTGGGAAGAGTATTCTTCGAATTTACAGCCGGTCAATTAGATGATGGTGATTCGGCAACAATTAGTCTCCCTGAAGACTTTGAATTTTTAAATGCTGATGATTCCGTTATGGATGATGAAGATTGGGAAACAGTCACTAGCGAAGCTTACAATGTTTATTATGGCAATAAAGCCACTAACAATATCCAGGTTCCTGCCACCTACCAAGGTGACCCCAACGGTTTAGCAGGTGCAGACATTGTTATTGAAAGGCTTGATGACAACGAAATTCAGATAACCATTGATGGTAATGTAGATGCTACTTGGGATGCCTTTATGTATCTGAATCTCGGTAATGTGTTTGTTGAGGATGGATACGATGGAGATATCGATTTAAGCATTAAAGCTCCTAGCAATAGCGGCTTTGAATCCGGTGCTCTTACTGTTGGTCGTGTGAGCGGTGGTGCATTGGATATAGAAGTAACTGATGCTCCTACCTTCAGCAATTCCGACACAGTGACTATCCGTGTTGAAGAGGATGTACCCGGTGCTCTGGAAAATGAAGACGAAAGCTTACAGTTCATTCTGCCGAACGGATTTTTCTGGACCAGTGTAGATGAAGTTAAAGTATTCTGGGGCGAAGTACCTGGCTATCCTACTAACGACGGATTTGCAGAGCTGGAAGCAGCATTAGAAGATGCAATTGAAGTTGATGAAGATGAGTTGAATTTCAATCTTGATGGCTTCCAGGAAAGCAAAAAGGCCATTGCTTTTGAAATCGAGGTTGGTATTGAAGTAGAAGATGAAACCGACGCTGAGCTTGGCGATATTACTGCTAGAATCGACGGCGAAAGCGATGTTAATCAAACTGAAGTGTTCGTTGGTAAGTATGGCCAGTATGATACCACCATTACTGCCGATGAACCCACTGAAATAGTATCCGGCATGCTGGAACAGACAATTGCCGATATTACTATTGAAGAATCCATAGAATCTAGCTTAGTGGAAGGCCGCACCTTAACACTGACCCTGCCCTCCAACTATAAGTGGGGCAAAATTGACGAGGACAATGATAGTGGCGTAAGATTAGATTTCCAAGGCTTCCCTGGTAAAGACGGTCAAACCGCTAAGTGGAAAGTTATTGGCGAATCAAACGATGCAGCTGAATTAGAGCTCTCAGAAATGGAAGTTGTTGTTGAGCCTGGTACCTCCGGCGACCTGGTCATCGAAGTGGGCGGTACCGCTGGTCTTTCCGGTGAACTCACAGTGGCTAAAACAGTTGAAGCTGTAACCATCACTTCTGCCGGCGAAGCAGCAGTACTGGCTATCGGTAAAGCTAATCAGGCCATTGGTGATTTAACGGTTACTGAAAACGTTGACGGCGCTCTGAGCGAAGATGATGATTTATTGCTGCAGCTGCCCGAAGGTTTCAAGTGGGTTAATTTCAAAGACGTAGAAGTAACTGAAGGCGACCTGGAAATTGACGTAGAAAGCATTACCACTGGGAATAATGACAGAGATCTGGTTATCGGTATTGACAGCGACAGCAATATTGCCAGCACCATTTTCTTGAAAAACCTGGCAGTAACTGTTGACCGGACTGCTCCGGAAGGCGATGTCATCGTAAAGGTTAAAGGTGACGCTGTTAATGAAGTCAACAATCCTGCTGAAGTAGACGATGTATTTAATTATGATGATAGAGATGGTTACGTTGAAATTAGTGGTTTTGACGCTTTCGATATTGACGACGGCAAAATCTTCCCCGAAACCGGCACTGCAGCCAAGACTGTTGCAGCTATCGTAGGAACTCCTGCTCCGTCCGATCAGACGCTGACCACCTCCATCACACTTGGTGACAACGGCAGCTACATTTCAGACGGCCGGATTATGGTTCAACTGCGTGACGCCGCTAATTCTCTGGGCGTAGCCCCGCAGAATATCTTCTGGGATAACAAAGCCAAGTCCGCCACCTTCATTAAAGGTGACCGGGTTGTGCAACTGACTGTTGGTGACCCGCAGGTCAAGCTGAATGGCACTAACCTGCCCACCGACAAAGGTGCAGAAATTAAAGACGGCCGGACCTTCGTATCCTTGTCCGCTGCAGGTATTGCTCTGAACGCAGTAGCTCAATGGAATAACGATACAAAGACCGCTACCCTGACCGTTAAGTAATTAATTAGATAAGCAAGCCTGGGTTTTCGGACCCAGGCTTTTTCTTTCTATACATAATTATGTGTCTCCTGATATTGTTGACAATCCAGTCAACTTTAGCTATAATTTAGCTGGTAAATAGTTAACTAAATTAAATATTTGCAAAGGGTGGTGGAAAGTGAAAAAACTGACCATAATTTTCTTGGCGCTGGTCGTGGTAGTTTTAGGTACAGCTTCAGTTGCTTTGGCTAAGGAACCTGTAACTCCTCAATTAACTATAGAAGATGTGCTGAATATGGCTGTAGATAATAGTACAGCTCTAAAAAGCGGTAATTTGACTAAAGACCAGGCCTGGGAATCCAGAAATGATGCGGCAGATGATGTTAGCTTAAGACCCAGTGGCGGTGGTGGTCCCGTAAATGTAAAATCGGAATCTTCTTTTACCAAATTAATGCAAACGAGCAATAGATACTTAACTCAAGGCAAATTATTGCAACAGGAAGAAAAAAGCGTTAAACTAGATGCCTACCAAAAATATATAAGCGTGCTGATAGCCCAGGAAAAGATTAAAAACGCGGAAATCACGCTGGCTAAAGATCAATTGTCCGAACGCTTGGCTAAAATATGTGCGCAAGTAGGTACTATATCTAACCTGGAAATAGTTACGGCTCAATCAACGGTGCAAGCTTCTGTTGCTGCTTTGCAGGAGGCCAGTGAGAATTTGGACAAAGCTTTTGTTGAGCTTAATGCAGTAATTGGTTTATGGCCTGAAGACAGGCCTATCCTTCAAGACACTATAGCCTTTGAGACATTTAAAGTCGATAATATAAATGCTGAGGCCAGCAGGGCTGAAACAAGCAGCGAAACCTTATGGAGCCTTCAGCAGTTAGTTAACCTGCAAAAAATGGATTTAAGTTACTTTCGCTATGGCCCTGGTTCAGGCGCACTAAGTTCCTACGATATAGAAAAACTTGATGTTGGTATAGCTGAACTGAATGTTGAGGAAGCACGTAAAGAAGTACGTAACGGTGTTTATACATTATATAAGGACATCCAGGCTGCAGAAGAACAATACAACAAAGTAGATGCTGCTATCAAGGCAACGGAAGAGACATTAAGGGTTACTAAGGTTAAATACGATGTTGGTATGGCTACTACAATGGATATCAAAACGAGTGAAGCAGCCCTGGTTTCATATGAGACTAATTTAGAGTTGCTAAAATATCAACATGCCATACTGGTAGCGAATTTTAAAAACCTCACGGGCAAAGAATTGGTTTAGATCTAGCTAATACTATGTTCTTTGTTTATTAAGCA
The DNA here is from genome assembly GCA_016841905.1 of Desulfoscipio geothermicus. Classification (GTDB taxonomy): domain Bacteria; phylum Bacillota; class Desulfotomaculia; order Desulfotomaculales; family Desulfallaceae; genus Sporotomaculum; species Sporotomaculum geothermicum_C. The sequence continues at coordinate 9,022 of JAENYF010000013.1, read as the reverse complement.
GAGGTTTGGTATCGTTGCTATACAAATCTAATTGTTATCCTTGCGGAGAATTAAGCGCTATTTCTATAATAGCGCTTATCATTTATCTGAAGGTGTTAACATCCGTCCAATTATTAGTGACCAATAGTGTGGTTTCATAAATGGCCAAAAATGCGGATTCACAAATGGATATTGAAATAATATATAAATGGAACAGAATTTTTTATTACGGAGGCAAGAATGCGAAGTTACATACTAAATGTTTGCGCTGTCATACTCAGCTGTATTTTACTTGCTGCTCCTGTTATTGCCGCACCGGCAAATACACAGGTGGACACGGTAGCTTTAAAACTTAACGAAAGCCAGGCTAGGGTAGATGGAGTGCCGTATGAGTTAGAAACTGCACCTCAGGTTAATGAAGGTATTACCCTGGTGCCCTTGCGCTTCATTGCCGAAATCTTTGGGGCTGAGGTCGGCTGGAATACAGAAGACAATCAAATAGCTATTCAACAAAACGACAAAAACATCATTTTGCAGCCGGGTAGTTACCAGGCCGTGATTAACGGGGAGCCTCAAACGATATCCGGAGTAACAACTATAGTAAATGAAACAACACTGGTCCCTTTGCGTTTTTTGGTGGAGAGCTTAAACTATCGAGTGAGTTTTATGCCCCAAACCAAGGAAATAAATATTAAACAATTAACACCTGCTAATATACCGCCCATAGCTTACTTCGTTATCAATAAAGAAATTGTGGCTCAGGGTGAAACGGTGGTATATGAAAACCAAAGCAACGATCCGGATGGCGACCAAATCGTAACCGAAATTTGGATCGGTAATGAACGGGCTTTCTTTGCCCCGGGGGAATATGAAGTAACATTAAAGGTTAAAGACAGCCTGGGGGCCTGGAGTGAGCCTTGTACCAAAAAAATAACCGTAACAGAAGAAGTTAAAATGGATCGTCTTACCTACAACCTGCAAAATCCTGTACCAGGTGAACCACTGGGCAACCTTAACATACCGGTGCTACAGTTAAAACAATTTGACCCGTCGGTAAGCATGGCCAGGGAACAAGTGCTCGTCAGCAATAGTCCGGAGGAAATCAAAGAAGACGGTATCCTCTGCAGCGATACCCTTCGTGGGAAAAATCGCCTGTATTTTCACCACATCAATGGTTCAAACGAGAAGAAGAGAATTTTTCTTTTGGCTATAAACCAGGAAGACAAACCTGTAAAACTGGTGATTAAAAGGTTGGGTGTGGCCGGCCCAAGTGATGCTATGTCTGTGGGCAAAACAGCTGCCTACCGTTTTCTGGATTTTGATCGAAGTCAAGCTCGCACTTTAGTGTTGCAGCCAGGTGGACAAGTTATTATAAATGAAGGGATAGTTAATACTCTTGAGCCGGGACAGGTTATAAATGCAATGTTTGATGTGGATGCAGATGCTAACTTGCTTTATTCCGTAGCCGCAGTTGGCAGTCAGGTGCAGCTGATTGAATACGAAAATTTAACAATTCTACCACGGGATGATAAACATATCCGAGGCACTTTTTCTTTGGCTAATCGATCTGTATCGGTGCAGCTAAAGGGTGATGAGCCGGCAAGGCTTATCATTGCTGACGGTAAAGAAGATAAATTTTTATACGGTAAGGACAACAATACCAGCACCATGGGACGGTACAGCTTGCTTAGTAAAGACACCGGTAATTACGGAGTGGTGTACCGAGTTAGAATTGGCACGCAGCAGCGAGTTGGGGTAGTATTCTCACCTCGGGGTGGAGTGTTCGCTGGAGCCGGTTCCTGGGACGGTGAGGCCTTTAACTTGCCTAATAAGGGTATATTAAAGCCACAAACGGAATACGCCATGATTGGTGTGGTCGAGCCGGGTAAAGAAAAAGTGCTGGAGTTTATTCCGCCGGCCGGGTCCTTCCTGCCGATTAATTTAATATTTATACCATTTTAAGAAGGAGGCCAACGATGCGCAGGTGCTTAATCTACTTAGTGTTAGTTACCCTGTTTCTTATAGCTGCTGCCCCTGGGGCGGCGGAAAACGAGGTCGAAACCGTCATCATGAAAGTAAGTGATCCGATTGTGCAAGTGGACGGGATGCCCTATGAACTGCAAGTAGCTCCCAGTGTTAGTGACAACACCACCATGGTTCCGCTGCGCTTTATTTTAGAAATATATGGGGCTGAGGTTGGCTGGGATGCCAAGGTTAGGGAAATCTCCGTGCGGCATAATGATGTTGAGATCCGTCTTGAGCCAGGTGCGGCTGAGGCCATAGTAAATGGTGAAGTGCTGGCTATTACCGGGGCGCCGGTTATTGAAAATGATATTACGCTAGTACCCTTGCGTTTCCTGGCGGAAAAATTAAACTACCAGGTTGATTACCTGCCGGACACAAAAGAGATAATTATCAAACAGCTGCCCCCGCCAAACCGTCCGCCTGTGGCTGAGTTTGAATTTGAAAAAGATGTAGTACCCCAGGGTGAAACGATTTATTACAACGAAAAAAGTTATGATCCCGATGGGGATATCATTGTTGAAACTAAATGGACAGGCCGGGAGAGAGCTTTTTTTGCTTCGGGAGAATACCCGGTTACCCTGGAGGTAATGGATAGCCAGGGTAATTGGAGTGAGCCTTTTACCAAAACGCTTACAGTAACTGATGAGTTAAAGATGGACCGGCTCACTTATAACTTGCATTATCCTATCCCCGGCGAACCCCTTGGCAATATAACTAATTTCAACGTATTGGATTTGAAGCAAGTTAATCCTGATGTAAGCATAGACAATCTTAAGGTGATGATTAGCAACAGCCCCGAAACAGTGTTGGAAGACGGTATTTTATATAGCGATGTTTTAAGCGGCGAAACACGCTTGTACTATCACCATATAAACGGTTCAGGAGAAAATAAAAAAATAATCCCTTTACTCATTAACCAGAGCGATGCACCGGTATCTCTGCTTATTAAACGAGCAGGCATAGCCGGACCGGGTGAGGTGATGGCAGTGGGTAAATCGGCTGCTTACCGGTACCTGGATTTTAATGAGGCTGACGCTAAGTATATCGAGCTGCAGCCGGGGCAAACATATAAACTTAATGAAGAAATCAATAGTCTAGTTCAGCCGAGTGCCACAGTCGACGGCATATTTGATGTCGACGCTTTGGGGGACTTGCTGTTTCAAGTGATTGTCATGGGGGAACATTCTACTATGGAGGATTACAGACACCTTACTATTCTTAATAAGGACGATGTGCATATCCGAGGTACTTTCCCTGCTGCTAACCGATCTTTGTCAATCCTGCTGGATGGTACAGAGCCAGCCCGTTTAGCTGTAGCAGATGGTAATTATGACGAATTTTTAACCGGGCATGATAACCAATCCAATTTGCCGGGCAATGACTCTCAGCAGAGCAAAAACTTAGGCAACTGCGGTGTGACTTACAAAATTACCATGCAGGCCCGGGAGCGAATGGGGGTCATATTTTCACCGCGAGGCGGCGTGTTTTCCGGGGCCGGTAAGTGGGAGAGTGACGGTGGAAAAGTATTTTACCTACCCAACAGGGGAATTATGCAGCCCCAGATAGAATTTGCCCTAATCGGTGTCATTGCGCCCGGTCAAGAAAAAGTACTGGAATTTATACCGCCGGCCGGCTCTTTTTTACCTGTAAACCTGATCTTTCTACCCTTTTGATTTTAAACATTTGAGCAATGTTTCGACACTTTCCAGTTCTCTTGAGAGTCCTGGGAAGTGTTTTTCTATTTCGCTTCCACAACTACCAATTGACACCTCCGGGTTAAGAAATTATACTTAATCTTGTAAATAATTCACCATGAAAACAATTGCCAAAATACTCAGGCAAAGGAGGGATAATGTAATGACTACCGAAAAAAGTAAAATTATTGCCCGTTACTATGACCGCCTGGATGAGCTGGGTCAAATATTTTTGCGCCGGCTGCACCAGGAAATAGAAGGTACTCTGCCAAATGCAATAACGGGCAACCAGTTTATGATGTTGAAAATAATCAGCGTGCGGGGCCGGGCAACGGTATCTAGTGTGGCAGACGATTTAAGGGTGTCCCTGAGCGCCGTAACTGCCCAGGTTGACCGGCTGTGCAAAATGGGGATGGTGACGCGCAGTCGTTCGGAGGAAGACCGCCGCGTTGTCTGGTTGACGTTAACAAATGCCGGACAAGATGTGGTTGATATATGTGACGCTGCCAGGCAAAGAGTCATGCAGCGCTACCTTGGACACCTAGATGAACAGGATCTGTTACATATGATCAATATAAATGAAAAGATACTTGCACTGATGCTACAAGAGGAAAGGGAGGATAAGACAATTGAATTAGAGTAATTGGCTATTATCAACTAAATAACTAAAAACTGACTGTAATTTTGGGGGAGGTAGTTGCCATTAAACGCAAGGCATTATTTATGATAGCAGGTTTGCTGGTTATTATGTTTTGCCTGACCGGCTGCAGTAAGGAACAGGCAGAAAATAAAAATGAGGAAGCTGTAATCCCAGTCCAAACTGTGGTGGTGGGCAAGGGATCACTTAGCGATATTACCGTGGCCACTGGCAAGTTGGAGGCTCTGGCCACTTCAGATGTTGTACCCAGCGGGCAGGGCGGTAAGGTTGCAGCGGTTAATGTCCAGGTGGGCAGCCAGGTTAGTAAAGGCCAAACACTGATTACCCTGGAGAACACCTCCGAGGCCACCCTGAAGGCGGCAATCCACCAGACCGAACAAGGCGTAACCCAGGCCCAGTCGAACCTGGTTCTAGCTCAAATCAATTTTGAACAGGCGTCTGCCAATTACGAGCGGGGCAAACAGCTTTATGAATCGGGAGCTATTCCCCAGGCAGGACAAGCAGGGTTTGAAACAGCTTATGAAATCCCTTACAAGCAAGCCAAGGTAAATTTCGAGCAGGTAGCGCCTGCAACGCTGGCCAGCGCCCAGGCAGCCGTAGAGATGGCTAAGGAGAACTATAACCAGCAGTATAACAACTCCTTTATTAAGTCACCCATCAGCGGAGTAGTGACCGCCATCAACGTTAACCCGGGTGAATTAGCCAGCTCTGCAGCCCAAATGCCTGTGGTAACCGTAGTCAACCTGGCTAAAGTAGAGGTGAAAACCACTGTAACAGAGAGCCAGATCAATAGAATTAAACAGGGTCAGCAGGTACCGGTGAACATCAGCGCGGTTTCCAGCCAGCCATTTACCGGGGTAATCACGAACATTGCCCTGGCAGCGGATCCCACCAGCAAGGCTTATCCTATTAAGGTGCAGATAGATAATGCCCGGCACCTGTTAAAGCCCGGCATGTTTGCCGAAGTAGAAATTAAACACTCACTGCCGGAAACTATGCTGTTACCCAGGGAGGCAGCGGTTAAAAAAGGTAATTCAGATATTGTCTGGGTGGTTAACCAGGACCGGGTAAAATCCATTGAGGTTACACTTGGTGCCAGTGACGGAAAACAAATTCAAATTCTCAAGGGGCTTAAGGCAGGAGACCAGGTGGTTACATCAGGCCAAAACATGCTCGATGAAAATACAAAAGTGTCAATAAAGAGCCAGGTGAAGTAAGCTTATGAAAATTACTGATGTTTCAATTAAGCGGCCGATGTTGGTTTTTGTTTGTGTAACCATAGTGCTTTTGCTGGGGGCAGTATCTTTTTCCAAGCTAAGCATTGATTTATTCCCTGAAATGGAATTGCCGGTGGCGCTGGTCATGACCAATTACCAGGGGGTAGGTCCGGAGGAAATCGAAGAACAGATTACCAAGCCAATCGAATCTGTACTCAGCTCGGTAAGTGATTTGGATACTATTACATCGACAAGTATGACGGGCAGTTCAACAGTCATGTTGATGTTGGACTGGGGAGCAAATATGGATGCCGCTTCACTGGAAATCCGGGAAAACATTGACCTGATTCGCGATGTCCTACCGGAGGAAGCGTCTGCACCGGTGGTTTTTAAAGCGGACCTATCAATGATGCCCATAATATATTTAGCGGTAAACAGCTCAGACCCTATGCAGCTCAAGCAGACAGTAGACGAAATCATTCAGCCCCGGTTGGAACGGGTGAGCGGTGTGGCCAGCGCTTATTATATAGGAGGCTGGGAACGGGAAATCCAAGTACAGGTAGATCCCGTTAAGCTGAATGGCTATGGCCTGAGCATAAATACTCTGACCGCTGCCCTTGGCGGAGATAACAGAAATGTTTCTGCCGGCAGCGTGCAGGAGGGCCGCAGTGATTTACTGCTGCGGGTGACCGGTGAATTTCAAAACCTGGACCAGATCCGCAGTGTGGTGGTGGGCAGTTTCGGGGGAACCCCGGTGTACTTGAGCGATGTTGCCCAGGTGGTGGACGGGCAGAAGAAAACCACGCAAATCGGCCGGGTTAACGGTCAACCAGGCATGTTGCTGATGATCAATAAGCAAAGTGGCGGCAACACGGTAGCCGCTGCCGAAGAGGTCAGGGCGGAACTTGAAAAACTGGAACGCGAACTGCCTTCGATTGATTTTCAAATCGTCATGGACCAGTCGGAATACATTAGTACCTCCATTAAAAACTTGACCAATCACGCAATTATCGGCGGTATTCTGGCCATATTGATGGTCTTGATTTTCCTGCGTAATTTCCGCAGCACCCTGATTATCTCAACGTCGATACCTCTTTCTATCATCGGCGCCTTCGTGCTGCTCTATTTTGATAACATGACCATCAACGTCATTACCCTGGGCGGTTTGGCTCTGGGGGTGGGCTTAATTGTTGATGATTCCATTGTGGTCTTGGAAAATATTGTCCGGCACAACGAGGCCGGGTTGGATCCGCTTACCGCATCACGGCAGGCCACGGATGAGGTGGGGTCGGCAGTTATCGCCTCGTCGCTGACGGTGGTGGCGGTGTTTGTGCCCTTTATTTTCGCTTCAGGCATGGCTGCCCAGCTTTTTACACCAATGGCGCTGACCATTAGCTTCTGCATCCTGGCTTCGCTGCTGGTGGCGATAACTGTAGTGCCGCTGTTGGCTTCCCGCTGGTTAAAAGCCCACGAAGTAGGCCAGAAGGAAAAGGCAACCGCCAGTGCAGCCAAAACGCAGGGCGTGTCGCGGTTGTACAGCGCCTCCGAACGATGGTTTAAAAAACTGGACGAGAATTATCGCCTGCTTTTGCAGGCTGCTCTGCGGCATCGCAAGCTGACGATTATAGTAGTTGTGATCACGTTTGTGATAACTATGTGCGCTGTACCCCTGGTGGGGATGGAATTCATGCCCAGCGAAGATCAGGGGTTTGTGACTGTTGACGTACAAATGCCTAAAGGTACCTCGCTGAATGAAACTAATCGGGTAATTACTGATATTGAACGGATGATCGAAGACAACCCGACCATTGATAGTATTACCTGCCTTATCGGCAGCGGCGGCTCAATGATTGAGGGCAGCAGCTCGGACAGGGGCCAATTGATAGTCCAACTGGTGGACAAGGCAGAGAGAGATATAACTTCCGATGAACTGGCCACCCAGTTAGATGTGCAGCTAAAAGATATTCCCGGTGTGGATTTGAATGTTTCAGCCATGGAGCAGGGCATGGGAACTAGTGCTGCACCAATAGTAATTAATATCAGTGGTGATGACCTGGATGTCCTGACCCAGCTTGGCGACCAGGTGGCTGCTGTGGTAGAGCACGTACCCGGTACCCGCGAGGTGGCCAGCAGTATGGAAGAGGGACGACCCGAGCTGCACGTGGTCCTGAACAGGGATCGGCTCGCCATGTACGGTTTAAACCTGGCGGAGGTGTCTTCCGCAGTACGCACGGCTATTGATGGAACTGTGGCCACCCGGTACCGGGTGGGCGGTGATGAAGTGGACATCCGGGTGCAGGTACACCAGTCCGATGCTGAGGTTTCTCAAAGTGAATTGTCTGGTTTGAGTATTACTACGCCGGCAGGCACCTTGCTCCCCTTAAGCCAGGTTGCGGAGCTCAAGCAGGAACAGGGCCCCAATAGTATTGCCCGCGAAGACCAGGCCCGCATTGTGACGGTTACCTCTCAGTTAGCTGGGCGCGATCTAGGCAGCGTTACCGAGGATATTCAGCGAGACGTGGCCAAAATAGACATGCCCTCCGGGTACCTGGTTGAATATGGCGGGGAGCAGGAGCAGATGGCTGATACCTTTGGTACGCTGTTGCTGGTGCTGGTGCTGGCCATCATTATGGTGTATCTGGTCATGGTAGCCCAGTTCGAATCTTTAATGTATCCTTTTGTAATTATGTTTTCGGTGCCGGTTACCCTAACCGGAGTAGTGTTTTCTCTGTTAATCACCGGCCGGACCTTCAGTGTTGTGGCCTTTATTGGCGTGATTATGCTGGTGGGTATTGTAGTGAAAAACGCTATTGTGCTGGTGGACTATGTCAATATTCTTAGGCGGCGTGGCCTGGAAAGGAATGAGGCCATTATACAGGCCGGTCCCACCCGACTTCGGCCGATTCTCATGACGGCGCTATGTACCTCCATAGCCATGTTGCCCATGGCCTTAGGGATCGGTGAAGGGTCTGAATCCCAGGCCCCGCTGGCCACGGTGGTAGTGGGTGGACTGCTCTTCTCTACATTAGTTACTCTGGTGCTGGTGCCGGTGGGGTATACTTTAATGGATGATTTTAGCAGTAAAGTTAGGTCCAGGATATTTAAAAGAAGTAAGACGCCGGCCAATCAGTATAGAGAATAAAAGAATAGCTACGTAAGCCTGCCGGTAAAGGCAGGCTTCTTATTTTTAACTCGAATAATGTTAAAATAATAGAAAAAAGTTTATTGAGAATTCTGCTTAATTAATGTATTATAGAGAAAGAAATCCATTGTTAAACTAATTAACCAGTGGAATTTTTTTCTTTAACTGAATATTTACCTATTATTATGGGACGAGAAAGTAACTAATAGTAAGAACTTGCTGATTAGCTTTGGCGATAAACAATTCATTTATTTAAGCAATTTGCATATTCCACAAGCCAATATAATCAAGGGTTTAAAGGCCACAA
>JAENYF010000086.1 GCA_016841905.1 Desulfoscipio geothermicus | reverse complement strand
GGCGGAAAATGGGGTTGCTCTGTTAGCCAGTGCTGTACCGGGGATGCTTGGCTTAACGCCGCCGCCCCACCGGGAGGCAACCGAATTGTCAAAAGCCGGGCCTCAGGGGTGGAAAACCGTTCTTTTCATAGCCTTATTGGTTGTGGCAGGCAGCGTGATCTTTATCTTCATCAATAACCCGGAGAAAAAAGTGAAAAAATATCTGTTAAATAAGATTGGCCAATTGAGCAGACGCAAAGAGTAATATCAAGGATGTTAAAGGCGTTGATAGGGGAAATATAAGGGTTGTTGCGCCACCGGGTGGATTGTGGTATAATTTTTCTTGTTTATTACGGTGGTCCGCTATCCCGGAAATGCGGGGTATGAACATCTGGGGGGAAGGAGGTTACATTATGGATTTAATAAAAGTAATTGAACAAGATCAATTTAAAGAGAATATTCCTGATTTTAATCCTGGAGACACTGTCAAGGTACATGTCAAAGTAGTAGAAGGTAGTCGGGAAAGGATCCAGGTGTTTGAGGGTGTGGTTATCAGGCGCCGCGGTGGTGGGCTTAGTGAAACATTTACTGTCCGCCGGGTATCATACGGAGTTGGTGTAGAAAGAACATTTCCTCTGCATTCACCGCGTATTGACAAAATAGAAGTTACCAGGCGAGGACGTGTTCGCAGAGCCAGACTTTACTACCTGCGCAAATTGCGCGGCAAAGCTGCTCGTATTAAGGAAATTCGCCGCTAGGGATTACAAGGGACTGGCTGATAAGACAGTCCCTTTTTAAATGAATTTATGTTGATTAATCGAGGAGATGGAGATGGGAAATTCAGGTCATGAGCAACTGGTAAAAACCAAAGCCAAGGGTAAGTCAGCAATAAGGGAAATCTTTGAGTCTGTAGCCATTGCAATTTTGTTGGCTATACTCATCAGGATGTTTGTGTTTCAGCCTTTTTATATCCCTTCTGAATCAATGGTTCCCAGTTTGCAAGTGGGGGATAGAATAATTGTCAGTAAGCTAAATTACCATTTCAGTGAACCACAACGGGGTGATGTCATGGTATTTAAGTTCCCCCTTGACCCCAGCAGGGATTTTGTCAAGCGAACCATTGGTATTGGTGGTGAAAGTCTTGCTATTCGCGACAGTCATTTGTATATCAATGGCCGGCAGGTGCAGGAGGATTACCTCCCTGCAGGTTTAACCTTTGCTGATTTTGGACCCGATGAGGTGCCCATCGGCAGTTATTTTATGATGGGTGATAATCGTAATAACAGTGACGATAGCCGGGTTTGGGGGGCATTACCGGAAGAAAATATAATTGGTAAAGCGGTATTGATTTACTGGCCTTTAAATCGCATTAGCTTGTTATAATAACATTGTTAGGTTGATTGTGCCTAAAGTTGCCCTGAAGCATTGCCTTGAGTATTAAAGTATTTGTTTACCGGAGATGCTACAGATGTAACCAATTTTAAACCCTTCAATACCGGCATTAAGCATAAGTGCCGTTTGAAAGAATAAGCTAGATCTTATAAAAGGACTCGTGACAAAATGGATATCCAATGGTACCCGGGGCATATGGCCAAAGCACGCAAGCAGGTGCAGCAGAACCTACAAATGGTGGATGTTGTTATTGAACTGCTGGATGCTCGCATACCGGCCAGCAGCCGCAACCCCGATATTAACGAAATTTTAAAAGATAAGCCCAGACTGGTGGTGCTGAACAAGTCGGACCTGGCTGCTCCTGAGGCCACGGCTGCCTGGCTGGATTATTTTAACCGCTTTGGCCTGCCGGCGGTGGCTGTAGATGCCCACCATGGTGCTGGAATAAAAAAAATGATTGCTCTGGCCGAGCAGCAAGCCAGGCCAGCGGTACAAAAATATATGGCCAGGGGGCGGTTTGCTCGATTAGCCCGCTGTATGGTAGTGGGGGTGCCCAATGTTGGCAAATCCATGCTGATCAACAAGCTGGCCGGTAAAAAAGCGGCCCGTACGGGCAACCGCCCGGGGGTAACCAGGGGCGAGCAGTGGATTAAGCTGGGGGGCAAGCTGGAATTGCTGGATACACCCGGCATTCTCTGGCCTAAATTCGAAGACCCGGAAACGGCCTACAAATTGTCGGTTACCGGGGCTATTAAAGAACAAATCTACAATCCTGAGGAAATCTGCTTAAAGCTGGTCCAATGGTTGCTGGAAAAGGCGCCCGATGTACTGGCTAGTCGTTACAAATTAGATGCTATACCGGAAGAGATCTGGGAAGTTATCGAAAAAATCGGTATATACAGGGGCTTCTACTTACCCGGAGGGAAAATAGATAATAATAAAACAGCCGTTTTTGTAATCAAAGAGTTTCGTGAGGGCAGATTGGGGAAGTTCAGCCTTGAATTGCCATAAAAATATTTTGTTAAATGGCAGGGATTTCAAATCAAATCGCGAAAAAAATTATAAGTCATAATTTTATGTCGGAGTAATTTTGTGGTTATTAATTCCTTGACCGTGGCGCAAATTAAAGAGCTGGCCGGTCGCAACGACGGACCAGACGGTGAATTGTTGCAGGCTATGGCATTGGATAAGCGTTCTGCCGTGCAAGCGCTATACAAGCATTATATAGCTATCGAGCGACAGAAGGATGCTAATTTTAGGCGTCTGGAAAAAATGAAAGCCTATGAGCGTTCTTTACAAGGCCCCTGTGATAATCTTGTAGCAGGCGTGGACGAGGCGGGCCGGGGTCCGCTAGCCGGGCCGGTGGTTGCGGCTGCAGTAATACTGCCTGAGGTTATTTTACTGGAGTATCTAGATGACTCTAAAAAGTTAACTTCTGCTAAGCGGACTAGTCTTGATGTAAAAATTAAAAAAACCGCGCTTGCCTGGGCGGTGGGTATAGCTACTGTGAGTGAGATAGAACTCTATAATATTCACCAGGCCACCATGCTGGCTATGCTGCGGGCAGTAAACAATTTAGACATGCAACCTAAGCTTGTGCTGATAGATGGCAAGTTTATTATCGCTGGAAGTAAGCTTGCGCAAAAGGCAGTGGTAGGTGGTGACGGTTTGTGTCCTTCAATTGCTGCTGCATCAGTGGTAGCCAAGGTAACCAGAGACAGGCTAATGCGGATATGTCATTTGTTATACCCCGAATATGGCTTTGATGTGCATAAAGGCTACGGTACCACTGCCCATATGACCGCTTTATCAGTATTTGGTCCATGTCCGATACACCGGCGTGATTTTGCACCCGTTAAACAATTAGCTAAAGATGTTTATTGACTTACTTGTAAAGATAGCCTTTAATAAAGGCAAGCCGAATCTACAAAAAATTTTTAAATACATTTGTGAAAAAAATGTCGAGTACCTGCCTTTTATGCCAAATTCAGACTTGCGTTTGGGAGCTGCGGAAAATTTAAAAGTTAATTGCGTTGGCTCCCAGTTTTATAATCAATTGTTTTTTCAACTAATCTAATTTATTTAGAAAGGGGGGAGGAAAAATGTCAGATTGGGCAGGAGTATTTATATTTTTCGTAGTGGCACTTATCTTTGGCGCAGGTGGTATTGCCACCAGTTTTCTTATTCAACCGAGACGGGATACTCCATTAAAAATGGAACCGTATGAATGCGGTATGCCGACCCAGGGACCCACATGGATACAGTTCAAAACCGGTTATTTCCTTTATGCATTACTTTTTGTCATATTTGACGTGGAAACAATTTATTTGTATGCCTGGGCGGTTAAATTCCAAAGCCTGGGATTGTTTGCATTTATTGAAATGCTCATATTCGTCTTTATTTTAATCGTTGGCTTGTGGTACGCCTGGAAGGAAGGTGCGTTGGAATGGCAGTAAACAAGGGGAAACATATAAAAACAGCCACAAAAGATATATGGGCCGCGGAATATTTCGGTGATAATCCGGATTACAATGAACCGCCTGAGCTAAGTAGATTAGTTCATCTAGCCCCTGTGGAAAAAGTATTGAATCTAGCCCGGGCGCATTCTATTTGGCCGCTGGGTTTTGGTTTGGCTTGCTGTGCCATCGAGGGTTTAATGGCAGCCCAGGGTCCTCGTTATGACTTGTCTCGTTTTGGTTACGAAGTTCTGCGCAATACCGCGCGCCAGGCTGACGTGATGCTTGTGTGCGGTACCGTAACTACTAAAGCTGCGGATTTCGTAGTGCGTTTGTGGGAACAGATGTCTGAGCCTAAGTGGTGCATAGCTGTTGGCGGTTGTGCTATAGGTGGCGGGCCATTTGTGGATTCATATTGTGTGGTGCCCGGCGTGAATAAACTGATTCCTGTGGATGTTTATGTGCCCGGCTGCCCGCCCAGGCCAGAAGCAGTGATCGAAGGATTCCTCATGTTAAGGGCTAAAATTCTTGATAACAGGGAATACCTGGAGGACTTCAAAGGCAGGGTGGTGACGGGTTAAGATGATAGAGAATGCAAATGCGCTGGTAGGAGAGCTTGGTAAAAAGTTTGACTATGTGGAAGTAAACGAGCAGTCGACCGTCATTA